>NZ_JBFBLC010000002.1:0-911934 GCF_040702505.1 Terrabacter sp. NPDC080008
AGATCAAACGCTGCCTCAAGCGCTACATCGCCAGAGACCTCTTCCGAACCCTCGAACACCCACCCGCAACCACTTGACGATCCATAGGAGCGTCGTGTCCGAGGCGCCGGGCTGCCGCAGTCGGGTGTCGCACCCGCATGGCACAGTTGGCGCCATGACCGACCCGGCCGCCCCGCCCTTCGTCCTTGTGACCGGACCTGAGGGCATCCTCGTCGAGCGCGCGGTCACCGGCGTGCTGCAGGCGGCTCCGGACGACGTCGAGGTCATCCGCATCGACCCGGCCACCTACGAGTCGGGCGCGCTGCAGATGCACGCCAGCCCGTCGCTCTTCGGCGGCGCCAAGACCATCGTCGTGCGCGACCTGCACGAGTCACCCGACGAGCTGCAGCTCGACCTGCTCGCGCTCCTCGCGACGCCGGACCCCGAGCTCGGGCTCGTGGTCGCCCACGGCGGGGGGATGAAGGGCAAGAAGGTCCTCGACACGATGCGCAAGGCCGGGGCGCGAGTCATCGAGTGCCCGGCGATCAAGACCGACCGCGACAAGACCGACTTCGTGCTCAAGGAGTTCGCGGGCGCCCGGCGCAAGATCACCAGCGAGGGCGTGCGCGCCCTCATCGAGGCCGTCGGCAAGGACGTCCGCGAGCTCGCGGCCGCCTGCAGCCAGCTCATCTCCGACACCGAGGGCACTGTCGACGACGCGGTCGTCGACACCTACCACGGCGGCAAGGTCGAGGCGACCGGCTTCCGGGTCGCTGACGCGACCGTGGCCGGGCAGTCGGGCGAGGCCCTGCGCCTGCTGCGGCACGCCATCGCGACCGGCGTCGACCCCGTGCCGATCGTGGCCGTCATCGCCTCCCAGCTGCGGCAGCTGATCAAGGTGGGCGCGGCCGGGCGGGGCAGTTCCGCCCAGCTCGCGAAGAGCCTCGGGATGGCCCCGTGGCAGATCGACAAGGCGCGCCGCGCCGTCACCCACTGGAACGCCGACGGCCTCGCCGTCGCCGTTCAGGCCGTCGCCGCTGCCGACTTCGAGGTCAAGGGCGGCGGCCGCGACCCGGTGTATGCCGTGGAGCGGGCCATCCTCACCATCGCCCGCGCGCGCTCGGCCCACTGACCCGCGTACCTGCTCGGCGGCATACGGCCGGTTTGGTCGAGCGCCGACGACGCTGGTAACTTTGATCCTCGCGTGCGCGCTCAGGTCGTGTGCGCATGCATGCTCCACCCAGAGCTGCTCACGCAGGGTGTCCCCACGCCCGGTCCCGAGCAGCTTTGCCGCCCTCTAACGGCAACCATCCGACCGAACGAAAGAAACCATCAACGTGGCAAACATCAAGTCGCAGCTCAAGCGCATCAAGACGAACCGCACGCGCACCGAGCGCAACAAGGCCGTCAAGAGCGAGCTTCGCACCTGGGTCCGCAAGGTCCGCCTGGCCGCCGACGCCGGCGACAAGGACGCTGCGGCCGACGCCCTGAAGACCGCCTCGAAGAAGCTCGACAAGGCCGTGTCCAAGGGTGTCATCCACCAGAACCAGGCCGCCAACAAGAAGTCGGCGCTGGCCAAGAAGGTCGCGTCGCTCTGACGCACCCTGCTCGTCCGACCGGGCCCGTCACCTCGTGGTGGCGGGCCCGTTCTGCGTCAGCCCTGCCGCAGTGCGCGGGCCGCGGCGACGACCTGCTCGTATCGGTCGCGCGGTAGCACCGCGCCCTCCCGGCGCACCCGCTCGGGGTCGACCCGGACGAGTCGGTTGACGCGTACCTCGCTCGGACGCCCGCGGGTGTCCCAGGCGCCGGTGCCGATGTCGACCCACTCGCGTCCGGCCCGCCGCTCCTGCTCCGCGTCCCGGTCGTGGTCCTTGCTGGTCAGCGGCAGGGCCACGAGCCACCGGCCCTCGCGGCCGATGACGAGCACGGGGCGGTCCTTGCCCTGGCTGTGGTCCTCCTCGTAGGGCACCCACGTCCAGACGATCTCGCCGGGGTCGGGGCGCCCGTCCGGGCGAGGGGAGTAGGTGGTGTCGGGCAGCCGCGTCGCGTCTCCGGGGTAGCGCCCCGGCGTCGTGGCTAGCACCGGCGTGGGCCCGGTGCGCGGGGAGGACGGACGGCGGACGATGCCGCGGAGGCGGCCGAGAAGGTTCCCGAGGGTGGCGGACACGGGAATCACCGTAGCGGCGCGGCCGTTACGGTTTGCGTCCGAGAACGGGTCGACGGCGATCCGAGCCCGCCGCCAGGTGCCGCAGCCGGCATCGCCGACCGACGACCGAACCCGGAGACCCTTGTGAGCCCCGCAGCACGTCGAACCACCTTCGCCATCCTCGCGCTCGCGGTCGGTGGCTTCGCGATCGGCACGACCGAGTTCGTGACGATGGGACTGCTACCCCAGATCGCGCGGGGGACCGGCGTCGACATCGCCACCGCCGGGCACTACGTCTCGGCATACGCATTGGGCGTCGTCGTCGGTGCCCCCGTCATCGCGGTCGCCGCGGCCCGGGCCCCGCGCAAGGGGCTGCTCATGGCGCTCATGGCCTTCTTCGCAGTGGCACACCTCGCGATCCTGGCGGCGAACAGCTATCCGACGGTGATGGCAGCCCGCTTCCTGGCCGGCCTGCCCCACGGCGCCTTCTTCGGCATCGGTTCGGTCGTCGCGGCCTCCCTCGTGTCGCACCAGCGGCGCACGGCGGCCGTCGCCGCGATCCTCGGCGGCCTCGGGGTCGCCAACGTCGTCGGCGTGCCGGTGGCGACCCTCCTCGGCCAGCGCTACTCGTGGCACCTGCCCTACGTGCTCGTCGGGGCCGTCGCGGCGCTGACCGTGCTCGCGATCGCGGTGTTCCTGCCGCACCAGCCGTCGAGCGGCGAGGAGTCCATGCGCGCCGAGATGCGGGCGCTGCGCCGCGGCCAGGTGTGGCTGGCGCTGCTCATCGGGGTGGTGGGCTTCGGCGGCATGTTCGCGATGTACTCGTTCATCACACCGACGATGACGCAGCTCGCCGGGCTGGACGAGCGCTACATCCCGTGGGTGCTGGCGGCATACGGCATCGGGATGGTCACCGGCATGGTGCTGAGCGGTCGCGTCGCGAACCGGGTGGGCGTGCTCAAGGGCATCATCGGGGCCCTGACCGCCATCGCGGTGCTGCTGGCGGTCTTCGGCTGGGCGGTGCACGTCCTGTGGCTCGGAGTGCTCATGGTCTTCGTGCTCGGGCTGCTTCCCTCGGTCGTCGTGCCGCTGCTGCAGACGCGCCTGATGGACGTCGCGCACGAGGGCCAGTCGCTCGCCGCCGCTCTCAACCACTCGACGCTGAACACCGCGAACGCGCTGGGTGCCTGGCTCGGCTCGCTCGTCCTCGCGGCCGGCTGGGGCTACGGCGCGCCGAGCCTGGTCGGCGCCGGTCTGGCCGTGCTCGGCGTGGGTGTCGCTGTGCTCTCCGCCGGTCTCGAGCGGCGCCGCCGGCACTCCCTCGCTGCACCCGGGTCGAGTGAGACGGTCCAGGTGGGCTCCGCTGCCAGCTCGTGACGAGGCGCTCGCTCGACTCGAAGCCCGGGCGTGCGCGACGCAGCGACCCTGACGGTCACTCGAGCCACTCGGTCACGAAGTGATCGTTCGCGTGGATGTGGACGGCCTCGTAGCCGGCCGGGCCGGTGCGGAACTTGTGCGGCGTGCCAGCCGGGACGACGAGCACCTGACCGCTTCGCCCGATGACCTCACGGGCGTCCGGGCCGGCACCCAGGGTGAAGGTGGCCCAGCCGCGCCGGATGACGAACGTCTCGGCATACGGGTGGGAGTGCAGGCGCGGGCCGACGCCCTCCTGCGTCGTCGACTCGAGGATCAGGCTGACCCCGGCGCCGCCGGGCAGACGTTCGTAGTTCTCGGTCCACTCCTCGCCGTCCTCGCGGGCGTCCGAGCGGGTGATCAGGGTGTCCACGATGCCTTCCTTCCTGGGACCGGTGGGTCCGGCTCCCACCCCGACGTCGATCAGCGCCGCCGCTTCTCGACATGATGCCGTCGACAGGGCGCCGGGGAGACGGCGCATGCGCTGGAACGTTCTGGGTGCCGGGTGTGCACGGGCAGCGGCCACGACGTGGGAGACTGGGTCGATGTCGGCCGCGGCCGATGTCGTCCACTTCCGCCCCACACCGCGAGGTTCCTCCCACGTGTCGCCCATGGCCCGCTCCGCGTTGGCTCCCAACGCAACGCCGCCGGACCTGATCCGCAACTTCTGCATCATCGCGCATATCGACCACGGCAAGTCGACGCTCGCGGACCGGATGCTGCAGCTGACCGGTGTCGTCGAAGCGCGCGCCATGCGCGCCCAGTACCTCGACCGCATGGACATCGAGCGCGAGCGCGGCATCACGATCAAGAGCCAGGCCGTGCGGATGCCGTGGGAGCTCGACGGCACGACGTACGCGCTCAACATGATCGACACCCCCGGCCACGTCGACTTCACCTACGAGGTGTCGCGCAGCCTCGCCGCGTGCGAGGGCGCCGTGCTCCTCGTCGACGCCGCCCAGGGCATCGAGGCCCAGACTCTCGCGAACCTCTACCTCGCGATGGAGAACGACCTCACCATCATCCCGGTGCTCAACAAGATCGACCTGCCGGCAGCCCAGCCGGAGAAGTACGCCGAGGAGCTCGCCAAGCTCATCGGTGGTGAGCCCGAGGACTGCCTGCGGGTCTCCGGCAAGACCGGCGAGGGCGTCGAGCCGCTGCTCGACCAGATCGTCCGGCAGCTGCCCGCGCCGACCGGCGACGCCGACGCCCCGGCGCGAGCCATGATCTTCGACTCCGTCTACGACACCTACCGCGGCGTCGTCACCTACGTGCGCGTCGTCGACGGCAACCTCAACCCACGCGAGCGCATCGTGATGATGTCGACCAAGGCGACGCACGAGCTGCTCGAGATCGGCGTCATCAGCCCCGAGCCCGTGCCCGGCAAGGGGCTCGGCGTCGGCGAGGTCGGCTACCTCATCACCGGCGTCAAGGACGTGCGCCAGTCCCGCGTCGGCGACACCGTGACCAACGCGAGCAAGCCCGCCACGAAGGACCTCGGCGGCTACCGCGACCCCAAGCCGATGGTCTTCTCCGGCCTCTATCCCATCGACGGCTCGGACTACCCCGACCTGCGCGATGCCCTCGACAAGCTCAAGCTCAACGACGCCGCGCTCGTCTACGAGCCCGAGACCTCCGCCGCGCTCGGCTTCGGCTTCCGCGTCGGCTTCCTCGGCCTGCTCCACCTCGAGATCGTCCGTGAGCGGCTCGAGCGGGAGTTCGGCCTCGACCTGATCTCCACGCAGCCCAACGTCGTCTACGACGTCACGATGGACGACGGCAAGCAGATCCACGTCACCAACCCGAGCGAGTTCCCAGAGGGCAAGATCGCCGAGGTCAGCGAGCCGATCGTTCGCGCGACCATCCTTGCCCCCAGCGACTTCGTCGGCGCCATCATGGAGCTGTGCCAGCAGAAGCGCGGCAATCTGCGCGGCATGGACTACCTCTCCGAGGACCGCGTCGAGATGCGCTACACGCTCCCGCTCGCCGAGATCGTCTTCGACTTCTTCGACCAGCTGAAGTCCCGCACCCGGGGCTACGCCTCCCTGGACTACGAGCCCGACGGCGAGCAGGTGGCCGACCTCGTCAAGGTGCAGATCCTGCTGCAGGGCGAGTCCGTCGACGCCTTCAGCGCCATCGTGCACAAGGACAAGGCGTACGCGTACGGCGTCATGATGGCCGGCAAGCTCAAGGACCTCATCCCACGCCAGCAGTTCGAGGTGCCCATCCAGGCCGCCATCGGCTCGCGCATCATCGCCCGCGAGAACATCCGCGCCATCCGCAAGGACGTGCTCGCCAAGTGCTACGGCGGTGACATCAGCCGCAAGCGCAAGCTCCTCGAGAAGCAGAAGGAGGGCAAGAAGCGCATGAAGATGGTCGGACGGGTCGAGGTGCCGCAGGAGGCCTTCGTGGCCGCCCTCTCGAGCGACGCCGACCAGGCCAAGACCAAGAAGTAGCCCGTCCGGCTGGGTGCCGTGCCTACCGTGGTGGCGTGGAGCCGACCACCGACGCACCGGGCCCCCGTGCCGAGCACCACGAGCACGTGCCCGGGCCCGCGCTCTCGCGGTGGGTGGAGCGGGCGGTCGGCTACCGGATCTCGGGCTTCCCCGCCGGAGTCCACGTCGGTATGCCGTCCGGCAGCGTCACGCTGGTCGTGCCCCTCGACGAGCTGCTGACCGTCGCGGACGCGGGGCGCCCGCCCACGGCATACGGCTCGGTGCTCGCGGGCCTGGCTGCCGCACCCACGCTGATCCACCACGACGGGACCCAGCACGGCATCCAGCTCGCCCTTCGCCCGGTCGCCGCGCGTGCGCTGTTCGGCCTGCCCGCGGCCGAGATCTCGGCGCGGTCGCACGAGCTCGTGGACGTCGCCGGGCGCGGGGCCGGTCCGCTGCGCGAGCGGCTGCACGCGACGGACTCGTGGGCCGAGCGGTTCGAGCTGGTGGACGCGTGGCTGACCGGTCTGCTCGACGCGGCGCCACGGACAGGGGCCCCGGACCCGGAGGTGGACGAGGCGTGGCGACTCATCACGGCCAGCGGGGGAGCGCTGCCCATCCGCGAGGTGGCCACCCGGGTCGGCTGGTCGATGCGCCGGCTGCAGGCCCGGTTCGGCGGCGAGTTCGGGGTCAGCCCGAAGACGGCAGCTGTCGTCGCCCGATTCGAACGGTCGGTCCCGCTCGTGGCGGCCGGGCGGATGTCGTTGGCCGACGTCGCCACGAGGTGCGGCTGGGCGGACCACGCCCACATGGACCGCGACTGGCGTGCCCTCGCCGGGACTTCGCCGACGCGCTGGCGCACGGACGACGTGCTGGCGCACTGAGTCGCAGTCCAAGGAGGCACGCAGGGCTGCGCATTCGTCCAAGACGGCGGCCGGCGTCGCGCGCCACGATGGCGCCATGGACACGAACACGAACACGGACACCCGCTCGGACACGACGACAGCCTCGGACGCGGGAGTGCCGGCGCCGGAGGCCGCGGCGCGCACCGACCACAGCGTGTGGGTCGGCCTGACCTACGACGACCCTCGCGCGGCACGGGCGTGGCTTCGCGGCCTCGGCTTCCTCGAGGGCATCGTCGTCGACGGCGAGGAGCCCGAGCAGATCCGGCACAGCGAGATGCTGTGGCCCGAGGGCGGCCGGGTCATGGTGAGCAGCCGGGGTGGGGCTGATCCGAACTTCGTCACGGCTCCGGGTGGCGCCACGGTCTACGTGGTGACCGACGACCCCGACGCCGTCTGGCAGCGCGCGCAGCACCTCGGTGCGCGGGTGCTGCGCCCGATGCAGGACACCGACTACGGCTCGCGCGGGTTCTCCGTCGCGGACCCGGAGGGCACGAGCTGGAGCTTCGGCACGTACGCCGGCTGACCACAGCCGCGGTCCGTTTGCAGGTATCCGCGGCGCGACAACGTGCCCAGAGGCAGATGGGATGGCGACACGACGCGCCCGGTGCGACGCGTCGGGTGCTCAGGGGATCGAAGCGCATAAACGACGACCGGATCGTGTTGCGGAACCGACGCGGCCTCTCGTACTCGAGGATTTCGACCGTCATCGCGCCGCCGGAGCCGATCCCCGCCGGCTGAGCGATGAATAGGGGACCTTGGCCCACCGGGCCCTCACCCACCTTCTCCGCCCGGATGATGCGCCGGTTGTACCGGGGCTCGTTGCGCTCATCGGCGACGAGGTCGAACACGTCCTCGACCGGCGCCTCGATCGCGACCTCGCCGCGGATGTACCATCGCAACTCTTCCCCACAGAACTGCCTCTCTCGCCAGCGTAGGTACGCGATCGAAGCCTGCGGTCCGATTGCCGGTTGAGATCCAATGGCCATGTTCGGGCGTCGTCCGAGGAGCGGTCGGACAGGATGGTCTCGTGACACGCCTGGTGATGTGGTGGGCCGCGATCCTTGTGTCGGTCGTCGTGGTCGTTTCGGCCCTGACGGACAAGTCCGGTAGCTGCGCTGACTCTGCTGAGGCCGCCGCCTCGTCGTGCACGACCACTGGCTCAGGCGGGCTGCTCCTGGTCGGTGCGGCCGCCTTCGTGCTGTCCCTCTGGATGCTCACCCGAGCTCATCGGGCTCGTCGTCGATAGGCCCGCGCGATCGGCAACGAACTCTTACATGTCAGTCCATGCGTTCGGGGTCACGGCTCCGGCGGAATGACCGAGAAGACCAGCGCATCCGAGGGCCGGTCCTCGACCGTGATGAAGTTCCTAAGGCGCCCCTCCAGCTGGAACCCCGCGTCGCGGAGGACGCGCTGGGAGGCCACGTTGTCCGGCTCCACCCATGCCTCCAAGCGCCGAAGGTTCAACACGTCCAGCGCCCAAGGGACGACGAGGCGGACGGCGGCCGTCGCCAGGCCCTGGCCACGTGCAGGCGGGATGATCCAGTACCCCAACCCGCCGACGTGCGGCTGCGGCCGGAGGGCCACCCACAACAGGCCGACGGCACGGCCGCTATCGACCTCGACAACCGCTTGCGACAACCCCTCGCCGCTCTCCGCGCGACTCCATTGCCGATGGATGAACGCAAGCCCCTCCGTGGGCGTGAATGGATCGGGAACGGTCGTGCCTCGCGGGATGCGGGGATCGGTTCCAGCGAGCCGGACGCATTCCACATCGGCTTCACGCCACCTCCTGAGGCAGATCCGCCCATCACTCAGCGGGCGATCCGGGTATCTCAGACGGGCATCTGGCACGGTTCGATCCTGTCACCCCACTCACATGAACACCGAGTGCCGGCATGAGGCGACTTCACTCTGCGCGGCATGCCCGTGCGTTTTCCTTGCCGGCGAGACGCGCAGAAAGGCTCCGGGAACGACCTCCACCACGGGGCTGGGCGGCGCTGGCTGGTCGGACGGGACGTACCGGCACGAGGTGCGAGCCGTGAGCTCGCACCTCGTGCCGGCGGCGTCGATGCGCCTGCTGGCCGAGTCGGCGCCTGGCAGTGATGGCGGTGTTCATCTCCCCAGAGGCCGCCTAGGGGGACGTCGTACCGGGTCCGGACGTCGATCTGGTCGAGTGCATCACGAGTTCCCCGCTGGTTGGCGCGGCGGACTCGCAGGTGGTCCACCCCTCCGGGCCTCACACGAGCGCTGCGCACTGACCGTTCGCGTTGTGACCGACGTGGTTGACCTCGCCGGGAATGAATCCGCCGGACACCCCGGGGGCCAGCCCGGTGCACGTGAGGTTCCGACCGACCGTGTTCTCCACGACTGCGACCGTGCGGCCGGGATCGCCGGGGTCGGTGGCAGTGATGTCGGTCAGCGTCGCATTGCCGCCGATCTTGTTGAACTGCACGCCGAGCCAGTCAGCCGTCACTTCGCTGATGGTCAGGTTGCGACCGATCGTGTTGCCCTTGATGGACCACGGGATGTCGCCGCCACCTCCGGTCAGCGTGACGTTCCCGCCCACCGTCAGCTGTCTGAGCAGGACCGTATTCGCGTCGCTGGCTGACACGTTGCCGGCGACAGTGATGACCGTGTGCCCGGCGGGTTCGACGGCACAGGGCACTCCTGCGAACCTGCCGATGAAGTTGCTGGGCTGGCAGCCCAGGCCGAGGAGCGAACCAGAAGCCGCAGTGACGTTGTGTCCGACAGTGATGGTGGAGGGCGCGCTCTGCGCGTCGAGCACAGCGCCAGCAGCGACGTCGATGTTGCCGACGACGTTGATCACGGCATCGGGACGGATGCTGCATTCCCCGGTCACACGGATGCTGGCATAGCTGCCCGTGGGGATCTGGCCGCCGGTGCAGACGTACGCCGTCGGTGTGGGGCTCGCCATGGCTCCGGTCACCGTTGCGCCCGACATCGCAAGCGCTCCGGCAACGGCAAGAGCTCCTCGGACCCGCCGCCGCTGTGCTGTGATCATGGGTCACTACCCTTCTGCCAGCGGCCCCTCGTGCAGAGCCGGATGGATCCGGTCTACACCCAGCGCCGCGGCGTCGGCGGTGGTATCTGCGAATCAGGGTCGTGGCCTCGGCTCTACCCGCAGCCGATCGACGGCTCTTCGCCGGCCAGAGTCCGGGAGGAGGGAATCCGAGCGGGCCCATGGGAACCAGGACGGCAAGAGACGCCACCTGCGGCAACAGCGGATAGAGGATGCCAGTCAAAAGGAGTCAAAGGGGGTCGAGAACCTCGAGGTCGTGCACGTCGACCGGCCGTAGCTGATAGCCAGTCCGCAGCTCCCGCAGCCGTGCCGCGCACGCGACGATGACATCTCGGCCGCCGATCACACCTACCGTCCGATCTTGGACCGCGTGGACGAAGACCTCTTCACCGAGGCCGCGCTGAATCCCGTCACCGTTGGCGTGGATCTCCATGGGATGCACGTCGATGCGTCCACGCTCGGCGGCCAGTTCCACAGGCACGGGTTGCCGGTCTTCTGCGATGTGGTACCCGCGGTCCTGGAGCCACTCCAAGAGAGGCGGCACGGTGGTCGAGTCGACGAAGACGTCCAGGTCGTGGTGCTGTCGTGTCTCCCGAGCGGCCAACGCGTCCACCGCCCACCCTCCGTTGACCTGGTAGGTGGCACCCGCGGCGACCAACCAGTCGAGCGTTGGGTCACAGCGCAGAGCGGATACGGGTCCCGCCTGGCTCAAGCGCGCTCAGCGGCTGGCATCGGGTGCTGGTGGTCGGTTTCGGCACCGAGGTCGCGGTCGGTGTGGTCGGCATGGAACAGCGCCTCGGCGAGCAACGCGTGCACGTGGGTGTCGGCCGCCGTGTAGTAGATGAACGTGCGCTCGCGGCGGCCACGAACCAGCCCGGCCAGCCGCAACTTCGCCAGGTGCTGGCTCACCGACGTCGGACTCACGCCCGCCAGCTCGGCCAAGCACGTCACCGAGGACTCGCCCTGCAGCAGGGCCCACAACAGCTTGATCCGGGTGGGATCCGCCAGCATCCGGAAGGTCTCGGCGGCCAGGTGCGCCTGCTCGTCCTCAGGCATCGACAGGTTGGGGAGCGCCTCATGCATGCACTGCAGCCTACGTGAGTTCGTACCTTCATAGGTGTGCAGATAGCATGGCGCGAATGAGTTCGACCTCGAGCCCGATTCCGCTGCACGACCATGGTCACGACCACGACCACGACCACGACCATGGATCGGGCTTGTGGGCACGGTTGCGGCACGCCGTCATGCCCCACTCGCACGACGTCGCAGATTCCCTCGATGAGGTGCTGGAGTCCAGTGCGCGCGGGATCCGAGCGGTGCGTCTGAGCCTCCTCGGGCTCGGCGCCACCGCAATCCTGCAGCTGGTCGTCGTCCTCGTCTCCGGGTCGGTGGCACTGCTGGCCGACACGATCCACAACTTCTCCGACGCCTTGACCGCCATCCCGCTGTGGATCGCCTTCGTTCTCGGCCGCCGCGCCGCGACGCGCCGGTACACCCACGGCCTGGGTCGGGCCGAAGACCTTGCCGGCCTCTTCGTCGTGGCCATGATCGCCCTGTCCGCGGTGATCGCCGCCTGGCAGGCGATCGACCGACTCGTGAACCCGGCCCCGGTGCACAACCTCGGCTGGGTCGCCCTCGCGGGCTTCGTCGGCTTCCTGGGCAACGAAGCGGTCGCGGTCTTCCGGATCCGCGAGGGAAAGGCCATCGGATCGGCAGCCCTCGTCGCAGACGGTCACCATGCCCGCACCGACGGGCTCACCTCCCTCGCTGTCCTCATCGGCGCCGGCGGCGTCGCCCTCGGGTGGAGCTGGGCCGACCCGATGGTCGGCCTGCTGATCACCGTCGCCATCCTCCTCGTGCTGCGCACCGCCGTCAGAGACGTCTTCCGTCGGCTCCTGGACGGCGTGGAGCCCGAGCTCGTCGACTCCGCCGAGACCGTTGTCGCCGGCGTGCCAGGCGTCCTGGGGGTCGACGAAATTCGTATGCGCTGGGTGGGCCACGAGGTGCACGCCGAGGCCGTGGTGCGCCTCGCCGACGATCTTTCGTTCGAGGCAGCCGACGGTGTTGCGCGCAATGCCGAGCACCGCCTCCTCAATGGCATCCCTCGGCTGACCCGCGCAGTGGTCCGCGCGCGCCCCCGAGGCGCCATCACCGGCTGAGCGAGGCCCCCTCACAAGAGGGATCGCGACGTCCGATCATCGGCACGGCGGTGTCAGAGCAGGTCCGAGTGTCCATCCAAATGCCGCTCAGCCGCCGATGCGCGGCCCTCAGTCGTCGAGCAGCTTGCGGCGCAGGCGGTCGGTGTCGCTGCGGGTCCAGCCCCGGGTCGCGAGCCAGCCCAGCGCTCCGCCGAAGCGCTCGTCGAGCGTGGCGAGGAGCAGGCGCATCGTGTCGGTCGTGGGCGACTGCTGGGCCACGGTCTTGTCACGGAGGTTGGCGGCATACGCGGGCTTGACCCGCAGGCGGTCCATGATGGCGCCGACGCGCTCGGCGGACGCGGCGTAGTCGGCGATGACGAGCTCGTCGGGCACGCCGACGACCTTGAGTGCCAGTCCGACGACGGTGCCCGTGCGGTCCTTGCCGGCCGCGCAGTGCACGACCACGGCGCCGTCGCTCGCGGCGATGGCGTGCAGCGCGGCGACCACGGAGTCGGGTCGGCTCGCGAGGTAGCTGAGGTAGTGCTCCGACCAGAACTCGTCGTGGCTGGGGCGCCGCTCCGGCGCGTTCGCCGGCTCGGGGGAGCCGTTCGCAGGGTCGGGAGAGCCGGCCGTGGAGGTGTACCGGCGCTCGTCGCTCTCCCACGGCAGGGCCCGCTCGGCCGCCGGGATGCCCGACTCGAGGCTGTCCTCGCGGTAGAGCGTGTGGTGGTGGTGGCGTACGACCGGGACGGCGCGCAGCGGTCCGTCGCCCTCCTTCGCAACCTCGACGTGGGTGCGCAGGTCCACGACGTCGCGCAGACCGACGCGCGAGACGAGCACCTCGACGGCTTCGGGGGTGAGGTCCTGCAGGTTGTCGGAGCGCAGCAGCCGGTGCGGGCGCACGGTGTCGCCGCCGGCTGTCACCATCCCTCCGAGGTCGCGCATGTTGACGACGCCGTCGAGCTCGATCCAGTTGGGGCGGTACACCCCTGCACCATATGCCGAAGGGCGAAAACCCATTGCGCCGGACCGTCGACCCTCAGATATCTTGACGTCAAGATATCTGAGACACCGAGGAGCCTGCCGTGACGGCCACGACGCACCCACCGTTGACCCACCGGGGCATCCCCGTCGACCGGGACCTGCGCATCCTCGCCCTCGGCTCCTTCGCCAACCGCTTCGGTGCCGGGGCGGTGCTCACCACGAGCGCCCTCTACTTCACCCGTCAGGTGGGCTTCAGCGCGACCGAGGTGGCGCTGGCGATGTCCGTCTCGGCGATCGTCGGCATCGTCGTGCAGGTGCCCGCCGGCCACCTCGGGGACTCCAAAGGTCCCCGCAAGGTCCTGACCGCCTTCATGGCCGGGGCCGCGGTCTTCAGCGCCCCGCCGGTCCTCGCCACGACACCGTGGATGCTCGCGGTGCTGCTCGGTGTCCTCGCGTTCTTCGAGCGCGGCGCCGGGGCGGTCAACCAGGGCGTCATCGCGCAGCTGGCCACGGGCGGGCGAGGGGTGCTCTTCAAGGCGTACCTGCGTGCCGTCACCAACACCGCCCTAGGCCTCGGCTCGGTCTTCGGCGGCGCGGCCCTGGTGATCGACCAGCGCTGGGCCTACGTCGGGGTGTTCCTGCTCAACGCCGTGTTCACCGGATTCGCCGCCTGGAACACCACCCGGCTGCCGCATCTCGCCCCGCACACGCGCGCCGAGGGGGAGCCGCGCCTCGCCGTGATCCGCGACTGGCCCTACGTCGTCATCACCGTCATCACCGGGCTCTTCTCGCTGCACTTCTTCGTCATGGAGCTCGGCCTCGCGCTGTTCGTCTCGGCCCGCACGGCCGCCCCGCCGGTGATGGTGGCGATCCTGCTCATCCTCAACACCGCCGCGGTGGCCCTCTTCCAGGTGCGCCTCTCGCGCCGGGCCGACTCGGTCGAGGCGGGCGCCCGCGCCCTCGTGCGGGGTGCCTGGTGGATCGCCGGGGGCTTCGCCGTCGTGGGGCTCGCCGAGCGCGGCAACGAGTGGGTGGCCATCGCCGCCCTCGTGGCCGGCTCGCTCGTGCACGTCGTCGGCGAGATGATCGGCTCGGGCGGCCAGTGGGGCCTGCAGATGGGGCTCGCGCCGCACGAGCGGCAGGGGCAGTACCAGGGCTTCGCCGGCCTCGGTTTCAGTGTGCTCGCGGTCGTCGCCCCACCGGTGGTGACCTGGTTCTGCGTCGACCGGGGCGAGGCCGGCTGGCTCATGCTCGCCGCGTTCATGGTCGTCATCGCGCTCGTCTCCGTCCCGGCCGCCCGCTGGGCGCTGCGCTCGCGGGCTCGCTACGGGGTCACGACCCACTCCGGCTGAGCGACGGGCCGCCGGCCGGCGCACCCCGTCACGGCTGGGACAATGGAGGTATGCCGCCCTCCGCCCTTCCCGACGGCGACCCCGCGCCCGCCACGGGTGAGCTGCCTGCCGCAGCGCTCGAGCACCTCGCGCAGACCGACCTCGGGATCTACGTCCACGTCCCGTTCTGCACGGTGCGCTGCGGCTACTGCGACTTCAACACCTACACGCTGACCGAGCTGGGCGGCCCGGGCGCGCGCATCGGCGTCGACAGCTACGCCGACGCCGCGCTGCGCGAGCTGGAGCTCGCCGGCGACGTCCTGGGTGCGGCAGCGCCCCACGTCTCGACGGTCTTCGTCGGGGGTGGGACGCCGACGATGCTGAGGTCGGCCGACCTCGTGAAGGTGCTGGACGGCATACGTGATCGGTTCGGGCTCGCCCCCGACGCAGAGGTCACGACCGAGGCCAACCCCGACTCGGTGTCGCGCGAGTCGCTGCGCGAGCTCGCCGAGGGGGGCTTCACGCGCGTTTCGGTGGGGATGCAGTCGGCCGTGCCGCACGTGCTGCGCACCCTCGAACGCACCCACGACCCCGACAACGTCGCGCGGGCCGTCTCGGCGGCGAAGGCCGAGGGCCTCCAGGTCAGCGTCGACCTGATCTACGGCACGCCGGGGGAGTCGCTCGACGACTGGCGGCGCAGCCTCGAGACAGCGATCGCCCTGGAGCCGGACCACGTCTCGGCCTACGCCCTCGTGGTCGAGGAGGGGACGAAGCTCGCCGCGCAGGTGCGCCGCGGGCTCGTCGCCGCACCCGAGGACGACGACGAGGCGGACAAGTACGAGCTCGCCGACGAGCTGCTCACCGCGGCCGGCTTCGGGTGGTACGAGGTGAGCAACTGGGCGCGCTCCGAGCAGACCCGGTGCCGGCACAACGTCGCCTACTGGTCGGGCACGAACTGGTGGGGCGTCGGGCCGGGGGCGCACAGCCACGTGGGCGGCGTGCGCTGGTGGAACGTCAAGCACCCGAGTGCGTATGCCGCCCGGCTGGCCTCCGGGACCTCGCCCGCGCAGGCGCGTGAGTCGCTCACCGACGAGCAGCGCTACGACGAGCGTGTGCTCCTCGGCACACGCCTGGTCGGGGGACTGCCCGTCTCGGACCTGCGAGGATCGGGACGCGGCGCGGTGGCCGGGCTCATCGCCGACGGGCTCGTTGACGGGACCGCGGTGCTGGGCTCCCGGAGGCTGGTGCTGACCCGGCGCGGGCGGCTGCTCGCCGACACGGTGGTGCACCGGCTCCTCGCCGACTGAGGGACCGACGACGAAGGAGGCCGCATGACGGAGACGCTGCTCGAGACGACGGCAGCTCGGACCCCGGCAGAGGTGGTGGCGAGCGCCCGAGCCGCCTTCGACAGCGGGCTCACCAAGCCTCGGTCGTGGCGCGAGGCGCAGCTGCGTGCCCTGCGGACGCTGCTCGTCGACCACGAGCAGGAGATCGCGGAGGCGCTGCACGCCGACCTCGGCAAGAGCGCCACCGAGGCGTGGGTCACCGAGACCGGCTTCCTCGTCCGGGAGATCGACCACACACTGCGTCACCTGCGCGCCTGGACGGCACCGAGGCGCGTGCCCGTGCCCGTGTCCCTCGCGCTCGGCCGCGCCAAGGTCGTGCGCGAGCCACTCGGCGTCGTTCTCGTCATCGCGCCGTGGAACTACCCGGTGCAGCTGTGCCTGGCGCCGCTGCTCGGGGCGCTCGCTGCCGGTAATGCTGTCGTCGTCAAGCCGAGCGAGGTGGCACCGGCGACCTCACGGGTGCTGGCGCGGCTGGTGCCCCGCTACCTCGACACGTCGGCAGTCCATGTGGTCGAGGGCGGCGTGCCGGAGACCACCGCCCTGCTCGCCGAGCGCTTCGACCACATCTTCTACACCGGCAACGGCACTGTCGGCCGCATCGTCCTCGAGGCCGCAGCGCGCCACCTGACGCCCGTCACGCTCGAGCTCGGTGGCAAGTCGCCGGCCTACGTCTCGGACGACGCCGACCTCAGGGTCACGGCGCAGCGGCTGGTGTGGGGCAAGTTCACCAACGCGGGACAGACCTGCGTGGCGCCGGACTACGTGCTCGCCTCACGAGCGACCATCGAGGCGCTCAAGCCGCTCCTGGTCGAGGGGATCCGAGCCGCGTTCGGCGAGGACCCGTCGCGGTCGCCCGAGTACGGCCGGATCGTCAGCGCTCGGCACTTCGAGCGGCTCACCTCGATGGTCGACCACGACCGCCTCGTGACCGGGGGCCGCTCCGACGCTTCGACGCGCTACCTCGAGCCGACGGTCGTGGAGGTCGAGGACGCCGACGACCCCGAGCAGCTGGTGATGCGCGAGGAGATCTTCGGGCCGGTCCTGCCCCTGGTCGAGATCGAGGGACTCGACGCCGCCGTCGACTTCGTCAACCGGAGGGAGAAGCCGCTGGCGCTCTACGTCTTCACCTCCTCCAACCGCGTACGCCGGCGCTTCGTGCGCGACACCTCCTCGGGGGCGCTCGCGTTCAACGTGCCGCTGGCGCACCTCGCGGTGCCGGGACTGCCGTTCGGCGGGGTGGGAGCGAGCGGGACCGGCGCCTACCACGGGGAGCACTCGCTGGAGCTGTTCTCCCACTCCAAGCCGGTGCTCACCCTGCCGACTCGTCCCGACGCCACGGTCTTCGTGCGGCCGCCGTTCACGGCGCTCAAGGAGCAGGTCGTGAGTCGGGTGGCGTTCCCCGGGCGGCGCCGCCGTCCTCGTCGGAAGGTCGAATGACAGCGGTGTAACTAGCACACGACGTGGCCGAAGCGGTGGAAGTCGTCTGGCGTGTCGCGTGTGATTTTTGGGAAAGCAGGGACGCCTTGGCCTGTATGTCCTAGATTGCGGGTGCACCCCACACGCAACTTCTGGAGACCGACATGCCTTTGGCCACCTTCCCCCGGGTCGGCAGCGCGCTGGCCGCGCGCTCAACGCGCGTCCGCCGACGCCTCGCCCTGCTGGTCACGGCCCTGGCCGTCCTGGTCTCGACGGTCGGTCTCGCCGGCCCGGCGCGCTCCTACGAGTGGACGGTGCTGTGCCACGGCACGAGCTACACCGCCTGCACGAACGCCGGCTACACCGACGGCGGCTACGCCGCGAAGGCGAGCAGCTCGTGGTGGAGCCAGTCGACGGGCCACAACTGCACCAACTACGTCGCCTACCGCCTCGTTCAGAACGGCATGCCGAACGTGCGGCCGGCCGGGCTCTCGGGCAACGCCTACAACTGGGGACTGGCCTTCGCGAACAAGATGGACGACGCCCCGGCCGTCGGCTCGGTCGCATGGTTCGGCCAGTCCTTCTCGAGCACCGGCCACGTCGCGTACGTCGAGAAGGTCATCTCGCCCGACCAGATCCAGATCTCCGAGGACAACTGGGGCGGCGAGTTCCGGTGGCGCACGGTGAGCCGCTCCGGCGGCTACTGGCCGGCCGGCTTCATCCACTTCAAGGACGTCGGCCCCAAGGTGGCCCAGCCGGCCGACTACCCCACCTACAAGCCGGTAGCGCCGACGCGCATCGTCGACACCCGCTCCGGCCTCGGCGCAAGCGGACCGCTGGCGGCAGGGAGCGACACGAGCATCCTCGTGACCGGGAAGGCCGGCCTGCCCAAGACCGCCCTGGGCGCCGTGGTCGTCAACGTCACCGCCGTCAACGCGAGCAAGGCCGGCTGGCTGCTGGCCTACCCGTCGGGCACCTCGCCGGCGGCGTCGTCGACCGTCAACTTCGGTCGGGGAGACACCCTGGCCAACCAGGCCGTCGTCGGCGTCGGCCAGGACGGGCGCATCCGCGTCAGGGTGAGCCAGGCGACCCACGTGCTCGTCGACGTCGTCGGCTGGTACCCCTCGTTCGGCAACCTCAGGACCACGACGCCGACGCGCCTGCTCGACACCCGCTCGGGGCTCGGCACGACCGGCGGGCGACTGCCCTCCGGCGGCCGCGTCGACCTGCAGGTGACCGGGACCTCTGTCGTGCCGTCCTCCGGGGTCGACTCGGTCCTGATCAACCTCACCGCCGCGTCCCCGTCGGGGCCAGGGTGGCTCGCCGCCTGGCCGGCCGGTGCCAGCCGGCCGAACTCGTCCTCGCTCAACTACGACGCCGGCACCGCGCTGTCCGGGCTCGTGGTGGCCAAGGTCGGAGCGGGCGGCAAGGTCAGCATCATGGCCTCCTCGAGCACCGACGTCGTCGCGGACGTCGTGGGCTGGTACCCCTCGCCCGCCGACTACCTCGGCCTCACGCCGTCGCGCCTGCTCGACACCCGTGACGGCACGGGCGTCGGCTCGCGCGGCGCGGTCGACCCGAGCAGCGTGATCCGCCTCAAGGTCACCGGCCGCGGCGGCGTGCCGGCCACCGGCGTCAAGGCGGTGGTCCTCACCCTGACGGTGACCGCGCCGGAGAGCAACGGGTTCCTCACGGCATACCCCTCGTACACCGCGCGGCCCACGACGTCGAACCTCAACTACCTCGCCGGCCAGACGATCGCCAACACGGCGTTCGTGCGGCCGAGCAGCGACGGCTACGTCGACATCTACGCCCAGCAGGGCACGCAGGTGGTCGCCGACGTGCAGGGCTACCTGGCGCAGTAGTGGCGGCCGCCGGTCCGTGAAGGCACGGGCGCGGCGGTGCGTGGGGGTGCAGGAGGGTCAGCAGGTGGCGTCGTGCGACGCCACCTGCTGGCACCTCAGCTCACCGGCGGCGTCCGCTTAGGCGCCGGGTTCGGTGACGAAGTCGATGAGCTCCTCGACGCTGGCCAGCAGCGTGGGCTCCAGGTCGGCGTAGGTGCGCACCGTGCCGAGGATCCGCTTCCACGCGTTCGCGATGTCGGCCTGGGTGGCGTGGGCCCAGCCGAGCTCGGCGCAGATGCCGTGCTTCCACGACGTGCCGCGGGGGATGACGGGCCACTGCTGCCAGCCGAGGCGCTCGGGGCGCACCGACTGCCACACGTCGACGTAGGGGTGGCCGAGGATCCGCACGTGCTGGCTCAGGCCCGGCAGGGCTCGCGCCTGCTCGACGATCCGCGCTTCCTTGGTGCCCGGCAGCAGGTGGTCGACGAGCACGCCCATCCGCCGGCCGGGGCCGGGGTGGAAGTCGGCGATGATGCCGGCGAGGTCGTCGACGCCGTCCATGAGCTCGACGACCACGCCCTCGACCCGCAGGTCATCACCCCACACCTTCTCGACGAGCTCGGCGTCGTGACGCCCCTCGACGTAGATCCGCGACCCGCTCGCGACGCGGGCCCGCGCCCCCTCGACGGCGACCGAGCCGCTCGCGGTCCGCGAGGCGGCCTTGCGAGCCGCTGCGAGCGCCGCCCCGGCCGCGGCGGTGGGCGGTGTCAGCGTGACGGGTGCGCCGTCGACGAGGAAGCCGGGGCCCAGGGGGAACGCTCGGGTCCGTCCCTGCCGGTCCTCGAGGTGGACGACGTGCATGCCACCCGCCTTCTCGACACGGACGACGGCGCCCACCCAGCCCGTCTCCACCTCCTCGACGACGAGGTCCGGCTCCGCGGCCACCGGGGTCGAGCGACCGCGGCGCGGGGCACGCCAGTCGCCGCTGAGCACGTCTGATCCGTAACGGTCGATGGGGGACACGGGAAGCGAGGGTATGCCGTCGGGCCGGGTCGTCGGCAGCCGCCACGCGGGCGCCGACTGGGTGGCGGCATTACTTGGCCGGAATCGGAGATCCGGCCGCGACGACGTAGACTTGGCACTCGTCAATCGAGAGTGCCAGCACGCTGCCAGAGCGCCGCCCAGCACGTGCGAGACCAGCGAGGGAGGGTTGCGATGAGCGAGGACCGCCGGCTGATGGTGCTGCGCGCCATCGTGCAGGACTACGTCCAGACCTCCGAACCCGTCGGGAGCAAGGCGCTCGTCGAGCGCCACCACCTCGGCGTCAGCGCCGCCACCGTGCGCAACGACATGGCCCTGCTCGAGGAGGAGGGCCTCATCCACGCGCCGCACACGTCGGCCGGGCGAGTGCCCACGGACGCCGGCTACCGCGTCTTCGTCGACCGGCTGAGCGCCATCAAGCCGCTGGGACCGGGTGAGCGCCGGGCGATCAGCCAGTTCCTGCAGGGCGCCGTCGACCTCGACGACGTCGTCGACCGCACCGTGCGCCTCCTCGCCAGCCTCACCCGCCAGGTCGCCGTGGTGCAGTACCCGTCGCTCAGCCGCTCCACGGTCCGGCACGTCGAGCTCGTGCCGCTCGGCTCGACCCACCTCATGGTCGTGCTCATCGTCAACACCGGGCGGGTGGAGCAGCGCGTCGTCGACACCGGTCGCGTCCTCGTCGGCGCTGAGGGCGAGGCTCTCGTCGCGTCGATGCGCACCCGGGTCAACGAGGTCGCGGCCGGCGTGCCGTTCACCGTGGCGGCGACGCGTCTGCGGCGGCTCGTCGACGAGCCGGACGGCAGCGCCGGAGCCGACGATGACCGGGCGGCGCTGCAGGCGGTCGTCTCGGCCCTCGGCGACGCACTCGTCGAGGAGCGCGAGGAGCGCGTCGTGCTGGCGGGGCAGGCCAACCTCGCCCGCTCGGTCGCCGACTTCCCGCGCACCATCGGACCCATCCTCGAGGCGCTCGAGGAGCACGTCACCCTGCTGCGCCTGCTCGGGCAGCTGGGCGATGACCCCGACCTCGTCTCGGTCCGCATCGGCTCCGAGAACCCCGTCTCTGGCCTGCAGACCACCTCGCTCGTCTCCGTGGGGTACGGCTCGGGCAGCGAGCGGGTCGCGAGCCTCGGAGTCCTCGGCCCGACCCGGATGGACTATCCGACGACGATGGCCTCCGTGCGGGCCGTGGCGCGCTACGTCTCGGAGATCCTCGACGAGAACCAGGCCACCTGACCCGAAGCACCGACCTCGGCCAGTCCGCCGGTGCCCACGGCGCCGGAACCAGAAGCACCACGTATCGAAGGAACCAGCTTGAACGACTACTACGCCGTCCTCGGGGTCTCGCGCGACGCGAGCCAGGAGGAGATCAAGAAGGCCTACCGTCGGCTGGCCCGCAAGCTGCACCCCGACGTCAACCCCGGCCCCGAGGCCGAGGAGGAGTTCAAGCGGGTGTCGCAGGCCTACGACGTGCTCTCCGACCCGCAGAAGCGCCAGTCCTTCGACATGGGCGCCGACCCGTTCGCGACGGGCGGCGGCGCGGGCTTCGGGGCCGGCCAGGGCTTCTCGTTCAGCGACGTCATGGACGCCTTCTTCGGCGCCGGTGCCACGGCCGGCTCACGCGGCCCCCGCTCGCGCGTGCAGCGCGGCCAGGACGCCCTCGTACGCCTCGACATCGACCTCGCCAAGGCGGTCTTCGGCTCCGAGGAGGAGCTGACGCTCGACACCGCGGTCGGCTGCACCCGGTGCGGCGGCGACGGTGCCGAGCCGGGCACCGGGCGCCAGACCTGCCCGATCTGCCACGGCAGCGGCGAGGTGCAGCAGATCCAGCGCAGCTTCCTCGGCCAGGTCATGACCTCGCGGCCGTGCGTCAACTGCCAGGGATTCGGGTCCACGCTCACCGACCCGTGCCACGACTGCTCCGGTGACGGGCGCGTGCGCACCCGCCGCAGCCTCAAGCTCAAGGTGCCCGCGGGCGTCGACACCGGCACCCGCATCCAGCTGACGGGCGAGGGCGAGGTCGGCCCGGGCAACGGCCCCAACGCCGACCTCTACGTCGAGATCCGCGTCCTCAACCACGAGACGTACACCCGCCGCGGTGACGACCTGCACTGCAGCGTCGAGCTGCCGATGGCGGCGGCCGCGCTGGGCACGAGCTTCAAGCTGTCCACGTTCGACGGCATGCAGGACCTCGAGATCAAGCCGGGCACCCAGAGCGGCGACGTGCTGACCCTGCGCGGCCTCGGTGTCACCCACCTGCGCCACGGCGGCCGAGGCGACCTGCTCGTGCACGCCACGGTGCAGACGCCGACGCGCCTGACCGAGGAGCAGGAGGAGCTGCTGCGCCAGTTCGCCGCGCTGCGCGGCGAGGACAGCCCCCAGGGCCGGCTCACGCCGGCCAACAAGGGCCTGTTCGGCAAGCTGCGCGACGCCTTCAAGGACAAGTGAGCCCTCCGGTGGGCCCGCGGTGACGCACCAGCTCTTCCTCGGCGAGCCCTCGGCGGTGGCCGCGGCCGTCGTCGGCGCGACGCTCGTGCTCGAGGGCGACGAGGGCCGGCACGCGGCCACGGTGGTGCGGCTGCGCCCCGGTGAGCGCTGCTTCGTGGCCGACGGCGCCGGCCGGCGGGTGCTCGTCGAGGCCACCGAGGTCGACCGCACCCGCGTGTGCGGCCGGGTGCTCGACGTGGTCGACGAGCCGGCGCCCGCGCCGCGGTTCGTGCTCGTCCAGGCCCTCGCCAAGGGTGACCGCGACGAGCAGGCGATCGAGGCGGCGACCGAGCTCGGCGTCGACGAGGTCGTGCCGTGGCAGGCCGAGCGCTCCGTCGTGGTCTGGCGCGGCGAGCGGGCGGCGAAGTCGCAGGCCAAGTGGGCGGCCGTCGTGGCCCGGGCGACCAAGCAGTCCCGCCGAGCCCGTATGCCGGCCACCGCCTCCGTCGTGGGGATCGACGGCCTCGTCGCGCGGGTCAAGAGCGCGAGTCTGGCCTTGGTGCTCCACGAGGACGCCACCGAGCCGCTCGCGCCCATGGAGCTGCCGACCGACGGCGACGTCCTCCTCGTCGTCGGGCCGGAGGGCGGCATCACCGCGCGCGAGCTCGACGCGCTGGCGGCAGCGGGTGCCCGGCCGGTTCGACTGGGCTCGACGATCCTGCGCGCCTCCTCCGCCGGCCCGGCGGCGCTCGCGGTCCTCAGCGCGCGCGCCCGCTGGCGCTGAGCGTGCCCCTGCGGGGCGGCATGCGCAGGCCTTCGCCCAGCCGGCGCCCCGGTTCGAGGTGATATCGGGCACCTGCGGCTGCCGCGATCACCTCGAACCGCGAGACGACGGCGGGTGGGTCAGCGGGCGGTGAGCGGCACGCGTTGCTCGGCCACGGTGCTCGCGTCCTCGGCGCTGCTCTCGTAGACGCGCAGCACATAGGTGCCCGCAGGCACCGGCTTGGTGGTGAACGTGTAGGCGGCGCGTGCCGGGGCCGACTGGGCCGCGGTGGTCACCCCGCCGTCGACGCGCCTGCCGTTCCGGAACAGCTCCCACAGCACGGTGGCCTCGAAGGTGCTGGCGACGCCCTTGACGGTCACGGGCTTGCCCGCGCTGACGACCGCGCCGCGGGCCGGCTCGTCGACCCAGATCGGCGCGACCTGGTCGAGGACGGCCATCGGGTCGCTCGGGCGCGTGTAGGACGCGGTCACCGGGTGACCGGGGGAGACCTGGCTGCCGCCGTCGGCGAGCTGGAACCGGACCGGCAGCGACTTGCCGAGCGCGGCCTGCACCGTCCAGACCAGCTGCTCGATCGCCAGCTGCTGGGTGCTGGCGGTGCCTCCCGACAGCCGCACGGTGATGCCGTCGGCGGAGACCGCGACCGACTGCGGCGTGATGCCGACCCAGGCGGAGCGGTAGGAGGAGCCGGCCGGTGCCGGGCCCATCGCCAGGCGGAGCGCCGCGAGGGCCGTGTTGTCGCCCGTGCTCGGTGAGGGGAAAGAGGCAGGCGCGAACTCGCGGAAGAGCCGCAGCTGCGGGCTCCCCGCCACGACCGGACCGACGTAGTAGACCGGCACGGTCGTGCGCACTGTCGCTTGCCCGGGGGCGCTCGTCGGGGCCGCCGTCGGGGAGGGGGAGAGCCCCTCGGCCGAGGTGGTGGGGATGCTCGAAGGTGCACCGGAGGAAGCGCCCGAGGGTGTGCCCGGCGCCGTCGGCGCGACGGAGGTGGCGGTGGGGGAGGTCGCCGCGACCGGCGGCGCCTGGGCCGGTGGCCGGTTGAGCGCCCACAGGGTGCCCGCGACGAGCAGCGCAGCGGCGGCTGCCGCGGCCGGCAGCATCAGGCGACGGGAGCGGGTCGGCCTCGCGGTGTCGCCGCCGCGTCCACGCGCGGTGAAGGCCGTTGAGGCGCGGGTTCCGCGCGCTTCGGTGAGGATCGCGTCGAGTCGTTCGGTGGGAGCCATCGACCGGGCCTCCTCGTGCAGTGCCCGGCGCAGGCGCGCCTCGGTGGACCCGAGCGGGGGGTGGTCCCCGCGAGGCCCGGGTGCTCCGGCGGTGGTGGGCGGCTCCCCGTGGTCCTCGCCGGGACGCGGCGCGGGCCCGGTGGCGTCTGTGTTCATGACAGCTCCAGGGGCTCGATGGTGCGGCGCAGGGTGGTGAGGGCGCGGTGGGCGTGGGTCTTCACGGCCCCGGGTGAGATCTCGAGGGCCGCTGCGATCTGGGGCTCGGACAGGCCCGCGTAGTAGCGCAGGACCACGACCTCGCGCTGGCGGACCGGCAGGTCGTGCAGGGCCGTGACGACGAGGGCACGGTCGGCCGAGCGCAGCGCCTCGACCTCGGCGCTCCCGTGGCTCCCACGCCCGGGGACGTCCGCAGCCGCGGCCTCGCGCACGTTCTGCCGGTCCACCACCACCTGGTGGCGCTGCACCGAGCGACAGCCGTTCACCACCGCCGCCTGCAGATATCCCACGACCCGTCCGCCCTCACGGATGGCGGACCAGCTGCGGTGGGTCGCCACGAACGCGTCCTGGACGACGTCCTCGGCGGCGAGCTGGTCGCGCAGCAGCAGCCACGCCAGGCGCACCAACCGGTGCCAGTGCGCGCGGTAGAGCTCGGTCACGGCGAGGTCCGGATCGGCGGGCAGGGCAGCCGGGACGGCGGCGGGAGACTCCCCGGACCCGGTGGGTCGGGAGGCTCCGAGCTCACCGACCGGCATACCCAACGCTCTCACGGACGGTAGACGCGCAGCTGCACGTGCAGGTTGACGCGCCCGTCGGCGTCGGGGTCCTAGGGTGCGGTCATGACCTCGCAGACCCCCAGTGACTGCCTCTTCTGCAAGATCGTCGCCGGTGAGATCCCCTCCGAACGCGTCGCCGAGAGCGAGCGGTCCATCGCCTTCCGCGACATCAGCCCGGCCGCGCCCGTCCACGTGCTCGTCGTGCCGCGGCGCCACGAGCCGACCGTCGGCGCGCTCGCCGCCGCCTCGGGTGAGGACCTGACCGACGTCTTCCGACTGGCGGCGCAGGTAGCCGAGCAGGAGGGCGTGGCCGACGCGCACCGGATGATCGTCAACACCGGCAGCGGCGCGGGCCAGACGATCTTCCACGCACACGTCCACGTCCTCGGTGGCACCACCTTCACCGAGCGGGGGATGGTGTGACCACGCCCGGCTCCGACGACACCGCCCACGACGCCGCTGGCGACGCCGCCCACGATGCCGAGCGCCCCGAGGGCGGCTCGACCACCGCGACCACCGCCAGGGCCGCCGAGCCGGTCGACGACCTCGTCACCACCCAGCACACGCTCGAGGCCGGCGGCCGCACCCTGCGCTACACCGCCACCACGGGGCGCGTCGTGCTGCGCGAGGAGGAGCACAAGGACGGCACGTTCGGCGGCCACAAGGCGCGCGCGGAGCTCTCCCTGACGAGCTACGTCCTCGACGACGCCGACCCACGCACCCGCCCGGTGACCTTCGCCTTCAACGGCGGCCCCGGCAGCTCCAGCGTCTGGCTGCACCTCGGCCTGCTCGGCCCACGCCGGGTGGTCAGCGGTGACGTCGGGGCGCTCCAGCCGCCGCCCTACGACCTCGTCGACAACCCCGAGTCACTCCTGACCGTCAGCGACCTCGTCTTCATCGACCCGATGTCGACCGGCTACTCCCGAGCCGTCGAGGGCGGCAAGCCGGGGGAGTACCACGGCTACCAGAAGGACATCGAGTCGGTCGCCGAGCTCATCCGCCTGTGGACCTCGCGCCACGGCCGGTGGATGTCTCCGAAGCTCGTCGCCGGCGAGTCCTACGGCACCCTCCGCGGGGCGGCCCTCGCCGAGCACCTGCAGAGCCGCTACGGGATGTACCTCAATGGCCTCATCCTGATCAGCAGCGTCCTCGACCTGGGCTCCGTCGACTTCGAGAACCAGCGCAACGACCGCGCCCACGCCCTCTACCTGCCGACGTATGCCGCCGTGGCCCACTACCACGGCAAGCATGCCGGACGCTCGCTGAGGGACGTGCTCGACGAGGCGGAGGCGTATGCCGCCCGCGACTACCCGTGGGTGCTCTCGCGCGGCAACCGGCTCACGCCCGTGGAGCGCGCCGAGGCGGTCTCGACGCTGGCGCGCCTGTCGGGTCTGACCGAGGACTACGTCGACCGCGCCGACCTGCGCATCGAGCACTGGCGCTTCTTCACCGAGCTGCTGCGCGACCAGCGGCTGTCGGTCGGGCGCCTCGACGCCCGGTTCACGGGACCGGCCGCCGCCGCCATCGCGGAGAACATGGACGCCGACCCCTCGCACGACGCGATCACGGGCCCGTACGCCGCCGCGTGGAACCACTACGTGCGCGACGAGCTCGGCTACCGCAGCGACCTGCACTACGAGCAGATCTCACGGCTCGTGCACCCCTGGTCGTTCAAGGACTTCGAGGGACGGCCGGTCGACGTGTCACCGAAGCTGGAGCGCGCCATGCGGCAGAACCCGCACCTGCTGGTGCACATCGCCTACGGCTACTACGACGGGGCGACGCCCCACTTCGCGGCCGAGGACGTCGTCGCCCACTTGCAGCTGCCCGTAGACCGCCTCGCGAACGTCGAGCACGTGTACTACGAGGCAGGGCACATGATGTACGTCCACGAGCCCTCGCGCCTGCGGCAGAGCGCAGACCTGGCCGATTTCGTGGTGAGGAGCGCGAGCCGCGACACGTAGACTCGTGACCACGATGAATGACGCGCAGCCACGACCCTCCGAGTCCGACGGCCACCTCGACAGCGACACCGCTGCCCGCCCCGACGGCGCCCGCACGGCCCGCAGCCCCCGCGGCTCGGACGGGGACCGCGGGAACGGCGTCCCGGTGCTGACGCGGGAGATCCCGCCGCCGATCGAGATGGTGACGCTGCTCGGCCCGCGCGACGAGCTGCTGCGCACCATGGAGCGGCAGTTCCCGCTGGTCGACACGCATGTGCGCGGCAACGAGATGACCTTCACCGGTCCGGCCGGTGAGCTCGAGATCATCGACAGCCTCCTCGACGAGCTGCTCGTCATCGTCGAGACCGGCCAGCCGCTCAACCGTGACGCGGTCGAGCGCTCGATCTCGATGCTGCGCAACCAGACGCTCGAGCGCCCCGCCGACGTGCTGACGATGAACATCGTCAGCAACCGCGGGCGCACGATCCGGCCCAAGACGCTCAACCAGAAGCGCTACGTCGACGCCATCGACCAGCACACCATCGTCTTCGGCATCGGACCCGCGGGCACGGGCAAGACCTACCTCGCCATGGCCAAGGCCGTCGCGGCGCTGCAGGCCAAACAGGTCAACCGCATCATCCTGACCCGCCCCGCCGTCGAGGCGGGGGAGCGGCTCGGCTTCCTGCCCGGCACGCTCAACGACAAGATCGACCCCTACCTGCGCCCGCTCTACGACGCGCTGCACGACATGGTCTCGCCCGAGACGATCCCCAAGCTCATGGCCTCCGGCACCATCGAGGTGGCACCACTGGCGTACATGCGCGGCCGCTCGCTCAACGACGCGTTCATCATCCTCGACGAGGCCCAGAACACCTCGAGCGAGCAGATGAAGATGTTCCTGACCCGCCTCGGCTTCGGCTCCAAGATGGTCGTCACCGGCGACATCACCCAGGTCGACCTGCCCGGCGGCACGCGCTCCGGTCTGCGCATCGTGCGCGACATCCTCGGCGACGTCGACGACATCCACTTCGCCGAGCTGACCTCCCACGACGTCGTACGCCACCGGCTGGTGAGCGCGATCGTCGACGCCTACGACCGCACCGACGCGCGCGAGCGCAAGCGGGCCGCCCGTCGGGCAGCGGACGGCGAGCAGTCGGGCCGCGCGGGGCACGGCGCCGCCGCGGGCGCCCGGCGCGCCACACGGCATACGCCCTCCTCCACGCCCCCGGTGGCGCCCTCGGTGGCGCAGGAGGACCCGGCGTGAGCATCGACGTCCTCAACGAGACCGACCACGACGTCGACGAGCTCGAGCTGCTCTCGTGCGCGGCCTACGTCATGGAGCAGATGCGGGTGCACCCGCAGGCCGACCTGTGCATCAAGCTCGTCGACGAGGACGCCATGGAGGTCCTCCACGTGCAGTGGATGGACCTGCCCGGCCCGACCGACGTCATGAGCTTCCCGATGGACGAGCTGCGGCCCGGCCGCGAGGGCCAGGAGCCGGAGGAGGGCACGCTCGGTGACATCGTGCTGTGCCCGTCCGTCGCCACGAAGCAGGCCGCCGAGGCGGGTCACGCCCCGATGGAGGAGATGCTGCTGCTGACGACGCACGGCATCCTGCACCTGCTCGGCTACGACCACGCCGAGCCGGACGAGGAACGCGAGATGTTCGAGCTGCAACGCCAGCTCCTGCTGACCTTCCTCGCCACGCGCAACCGCCCCAGCGCCTGAGCGCCGGCCCCGACTCGAGAGAACGAGATGCTCCCGCAGTTCGCCCTCCCGGCCCTGATCAGCATCGTCGTGGCGTTCCTGCTGTCGGCCGCCGAGGCCGCCATCTTCAGGATGTCCCGCGTGCGGGCCCAGGAGCTCTTCGACGAAGGTCGCTCCGGGGCCAAGTCCCTCGTGACGGTGGTCGGCGACTCCCCGGCCTACCTGTCGGTCATCGCCTTCCTGCGTGTCGTGGCCGAGGCCACCGCGGCGGTCCTCGTGACCCTGGCGGTGTCGGCGCGGCTGGACTCGACGTGGAGTCGGGCCCTGACGAGCATCGCGATCATGGCGGTGGTCTCCTTCGTCGTCGTCGGGGTGTCCCCGCGCACGCTCGGCCGGCAGAACTACGACACGGTGGCGCTGTGGAGCGCACCCTTCGCCGTCGGGCTGCGCCGCGTGCTCGGCCCCCTGGCCAAGCTGCTCGTCGTCCTCGGCAACGCCGTCACGCCGGGCAAGGGCTACACCGACGGGCCCTTCCAGACCGAGTCGGAGCTGCGCGACCTGCTCGACATGGCCGGCGACTCCGACGTCATCGAGGCCGACGAGCGGGAGATGATCCACTCGGTCTTCGAGCTGGGCGACACCGTGGCTCGGGCCGTCATGGTGCCGCGCACCGACATGGTGACGATCGACGCCGACAAGAGCCTGCGCAGCGCCATGTCGCTCTTCCTGCGCTCGGGGTTCTCGCGCATCCCGGTCATCGGCGAGGACAGCGACGACGTGCGCGGCCTGCTCTACTTCAAGGACGTCGCCCGCCGCCTCAACGCGGCCCCGGAGGACGCGCGGCACCCGGCGACCGAGGTCATGCGGCCCATGCACTTCGTGCCCGAGAGCAAGCCCGTCGACGACCTGCTGCGCGAGATGCAGCTCGAGCAGAGCCACTTCGCCATCGTCGTCGACGAGTACGGCGGCACCGCGGGGCTCATCACCATCGAGGACATCATCGAGGAGATCGTCGGCGAGATCTCCGACGAGCACGACCGGGAGGCGCCGGGAGTCGAGCAGCTCGAGGACGGCACCCTGCGCGTCCCGGCCTCGATGGACATCGACGACCTCGCCGAGCTCTTCGACGTCACCATCGAGGAGGAGGACGTCGACACCGTCGGGGGCCTGCTGACCAAGGTCATCGGACGCGTGCCGATCGTCGGGTCGTCCGGTACGGTCGCTGGTCTGGAGCTGACGGCCGAGCGGATGGCCGGACGCCGCCACCGGGTCGCGTCGGTCATCGTGCACCGGGCGCCGGTGCCCGACGACGACGCCGCGCAGACCGAGGTGCACACCAAGACGGAGGACGCCCATGGGCACGCAGGACGCTGAGCCGACGCAGGGCCCGGACGCCGGCATGCTGCCCGGCCGTTCGGAGGACTACCGTGCCGGGTTCGCCTGCCTCGTGGGGCGGCCCAACGCCGGCAAGTCGACCCTGACGAACGCCCTCGTCGGGCAGAAGGTCGCCATCACCTCGTCGAAGCCGCAGACGACGCGCCACACGATCCGCGGTGTCGCCACGACGCCGACGGCGCAGGTGATCCTCGTGGACACCCCCGGTCTGCACAAGCCGCGCACCCTGCTCGGGGAGCGGCTCAACGACCTCGTCCGCGAGACGCTCCTCGAGGTGGACGTCGTCGGCTTCTGCCTGCCTGCCGACCAGCGCATCGGCCCCGGCGACACGTTCATCGCGAACGAGCTCAAGGAGCTGCGCTCGGTGCGTCGTCGCCCGGTCGTCGCCATCGCGACCAAGGCCGACGCCGTCGACCGAGAGCGTCTCGCCGAGCACCTCATCGCCATCGACCAGCTGGGGGAGTGGGACGCGATCATCCCGTGCTCCGCGGTCTCCGGCAGCCAGGTCGAGGAGGTCCGTGACGTGCTGGCCTCGTTCCTGCCGCGTTCTCCGCAGCTCTATCCCGACGGCGTGCTCACCGACGAGCCCGAGATGGTGATGATCGCCGAGCTGGTCCGCGAGGCCGCCCTCGAGGGCGTGCGCGACGAGCTGCCCCACTCCCTGGCCGTCGTCGTCGAGGAGATGGTGCCGCGCGAGGGCCGGCCCGAGGACAGGCCGCTTCTCGACGTGCGCGTCAACGTCTTCGTCGAGCGCCCGAGCCAGAAGGCCATCGTCATCGGTCGCGGCGGCTCCCGGCTGCGCGAGGTCGGCACCAACGCCCGCAAGGGCATCGAGGCGCTGCTCGGGCAGAAGGTCTTCCTGGACCTGCACGTCAAGGTCGCCAAGGACTGGCAGCGCGACCCCAAGCAGCTGCAGCGCCTGGGCTTCTGAGCCGCGCCCTCCGGGACGAAACGGTCTCACCATCCGGGCCGGCGGTCCCGAGCGGTGGACGCGGAGGGAGCGACCGGCATACGGTGGCGGGGTGCTTGCGGTGAGCCTCCTGCTTCTTCGCCGCGACGAGGCCTGATCCCGGCCCTCCTCGTCGCGGAGTTTCCCGTGTCCGGCCGGACACCGAGCGAGACGCAGACGAAGAGAGTGCAGTGATGATCCACCCCCAGCAGACGTCGGGCATGCCGTTCCAGAAGTACGTCCCCTTCCACGAGCAGATCCCGTTCGAGCTGCCCGACCGCACGTGGCCGACGAAGCGGATCGAGCAGGCCCCGCGCTGGTGCGCAGTGGACCTGCGAGACGGCAACCAGGCGCTCATCGACCCGATGAACTCCGAGCGCAAGCTGCGCATGTTCCAGCTGCTCGTGAAGATGGGCTACAAGGAGATCGAGGTCGGCTTCCCGTCGGCGAGCCAGACCGACTACGACTTCTGCCGGGAGCTCATCGAGGGCGGCCACATCCCGGACGACGTGACGATCCAGGTGCTGACGCAGTGCCGCGACCACCTCATCGAGCGCACCTACGACGCGATCCGCGGCAGCAAGCAGGCGATCGTCCACTTCTACAACTCGACGTCGGCGCTGCAGCGCAGGGTCGTCTTCGGCCTCGACCAGGACGGCATCATCGACATCGCCGTCCAGGGCGCGCGCCTGTGCAAGAAGCTCGAGGAGACCATCCCCGACACGCAGGTCTACTACGAGTACTCGCCGGAGTCCTACACCGGCACCGAGCTCGACTTCGCCATGCGGATCTGCAACGCGGTCATCGACGTCATCGACCCGAGCCCCGACCACAAGATGATCGTCAACCTGCCCGCGACCGTCGAGATGGCGACTCCCAACGTCTACGCCGACTCGATCGAGTGGATGATCCGCCACCTCGACCGGCGCGAGTCCGTCGTGGTCAGCCTGCACCCGCACAACGACCGGGGCACCGGCGTGGCGGCGGCCGAGCTGGGCTACCTCGCCGGCGCCGACCGCATCGAGGGGTGCCTGTTCGGCAACGGCGAGCGCACCGGGAACGTCTGCCTCGTCACCCTCGGGATGAACCTCTTCAGCCAGGGCGTCGACCCTCAGATCGACTTCAGCGACATCGACGAGGTGCGCCGCACGGTCGAGTACTGCAACCAGCTGCCGGTGAACGAGCGCCACCCCTATGGCGGCGACCTCGTCTTCACCGCCTTCTCCGGCTCGCACCAGGACGCCATCAAGAAGGGCTTCGAGGCGATGGCAGCCGAGGCGAAGGAGAAGGGTACGAGCGTCGACGACCTCGTCTGGGGCGTGCCCTACCTCCCGATCGACCCGCACGACCTCGGCCGGTCCTACGAGGCGGTCGTGCGCGTCAACAGCCAGTCCGGCAAGGGCGGCGTCGCGTACATCATGAAGACCGAGCACCAGATGGACCTGCCGCGCCGGCTGCAGATCGAGTTCTCCGGCGTCGTCCAGCGCGGCGTCGACCAGGACGGTGGCGAGGTCGCACCCGCCGAGCTGTGGGGCAGGTTCCAGGACGAGTACCTCCCGAACCCGGCCAGCCCGTGGGGACGCTTCGAGCTGGTCAACGTCGTCACCGACTCCACGGTCGACGGTGCGAGCACGATGGAGGCGACCGTCACCGACGGTGGCGAGCCGGTGACGGTGAACGGCACCGGCAACGGTCCGATCGCCGCCTTCGTCGACGCCCTCTCCACGATCGAGGGCACGCCCGACGTGCGCGTCCTCGACTACGCCGAGCACGCCCTGTCGGCAGGTGGCGACGCGCGTGCCGCGGCGTACGTCGAGTGCGCCGTCGGCGACCGGGTGCTCTGGGGGGTCGGCGTCGACTCCTCGATCGTCACCGCCTCGATCAAGGCCATCGTCTCGGCCGTCAACCGGGCCGAGCGGGACGCCCGTTCCGCCGCCTGACAGCAGGGCTGCCCCGGTGGGGTAGCGTCTGGCGCCATGGAGTCCCCGGTCGGTCGAGTTCTGCTTCGACTGGCCGGGGTCTCGCTCCTCGCGGTGGCGCTCGCAGGCCTGGTCGCACCGCGCCCGGTCAATGTCGCGCACCGGTGGCAGGTGGTCGTCCCCGTCACCGTGGCCCTGGTGCTGCTGGCCATGGTCATCCGGCTCCCGGGTTGGCTGCGAGGCCGCTGGGTGCCCCCGGTCGTCGCCCTCGGGGGCGGGGTCGTGGCGACGTTCGTCGGACTGATGACCCGCTACCACTACGGCTGGGACGCCCGAGTCGTCATCGAGATGGCCCGGAGTCTCCAGGCCGGCCGACCGCTCGGCACGGCCGACTACGACTACCTCTCGCTCTACCCCAACAACCTGCCGCTGCTCGCCATCGACCGCGTGGGCGCCGCTGTGGGACAACGCTTCTCGCTGGCTCCCGACGCGATCCTCATCACCCTCAACGGGATCTGCGTCGCCGTGACGCTGTATGCCGTCCACCTCCTCGTCGTGCGCGTCGCCGGCCGTGGGCCGTCCCTCGCCGCGCAGCTCGTGACGCTCGTGCTCGTCGGCACCAGTCCTTGGCTCGCCGTGCCGTACACCGACTTCTATGCGATGCCGTTCGTCGTCGGGGCCGTTGCTCTGGCAGCCAGGGCCTTGGCGCCGGGACGGCTCTCGCGGCGCGTCCTGCTGTGGGTGCTCGCGATCCTGTCGGTGTCGGTGGCCTACGCGATCAAGACGACCCCCGTGGTCATCGCGATCGCCGCTGTGCTGACGGCCGTCGTGGCGGTCTTCGACCACGACGTCGCCGGCCGCCGACGGGCCGCCGTCGTTGCCGCATGTGCGGTTTCGGCCGTCCTCTTCGTCGGCCTCGGCCTCGGGCTCTCGGCGGCGGCGACCTCGGCGAGCGGCGTCGACACGACGCGCATCGACACGTCGGCGTCCCCGCCGTTGCTCTGGTGGGTGGCCCACGGTGCCGGTGAGCAACGGACCTCGGATGGGGTCGTCAACTACGGCGCCTACTCGCGCGAGATGGTCGAAGCCATCTCCGGGCGCACCCAGGAGGAGATGAGGGCGTATGCCGCCCGCTTCCTCGGTGACCGCTGGGCCGAGCGTGGACCGGGCGGGATGCTTGCCTTCTACGCGAGCAAGGCCGCGTGGAACTGGGGCGACGGCATGTTCTGGGCCTGGGGCGAAGGGCCGGACTCACTGCCCGGGACGCTCGCCTCGGCCACCGGCTTGACGGGAGTCGTGCACTCGCTCAACGGGTTCCACGGTTCGTCATATGCAACTCGCGCCGACGTCACGCAGGCGGTGTGGCTCGCGGTCCTGCTCGTGGCGGGCCTCGGGCTGCTGCGCGCTCCCTACCGCCGGGAGACCCTCCTGCTGGCGCTCACGGTCCTCGGCATCGCCGCGTTCACCATCGTCCTCGAGGGCCGTTCCCGCTACCTGTTCGCGTTCGTGCCGGTCGTCGTGGCGCTGGCGGCCATGGCCCACGGGGCGCTCCCGCGCCTGCGTCGGCCCGGGCGGTCGGGGCTCAGTCGATCGAGTCGCTGAGGACCGCGTCGACGGCGGCGAGCGCTGCAACGTCTCCCTCACGGGTGATCTCGCCCTCGGCGGGACGGTTCCACAGCCAGCAGTCGAGGTCGGCGGCCGACCCGCAGATCTCGGCGGCCGCCCGGTCGTCCGGGCCGTCGGTGACGAGGAATCGTTGCAGGTCGATGGCGCGACCTTCATAGGTGCCCGTCACGCGCACCGGCGTCAGGCTCCAGGAGTGCATGGCGTCCACGGTGACGAGGGTGACCGGCGCGGCGCTCGGGACGTGGGTCAGGCCCGGCTCGGGCTCGTAGCCGCGCATGATGCGGAGCACCTCGTCGACGCCGTCGGCCGCGAGCCGGCAGTCGATCGGGGTGCGTTCCCCGACGGTGAGCTCGGCGTCGAGCCGGTGGATGAGTGCCTCGTGCGCCTGTCGTCGCCGGATGTAGCCGGCCGTCTTGTCGTCGGCCCACATCCACAGGGGCGTCTCGGGCGAGAGCCCGGCCAGCGTCCGGTGCAGCCGCTCGCTCGAGCGGTCGAAGAAGGCGAGCAGGCCCGCGCGGTCGGCGGGTCGCTCCTCGCGTGAGGCGTTCAGGGCGTCGAGGTCGGCGGGGTCGGTGACGCCGCGCTCGGCGATCTCGCCCCAGAACCACTGCACCTCCGCGAGGTGCCACAGCAGGTCGTCGGCGTCCCAGTCGGGGCACGTCGGCACGCGCGCGCTGCTCGGGGCCGAGGCCAGCGCCTCGCGGAACCGGGCGGAGTCCGCCGCCAGGTGGTCGAGGAAGGGCAGGGGGCCACCTGAGCGGCTTGACGGCATACGGAGGGCTCCTTCAGCGGACGCCGGCGACACGGAACTGGACGGAGATGCGCGGGCCCATCGGCTCGGACGTCTTGGGGACCGCATGGTCCCACGTCCGCTGGCACGAGCCGCCCATCACGACGAGATCACCATGCCCGAGCGGGTAGCGCAAGCTCTTTTGGGTGGTGCCGGGGATGCCACCGCCGTCGCGGGGTCGCAGGGTGAGGGTGCGCGGCGAGCCGAGCGAGAGGATCGCGACCATCGTGTCGGTGTCGCGCGAGCGTCCGATGCGGTCGCCGTGCCAGGCGACGCTGTCGTGCCCGTCGCGGTAGAGGCAGAGCCCGGCGGTGACGAACGGCTCACCGAGCTCGGGCGCGTAGTGGCGGCTCAGGGCGTCGCGGGCCTCGACGAGGATCGGGTGCGGCAGCGGCTCGTCGGCCGCGTAGAACTTGGTGAGCCGCGGGACGTCGACGACCGAGTCGTACATCTGGCGTCGCTCGGCGTGCCACGGCACCTCGTGGAGCAAGGTGGTGAACAGCTCGTCGCCGGCAGCGAGCCAGCCGGGCCGCACGTCGACCCACGCCCCGCGCGTCAGCCGGTGGCGGGTCAGGCCCGTGCCGACCTCCCGCAGCGTCATCGCGTCGGTCAGGTCGAGCAGCGAACCCTGGAGAGAGAGGTCCATGCCGTCCACGATACCCCAACGTGTCGAACGGGTGTTCGACTCGAGTTGGCCAGATGTCGTGCGCTCGGCCCGCGACGGCGCGTGCGGTGCCGCCCGCGCGAGGCGACGGTGGAGAATGGGGCCATGCCCCTCTACCGTGACGAGGCGATCGTCCTGCGCACCCACAAGCTGGGCGAGGCCGACCGCATCATCACGATGCTCACGCGTACCCGCGGTCGCGTGCGCGCGGTCGCCAAGGGCGTACGCCGCACGAAGTCGCGGTTCGGTTCGCGCCTCGAGCCCGGCATGGTGGTCGACGTGCAGTGCTACGAGGGACGCAACCTCGACACCGTGACGCAGGTCGAGACCCTCGCCCCCTACGGCGACGCGATCGCCCGCGACTACACCGCCTACACGTGCGCCACCTCGATGCTCGAGACCGCCCTGCAGCTCACCGAGGAGCACGAGCCGCAGACGCAGCAGTACCTCCTGCTCGCCGGTGCCCTGCGCTCGCTCGCCGAGCGCGCCCACGACCCGGGGCTCGTCCTCGACGCCTACCTGCTGCGCTCGCTGGCTGTCGCCGGCTGGGCCCCGAGCTTCGTCGACTGCGCGAGGTGCGGCGCGCCGGGTCCCCACCGGGCGTTCAACGTGCAGGCCGGCGGCGCCGTCTGCTCCGTATGCCGTCCGCCCGGCTCGAGCGCCCCCGCTCCCGAGACCTTCACCCTCCTCGCGTCCCTGCTGACCGGCGACTGGGACGTCGCCGACGCCAGCGACGAGCGCTGCCGGCGACAGGGCAACGGCCTCGTCTCCGCCTTCCTGCAGTGGCACATCGAGCGAGGGCTGCGGTCGCTGCGCCTCGTCGAGCGTGCCTGAGTAGTGTCGCCGAGCCCACTTTCGCTGCAGTCGATCCCGACCCCGACCGACCGGAGAGCCGTGTACGCCAAGCCCTTCCCGCACCCGTCCGGCGCCACCGCGCCCCAGATCCCGGGCAACCTGCTGCCCAAGCATGTGGCGATCGTGATGGACGGCAACGGCCGCTGGGCCAACGCACGCGGCCTGCCGCGCACGAAGGGGCATGAGGCGGGGGAGGCCTCGCTGCTCGACGTCGTCGCCGGCGCTATCGAGGTGGGCGTGACGCACCTGTCGGCGTACGCGTTCTCCACCGAGAACTGGCGGCGCTCGCCGGAGGAGGTGCGCTTCCTCATGGGCTTCAACCGTGACGTCATCCGCCGCCGGCGCGACCAGCTGCACGAGTGGGGCGTGCGTATGCGGTGGGTCGGGCGGGCACCCCGGCTGTGGCGGTCGGTGATCAAGGAGCTCGAGATCGCCCAGGAGCTGACGCAGCACAACACCGGTCTCACGCTCTACTTCTGCGTCAACTACGGAGGCCGCGCCGAGATCGCCGACGCGGTGCAGCGGATCGCCCACGACGTCAAGGACGGCCGGCTGCGCCCCGGGTCGGTCGACGAGAAGACGATCAAGCGCTACCTCGACGAGCCGACGATGCCGGACGTCGACCTCTTCGTCCGCAGCTCCGGCGAGCAGCGCACGAGCAACTTCCTGCTGTGGCAGTCGGCGTATGCGGAGATGGTCTTCCAGAACCGGCTGTGGCCCGACTACGACCGGCGCGACCTGTGGGCTGCGATCGAGGAGTACGTCGCCCGGGACCGCCGCTACGGCGGAGCCGTCGACACCCCGACCTCGACTTCCTGACCCCCGGGACCCCCGTGCCCCGCTGACCCGCCTCCCCACAGACCGAACGCCGCGTTCGGTCTCGAACGCGCTGTTGGAACACGGCTTTCGAAACCGAACGCGGCGTTCGGTGAGCCATCGGGTCAGGAGGCGGCGCAGTCGGCGCAGGTGCCGAAGATCTCCAGGGTGTGGGTGACGCCGATGAAGCCGTGCTCGCTCGCCACCTTGCCGGCCCACCGTTCCACCGCGGGCCCCTCCACCTCGACGGTGCGACCGCAGCTGCGGCACACCAGGTGGTGGTGGTGATGCGTTGAGCAGGCGCGATAGACGGCCTCGCCGTCGTCGGTGCGCAGCACGTCCACCGTGCCGGCCTCGACCATCGACTGCAGCGTGCGGTAGACGGTGGCGAGCCCCACGCCGGCACCGGCCTCGCGCAGCCGTGCATGCACCGTCTGGGCCGAGGTGAAGTCGTCGGAGCGTTCGAGCAGCTCGGCCACGGCAGCCTGCTGCCGGGTCGGCTTGCGTGAGAGGGCGGCGACCTTGGGGCTGTTCGTGCCGGTCATCGTGTCGTTCCTGTCGACGTGGAAGAGGAGGCTGCGGCCGCTTCGCCTCCAGGGGTACCGGATTGCTCGGCCGGCGCCGGCGACGGGTGGTCGTGGTCCCCGTGCTCGTCGTAGTGGCCCTCGTGCGCGGCATGAAGGTGGCCGTCGTGGAGGTAGTCGACGTGGTCGCCGTGGGTCACCGCAGGGTGTCCGCACTCGATGCCGTGCTCGTGGGCGTGGGTCTCGGCGACGGCGTGCTGCCTGCCGCGTGCCCGGGCCGCGACGCCGGTGACGACGGCCATGACGACGAACAGCGCGACGGCGAGCAGCACGATGGTGCCGCCGGACGGGGTGTTGAGCGGGTAGGAGAGAGCGACGCCTCCGACCGACGAGACGAGGCCGATCGCGATCGCCCACCGAAGGCCGCCGCTGAAGGAGCGGGCGACGAGCTGGCCGGCGGCGTTCGGCACGATCATGAGGGCGCTGATGAGCAGCAACCCGACGACGCGCATCGCGACGACCACGGTGGTCGCCGTCAGGACGGCCAGCACGAGGTTGAGGGGGAGCACCGGCAGCCCCACGGCGCGGGCGTACTCCTCGTCGTTGGCGACCGCGAAGAGCCGCGGCCGCAGGGCCCACGTCGTCACGGCGATGACGAGCGCCAGGCCGGCGAAGACGTAGAGGTCGCCGCGCTGCGTCGTCAGGATCGAGCCGAAGAGGTATTTCATGAGGTTCGCCGGCGTGCCGTCGGGCGACTTGCTGATGATGACGACGCCGGCGGCGATGCCGCCGTAGAAGATGACGGCCAGCGCCACGTCGCCGTTGGTGCGTCCCTTGGCCCGGAGCAGCTCGATGACGATCGCTGCGACGACGGCCGCCGCGAGGGCCGTGAGCACCGGCGCCGAACCGGTGACGAGCCCGATCGCCACACCTGCGAGGGCCACGTGACCCATGCCGTCGCCGATGAGCGACAGCCGCCGCTGCACGAGGAAGATGCCGACCATGGGCGCGACGGTGCCCACGAGGAGGGCTGCGATGAGGGCCCGCTGCATGAAGTCGACGGTGAGCATCTCGATCACGGTCGGGCCTCCCGGTGGTGGTCGGTGTGGTCGGCGTCGAGCGGGCCGCGGGTCACCACGGCGTACGCGTCCAGCTCGCTGTCGTGGTGGTGGCTGTCGTGGTCGTGGTGGACGCGGTCGCGCGCGGCGGCATACTCCCGCGGGGTGCCGTCGAAGGTGATGCGACCGGTGTCGACGACGACGATCCGCGTCAGGAGGCGCTCGAGGGCGCCGAGCTCGTGGGTGACGATGAGCATCGTGACGCCCCGCTGAACGAGGCGGTCGAGGACGTCGGCGAGGACGTGCTGGTTCGCCGCGTCGACGCCGGCGGTGGGCTCGTCCATGATGAGCACGTCCGGCTGGCCCGCGAGCGCGCGGGCGATGAGCACCCGGCGCTGCTGCCCGCCCGAGAGGGTGCTGACCTCGGTGGCGGCCCGGTCGGCCAGCCCTACGACGTCGAGCGAGCGCGCGACCAGCTGCCGGTCGGTGGCACGCAGCCGTCCGAGCCACCCGATGCGGGGGAGCCGGCCTGTCGAGACGATCTCCTCGGCCGTCGCCCGCACCGAGGCCGACAGGGTGTGGCGCTGCGGCACGTAGCCGAGGCGAGCCCGCTCGTGCAGGTCCTCTCCGGCCACGCCGAAGAGCCGCACGCTGCCGGAGACCTGCTCGTTGAGGCCGAGGATGCCCTTCATCAACGTGGACTTGCCGGAGCCATTGGGCCCGACGACCGCCACGATCTCGCCGCGGTGGACGGTCAGGGACGCGTCGCGCAGCACGGCGCGCTCGCCGTAGCCGAAGGCCGCGTGGTCCAGCTCGATGACGACCTCGTCCGCGGGGGAGTCGATGGTCCTGACACCGTCGGAGCTCATGAGCACCCCAGCCCCTTCTGCAGCGCCTTGAGGTTGCTGTGCATGACCTCGAAGTAGTCCTTCCCGGCGGAGGCGGACGTGATGCCCTCGAGCGGGTCGAGTGTCGCGACCGTGGCGCCGGTGGTGCCGGCCACCGTCTGCGCGAGGTGCGGCTCGACGAGGGTCTCCTGGTAGATGGTCGTCACGCCCCGGCTCCGCACGAGGTCGGCGATCTGCTTGAGCGCGGCGCCGCTCGGCTCGGTGTCGGGGGAGACACCGGAGATGCCGTGCTGCTGCAGGCCGTAGCGCTGCGCGAGGTAGCCGAAGGCGGCATGGCTGGTGACCAGCACCGTCGAGCGGCACGAGGCCAGCCCGGTCCGGAACTGCCCGTCGAGGGCGGTCAGCCTGGTGACGAGGGAGGCGGTGTTGCGGTCGTATGCCGCCGCGTGGGCCGGGTCGTCCTTCGCCAGTCGGGCGCCGATGACCTTCACGACTGCCGCGTAGCGCTGCGGGTCGAGCCAGAAGTGCGGGTCGTTGCCCGAGTGGTCGTGGTTGCCGTGCTCCTGCGGGCTCTCGCCGGCCTGGCCGGACTCCTCGGCCAGGGTGAGGCTCAGCTGTGCGGCGTCGGCGACGTCGAGCACGGAGCCCGGTTGCACCTCGGCGATGGCGTCGTCGACCGCGGGCTGGAAGCCGTCGGCGTAGACGACGAGCCGGGCCTTGCTCATCGTCGCGATGTCCTGGGGGGCGAGCTCGAGATCGTGCGGCTCGGTGCCGGGCTTGGTGAGGACCGTGACGGGAACGGCGCCGCCCGTGATCTGCTCCACCGCGAACTGCAGCGGGTAGAACGAGGTGACGACGGCCTGGTCAGGACGGTCCGAGCCGGCCGAGCCGGAGCCGGCACCGGCTGTCGTGCCGCAGGCCGCGGTCAGCACGAGGACCGCAATGGCGAGCAGGGACGCTGCTGCGGACCGGCGCGATGGGTCGCGGAGAGGGGGCATGGCGCCCATCCTCCGCCTAGGTGAGAATGATTGTCAAAACCGTTCTCGCGGTCGCTGCGAGGCGCCGGTCCCTCAGCCGGCCGGGACGAGCCTGACGATCGCCACGGCCAGGGCGAGCACCAGCACCGCGAGGCGCATCAGCCGCTCGGGCAGTGCCAGCCGCTGCCAGGTGAGGAAGAGCAGCCATCCGAGGAAGGCGGCGACGACGAGGAACGCGATGCCCCCCCACGGCCGCGGCGCGAAGATGCCCACCAGGAGCAGGACGACGAGGACGGCCGGCCCGACGAGTCGGGGAAGGGCATTGAGGCGCTCGGCCAAGGGGGCGGAGGCGTGCTCGAGACGGGAACGGAAGCTCAGTGCCACGGAACGAGCCTAGGGGACGCGACGGCATACCCCGGACGCGTGGCAAAGCAGTGGCGCCCGCCCGATAGCCTGTGCGGCATGGCCAAGCAGACATCCACCGTGGACACCGTCGTCAGCCTCTGCAAGCGCAGGGGCTTCGTCTTTCCGAGCGGTGACATCTACGGAGGCACGCGATCGGCCTGGGACTACGGCCCCCTCGGCGTCGAGCTCAAGGAGAACATCCGTCGGCAGTGGTGGAAGGCCATGGTCACGAGCCGCGATGACGTCGTCGGCCTCGACTCCTCGATCATCCTGCCCCGCGAGACCTGGGTCGCCTCCGGCCACGTCGGCACCTTCACCGACCCGCTCGTCGAGTGCCTGCACTGCCACAAGCGCCGCCGCCAGGACCACCTGCAGGAGGCGTACGCGGAGAAGAAGGGCATCGATGACCCCGACTCGATCCCGATGAGCGAGATCGTGTGCCCCGACTGCGGCACCAAGGGCCAGTGGACCGAGCCGCGCGAGTTCAACATGATGCTCAAGACCTACCTCGGCGTCATCGAGGACGAGTCGGGCCTGCACTACCTGCGCCCCGAGACGGCCCAGGGCATCTTCGTCAACTTCCTCAACGTCATGCAGGCCTCGCGCCGGAAGCCGCCGTTCGGCATCGCCCAGACCGGCAAGAGCTTCCGCAACGAGATCACGCCCGGCAACTTCATCTTCCGCACCCGCGAGTTCGAGCAGATGGAGATGGAGTTCTTCGTCAAGCCGGGTGAGGACGAGGAATGGCACCAGTACTGGATCGACGAGCGCACCCGCTGGTACACCGACCTCGGCATCAACCCGGACAACCTGCGCCACTACGAGCACGCCAAGGAGAAGCTGTCGCACTACTCGACGCGCACCGTCGACATCGAGTACCGCTTCAACTTCGCCGGCTCCGAGTGGGGCGAGCTCGAGGGCATCGCCAACCGCACCGACTTCGACCTGTCGACGCACAGCAAGCACTCGGGCACCGAGCTCGTCTACTTCGACCAGCAGACGGGGGAGAAGTACACCCCCTACGTCATCGAGCCGGCAGCCGGCCTGTCCCGCTCGCTCATGACCTTCCTCGTCGACGCGTACTCCGAGGACGAGGCGCCCAACACCAAGGGCGGTGTCGACAAGCGCGTCGTGCTGCGTCTGGACCCGCGTCTCGCGCCGGTCAAAGCCGCGGTGCTCCCGCTGTCGCGCAACGCCGACCTCTCGCCCAAGGCGCGCGACCTCGCCGCGCAGCTGCGCCGTCACTGGAACATCGACTTCGACGACGCCGGCGCCATCGGCAAGCGCTACCGCCGCCACGACGAGATCGGCACGCCGTACTGCATCACCGTCGACTTCGACACGCTCGAGGACCACGCCGTGACGATCCGCGAGCGCGACACCATGGCGCAGGAGCGCATCGCGCTCGACCAGGTCGAGGGCTACCTCGCGCAGCGCCTCGTCGGCTGCTGAGGCGCTCGCGCGCCAACCGCTGACGTATGCCGTCCGCCCACCCGGGCGGGCGGCATACGTCGTCGTGGGGCCGGGGCGTCCCGGCGGACCGCCACGAGGTCGGCGTCCACGCACGGAGCGGCGGCGCAAGGGCGGTTCGTGCAGGTCCGCCGGTCCGGCTGGGCGGTCAGCCGGGCTGGGGTCCGGTGGCGACCGGACGAGCAGGGTCGCGGATCCACTCGCTCCACGAGCCGGGGTAGAGGACCGTGTCCACCCCCAGCTCGGCGAGGGCGAGCATCTCGTGCGCCGCGGTCACGCCGGACCCGCAGTAGACCCCCACCGGCCGGCCGTCCACGTCGCGACCCGCCGACAGGCGTTCCCAGTGGTCGCGGAGGTCGCGGCGGAACGTTCCGTCCTCGGACAGCCAGGCCGCTGTGGGGACGTTGACGGCTCCCGGCACGTGGCCGGCCACCGGGTCGACCGGCTCGGACTCGCCGGCGTAGCGCTCGGGGGCCCGTGCATCGAGGAGCAGCCCCTCACGGGCGAGCTCCGCCGCCCCGCCCGCATCGAGCGTCGGCAGCTGCCCCGGGCGCACCTCGAAGTCCCCGTGCCGGTCGGCGGGCTCCTCGGTGGAGACCGGGAGTCTCCCGGACACCCACGCCGCATACCCGCCGTCGAGCACGCGGACGTCCGGGACACCCGCCCAGCGCAGCACCCACCAGGCCCGCGCGGCGGCATACGACTCCTTGGCGTCGTAGACGACGACGCGGCTGCGCTCGGTGATGCCGGCGCGACGGGCCAGAGCCTCGACCACTGCAGGGTCGGGGAGCGGGTGGCGGCCGCCCTCACCGGCAGGGGCGGCGAGCTCGGTGTCGAGGTCGACGAAGAACGCGCCGGGCACGTGCCCCGCCTCGTAGTCCTCGCGCCCCGCGGGCGTGTTCGCGGTCGTGAGGGCCCAGCGGACGTCGAGGACGGTGACGTCCTCGATCTCGTGGGCGAGGTCGGCGGCACTCAGGAGGTGGCTCACCGCGCCATCGTGGCATCCTCGCGGTGTGCGTGCTCACCTGGTCCTCGTGCACGGGTCGCGCCTGGCGAGCAGCCAGTGGGCCCCGCAGGTCGCGCTGCTGCAGGACCACGTCGACCTGACGCTCGTCGACCTGCCCGGCCACGGGGTGCGCGCCGGCGAGGACTTCACCCTCGTGCGGTGCGTCGAGGTCATCGACGAGGCGGTCCGCGCCGTCCCGTCGGGCGCCCCGGTCGTCCTGGTCGGGCACTCGCTCGGCGGCTACGCCGCGATGGCGTATGCCGCCGCCCAGCCCGACGCGCTCGACGGGCTCGTCCTGGCGGGAGCGAGCGCCACCCCGACCGGTCCGGGGGCGGCCGTCTACCGGGGCGTCGCCGCGCTGACCGACCGGCTCGGGCCCGAACGCATGACGCGGCTCAACGACCGCATCCTGCGCCGGCTCTACCCGCCCGAGCGCATCGAGCCGGTCATCGCCGGGGGCTACTACTTCGCCCCCACCGCCGACGCCTGGCGCGAAGTCATGACCCACTGCCGACCGGCGATGCTCGAGCGCGTGCGCTGCCCGGTCCTGCTGCTCAACGGACAGTTCGACCAGTTCCGGGTCGGCGTGCGCGCCTACCTCCGGGCGTGCCCGACGGCGCGTGAGGAGGTCATCCGCCGGGCGAGCCACGTGTCCAACCTCGACCAGCCGGAGGCGTTCGCCGAGGCGCTCCTGCGCTTCACCCGTCAGGTCGTCGATTCGGCGCCACGCCCCTGATCGGGGAGAATCGGGCGATGACCGACGTGATGACAGCCCCGACGCAGGCCGGTGAGGCCCCCTCCGCAGATCTCGGCGGCCCAGCCGCCGCGACGACGGGCGCCGTGCTGCCCCCGCTGCGCATCGGCCGCCACGTCATCGAGTCGCCTGTCGTGCTCGCGCCCATGGCGGGCATCACCAACCGCGCCTTCCGGCGCCTGTGCCGCGAGTACGGCAACGAGGGCAGCGCGCTCGCGTCGAGCGGTGGCGCCAGTGGCGCGACGAGCCTCTACGTCAGCGAGATGATCACGACTCGCGCGCTCGTCGAGCGCAGCTCCGAGACGATGCGCCTCATCGAGCACGACCCCGACGAGAACCCGCGCTCGATCCAGCTCTACAGCGTCGACCCGGCGACGGCCCGCGCTGCCGCGCGCATCCTCGTGCAGGAGGACCGCGCCGACCACATCGACCTCAACTTCGGCTGCCCCGTCCCCAAGGTCACCCGCAAGGGCGGCGGCTCGGCCCTGCCGTGGAAGAAGGAGCTCTTCCGCTCCATCGTCGGCGCCGTCGTCGAGGAGGGCGGCCGGCGCGACATCCCCGTCACGGTCAAGATGCGCAAGGGCATCGACGACGACCACCTGACCTTCCTCGACGCCGGCCTGGCCGCCGAGGCGGAGGGCGTCGCGGCGGTCGCGTTGCACGGGCGCACGGCCGCCCAGTCGTACTCCGGCACCGCCGACTGGAGTGCCATCCGGATGCTCAAGGAGACCGTCACGAGCATCCCGGTCCTCGGCAACGGCGACATCTGGTCGGCCGAGGACGCCCTGCGCATGGTCGAGGAGACCGGCTGCGACGGCGTGGTCGTCGGGCGCGGCTGCCTCGGCCGGCCGTGGCTTTTCACCGACCTCGCGGCGGCCTTCGCCGGCACGTCGGCGCGGGTGACTCCGACCCTCGGGGAGGTCGCGGACACGCTGCGGAAGCACGCGGCATACCTCTGCGACTTCTACGGCGACGAGGGACGCGGCTGCCGCGACATCCGCAAGCACATCGCCTGGTACCTCAAGGGCTTCCCGGCCGGCTCGACCATCCGCAACTCCCTCGCTCTCGTCGACTCGATGGCTTCGCTCGAGACGCTGCTCGCCACGCTCGACCCAGACGCCCCCTGGCCCGGTGAGGCAGCCGAGGGGCAGCGCGGGCGCGCCGGCTCGCCGCGCAACGTGGCCCTGCCGGACCGCTGGCTGGAGTCACGCGAGCTCTCCGAGGAGCACCGGCGCACCATCGCCGAGGCCGAGCTGTCGGTCAGCGGCGGCTGAGGATCACTTCAGCCAGACGGTGAGCGACCCCAGCCGCTCACACCCCGCGGCGACGGCTGCGTCGACCGAGTCCCCGGCCTCCCAGCCGACGAGCGGTATGCCGGGTGCGGCCTCGCGCGCGGTCGCTGCGGCTTCCCGCCATGCCGACGGCACGTCGCCGTCGAGTGCGAAGACGTTGCCGAGACCGGCGACCTCCCCGGTGACGTTGACGATCGCGCCGGCGATGACGGGCGCGGACGGGTCGGTGGAGGCACGCGCCGCGAGGACGTGGACGCCGGGCTCCTCGAGGAGCGAGGGCCGCAGGATGGCCTCCGCGTCGGGGTCGCTCGCCCACGCCCGCACCCACGCGGCCATCTCGTCACCCGTGGTCACGGTCCGCCAGGTGCGTGCCGAGCCGCTCGATGCAGGGCGCACGTCGACGGCGGGGTCGAGCCAGACCCACTCGCCGACGACGAGGCGGGCGAAGTCCTCGAGGCTCAGGTCGAGCCGTGACCACGAGTCCTTGACCGAGCACCCGTCGGAGTCGTCGATGCGCGCGAGCACGTCGTACTCGCCGACGTCGGGCGAGAGCGTCACGGCGTCGGGGTAGTAGGGCGGGGTGCGGGTCGCGGCGGTCCAGGCAGCCTCGTCCAGCGACGTCGTCACTCCGTGGGACCGGGCGACGGCGTCGCACCAGAGGGCGTTGTTCCGGGCGGCGAGCAGGATGCGGTCGGTCACAATCCGTCATCCTCCCAGCGACCGTCCGGATGTGGGGAGCCGGTGTCGGTGGCCGGTGGCAGGATCGGCTCATGCGCGAGGGTGGCACCGAGGAGCGTCCCGCCGTCTTCTTCGACGACGCGGAGGACTTCCGCGCGTGGCTCGAGGCCAACCACGACACGGCGACCGAGCTGTGGATGGGCCTGCACAAGAAGCACGTCGAGTCGCCCGGGCTGCAGTGGGCCGAGGCCGTGCGTGAGGCACTGTGCTTCGGGTGGATCGACTCGGTGGCGCAGCGCATCGACGAGGACGCGGTGCGCCAGCGGTGGACGCCGCGCAAGGCCGGCAGCAACTGGAGCACCGTCAACATCCAGGCCGTCGCCGAGCTGACCGCCGCCGGGCGCATGCACCCCGCAGGGCTGGCGGCGTTCGCTCGGCGACGTGCGGACCGGTCGGGCGTGTACGCGTACGAGAACCGGGAGCGCACGTGGCCGGACGCCTACGAGGCGCTGCTGCGGGCCAACCCCCGGGCGTCGAGGTTCTGGGACGCCGCGACGCCGTCGTACCGCAAGGTCGCGACCAACTGGGTGGTCACCGCCAAGCAGGAAGCCACGCGGGACAGGCGGATGGCCGAGCTCGTCGACGACTGCGCGCACGGACGGCTGATCAAGATGCAGCGCTACGGCACCGAGCCCGCCTGGGTGCGCCGGGTCCGCGGCGAGCTCGGCTGACTACCGCCGGTGCGGTGCGCTGACCGGCGTCGTGGACCGAGCGTCCCGAAGCGCGGCTCAGCGCCGGCCGCGCGGCGGGATGATCTCCGTGTGCGAGGCCTTCTCGGCCTTGGCGTGCTTCTCCGCGCGCTTCTCCTTGATCGACTTGCCCTTCTGGGACATGTGCGACCGTGGTGACTTGTCGGCCATGACGAGCTCCTGCCCGCTCCGGGGCCGTGGGCCGGCCCCACGCTGCCAGTCTGCCCCCGCGGCGGCGCAGCCGCCATGGGGTTTGCACCCCTTAGAGTCGGGCGCGTGGGCTACGAGAGTCGGGACCGTGAGCGGTGGGTCGCCGAGGACCCTGCCCAGAAGCGGGCCGACCGCGACGACTTCGCCCGCGACCGCGCCCGGGTCGTGCACTCATCGTCGCTGCGCCGGCTCGCCGCCAAGACGCAGGTCCTCGCGCCCGGCCACGACGACTTCGTGCGCAACCGGCTGACCCACTCCCTGGAGGTCGCGCAGATCGGCCGCGAGTTCGGTGCGGCACTGGGATGCGACGCCGACGTCGTCGACACCGCCTGCCTCTCCCACGACCTCGGCCACCCGCCCTTCGGTCACAACGGCGAGACGGTTCTCGACGAGATCGCTTCGGGCATCGGCGGATTCGAGGGCAACGCCCAGACCCTGCGCCTGCTCACCCGGCTGGAGGCGAAGCGCTTCCACGCCGACGGGAGATCGGCGGGTCTCAACCTGACGCGTGCGTCTCTCGACGCGGCGACCAAGTACCCGTGGCGGCGGGGTGAGGGTCCCTCTGCGACAGTGAAGTTCGGCGTCTATGACTCGGATGTGTCGGTGTTCCAGTGGATCCGGGACGGCGCGAGCCCCGGCGCGCGTTGCCTCGAGGCGCAGGTCATGGACTGGTCCGATGACGTCGCCTACTCCGTGCACGACGTCGAGGACGCCATCGCTTCCGGATGGGTCGACCCGGGCGTCCTTCGCTCGGGAGACCTCGCCGACGTCGTCGCCATCGCGGGCCGCGCCTACGCGCCCGACCTCGGCAGCGACGTGCTCGGTGCCGCGCTGGAACGCCTGCTGAACCTCGGCGCGGTGCCCACGGCATACGACGGCTCGCGCAGCGACCTCGCGCGCCTCAAGGACCTGACCAGCCGGCTCATCGGACGCTTCGTGCTCGCCGTGGAGGTTGCCACCCGTGAGCGCCACGGTCCCGGTCCACTGTGCCGCTACGAAGCCGACCTCGTCGTGCCCGACGACACCCGTGCCGAGTGCTCGGTCCTCAAGGCCGTGGCGAACCACTTCGTCATGACCACCGACGAGCGGCTGGCGGTGATGTCGACGCAGCGTGACGTCGTGCGCGACCTCGTGGAGGCGTATGCCGCCGCGCCCGGGGAGCGCCTCGACGTGGCCTTCCGCGCCGACCATGCCGCAGCCGCCGACGACGGGGAGCGGCTGCGCGTGGTCGTCGACCAGGTGGCGTCGCTGACCGACGTGCGCGCCCTGGCTCTCCACAGCCGGTGGTGCCGGTGACGAGGGTCCCTACCCGGACGAACTAGGATCACGGGCAGCGACAGGAGGCAGATGGCGGGGCTGATCAACAGCGAGGACATCGCGGCGGTCAAGGCGCGGTCGTCCCTGGAGGACGTCGTGCGCGAGCACGTCACGCTTCGCTCCGCCGGCCCCGGGTCGCTCAAGGGCCTGTGCCCGTTCCACGACGAGAAGACCCCGTCGTTCAACATCCGCCCGGCCGTGGGCGCCTGGCACTGCTTCGGCTGCCAGGAGGGCGGCGACGTCATCTCCTTCGTGCAGAAGGTCGACCACCTCAGCTTCTCGGAGGCCGTCGAGCGGCTGGCCCAGAAGCTCGGCATGGAGCTGCGCTACGAGAACGGCGACCGACCGCGCGAGGAGGGCCTGGGCCGGCGCAGCCGGCTCATCGAGGCGCACCGCGTGGCCGAGGAGTTCTACACCGAGCTGCTTCTCGGCAGCCAGGCCGCCCGGCAGGGCCGGGACTTCCTGCGGGCCCGCGACTTCAACAGCGAGCACGTGCGGCAGTTCGGGATCGGCTTCGCCCCCCGCGGCGGCGAGGACCTCGTGCGCCACCTGCGCGGCAAGGGCTTCACCGACGACGAGATCGTCACCGGGGGACTGGCCGGTCGAGGAAACCGCGGGCTCTACGACCGCTTCCGCGGTCGGCTCGTGTGGCCGATCCGCGACATCACCGGCGACACCGTCGGCTTCGGGGCGCGCCGCCTCTTCGACGACGACCGCATCGAGGCAAAGTACCTCAACACGTCCGAGACCCCCATCTACAAGAAGTCGACCGTCCTCTACGGGCTCGACCTGGCGAAGAAGAAGATCTCGCAGGGGCGCCAGGCCGTCGTCGTCGAGGGCTACACCGACGTCATGGCGTGCCACCTCGCCGGCGTCGACACCGCGGTCGCGACGTGCGGCACGGCGTTCGGCGCCGACCACATCAAGACGCTTCGCCGGCTCATGCGCGACGAGGCAGGGCTGGCGCCGGCCAAGGTGATCTTCACCTTCGACGGCGACGCCGCCGGCCAGAAGGCCGCCATGCGCGCCTTCGCCGACGACGAGAAGTGGACCTCGCAGTCCTTCGTGGCCGTGGAGAAGTCCGGCAAGGACCCGTGCGAGCTCCGGCAGTCCGGGGGAGACCCGGCGGTGCAGGCGCTCATCGAGGACGCCGTCCCGATGTTCGAGTTCGCAGCACGCACGACGATCAAGCGCTTCGACCTCGCCACCGCCGAGGGCCGCATCCAGGCGGTGCGCGCGGTGGCGCCCATCGTCGCCTCGATCCGCGACCGGTCGCTGCAGCCGGAGTACACCCGCGAGGTCGCGGGCATGCTCGGCCTCGACGTCGAGCAGGTGGCCGGCGAGGTGTCGCGGGCCGGCAAGCTCAAGGTCGACGACGACACCCGCGGCGGCCAGGGGGGAGCAGACCGGCGGGGCGCACCGCGCGGGGCCGGTGCCCCGGAAGCACACGGCGAGCCTGACGGCGCGCCGGAGGGTGGCGCCTTCCCGGTGCCCGACCGACGTGACCCGGTCGTGCTGGCCGAGCGCCAGCTGCTGCAGGTGCTGCTCCAGTTCCCCACCGTCTTCAAGCCCGGGGCCATCGACCTGCTGACCCCCGAGTCCTTCTCGGCGCCGGCGCACCGGGCCGTCTTCGACGGCATCCGGATCGCCCACCACGACGGCGACATGGGCAACACCCGGGCCTGGTTGGCGGCCGTCACCGAGGCGGCCCCGTCGCCGGTCGCGGGACTCGTCAGCGAGCTGGCCGTCGACACGCTGCCCACCCGGATGGACCCCAACACGGGGCTGCCGACGGCCCGCTACGTCGGCGAGCTCTTCGACCGGGTGCGCACCATCGCGCTCACCCGGCGGATCGCCGACGCGATGAGCGAGATGCGGCGCCTCGACCACGCGGAGATTCCGTCTCCGGAACGTACGCGCGAGCTCGGCGTCCAGCTGCAGGAGCTGCAGCGCGAGCTCGCCGCGATCAAGGCAGGAATGGGCTGATGGCACTCTTCGACCGCCGACGACGGCCGGCACTTCCGGCGCAGGTGCGCTCCGCCGTGCCCCTCGACAGCGGGGAGCAGGTGCTGGCCTGGGCCCAGGACGAGGGCACCGGTGGGCACGCCGTGGCGACGACGCACCACATCGTGCTCGTGGGGGCTGACGGCATCCTCGCCTGGCGACGGCCGTGGCACGAGGCCGAGGCCGCGACGTGGCAGGGCGAGTCGTCCCTGCTGACCCTCACGTGGGTCGACGGCGGGCCGCCCTCGCGCTGGCGCCTCACCGAGCCCTCGCTGCTGCAGCAGACGCTCCGGGAGCGCCTGCAGGCCAGCGTCGTGCTGGCCGACGAGTTCCGCACCGCCGGGCGCCGCAAGGTCCGCGTCGTCATCCGCCAGGACCTCGCCTCGGGAGGCCTCGTCGAGCAGACGATCGCCGGTCGAGGAGCGGATCTCGGCGATCCCGACATCGCTCGTGAGGCGGCGCAACGGCTCGCTCGGCTGCGCTCCGAGGTCGGTCTCTGACCGCTCCTGGGCCGCGTGGCGGAGCCCTCTCGAGGGCGGCTGCACGGCGCCGGAGAGGGCTGCCGTCGGGCCCGACCCCCGATTTAGTGTCGAGGCACTGCCTTTGCTATGGTTTCCGAGCAGCATTCCCCTGTAGCTCAATTGGCAGAGCAGCCGGCTGTTAACCGGCAGGTTATTGGTTCGAGTCCAATCGGGGGAGCACCGACGAGAAGGGCCCCGACACCACTGGTGTCGGGGCCCTTCTCGTCCGTCGGGCGCCGCACCTGCGGGAGTCGCAGGGCGGCGCCCGACGCCGTCAGACGTCGCGCGTCGCGAGAGAGCCGGGCAGCCCGGCACCGGCCTCCGGGTCGCCCGTCTCGGCAGCGAGACCGGCTGCGGGGGAGCCGCCGCCCCGGCGCTTGAGCCGTCGCTCCACGGCGGCCGCCAGCTTGGTCAGCAGGTAGTTGATGACGATGAAGATGACCGCCGCCACCAGGTAGGCCGGGACGGTGTTGGCGTACGCCGAGCCCAGGGTCTTGGCGGCATTGAGCAGCTCCGGGTAGGTGATGACGTAGCCGAGGGCGCTGTCCTTGAGGACGACGACCAGCTGGCCCACCAGCGCGGGCAGCATCGCGGTGAGCGCCTGCGGCAGCTGGATCGAGCGCAGCACCTGTCCCGCGGTGAGGCCGATCGACAGGCCGGCCTCACTCTGCCCCTTCGGCAGGCCGAAGACGCCGGAGCGCACCAGCTCGGCGATGACCGAGCCGTTGTAGAGCGTCAGGGCGACCACCACGGAGGCGAGCGGCGCGGTGTCGGCCGACACGACGTCGCTCGTGGCGAAGTAGCCGAAGTAGAGGAAGACCATCATGATCAGCACGGGCACCGACCGGAAGAACTCGACGATCACGCCCGCAGGGACCTTGACCCAACGGTTCCTCGAGAGCCGCGCCATGCCGAAGACCAGGCCGAAGAGGCCGGCGAACACGACCGACAGGGCAGCGGCCTTGAGGGTGCCCCACAGGCCGGGCAGGAGGTACTGGGTCCAGACGTCGGGGTCCGTGACGAAGGGGGACCACATGTAGCCCTCGAGCTGGCTGGCCTCACCCATCTTGCGGACGACCAGCCACACGACCAACGCGGCGATGACGATGCCGACGCCGGTCAGGATGGCGTGACGTCGCCGGGCCTTGGGGCCGGGCGCGTCGAACAGGACGATCTGCGAGCTCATCGCTTCACCGCCAGACGCTGGGAGAGGTGGGTGGTCAACAGCCCGATCGGCAGCGTGAGGATCACGAAGCCGAGGGCGAAGATGAAGAAGGTCGGCAGGCTGGCGCCCTCGTTCTCGGTGATCTTGGCGAGCAGGCCCGCGGACTCCCGGGTGCCGAGGATGACTGCGGCGACCGTGGTGTTCTTGATCAGGGCGATGAGGGTCGAGCCGAGCGGGGCGATGGCCCCGCGGAAGGCCTGCGGCAGCAGCACCTCACGCAGGGTCTGGGAGAAGGTCAGGCCGATCGACCGCGCCGCCTCGGCCTGGCCGGCGGGCACGGTGTTGACGCCGCTGCGCAGCGCCTCGCACACGAAGGCGGCGTGGTAGACCGAGAGCGCGATGACGGCCCAGAGGTAGGCGTTGCGGGACAGGTCCTGCGAGAGGGTGAGGCCCAGGACGAAGGTCAGCCCGAGCACGCTGAACACCATGAGCAGGGTCAGCGGGGTGTTGCGGAAGATGTTGACGTAGCTCGTGCCGATCAGCCGCAGGACCCGCACCGGGGAGATGCGCAGGACCGCCACGACGGTGCCGATGACCAGGGCGCCGATCGCCGACAGGACCGACAGCTGGATGGTCCCCCAGAAGGCGCCGAGGATGCCGTAGTTGCTGAGGATGTAGCCCAAGGGTCACCTCTCGTGCTGTGCCCGGGTACGGGGGCCGTCCGTGTGGACGGCCCCCGCCCCGAACCGTGGGTCAGGAACAGGCGTCCGGAGTGGGCGGGTTGCCGGCGCCGGGCTTGTAGCCGGCGGGGCCGAGGTTGTTGTCGACCGCCTTCTGCCAGGAGCCGTCCGAGACCATCTTCTTGATGGCGTCGGTGACCTTCTGGCACAGGGCGGTGTCACCCTTCTTGATGCCGATGCCGTACTTCTCCGTCGAGAACGGCTGGCCGACGACCTTGAGCTTGCCCTTGTACTGGTCCTGCGCGGCGTAGCCGGCGAGGATCGTGTCGTCCGTGGTCAGCGCGTCGATCGTGCCCGAGGCCAGCGCCGTCACGCACTCCGAGTAGGTGCCGAACTCCTGCAGGTTGACGCCCGGGACCTTCTTCTGGACGTTCTGCGCCGAGGTCGAGCCGGTGACCGAGCAGAGCTTCTTGCCGGCCAGGCTGTCGGGGCCGGTGATCGAGCTGTCGTTGCTGCGCACGAGCAGGTCCTGGCCGGCGATGAAGTACGGGCCGGCGAAGCTGACCTTCTCCTTGCGCTTGTCGGTGATGGAGTAGGTCGCGACGACCATGTCGACCTGGCCGGTCGACAGGAGCGTCTCGCGCTGGGCGCTGGGGGCCTGCACCCAGGTGATGTCGCCCTCGCTGGTGCCGAGCGACTTCGCGACGTACTTGGCGACGTCGACGTCCATGCCGGTGAAGTCGCTGCCCTTCTTCAGCCCGAGGCCGGGCTGGTCGAACTTGATGCCGATCTTGAGGCCCTTGCCTCCGCCGGATGCGCTGTCCCCGCCCTTGTCCGAGCCGCACGCGGCCATCGTCAGGGCGAGCGTCGCAGCGACGGCGACGGCTCCGAGTCGTCGTGCCTTCATGTGGGTTCCTCCTGGGTGATCTCCGGCGTGCGCGCGGTGGTGCGCGCCGCTCCCTGCCGGTCTGTGGGTGGCTCAGTGGGGTGGCCGTGGTGGCCACGAGGTGGCCGTGGGTTGCTCCGGCCCGGTGGTTCAGTGGGTGAGGATCTTGCCGAGGAAGTCCTTGGCGCGCTCACTGCGGGGGTTGGTGAAGAACTCCTGCGGGGTGCCGACCTCGACGATCTGGCCGTCGGCCATGAAGACGACCCGGTCGGCGGCCTTGCGGGCGAAGCCCATCTCGTGGGTGACGACGATCATCGTCATGCCCTCGCGGGCCAGCTCCACCATGACGTCGAGCACCTCGTTGACCATCTCGGGGTCGAGCGCCGAGGTCGGCTCGTCGAAGAGCATCACCTTGGGTCCCATGGCGAGCGAGCGAGCGATCGCCACGCGCTGCTGCTGCCCACCGGAGAGCTGGGCGGGATACTTGTCGGCCTGCGCCTCGACGCCGACCCGCTTGAGCAGCTCGCCCGCCTGGCGGTCGGCGTCGGCCTTGGACTTCTTGCGGACCTTGATCGGCCCGAGGGTGACGTTCTCGCGGATCGTCTTGTGCGCGAAGAGGTTGAAGGACTGGAACACCATGCCCACATCGGCGCGCAGGTCGGCGAGCGGCTTGCCCTCCTCGGGCAGCGCCTTGCCGTCGATCGAGATCGTGCCGGACTCGATGGTCTCGAGCCGGTTGATCGCCCGGCACAGCGTCGACTTCCCCGAGCCGGAGGGCCCGAGGACGACGACGACCTCACCCCGGCCCACCGTGAGGTTGATGTCGCGCAGCACGTGCAGGTCGCCGAAGTGCTTGTTGACGCCGTCGATGACGACCATGGGTTCACGGGGCGTCTGCGGCCGGTCGGTCTGCGTACCGGCGTCTGGCTTCACGTCGTCCATTCGCGCAACCTATCGGTTTCGCCCGGAATCGAGCACCCCTGGGGCCGACCGTGCCCCAATCGTGAGGCGCGCCCGCCGGCGTACGCGTCCGCTGCCGTATGCCGTCAGGCCCCCGTGGGTGTCCACGGGGGCCTGACGGTCAGGCGATGTCGCCGACGCTCAACGGCCGCTGCCGGGCGTCGTGGTCGCTGAGGCGTTCGGGTCGGTGCAGGTGGGCCCGGACGACTGGGTCGGCGCGCTGCTCGGGCTCGGGTCCGTCGGCGAGCACGTCCCGGACGGGGTGGCGGTGGCGGTGGCCACCTGCGAGGCGGTCTGGAGCACCTTCGTGGCGGTCGCCGTGAGCGTGGCCGTCTGGGTGGGGGTCGGGCTCGCCGGGGTCGTGGTCGGCGGAGTCGTCGTGGCCGGCGGAGTCGTCGTCGCCGGCGTGGTGGCCGGTGGAGTCGTCGGTGCTGTCGTGCTCGTCGGCGGGTTCGGCGTCGCCGGCTGGCTCGTGGTGGGGCTCGTCGTCGGCGCGGTCGTCGTCGTGCTCGGTGTCGTGCTCGGTGTCGTCGTGCCCGGTGTCGTCGTGCTGGGCGTGGGCGTGCCCGGCGTCGGGTGCGGCGCGGTTGCGGAGACGGTGGGGCGCGTGGCCGGCGGCTTGGAGGCAGCCGGGGGCTTGGCTCCGGCCGGCGGGCTCGAGGAGTCGGGCTCGTCGGTCACCGGCGCGGCCGCTGCTGGTGCAGCGGGTGCTTCGCTCGCCGCGGAGAGTGGCACGTCGCCGTCCTCGACGGTCGTCGCGACGACGGTGCCCGGTGCGATCACGACGCCGGGGACGGCGTTGAACGGCACGGAGGCCGAGTCCGATGGCGGGAAGCCGAGGTAGGGCGCGGGGTCGACGTAGCGGTCGTTGACGATGACGTCGAAGTGCAGGTGGCAGCCCGTGGACCAGCCGGTCGTCCCACTGAGTCCGATGACCTGGCCCTGCTTGACCTTCTGGCCCTCCGTGACGAAGAACGTCGACTGGTGGCCGTAGGCGGTCTTGACCGTCGGGCTGTGCTGGATGATCGTGCGCAGGCCCCAAGAGGGCGACACGCGAGCGTAGATGACGGTGCCGTCGGCTGCTGCGTGGACCGGGGTGCCGCACGCGGCGGCGAGGTCGATGCCGGTGTGGAACATCGGCCGCCCCAGGAGCGGGTGGATCCTCGGCCCGAAGGGCGAGGTCTCGGGGCCCGGCACGGGGTGGATGAAGAACGGCATACCGGTCAGTGGCGCCACCAGCGCGTCTGCGGTGACTGGCGAGAGGCTGATGGCAGGGAAGAGGAAGAGGCCGCCGCCCATCGCGGAGGAGAGGGCGTCCCCGGCGGGAGCGGTGCCCCCGTCGCTGTCCATCACCGCCAGCTGGTCACGTGCCTGACCGACCGCCTGGACCGCGTCCTGCACGGCAGCCGGCGTGCCGGCGGCCAGGACGACGGTGGCCGTCGGTGGTGTGGCGGCGCTGCCACCGAGAAAGGGCAGCAGGGCGAAGAGCAGCAGCGCTGCTGCGAACGGAACGAGACGGCCGCTCATCCTGATGTTCAGAACGAGCGGACCACGTCGCTGATCGGCTGTACGCACCTGCGGGCCACCCCCTCGAGGCGAAACGTCACCATCGGACCTTGTGCGGCAGACCGCTCCGCCGCGACCGGACGATCTCTCGCGCCCGCTCTGCACGCGGCTGCGCGAGCTGGTTCGACCGGTCTCTTTCACCATATGGGCGGGCCCCCCGCGCAGGGGTGCTTCCCGGAAAAAGGTACGAGATCAGTGACGCCTGTGACAGATGAGGCACCTGCCCGGCCTGTCACGGCGTGTGCCGACCCTTCCCTTGCGGGAAACTTGCACAAACCCCTCCGACTCGACCACCCCGCTCTTGCACTGCCCGGGGCAGAGTGAGGATCGCTGGGGAGGAGGCCGACCGGAGCCGGGGGGCGTGGTCGGGCCAGCACGGCAGGGGGGACCGGTCGGGGGACCGGGCCGGGTGGGGGAGTACGCAGATGGGTCCTGCCGGGGGAGTCGGCAGGACCCATCTTCATGCCCATTTCGGGCAAAGCGCGCAAAGCGGCCGAGACTGCGCGAGGCGTGCAGATCGGATTAGCCGGATGTGTACGTTTCGCGCCGCTCTGGAGCCGCCGGGGTGCAGACTAGTCACTGGATCCGTCACGGCCCCTTCTCGGGAGAAGGGTCGTCACGCCTCCTCCTGACGGTGCGACTCCGGTCGACGCGCACGTGGCCCAACCTCCCACCCCCGGCCCCGTGTCCACCCCCAACGCCGTCGGGATGCCGACCGGGCCGTGCACGGACCTTCGGCCCAGGACGGTCGGCGGGATCCCACCCGCCGGCCGTTCCTCGTCCGCGGCGGTCCGTGGCGCGCGCACGCATGAGTGGGCAGCAGGGGGTTGAACCCTGGACCGGCGGGATCACGAGTCGTTCAGGGTGAGGCGGTCGGCATGTCCGAGAGATCCGTTCGAGCACACGTCGATGGGGCATCGGTGACCACGGCTCCTGTGCCGAGCCTTCAGCGGCGGCCAGACTCTGACGAGGGGGGCGTGGCCTCCGGCCACAACGTGGTGCGCGACCGGGCGGTCGTGGCTGCCATCTCGTACTGGAAGGCGAGGCACTTCCAGCCGTCTCGGTCGGCTCGAAGGCTGGCGTGCTCGGCGTCGGCGGCCGCCATGACCATCGCATATGCGGCCTGCCACAACCCGGGCGGGCCTCCGAGTTCGGATCGTAGCCACGCCAAAGCTTCTTTGTATGGCTCGATCCGCTCGCCGGCAGCTGCCGGCTGCTCAGATCGGTCTCGGTCCGCGGGATCCGCGGTTCCCTCCGGCGGGCGGTCGCGGCGCTGGCGTGCGGCGGGCGGCCACCACACCTCGATGCCGTCGGGGCTGGTGTAGGGCCTGCCAGTCATGTGCAGCCCTCGTGGGCGCATCGGGTGGTGGGGTGTGTGCGAGTGGCGGTGTCGTGCGGGTGGGTGTCAGCGAGGGCTCTCGCGTTGGGTCCGTCGGCTTCCCACGGGCAGTGGGGGCGGGTGCAGGACTCGATGTCGTGCACGGTGTTCATGCGCAGCGCTCCTGCTCAGCTGAAGGTCGTGGCCGTGGGCTCGCCGTGCCGGGGCTCTGAGAGCGCGGCCAGGCCGGCGAGGCGGGACAGACGCCGCTGGTATCCATCGCGGGCAATCTCGGGAAGTGCTTTCATGCTCGTCCTTTCCTTTCGAGGGTCTGCCGAACGACCGAGCGGGCGCCGGCAACAGAGGCAACAGCGCGACCTCATGGGCTTTCCGCGCATGCGGACGTGCACCCGCGGGAGGCCCCCGAGAGGGGAGGGGGCACCTGGGGGCCTCCTGCTGGGCTCACGGGATGACCCAGCGACGCGGCTGCAACGTTTCTTCGAGCGTCGCTGGGTTCAGGGAGTGACCCAGCGATGCGATTGCAACGTCTTCGAGCGTAGAAGGCTCGACGGGACCGCACTACACGGAACCGGACGCATGCTTGTCATATGGGGACACTCCCATCGCGGGGTGGGCCGGTGCAGCCGCTGATCCGCGCCGCGACGCTCGACGGCTACCTGGAGTTGGCCAGGGCCCTAGGCCTCGACGGGCCGGCTTTGCTCGCGCAGGTGGGTCTGGCTCTGGCTGACCTGCAGGATCCGACGTCCTGGCTGCCAGCCAAACGCGCCGTGCGGCTGCTGGACCTGTCCGCCAAGCTCTCGGGCCGGCCGGACTTCGCGGTGCTGCTCGGCGACCGGCGGCGCCTGGCGACTCTCGGACCGATCAGCATCGCGGTGCGCGAGGAGCCGGACCTGCGACATGTCCTACAGGTCCTGACGCAGCACGTGGTCACGTACAACGAGGCCCTGCGCATGCACCTGGACGAGAGCGAGGGCACCGTCACCGTCCGGCTGTGGCTCGAACTAGGGGTGCCGGCGCCCTTGGGGCAGGCCACCACCTTCGCCGTTGCTGCACTCAACGGCGTCATCCGGGCGGGCGCGGACGACGCGTGGCGCCCCCTCGGCGCGCACTTCCCCTATTCGGCTCCGGCGGACGTCAGCGCCTACCTCCACGCGTTCGGCCCCGGCGTGCACTTCGACCAGCCCTTCGCGGGCCTGACCCTGCGCACCCGCGATCTCGCCAACCCGAACCGGCTCTCGGACCCGCTGCTACGACCCTACGCACGACAGTTCCTCGAAACCGCCGTCGCCCGCAGAGGGCCGAGCGTTACGACGCGGGTCACCGAGCTGGTCGAGCTGCTGCTGATCTCTGGGCACTGCTCGCTCACCGCCGTCGCCAAGGCCCTGCAGATGGATCCTCGCACCCTGCGGCGACACCTGGCCGCCGAGGGCACCACGTTCACCGCCATCGTGGACGACGCGCGGGCCGCCATGGCCGAGCGCCACCTCGGCAGCGGTGGCCAGCCACTCACGGAGATCGCCTACCTGCTCGGATTCGACACACCCGCCGCGTTCAGCCGATGGTTCAAGCACCGGTTCGGCATGACGGCCCGGGACTGGCGCAAGGTCTCCCGGGGTTAGGGTCGGCGCGAACCAACGGCTGCACGAACCGACCTGCGAGGGGGGTGTCCCCATCTGACAAGCATGCGTCCGGTTCGGTGTAGTGCGGTCCCGGTACTGCTTTCTACGCTCGAAGAGCGCAAGCGGTCGCGCTGTTGCTCCTGTTGCAAGCGACCGCCTGGTCGTTCCGAGGCCCCGCGACAGCAAAGGACACACGAAAGTGCCCCCGAGATTGCCCGACGGCTCACCTGGCTGGGACCAGGGATGCGGCACGCGTTCGCACGTGTCGCCCTTGACGGTTCCGCGGTGAGACCTCTGACATTCCTGACGAAAGGAGCGCCATGAGCGCCGCCACCCTCCCGCCCGCCCCGGACACGACGCTGCGACAGCTGACCGCTGCCGACCGATGCGACCGCTGCGACGCCCAAGCGTGGCTGAAGACAACCGACAGGGCTGGTCTGGACCTGCTGTGGTGCGCGCACCACGGCCGCGCTCACATGCCCGCCTTCCCGGACCAGGGCCTGGAGGTCGTCGTCGACGAACGCGAGTACCTGAGCGCCGCACCGAACCCGTCCGAGGACGCGGACTGACACGCCCCCGCCCCCTGGCGGCCGCGCGTCCTTCGGGCGCCCCTGAGGCGCGGACGGCGCCGTCTCCTACGATGCGGCCATGCGGGTCCCGATCTTTCAGCTCGACGCCTTCACGACTCGCCGCTTCAGCGGCAACCCGGCCGCCGTCGTGGTGCTGGACCGGTTTCTCGAGGACGCTCTGCTGCAGGCTGTGGCCGCAGAGAACAACCTCGCCGAGACGGCGTTCGTCGTGCCGTCCGAGGGCCGGTACCGGCTGCGCTGGTTCACACCGGCGGTGGAGGTACCACTGTGCGGGCACGCGACGCTGGCGGCGGGCGCGGTGGTCGTCGAGCGCCTCGAGCCCGGCCGCGACAGCGTCGTGTTCGACACCGCCAGCGGGCCATTGACGGTCTCCCGCGAGGGCACCGCGTATCGGATGGACCTACCGGCTCGCACGGTGCGCGCCGTGCCACCGCCGCCGGCGTTGTCGGCCGCGCTCGGCGTCACACCGGTGGAGACGGCGATGGACGGGAACAACTACCTCGCCCTGCTCGCCGCAGCCGACGACGTCCGGTCCCTCGAACCCGACCTCGCCGCGATCGCGCGTCTGGACCGGACCGGGGTCGTGGTCACCGCCGCCGGCGATGGCACACACGACTTCGTCAGCCGGTACTTCGCACCCGCGAAGGGCATCCCCGAGGACCCGGTGACCGGCGGAGCACACTGCGCGCTCGTGCCGTTCTGGGCGGCACGGACGGGCGAGGACACCTTCTTCGCGTACCAGGCGTCGCGGCGCGGCGGGGAGCTGACCTGCCGCCTCGAGGGGGACCGGGTGCAGCTGCACGGCTCGTGCGTGTTCTACCTCGAGGGCCACATCGAGCTCTGAAGCCCCCTGTCCGGTTCGATCGTCCGCTCAGCGGTGCGGGTCACCCTCGGGGGCAGGGCAGGACGTGGTGACTACTTGGGTCAGCGGGCGAGGCTCATGGCTTGATGGAGGATGCGCCCGACGTCGGGGAAACGGGCGGGGTCTTCGCAGGAGTAGTTCAGCCGGATGTGGGGGCCTGACGGTTCGGCGGGGAACCATTCGGTCCCGGGAGCGATGATCAGGCCGCGTGACTCGCACTCGCGCACCAGGTGGTGCACGTCGGTGCCGTCCGGCAGCCGTGCCCAGAGGTTGAGTCCACCGGGCGGGAGCTGGTGCAGGTCCACGTCTGGTGCCCCGTCGCGCAGGCTTTCGGCAAGCAGGTCGCGGCGGGTCTTGAGCTGCTGGCGCACGGCCCGCAGGTGGGTGGTCCAGCCGGGCTGGGTGACCACGTCGAGTGCGGCGCTCTGCAGCAGGCCGCTGACATACATGGACTCAGCGGCGCGATCGGACAGGATGCGGTCGCGGGCCGGGCCGCGGGCGATGACGGCAGCGACGCGCATGGCGGGGGACACGCTCTTGGTGAGCGACCGGAGGTAGATCACGTGCCCGTCATGGTCGTGTCCGATGAGCGGAGCGGGGTCGGTGTCGATGCCCAGGTCGTGGGCCCAGTCGTCCTCGATGAGGAAGGCGTTGCGCCCCCGGACGATGTCCAGGACGGCCTGCCCCGTCTCGCGGGACCACTGTGCCCCGGTCGGGTTGGCGAAGTTCGGCTGGGCGTAGAAGGCACGCGCGCCGCTGAGGGCGAAGGCACGCTCGACCTCCTCAGGCTCGGGTCCGACCGGGCCGCTGGGGACCGGGACGAGGACGACGCCGGCCTGTTCGGCGGCGAGGATGGCGCCCCAGTAGGTGGGTGACTCGATGACCAGCGGCTGGCCGGGGCCGACCAGGGCGCGGAAGATGGAGCTGAGCCCGCTCTGGCTGCCGGCGATGATCAGGGCCTCGCGCGGGGACGGCGGTGCCAGCCCGGGTGGGGTGGCGGCGGCGACCTGGCTGGCGAACCAGGCCTGCAGCGCGGGCAGGCCGCTCGCGGGGGTGCGGGTCAGGGCGGCGTCGGTCCGGGCGGCACGGATGAGGGCGGCCCGCACCAGCCGTTCGGGCAGCAGCTCCCGCGCCGGGTAGCCGGAGTGCAGCTGGATGGCGTCGGGAACCGAGGCGCGCTGGGTCGAGGACAACGCCCCGGCCCGGGTGCGCGGCGTGCCCAGGGCAGCGGTCTGCCAGCCGAAGTCGGCCGGGCTCCCGGGCCGGACCGAGCGGGTGAAGGTCCCGACTCCGGGGCGGGTCTCCACGATCCCGAGCGCGCTCAGTTTGCGAAGTGCCTTCTGGACGGTGACCGGGCTGGCGCCGTACTGCGCGACCAGGGCACGGGTCGAGGGCAGTCGCGCCCCGGGCGGCGCGGTCCCGGCCCACGAACGCAAGGCGCTTTCGATCCGCCCTGCGCTATCGTTGCCCATGACGCCACAGAGTAGCGCTATCGCGCGGCAATCGGCACCGCTATCGGACCGTCCGGCGAGGTCCGGTCTCAGGTGGGGGCTTGTCGGGATCACGGCCTTCTCCTTCACTGTGCCGTTCACCCGGGTCGCGGCTCATGACGGGTTGTCGCCGCTGTTCATCGGGGCGGGGCGCGCGGTCGTAGCTGCGGCCTTGGCCGCCGTGGCTCTGGCCGTGACTCGGCAGGTGCGGCCGAACAGGCGGCAGTGGGCTCGGCTGGCGATCGTGGCCGCTGGGGTGGTCGCCGGTTTCCCCCTGCTGACGTCGTACGCGCTCAAGACCGCGCCGGCTGGACACGGGGCCGTCGTCATCGGGCTGCTGCCGGCGGCGACCGCGGCGATGGCGGTGATGCGCGGCAAGGAGCGGGTGCCGCGCTCGTTCTGGATGTTCGCAGCGCTCGGTGCCGGGGCCGTCGTCGTCTTCGCGGCGCTGCAGGACGGCGGGCTGGGTGGGCTCCACGGCTCGGACCTGCTGCTCTTCGGGGCCGTCCTCGCGGCCGCGGTCGGGTATGCCGAGGGCGGGTTGCTCGCGCGTGAGCTCGGCGCCTGGCAGACGGTGTCCTGGGCGCTGGTGCTCTCCGCACCGCTGATGATCGTCCTGACCGTGGTCTCGGTTCTGGACGGGGCCCCGGTCGGGACGCCGGTGCAGTGGCTCGCGTTTGCCTACCTGTGCGTGGTGTCGATGTACGTGGGCTTCTTCGCCTGGTACCACGGGCTGGCCATCGGGCCGATGGCTCGGGTCAGCCAAGTGCAGCTGGTGCAGCCGGTCCTGAGCATCCTGTGGGCGGCGCTGATCCTGCGTGAGCAGCTGACCTGGCCCACGGTGATGGGCGGGCTGGTCGTCATCGCCTGCGCCCGTCTCGCGGTCCGTGCGCGCATGGGCCCGAAGGCGAGGTGATGCACCACCAGACCGGGCTGGTGGTTGCACCACATTCACACGATCGGCTCACCATCCACGGCAGATCAGGACGTCACCTCGCTCTTTGTCGGACAGCAAACGAGCGTGGGACAACAACGCATCGGTTGCCTCCGCGCCGACGCCCCCGAGTTCAGCCACCGACATCACGATCTCCGTGCGATCGGTCGCCTCGCCGATACGAGGGTGGCGATCGCCGCGGGCGCCAACGTGAAGGCGGTGCGGCAGATGCTGGGGCACGCATCAGCAGCGATGACACTCGACGTGTACGCCGGTCTCTTCGGTGACGACCTCGACGCCGTGGGCCGCCCTGGCCCCCCACGGGCTTGTGCCCCAGATGCGCCCCGCGACCCTGCCGAGGCCGAAGGAGAGGCGACCAGATGCCAGCGATGCCATCTGAACTGCGCGAACGTGTGGTGGGGCAGCAGGGGCTTGAACCCTGGACCGACGGATTATGAGTCCGCTGCTCTGACCGGCTGAGCTACTGCCCCGGACTCCGTCGCGAGCGCGACGAGGTCGGCACGGAGTCTAGCCGGGCCACGGCTGCGCCCCGGTGTGGGTGGCCCGCAGTGCATCGAGCCCACCCTCTAGGCTCGCGGGGGACCAGACACCGCCGGGCACGAGACCCGGCACGAGGAGGAGAACAGCATGGGTGACGGCATCCGGGTGGCCGCGGTCGGCGACGTGGAGCCCGGTGAGGCGCTCGTGCTCGAGACCGATCTCACCGGCACGGCCGAACCCATCTCCCTGTTCCGCGACGACGACGGCACCTACTACGCCCTCGACGACACGTGCTCCCACGAGGACGCCTCGCTCGCTGAAGGATGGGTCGAGGCCGGCGAGGTGGAGTGCCCGCTGCATGCGACCCGCTTCTGCCTGGCCGACGGGCGCCCGATGTGTCTCCCGGCCACGAAGCCCGTGCAGACGCACCGAGTCGAGCTCCGCGGCGACGACGTGTACCTCTTCCCGGGCGTGCCCGCCACGTCCTGAGGGCTGGGCGCCCTCCAGCGCAGCCGCGAGGGTGCCGGCAGGGCGCCGGGCCACGAAACTGGCATATCGACCAGTGGGACTGCTGGTGCGACTGTGCCTGATGGTGCACAATGAGCGGGTGCTCGCCGTCGAGCACGCGTGATCGGCACCACCGAGCAGACCGCCGGAACACCTGAGCAAGCAGGCGTTGGGGAAGACGTCCCTGCAACTTCAGGAGGTTCGGATGTCTGTGGCGATGCCGCGCACCACGACACGTGGGGTCCTGTTCGTACACGGGGCCCCGGCCGCGCTGTGCCCGCACATCACCTGGGCCGTCGAGGCCGTCCTCGACCAGCCGGTCTCCCTCGACTGGATCCCCCAGCCGGCCGCGCCCCGGCTGGTGCGCACCGAGCTTTCCTGGTCCGGCCCCGCCGGCACCGGCGCCTCCCTGGCCAGCGCCCTGCGTGGCTGGGACGGGCTGCGTTTCGAGGTGACCGAGGACCCGTCGCCCGGCTGCGACGGCGCGCGGTGGTCCTACACGCCCAGCCTCGGCATCCACCACGCCATGACGTCGGCCTCGGGCGACGCCGTCGTGCAGGAGGACCGGCTGCGCGAGGCGATCCTGCGGACGCGCGGTGACACCGAGGCCCTGCAGGACGAGATCGACCTGCTGCTCGGGGTGCCCTGGGACGAGGAGCTCGAGGTCTTCCGCTACGCCGGGGACGGCGTCGCCGTCCGCTGGCTGCACAAGGTGGGCTGACCAAGGCCCAACCGCGCACAGGCAGGGCGCGGGATGCAGGAGCGCGGAAAACCCGTGGGCGCGAGGGCGCCCGCGCTGCCATCATCGATCCTGCGCGCGACCCGTCTCGCCGCCCGACAGCCACATCGCCCGACCGAGAAGGACCAGTCATGCCCGAGGGGACCGTCCTCGAAGCGAAGCGCATCGCGTGCTTCGCCGATGAGCGCTACGCCCTCCTCGGCACGCACTGCTATCGGCGCCCCCTGCAACGGCATCCCCTGCTGCGAACTCGCTGACGCGACGCGCCTCGCGCGCCCAGCCCACGAGCCGTCCCGGGATGAACCCGAAGGGCGGCTCTTCCTCTGCCCGGGAGGCCTGCCTGCTCCGTGCCGTATGCCGCATGCCGTATGCCGGGTGGCCGGCTCCCGGTGACCGCGCCACCCGGCATACGGCCGCGGGGCTCGAGCCCTCCCACCTGTCCGGACGACCGTCCGACCGACGAAAGGATGACGGCCATGACCACCCTTCCTGTCGCGCTCCCGGGCGCGCAGGCTCCCACCCTGATGTGGGCCGACCCCGACGAGGTCGAGCCCGCCGCGCTCGACCAGCTGCGCAACATCAGCCGGCTGCCGTGGGTCCACGGCCTCCGCGTCATGCCCGACGTGCACCTGGGCAAGGGCGCGACCGTCGGCTCGGTCATCGCGATGCGCGATGCCGTGTCGCCGGCTGCTGTCGGCGTCGACATCGGCTGCGGCATGACCGGTGTCCGCACCAACCTCACTGCCGCCGACCTGCCCGATGACCTCGGGCCGCTCCGTGCCGCGGTCGAGGCCGTGCTGCCGGTCGGCTGGAACGCCCACGACGGGACGGCTCCGGTGCTCCGGCGCGACGCAGCCCTCAGCGCGAGGTTCGACGGCCTGATGTCGCGGTTCGGCGACCTGCGCGCGCCTGCGATCTCGGACCGCCAGGGGCGGGCGCTCGCGCAGTGCGGCTCGCTCGGTTCGGGCAACCACTTCTGGGAGCTGTGCGAGGGCGGGGACGGGCGGTTGTGGCTCATGCTGCACTCGGGCTCGCGGAACATCGGCAAGGAGCTCGCCGAGCGGCACATCGCCACGGCGAAGACGCTCGAGCACAACCTCGGCCTCCCCGACCGTGACCTCGCGGTGTTCCTCGCCGGGACGCAGGAGATGGCGGCCTACCTGCACGACCTCTACTGGGCCCAGGAGTACGCGCTGCTGAACCGTGAGGTGATGATGGCAACGACTCGTGAGGTCGTGGCGCGGCACTTCCCGCACGTCGTGTTCGACGAGCCGGTGCGCTGCCACCACAACTACGTGTCGGAGGAGACCTACGAGGGGGTCGACGTCGTCGTGACCCGCAAGGGGGCCATCCGGGCCGGGGCGGGCGACCTCGGGCTGATCCCGGGGTCGATGGGCACGGGGTCCTACGTCGTGCGCGGGCTGGGCAACGAGGCCTCGTTCAACTCGGCGAGCCACGGCGCCGGCCGGCGCATGTCGCGGAACGCCGCGAAGCGACGGTTCAGCGTGGAGGACCTGCGCGCGCAGACGGCGGGCATCGAGTGCCGCAAGGACGCGGGAGTGATCGACGAGATCCCGGCGGCCTACAAGGACCTCGAGTCGGTCATCGCCGCCCAGACGCGAGGGCCCAGCCCGCTCGTCGAGGTCGTCACACGCCTGACGACGCTGCTCTGCGTCAAGGGCTGAGGCGCCGGCGCAAGCCGGGCGCGGCCATGCACGAGGCCCCTCGACCATCCGGTCGAGGGGCCTCGTGAGGTGCGGGTGCGTCGCGTCTCAGATGCTGCGGATCGCGAGGGCGACGTTGTGGCCGCCGAAGCCGAACGAGTTGTTGAGCGCCGCGATGTCGCCGTCGGGCAGCTTCTGCGCCTCGCCCGTGACCACGTTGAGCGGGATCTCCGGGTCCTGGTCGTCGAGGTTGATCGTGGCCGGCACGAGCCGGTTGTGGATCGACTGGATCGTGATCACGGCCTCGAGGGCACCTGCGGCGCCGAGCAGGTGGCCCGTCATCGACTTCGTCGCCGTCACCGACAGGTTCTCGGTGTGGTCGCCGAACGCCCGCTTGATGGCGTTGTACTCGGCGACGTCACCGACCGGGGTGGAGGTCGCGTGCGCGTTGATGTGGACGATGTCGGCCAGGGACAGGTCGGCGCGCTCGACGGCATACTGCATGGCGCGTGAGGCGCCCGAGCCGTTGGGCTCCGGTGCGGTGATGTGGTGCGCGTCGGCGGACATGCCCACGCTCGCGAGCTCGGCGTAGATGCGCGCGCCACGGGCCCGGGCGTGCTCCTCCGACTCGAGGACGATCACGGCGGCGCCCTCGCCGAGGACGAAGCCGTCGCGGCCGGTGTCGTAGGGGCGCGAGGCCTTCTCCGGCTCGTCGTTACGGGTCGACAGCGCCTGCATGGCGGCGAAGCCGGCGATGGGCAGGGCGTGCACGGCGGCCTCGGTGCCGCCGGCGACCACGACGTCGGCCCGGCCGGTGCGGATCATGTCGATGGCGTAGCCCATGCTCTCGGCACCGGAGGCGCAGGCGCTGACGGTGGTGTGGGCTCCGGCACGCGCGCCGAGGTCGAGGGAGACCGCGGCTGCCGGACCGTTGGGCATGAGCATGGGAACGGCGAGCGGGTAGACCCGGCGGGGGCCTTTCTCGCGGAGGTTGTCCCACTGGTCAAGGAGCGTCCAGACTCCGCCGATGCCGGAGCCGATGGCCGCGCCGAGGCGCTCCGGGTCGACCTCGGGCTTGCCGGCGTCGGCCCAGGCCTCGCGGGCGGCGATGAGGGCGTACTGGCTCGACGGGTCGAGACGACGGGTCTCGACCTTGGTGAGGACCTGGTCGGGCGTGGTGTGGATCGTGGCGGCGAAGGTGACCGGGAGCTCGTACTTGGCGACCCAGTCGAAGTCCATGGTGCGGGCGCCGGACCGGCCGGCGAGCAGGGCCTCCCACGTCTCCGTGGCGGTGCCGCCGAGGGGCGTGGTGGCACCGAGGCCGGTGACCACGACGCGTCGGTCGCGATTGGACGTCATGGTGACGTGCTCCTCTGGGTGGGATCGGGTGGTGCGAGGGGTGACGAGCGGGTGGGCTGGTGCCCGGTGGTCGGCGCCCGGGCGTCCGGGCGCCGACCGGTGGCTACCGGGACCTCAGGACTGGGCGCCGGCGATGTAGGTGACGGCGTCGCGGACGGTCTTGAGGTTCTTGACCTCGCTGTCCGGGATGCGCACGCCGAACTTCTCCTCGGCGTTGACGACGATCGTCATCATCGACAGGGAGTCGATGTCGAGGTCCTCGGTGAAGGACTTGTCCATCTCGACGGACGCGGTGTCGAGGCCGGTCTCCTCGTTGACGATCTCGGCAAGACCCTCGAGGATCTCCTGCTCGGACTGAGCCATCTGTCTACTCCTTGTGGTGTGGTGTGGTGTGGTGTTGCGGGGGCTTCTGCGGTGGTCGTTCCGTGGCCCGAATGACCCGTCGGGACCGGCGGGAGTGCGAGGACTGCCCGGCTGGGAGGGCTCAGGGGAGCACGACGACCTGGGCGGCATACACGAGCCCGGCGCCGAAGCCGATCTGCAGGGCCAGGCCGCCGCTCGGGATCTCCTTCTCGGCGAGCATGCGCGTGGTGGCGATCGGGATGGAGGCGGCCGAGGTGTTGGCTGTCGTCACGATGTCGCGCGCCACGGGGATGTCGGCGGGCAGCTTGAGCTGCTTGACCATCGCGTCGATGATGCGGATGTTGGCCTGGTGGGGGATGAAGGCGTCGAGGTCGTCGGCCTTGATGCCGGCCTTGTCGATCGCCTGCTGGGCGACCGGGGCCATGCCCCAGACCGCCCACCGGAAGACGGTCTGCCCGGCCATGCCGATGGCGGGCCACACCGCCTTGTCGGCCTGGGCGTCCTGCCACGACTCGCGGACGTCGGTCCACGCCTGCTTCTGCGTGATCGCGTCGCGCTGCGTGCCGTCGGAGCCCCACACCGTCGGACCGATGCCGGGGGTGTCGCTCGGGCCGATCACGCACGCGCCCGCGCCGTCGCCGAAGATGAAGGCGCTGCCGCGGTCGTAGGGGTCGGTGAAGTCGCTGAGCTTCTCGACACCGACGACGAGCACGTAGTCGGCCGAGCCGCCCTTGACCATGTCGCTCGCCATGGCCACGCCGTAGCAGTAGCCGGCGCAGGCGGCAGAGATGTCGATGGCCGGCGCCGTGGAGCCGAGGCGCGCCGCGAGCTCGGGAGCGGCCGCGGGCGTCTGGTAGGGGTGCGTCACGGTCGCCATGAGGACGAAGCCGATCTGCTCCGGCGCCACGCCGGCGTGCTCGAGCGCCTGACGCGACGCGGCCTCGGCCATGTCGATGACGCTCTCGTCCTCGGCGGCGAAGTGGCGGCTGATGATGCCGGATCGCTCGCGGATCCACTCGTCGCTCGAGTCGATCTTGTCGACGATCTCGGAGTTCATGACGACGCGCGCGGGGCGGTAGGCACCCACGCCCATGATCCGTGAGTGGCGCGGGGCGCCGGTGTCGACGAGGGTGCCGGTGCCCTTGGGCGTCGGCGCGGTGCTGGGGGATGTCACGTGAGGCCTTCTCGAGGGTGAGGGTTCAGGTGGGTTGAGCGGCGCTCGGCGAGTGCGACGACGGGGTCACCGTCGGGCAGCACCTGCCCCGAGCGTGCCCCTGCGGGGGTCGCGGCGCCAGTCAGGGGCCGTGCGCCATCAGGCCGTGTGGGTCTGGACGAGGGTGCGGGCGGCGTCGAGGTCGTCGGGCGTCTTGACCGCGAGGGTCTCGACGCCCTTCATGGCCCGCTTGGCCAGGCCCACGAGGGTGCCGGCCGGGGCGAGCTCGATCAGGCCGGTCACGCCGAGGGCCAGCATCGTCTCCATGCAGCGATCCCAGCGCACCGGGTTGCTGACCTGGCGCACGAGACGCTGCAGCGCGTCCGCCCCGTCGGTGACGACGGCTCCGTCTGCGTTGGACAGCAGGCGCAGGCGGGGCTGCGACGGTGTCACGTCGGCGGCCGCTGCGGCGAGGGACTCGACGGCCGGCGACATGTGCGAGGTGTGGAAGGCGCCGGCGACCTGCAACGGGATCACCCGTGCCTTGGCCGGTGGCTCGCCCTGCAGGGCCTCGATCTGCTCGAGGGTGCCGGCGGCGACCACCTGGCCACCGCCGTTGACGTTCGCCGGGGTCAGGCCCTTGGCCTCGAGGGCGGCGAGGACCTCGTCGGGGTCGCCGCCGAGGACAGCCGCCATGCCCGTCGGGGTGACCGCGCTCGCCTTGGCCATGGCGCGGCCGCGGGTGGCCACCAGGGAGATGGCCTGTTCGTCGGTGACCACGCCGGCGAGGGCCGCCGCGGTCAGCTCACCGACCGAGTGGCCGGCCAGCACGGCGCCGGTGGCGTCGAGCTGCTCTCGCGCGGGGAAGAGCGCGGACGCGGTGACGAGGCCGGCCGCGACGATGAGAGGCTGCGCGACCGCGGTGTCCTTGATGGTCTCGGCATCGGACTCGGTGCCGTGGGCGACGAGGTCGTGCCCTGCGGCTTGCCCCAGGGCGGTCAGCTGCTCGCGGACGCCGTCGAGCTCGAGCCACGGGGTGAGGAAGCCGGGGGTCTGGGAGCCCTGTCCGGGGCACACGATCGCTAGCACGCCTTCAACCCTTCCCGGTCGAGGCGGTCGATCCCGCCGTCGAATGTCACGAAGTCGCTCCGGATAGTTTGGAGGATTCCTCCAAGCCGAGGCGGGGTGGGCGCATGGAGGGCAGTGTGGGCGACCCACCGTGCCCTGACCTGCTCGCCGCTGCCGGTGGGGTCGCGGGTGAGGAGGCGCCCGCTGCGGCCAGGCGCCCCAGCGACAGGGCGATCCGCACGGTCCACGCCTCGCGCGGCACCGTGAGGTCGTAGCCCGTCGCGTCGCAGATGCGTCCCAGCCGATAGCGGACCGTGTTGGGGTGGACGAACAGGGTGCGGGCCGTGGCCTCCAGCGCCCCGCCGCTCTCGAGGTATGCCGTCGCGGTCGTCAGCAGGGCGGAGTGGCTCGCAGCCGCGAGCGGGCGGTGGACACGGTCGACGAGCAGGCGCCGTGCCTGCGGCTCACCGGCCAGGGCGCGCTCGGCCAGCAGGGCGTCCGACTCGACGACGCGGGGCACCTCGGGCCAGGCGGCGGCCGCCGAGAGCCCGCTCAGGGCCGCGCGTGCCGAGCGGCCGGCGGCGAACAGGTGCGGCACCGTCGGGCCCAGCACGACCGGCCCGGGACCGAAGCAGTCCGCTACGGCGCTGACCACGCGGAGCGCGTCCCGGGTGCCGCCGAGGATCGCAATGAGTCGTGAGCGCTGCACGATGGCAAGCGCTTCCACGCCGTGCTGGCGCACCGAGCGGCGCAGGTCGTCGACCGCCGGCACCGCACCGCCGGCGGCCGTGGGAGTGGTCCCCACGACGAACGTCACGTCGGCGACGTCTCCCCACCCGAGCGCGCTGGCCCGGGACTGCATCGACTCGTCGGCCTCGCCGCGCAGCACGCCGTCGACGACGAGCGCCTCGAGCCGGGCGTCCCAGGCGCCTCGGGCCTCGGCGGCCCCGGCATACACCTCGGCGGCGGCGAACGCGATCTCGCGGGAGAAGCGCAGCACCGACTCGCGCAGCAGCTGCTCGTCGCCGGGGCCCGCGAGGCTCTCGACGCGCGACTCCACGACGTCGACGACGGTGCGCACGAGATCGAGGGTCTGGCGCAGGCTCACCGACCGGGTGAGCTCCTGCGGCGCGTTGGCGAAGATGGAGATGGCCGAGGGCTCGTGCCCCTCCTCCTGGTGGAACCACGCGATGAACTGCGAGATGCCGGCCTGGGCGACGAGGCCCACCTGCGAGCGCTCCTCGGCGGAGAGCTCGCGGTACCACCGGAGGTGCTCCTCCATCCGCTGGGAGGCGAGGGTCGCGAGCTCACCGGCGCTGCGCTCGACGGCACGCGACGTCGCCTCACTCGGGTGCTGCCGCTGGTCGGTCACGTCGCCAGCCTAGGGCCGTTGCGCGAGGGACTTTGTATGCCGTTCACAAACCGCCGCCTCGCGGCTGCCGTCGAGCGCGCAGGGGTGCGCGGTCGTGCCAGAAGTGGGGAATCGTCGTAGGGATGCGCGTTCCAACGCGCACCCCTGTGCGGGAAGCGCATCCGCGCGGCGAACGGGCACCCACCCGGCGACCTGCCTGAGTCCGGGCCGGCGAGTCAGTGGGCCGACAGGACGGCGGTGCGGCCGGCATACGTCCGCTCGCCCTCGAAGAAGGGGAGGGCGTCGGCGAGGTCCGGAGCGAAGGTGGCCAGGTAGGCGCGGGCCGTGGCGTGGTCGGGGAAAGTGGCGCGGGTCTCCACGTCCCGCTGCACGACGTGTTCGAAGTGCCGGCGCAGGACCTCAGTCGCGTTCTCCGACATGAACTGTGTGACCAGCGGCTCGCCGCCGGCCTCGCGGAGCAGGTCGCCCAGGTGCTCGTGGCCGTTGGTGACGACGTGCAGGCAGCCGCCCTCTCGGAGCACCCGGCGCAGCTCGACCAGCGCGCCGTCCAGGTCGGGGACGTGGTAGAGCATCCACGCGGCGACGCCGCCGTCGAAGGAGCTGTCGGCGAAGGGCAGTGCGTCGGCGGCCGCGACCTCGGACGTCACGCCGAGCGCGCGGGTGGCCTTCACCATGGCGGGGGAGAGGTCCGTCGCGACGTAGTCGACGCCGGGCGCGGCGTCCAGGACCGACCGAGCGAAGTCACCTGTGCCGCAGCCGACCTCGAGGACGCGGCGAGCACCCGAGGAGACGACGAGCGTTCGGAGCACGTCGACCGGCGACACACCTTCGGGGCCCGGCCCCCACACGCCCCGGCGCGTCTCGAGCCTCTCGGTGCTGGCGTACTGCTCCCCGACGGCGGCCGGCTCGGTCATCTCGCGCATCCGCGGAGACTATCCGGAACGCCTGCCGCCGGGAGTCGGGCGACGCCGCAGGAGCTCGCGCGGTCGGACGCGGTGCCCGGTGATGACGAGGGCCCGCCGGTAGACGGTCGAGGCCAGCCAGATACAGCCGAGCCCGGCCACGGCGGTCAAGACGAGGGCGAGGAGCAGCTGGTAGGTGGGCACGTCGCCCGTGCCCCACCGGATGGGCATGGTCAGCGGCGCGGTGAGCGGGAAGATCGACGCCGCCACGCTGAGGGCCGACCCCGGGTTGCCCAGGACGACGACCACCCCGAGCAGGTAGCCGCCGATGATCAGTGCGGTGACGGGCAGCACCGCGGCCCCCGCCTCGGTCACCTTGTCGACGAGCGCCCCGCCGGCGGCATACAGGAAGGCGAACAGGCCGAACCCGAGGACGAACCACGTCAGAGCCAGGGCGACGTCCGGTGCCGCCAGGGCCGGAAGCCAGGACGAGCCGGTCACCGAGGCGCCGACGAGCATCGGCACCGACAGCACGATCAGCTGGATGAGGGTGACCGTGGCGACGGACAGGACGGTGCCCACGAGCACCTGGCTGGGCCGCAGGACCGCGAGGAGCACCTCCGAGATCCGGGTCGCCTTCTCGGTCGCCACCGCCATGGCGATGATCTGGCCGCTGAAGAGCAGGGCGAGGTAGAGCACGAGCCCGACCGCGTAGCCGACGTTGGCTCGGCTCTGGTTCTGCGCGGCCGCCACGATCACCTGCTCGGGTGGACGGATGGAGGCCAGGCTCGCCACCTGCTCGGCTGTCAGGCCGAAACCGGCCAGCGCGCGTGCCGTCTCGAGCCTGACGAGCGACTGCGCCACGATGCCGGGGAAGGCGCCGGCGTTGCGCTCGGCGACGTACATCCGGTTGCCCGCCAGGCCCACCGTCGCGTCGCCGTGCTGCACGGCCTCCCGCACGCCCGCCTCGCTGGAGCGCTGCACGTATGCCGTCCGGTAGCCGCCGGCTCGGGCGGCGGCCGTCACGCTCGTGGTCAGGGTGACAGGCGCCCGCCCCACCGTCACGAGGGTGTAGGTGGTCGGGCCGCTGGAGATGAGCCTCGGGACGACGACGGCGGCGACGGAGAGCAGCAGGAGCAGGGTCGTGACGATCTTGAAGGTCCTGGAGCGCAGCTGCTCGCGCAGACTGCGGCCGTAGACGAGCCCCATGCCGTGCCGCCAGCTCATCGGGCGCTCCCGTCAGCGGCGCCGGCGGGCATCCTCGACCCGGTGGCACTCGAGGAGGCCGCCGGGGCCGTGGTCGACCCGGGCGTCACCGCTTCGAGGAAGAGCTGCGAGAGGGAGGGCAGGTCGAGCCCGAAGTCGTCGACGTGGCCCGCGGCCCGTGCCGCGTCGAGCACCTCGAGCGGGTCCGTGCCGTGCGGGATGGCGATGCGGACCTCGTCGGCCTCCTCGCTGACGACCGTGGCGCCGGCGAAGCGGTCGAGCCAGCGCCGGTCGCGGCTGCGGACGTTGACCCGCAGCTGCACCCCGCTCGAGGCCGCCCGCAGAGAGGCCAGCGGTCCACGCAGCACGATCCGTCCCTCGTCGACCATCACGATGTCCTCGCACAGGTTCTGCACGAGGTCCAGCTGGTGGCTGGAGAAGAGGACGGTGCAGCCGGCTCGCGCCCGCTGCCGGAGGCTGTCGGACAGGTCTGCGACGGCGACGGGGTCCAGGCCGGCGAAGGGCTCGTCGAGCACGACGACGTCCGGCTCGTGGGCGAGCGCCGTGGCCAGCTGGAGCCGCTGCTGGAGTCCGCCCGAGAGCTTGTCGGTGCGCTCGTCCCAGCGCTCGGACATGCCGAGCTCGTCGAGCAGGGCCCGGGCGCGTGCGGTTGCATCGGCCCGCGAGAGGCCGTGCAGCCGGGCGAAGTAGACGACCTGCTCGCCGACCGGCATCCCGGGGTAGAGGCCGCGCTCCTGGGGCATGTAGCCCCACCGCTGCCTGACCGCGCTGTCGACCGGGGCGCCGTCGAGCCGCACGTCGCCCCGGTCCGGGACCAGCACACCGAGCACGATGCGCATGAGGGTCGTCTTGCCCGCACCGTTTGGCCCGAGCAGTCCCGTCAGGACGCCCGGGGTCACCTCCAGATCGACCCCGTCGAGGGCCACCCGGTCGCCGTAGGAGTACGCCACGCCGCGGACCTCGAGGGCCATACCCTCACGCTAACCCCGGCCGGCAGTGGAGCAGCCCCGTTCGGGGGACGCGAGCGCCGCGCTAGCCGGCGACGGCCGAGGCCAGGTTGCCCAGGCTGTCCTCGAGCTGGGTCTTCTCGACGAGCGGGAAGCTGACCTTCTGCAGGATCTCCTTGTCGGTGACGCGGCTCCAGTCATACGTCAGCGACACCAGAGTCGAGTTCGGGCCCTCGGGCGTCAGCTCCCACATCCACTCCCAGCCGGGCGGCGGGGTGTCGGCAGGGGCGGTCCTCCAGGCGAGCAGGGCGTTGTGCGAGTAGCCCGAGACGGTGTTGTCCGTCTGGTACTCGCCGCCCATGTGGTCGCCGGCCATGTTCATGCGGAAGACGTCGCCGACCTGCTTGATCCGCTCGGCCTTCTCGTCGGAACGCACGAACCCGGAGCCGTCGAGCTCGACGTGCCGCTTCGGGTTGCTGAGCACCTCGAAGATGTCGGCGGCCGAGGCGTCGATGTTCCGCTGGACGGTGATTGTGTGGGATTCGGTCATGCAGGGTCCCTACCCGCCGGGACTCGACGCGCCTCGATCAGTCGGTGCCGAACTCCATCGCCGCCCGGTCGAGGGCGTCGTCCTGCTCATCCACGTCGACGGCGGCGGGGTTGGCCGAGATCGCCGCGGCGCCTCCGGGGGTGAGCTCGCCCACGAGGTCGCGGGCGTCGGCACCCAGCAGGCCCTGGGCGGCATACAGCTCGAGCTTGGCGCGGGAGTCGGCGATGTCGAGGTTGCGCATGGTCAGCTGGCCGATGCGGTCGACCGGGCCGAAGGCGGCGTCCTCGGTGCGCTCCATCGAGAGCTTCTCGGGGTGGTAGCTGAAGGCCGGACCCTCGGTGCGGATGATCGACCAGTCGTCGCCGCGACGCAGGCGGATCGTGACCTCGCCGGTGACCGCGGAGGCGACCCAGCGCTGCAGCGACTCGCGGACCATGAGCGCCTGCGGGTCGAGCCACCGGCCCTCGTACATGAGGCGGCCGAGCTTGCGGCCCTCGGCGTGGTAGTTGGCGACCGTGTCCTCGTTGTGGATCGCGTTGAGGAGCCGCTCGTAGGTGATGTGCAGCAGCGCCATGGCCGGGGCCTCGTAGATGCCGCGGGACTTGGCCTCGATGATGCGGTTCTCGATCTGGTCGCTCATGCCGAGCCCGTGGCGGCCACCGATGCGGTTGGCGGCGTCGACGAGGGCGACGGCGTCGGCGTACTCCGTACCGTTGATGGCGACGGGACGCCCGCGCTCCCAGCGGACCGTGACGTCCTCGGTCTCGATGGCGACGGACGGGTCCCAGAACCTGACGCCCATGATCGGCTCGACGACCTCGATCGACTCGTCGAGGAACTCGAGCGTCTTGGCCTCGTGGGTCGCGCCCCAGATGTTCGCGTCGGTGGAGTACGCCTTCTCGGCGCTCGCGCGGTAGGGCAGCTCACGCGCGGTCAGCCACTCGGACATCTCGTGGCGGCCGCCGAGCTCGGTGACGAAGTCGGCGTCGAGCCACGGCTTGTAGATGCGCAGGCTGGGGTTGGCCATCAGGCCGTAGCGGTAGAACCGCTCGATGTCGTTGCCCTTGAACGTTGAGCCGTCGCCCCAGATCGAGACGCCGTCCTCCTGCATGGCCCGCACGAGCAGCGTGCCGGTGACGACGCGGCCCAGGGGAGTGGTGTTGAAGTAGGTCCTGCCGCCGCTGCGGATGTGGAACGCGCCGCACGCGATGGCCGACAGGCCCTCCTCGACGAGCGCGGCCTTGCAGTCGACGAGGCGGCTGATCTCGGCGCCGTACTGGCCCGCGCGGCCGGGGACGGAGTCGATGTCGGGCTCGTCGTACTGCCCGAGGTCGGCGGTGTAGGTGCAGGGCACGGCGCCCTTCTCGCGCATCCACGCGACAGCAACCGAGGTGTCGAGACCGCCGGAGAAGGCGATGCCGACACGTTCACCGACGGGGAGCGAGGTCAGGACCTTGGACATGAATGCAAGTATATGCACAGCCGCGCATACCTATCCAATCGCCTATGCCGTGGACCCCAGCCCGCAACACACCGTGCAACTCACAACTCACCGGGATCCGATTCGGGTGGGTTGTGACCTTCACGGTGTGTTGCGGGGGAGGGCGTCGTCCGCGCGGATGTGGCCCGGCCCCTGGGCAGGGACCGGGCCACACGGCATACGTCAGCGGGGGAGCCTCAGCTCTCGCCGCCCGCGTTGCCGGACGTGCCGGCGGTGACGTCGTCGAGCTTGTACTTCTCGGCTGCGCGGCGCGGGACGTCGGCGTCGACCTTGCCCTCCTTGGCGAGCAGCTGCAGCGTCCGCACGGCGACCGACGGGCCGTCGATGTGGAAGAAGCGGCGCGCCGCCGGGCGGGTGTCCGAGAAGCCGAAGCCGTCGGCGCCGAGCGTGGCGTAGGTGCCCGGGACCCACTCGCGGATCTGGTCCTGGACCGCCCGCATGTAGTCCGACACTGCCACGACCGGGCCCTCGGTGCCCTGGAGGCACTGCGTGACCCACGGGACGCGCTTCTCGGCGTCGGGGGAGAGGAACTCCTGCTCGTCGGCGGCAAGGCCATCGCGGCGCAGCTCGTTCCACGAGGTCACCGACCACACGTCGGCGGCCACGCCCCAGTCGTCGGCGAGCAGCTGCTGGGCCTCGAGCGCCCACGGCACGCCGACGCCCGACCCGAGGATCTGCGCGCGGGGGGCCTCGTGCGTCCAGCCCTCGGTGTTGGCCGGGGCGATCTTGTGCATGCCGCGCAGGATGCCCTCGACGTCGACGTCGTCGGGCTCCTTCGGCTGCTGCAGCGGCTCGTTGTAGACGGTGAGGTAGTAGATGACGTTCGACTCCTCGGGCGTCTTGCCCTCGCCGTACATCCGCTCGAGACCCGCCTGCACGATGTGCGCGATCTCGTACGCGTACGCCGGGTCGTAGTGCACGACGGCCGGGTTGGTCGAGGCGAGCAGCGGGCTGTGACCGTCCGCGTGCTGCAGGCCCTCGCCGGTCAGCGTCGTGCGGCCGGCCGTTGCGCCGATGAGGAAGCCGCGGGTCATCTGGTCGGCGGCCGCCCAGATGGAGTCACCCGTGCGCTGGAAGCCGAACATCGAGTAGAAGACGTAGACCGGGATCATCGGCTGGCCGTGCGTCGCGTAGGACGTGCCGGCAGCCGTGAACGCGGCGAGCGAGCCGGCCTCGTTGATGCCGAGGTGCAGGATCTGGCCCGACTCGTTCTCGCGGTAGGCGAGCATCAGCTCGGCGTCGACCGGCGTGTAGTTCTGCCCGTTGGGGTTGTAGATCTTGATCGTCGGGAAGAACGCGTCCATGCCGAACGTGCGCGCCTCGTCGGGGATGATCGGCACGACCCGCTTGCCGAACTCCTTGTCGCGCAGCAGGTCCTTGAGCAGGCGGACGAAGGCCATCGTCGTGGCGACCTCCTGCTTGCCCGAGCCCTTCTTGACCTGCGCGTACGCCTCGTCGCCGGGCAGCTTGACCGGCTCGAAGTCGACGCGGCGGCTCGGCAGCGTGCCGCCGAGCTTCTGGCGCCGGTCGATCGAGTACTTGATGACGTCGCTGTCGGCGCCGGGGTGGTAGTACGGCGGCTGGTAGGGGTTGGCCTCGAGCTGCTCGTCGGTGATCGGGATGCGCAGGCTGTCGCGGAAGGCCTTGAGGTCGTCCAGCGTCATCTTCTTCATCTGGTGCGTCGCGTTGCGGCCGGCGAAGTGCGAGCCGAGGCTGTAGCCCTTGATGGTCTTGGCGAGGATGACGGTCGGCTGGCCGGTGTGCTCGCGGGCCGCCTTGTACGCGGCGTAGACCTTGCGGTAGTCGTGGCCACCGCGCTTGAGGTCCCACCAGACCTGGTCGTCGCTCCAGCCCTCGACCATCTTGGCGGTGCGCGGGTCGCGGCCGAAGAAGTGGTCGCGGACGTACTTGCCGTCGTTGGCGCGGAAGGTCTGGTAGTCGCCGTCGCTCGTGGTGTTCATGACGTGCACGAGGGCGCCGTCGCGGTCGGCGGCCAGCAGCGGGTCCCATCCGCGGCCCCAGATGACCTTGATGACGTTCCAGCCAGCGCCGCGGAAGAAGGCCTCGAGCTCCTGGATGATCTTGCCGTTGCCGCGGACCGGGCCGTCGAGGCGCTGCAGGTTGCAGTTGATGACGAAGTTGAGGTTGTCGAGCTCCTCGTTCGCCGCGAGCTGCAGCAGGCCGCGCGACTCGGGCTCGTCCATCTCGCCGTCGCCGAGGAAGGCCCACACGTCCTGCTGGCTGGTGTCCTTGATGCCGCGGTTGTGGAGGTACTTGTTGAACTGCGCCTGGTAGATCGCGTTCATCGGGCCGATGCCCATCGACACCGTCGGGAACTCCCAGTAGTCGGGGAGCAGCCGCGGGTGCGGGTAGGACGGCAGCGCCTGGATCTTGCCGTCGACGATGTGGCTCTTCTCCTGGCGGAAGCCGTCGAGCTGCGCCTCGGTCAGGTGGCCCTCGAGGAAGCTGCGGGCGTACATGCCGGGGGAGGCGTGGCCCTGGAAGTAGACCTGGTCGCCGCCGCCGGGGTGGTCCTTGCCGCGGAAGAAGTGGTTCATGCCCACCTCGTAGAGCGTCGCGGCGCTCGCGTAGGTGGAGATGTGGCCGCCGACGCCGATGCCGGGCTGCTGCGCGCGGTGGACCATGACCGCGGCGTTCCACCGGATGTAGCGGCGCATCTCGCGCTCGGTCTCCTCGTCACCGGGGAACCACGGCTCGCGCTCGGGCGGGATGGTGTTGATGTAGTCGGTGGCCGTCAGGGACGGGACGCCCACCTGCTGCTGGCGCGCACGCTCGATGAGCTTGAGCATGATGTAGCGCGCGCGGGTGCGGCCCTTCTCGTCGAGGACGGCGTCGAGGGAGTCGATCCACTCCTGCGTCTCGTCCGGGTCGATGTCCGGGAGCTGACTGGGGATGCCGTTGAGGATCGGTCCGGCCTCGGATGCCACGTCGTGGGTCCTTTCTCGTCGCGAGGCGGCGCCCGCGGCCGGTCGGCCACGTCGCTGCACCCATCCATCCTCTACCCAAGGGTGGCGGCCATCACAATTGGGTCCTCCCTGCGGACGCGCTCGGCTGGGCGGTCGCCTCCGGCGAGAGGGCGTATGCCGTCCCCCTCGGCCGGTGACCGAGGCCGGGTTTGGCGCGGCGTGGGCGTTGTCCCCTCCGGAGTCCACCTTGCGCGATAGCGTCGGAGCCGATGCACTGATGTCGTGGCACCCACTACGGCGACAGGGCGTGACAGCGCCACCAGCCAGCGACGATCGAAGGGACCGGTGACAGTGAGCGAGACCGCGGGAGCGGCGTCCTTCAGCAAGCTCGGATTTGCCAAGGGGCAGGTCATCCAGGAGTTCGGCTATGACGACGACGTCGACGACGACCTGCGGTTCGCGCTCGAGGACCTTGTCGGCAGCGAGCTCGAGGACGAGGAGTTCAACGACGGCGCCGACGGAGTCATGATCTGGTACCGCGACGGGGACGACGACCTCGTCGACCTCATGGTGGACGGGCTGACGAAGCTCTTCGACCAGGGCTTCATCGTGCTTTTGACGCCGAAGGCCGGACGTCCAGGGCACGTCGACGCGAGCGTGGTCGAGGAGGCCGCCTCCACGGCCGGGCTCATCACCGGCGGCCAGGTCAACGTCGCGGCCGACTGGGCGGCCACTCGGCTCATGCCGCCCAAGGGTCCCCGGCGCTGATGGCACCCGTTCGAAGCTGGCTTTCTGCGGGGCTGTCGAGGGTGGCGCGCGGTCTCGTGCGGTGATGTCACACTTGCGGCCATGACCAACGCGCACCCGACCGACTCCCGCGCCCGGGCGGTCCAGTCGTCCGCGCCGCTCGGCGTCGGCGAGCCGGCCCCCGACTTCACCCTCGTCGACCAGTACGGCGTCGACGTGAGCCTCTCGGCGGTGCGTGGCCTCAAGAACGCGGTCGTCGTCTTCTACCCGGCGGCCTTCTCGGGGATCTGCCGCGGCGAGCTGCGCGAGATCCGCGACGGGCTCGAGGACTTCCAGGACGACGACATCCAGGTGTTCGCGATCTCGTGCGACTCGATGTACACCCTGCGCGCCTGGGCCGACGCCGAGGGCCACTTCTTCCCGCTCCTGTCCGACTTCTGGCCGCACGGCGAGGTGGCCCGGCGCTACGGAGTGCTCGACGAGGAGGAGGGCTTCGCCCTGCGTGGGACGTTCCTCGTCGACCGGTCGGGGATCGTCGTCTGGAGCGAGGTCCGTGAGATCGGGCAGGGTCGCGACTTCACGGCCTACCGGGAGGCGCTGGCGAGCCTCCGCGCCGGCTCGCCCGATGCCGTAGGCTGACCGCCGCCCGTCGGTGACGCCCTGTCGTCCACCGGCGCGTGAGGGGCCTGTAGCTCAGTTGGTAGAGCACCGCGTTTACACCGCGGGTGTCGTCGGTTCGAGCCCGGCCGGGCCCACGTGGACGATCCCGCCCCCGACCTCGACTCCCGCGACCTGCGTCTGCGCGATGTCGTCGCGGCGCTCGAGTCGCTCTACCCCCTCGAGAGCGCAGCGGACTGGGACCGCGTCGGCCTCGTCACGGGCGAGCCCGACCAGCCCGTACGCCGCATCCTCCTCGCGCTCGACCCGACCCTCGCGGTCATCGACGAGGCCCGTGAGTGGGGCGCCGACCTGCTCGTGACGCACCACCCGCTGCTGCTGCGCGGCGTGCACTCGGTCGCGACGACGAGCGCCAAGGGCGCCTCGGTCACCGCGCTCGTCCGGGCCGGTGTCGCCCTCTGGGTCGGGCACACCAACGCCGACGTCGCCGATCCCGGCGTCTCCAGCGTGCTCGCAGACGCCCTCGGCCTGGTGGACCAGCGACCCCTCTCCGACGACCGTGCCGGCCGGGTGGGCCGGCTCGCCTCCGCCGTGAGCCTCGCCGAGTTCGCCGAGACGGTGGCCACGGCCCTGCCGGCGACGGCGGGCGGCATACGGGTCAGCGGTGACCCGGACGGGTCCGTGCGGACGGTCGCGGTCATGGGCGGGTCGGGCGACGACCGCTTCGGCGACGTGCGCGCCAGCGGCGCCGACGTCTACGTGACCGCCGACCTGCGCCACCACCCGGTCCTCGAGGCGCGTGAGGAGGCCCGCGGCGGGCGTCCCTACCTCGTCGACGCCGGGCACTGGGCCACCGAGTCGCTGTGGCTCCAGAGCTGCCGCGGGCGTCTGCTGGCGAGGCTCGGGGAGCAGGCGACAGCGACTAGGGTCGAGACCAGAGTCTCAGCCATCCGCACCGAGCCGTGGACGTTCGTCGTCGGTGCGAATGCCGCGCGGCCAGCCCGCGCGGTCCCCCCAACCGGAGGTGTGTCCTGAAAGCCGACCCGTTCCGCCAGCTGCGCCTGCTCGACCTGCAGGCCATCGACACGCGCCTCGACCAGATCGCGCACGCCAAGGCGACGCTGCCGCAGACGCCGGCCGTCGGGGCCGCTCGCCGCGAGCTCCAGGCGCTGGAGACGCAGATCGTCAATGCCCGCACCGCCGCCGGCGACGTGCAGCGCGAGCTGGTCAAGTCCGACCAGGACGTCCAGCTCGTGCGCGACCGCGCCGCCCGCAACCAGGCTCGCCTGGACGCCGGGCAGGGGAGCGCCAAGGACCTGCAGGCCCTGCAGCACGAGCTGACGTCGCTCGCGCGGCGACAGGCCGAGCTCGAGGAGCTCGAGCTGGAGGTCATGGAGCGGTCCGAGACGCTGACGGCCCAGGTGCAGCAGCTGGAGGCCCGCCGGGTCGAGCTCGTCGAGCGGGTCCAGGCGCTGGAGGGCGAGCGCGACGCTGCGCTGGCCAAGCTCGACGCGGAGGCGGTGACGGTGGGCTCCGGCCGCGCCGACATCGTGGCCGGCGTCGGGGAGGAGCTGGTCGCGCTCTACGAGAAGATCCGTGCGAGCAGCGGTGGGATGGCCGCCGCCGAGCTGCGGCACCGCCGGTGCGGAGGCTGCCGGCTCGAGCTCGGCAACGTCGACCTCGCCCGCATCCGCAACGCCCCCGAGGACGAGGTCGTGCGCTGCGAGGAGTGCAGGCGCATCATGATCCGCACGGGCGAGTCCGGCCTGTGACCGGTCGGTGAGCCGCTGGTGAGCGGCGCCTCCGGAGGCGGCGCGCGCCGACTCGTCGTCGAGGCCGACGGCGGCTCCCGCGGCAACCCCGGTGTCGCCGGCTACGGCGCGCTGGTCCGGGACGCGGCCACCGGCCGGGTGCTCGTCGAGCTCGCCGAACCCCTCGGCACGGCCAGCAACAACGTGGCCGAGTACTCCGGGCTGCTCGCCGGCCTGCGGGCCGTCCTCGACATCGACGCGGGCGCCAGGGTGCGCGTCAGGATGGACTCCAAGCTCGTCGTCGAGCAGATGTCCGGACGCTGGAAGATCAAGCACGAGGACATGCGCCGTCTGGCCCTCGAGGCGCGCGAGCTGTGCACCCAGATCTCCCGGGCCGGTGGGAGCGTCGACTTCGAGTGGATCCCGCGCGAGAAGAACAAGGACGCCGACGCCCTGAGCAACGACGCGATGGACGGCAAGAGCGTCCACCGCGTGCTGACGCAGGAGAGCACCGAGGGCACGACCGGGGCGATCGCCGGGTCGGCAGACGGGAAGGACGTCGGGAAGGACGTCGGGTCGGCGTCGACCATGGACCGTCCTGCCGGGCAGGCTGCCGGTCACGCCACCGGTGGAGGACCGCTTCGACTCCTGCTCGTGCAGACACCGATAGAGGAGGCGGCCACTCCCCGGATCGTCGCCGCCGTGCGGCGCCTGGTCGGCCCCTCCGCCTCGGTGGTCGGCTCGGACGAGGCCCTCGCCGCCCAGGTCGCCAGCGAGGTGGCCTCGGTGCTCGGCTCGTCGGCGTCGACGTCGGCGCAGTGGTCGGGCGAGGCACCCGGCGCGGTCGGTGACGAGACGGTGCGGACGGCATACCGCTCGCTCGCGGCGTCCGGTGGCACCGTGGTGGCCGTGACGACCCGGCGGGGGGTCCTGTCGGTGCTGGCCGACGTGCTCGGCACGCCGCCTGACCGGTTCTGGGCGCTCGCGACGGCGCCGGGCAGCCTCACCGCGGTCGAGGTCTGGGAGGACGGATCGGCCTCCGTGGCTTTCACCAATCGGACCGACCATCTCGCCTGACGGACGCTGTGCGATATTCGGGGGCATGAGCTATGCCGGTGACGTGACCCCCGAGCAGGCGTGGACGGCGCTGCGCGACGAGCCCGGAGCGGTGCTCGTCGACGTGCGGACGAGGGCCGAGTGGTCCTACGTCGGGCTGCCGGACCTCGCCCCGATCGGCAAGGAGCCGGTGCTCCTGGAATGGCAGAGCTACCCCGACGGCCGGGTCAACGAGCGCTTCACCTCGCAGCTGGAGGCGGCGGGCGTCGCCAAGGACGCCCCGGTCTACTTCCTGTGCCGCTCGGGCGTCCGATCGGTCTCCGCGGCGACGACCGCCACGGAGCAGGGCTGGTCGAGCGCGCACAACATCCTGCACGGGTTCGAGGGACCGCACGACGAGTCGCGACACCGCACGGTGGCCGGCTGGAAGGTCGCGGGCCTGCCGTGGGTGCAGGGATGAGCGGCACTGACTGGCGGCCCGACACGGTCGCGGTGCGGGGAGGCCTGTCCCGCAGCGAGTTCGACGAGACCTCCGAGGCGATCTTCCTGACGTCCGGCTACGTCTACCGCACGGCCGAGGACGCCGAGGCCGCCTTCACGGGCGACGTCGACCGCTTCGTCTACTCCCGCTACGGCAACCCGACGGTCACGATGTTCGAGGAGCGGCTTCGCCAGATCGAGGGCGCCGAGGCCTGCTTCGCGACCGGCTCGGGGATGTCGGCGGTCTTCGTCGCGCTCGCTGCACTGCTCGGCAAGGGCGACCGCGTCGTGTCCTCCCGCGCCCTCTTCGGCTCGTGCTTCGTCATCCTCGACGAGATCCTGCCGCGGTGGGGCGTCGAGACCGTCTTCGTCGACGGCGCCGATCTCGACCAGTGGCGTGAGGCGCTGTCCGAGCCGACGACCGCCGTCTTCTTCGAGACGCCGAGCAACCCGATGCAGGAGCTCGTCGACGTCGCAGCCGTGACCGAGCTGGCGCACGCAGCCGGCGCGAAGGTGGTCGTCGACAACGTCTTCGGCACGCCGGTCTTCTCCAAGCCGCTGGAGCTCGGCGCCGACATCGTCGTCTACTCCGCCACCAAGCACATCGACGGCCAGGGCCGCACGCTCGGCGGCGCGGTGCTAGGGCCGAAAGAGTTCATCGACGGGCCGGTGCAGAACCTCATGCGCCACACCGGACCGTCGATGTCGCCGTTCAACGCGTGGGTTCTCGTCAAGGGCCTCGAGACCCTGTCGCTGCGGGTGCAGCGGATGGCGGAGAGTGCGCTGGAGGTGGCGCGGTTCCTTGAGTCGCACCCGAAGGTGACTCGGGTCGTGCACCCGTTCCTCGAGTCGCACCCGCAGCACGAGCTGGCCAGGCGCCAGATGGCCGCCGGCGGCACCGTCGTCACCTTCGAGCTCGACGGGGGCAAGGACGAGGCCTTCGCGCTGATGAACGCGCTCGAGATCATCGACATCTCCAACAACCTCGGCGACTCCAAGTCGCTCATCACCCACCCCGCGACGACGACGCACCGGCGGCTCGCGCCGGAGGCCCGGCAGGCCGTCGGCATCACCGACGGCGTCCTGCGCGTCTCCGTGGGGCTCGAGGACGTCCGCGACCTCGTCGACGACCTGGCCCGCGCCCTCGGCTGACCCGGCCGGGCCGTCCCTCCCTTGCGGTTCGAGGTGATCCCGGGGGCGAAGAGCCGCCAGGATCACCTCGAACCGGCCGGAACTCGGGACCGTTCGAGGTGATCGCGGCGACCGGATGCCGCCAGGATCACCTCGAACCGACAGAAGGTGAACCAGCGGGAGCGTATGCCGTGGCGCGGGGTCAGGGGGTCGCGACGAGTGCCAGGGTGGCTGCGGTCACGGCGACGACGGCGCACAGCAGACCGGTGCGGGCGATCCGGCCGGGCTCGACGGCGAGGTCGGCCGAGCGGCAGCGGGCGGCCCAGAGCAGGGTCGCGACCGAGCCCCACATGGTCACGATCGGGCCGGCGTTGACCCCGACCAGCAGCGCCGCGAGGCGGTGCGGCGCGTCCGTCACGGTGGGCTCGAGTGCTAGGTAGGCCGGCAGGTTGTTGATGCCGTTGGACGTCAGGGCGCCGATGCCGCTGACGCGGAGCAGGTCCGCGAGCGAGGTGCCGTGCCCGACGACGGTGCGCAGCCAGGCTTCGAGCCCCAGGCGCAGGGCCGTGTCGACGACGACGAAGAGCACGCAGATGCCGATGACGGTGAGCCACGGCAGCTTGATGCGCCGGAGCAGCTCGGGGGCGCGCCAGTACGTCGCGGCGAGCAGGACCACGGCCGCGGGCAGGGCGGCGAGGGCCGGCTGGATCCCGACCACGAATGCAGGGGCCAGCAGCACGCAGACGCCACCACTGATCTGCATCAGGACGCGGTCGTGCGGCTCGGCCGGCGGCGGGGTCGAGTAGCGGTCGCGCAGGTCGCGGCGGTGCAGCAACCACAGCACCGCCACCGTCGCCAGGATCGCCGTCACCGCCGGCAGCGCCATGAGGCGGATGTAGCCGAGAGTGCCGACGCCCAACCCCTGGAAAGGGTGCAGGGCCAGCAGGTTGGTGAGGTTCGAGACCGGCAGCAGCAGCGAGGCGGTGTTGGCCAGCCACAGCGTCGTCATGGCGAAGGGCAGCGCGGGGGCACGCACCTGCCGCGCCACCGTGATGGCGACCGGCGTCAGCAGCACCGCGGTCGTGTCGAGGCTGAGCAGGATCGTGCACGCGACCGCAAGCCCGACGATGAGCAGCCACAGCAGGACCACCCGGCCCCGCGCCGCTCGCGCCGCCCGGTGGGCCAGGGCGTCGAAGAGCCCCGACAGGTCGCAGATCTCCGCGACGACCGTGATCGCCACGAGGAAGACGAGGATCGGGGTGACCCGCTCGACGAGCTGGCCCAGGCTCGCGAGCACGTCAGGACCTCGCGGTGGTGGCCAGCTGCCAGGGGCGTCCGGCCCGGGCCGGGGGAGTCAGCTCGACCTCGAAGCGGTCGGACAGGCGCTCGGCCAGGGCCTCGGGGGTGCGCGGCGCCTCCGCCTGCACGAGCTGGCGCGCCACGAGGCCGCGGGTGTGCTTGGCCATGTGCGAGGCGCCGGGGACCGTGACCTGCACCCAGCGCTCGGCGTGCTCACCCGTGGGACGCCACACGGCGGCATACGTGCTCGACCGGCAGTCCACGACGAGCTCGCGCGGCTTGACGGCCGTCTCGAGCGCGACGGACACCTCGCGGCGCCACTCGCGCGAGAGGTGGCCCACGCCCGGGAGGGTGCTGCAGATGTTGACGCGGTAGGCAGGGATGCGGTCGGGGAGCCGCACGGCGCCGAAGAGGGCCGAGACGACGACGATCCAACGGTTCGCGCGCCGCTTCGAGGCGGCGTCGAGGGACTCGAGGTCGAGGGCCTGGTAGAGCACCCCGCTGTAGACGTGCGCGGCGGTCGCGGTCGGCGCGGTGAGCAGCCGCGTGTTGCGCTCGAGGTCGTCGACGAGGTTCGGGTTGACGTCGAGGAGCGTCGCGGCGTCGGGCTCCGTGCTGAGGCGGGCGACCGTCTCGACGACCGACTCGCGCAGCGGGGTCAGCTCCGGGAAGGAGAGGGAGGACAGGTCGAGCGGGCGTCCGCGCCGTGGTGGGAGCTTGCCCTCGGACGGCGGGAGCAGGATGAGCACGGAGGCCAGCCTAGGCAACCGGCGGACCGATGTCCGATTGCTCCCGCGTGTCGGTCACGCGGCGGCCGGCGGGCGGCCCGCGCAGCTCCGAATGCGCTGCGCGGGCGCGCCACCCCCGCTGTGTGGTCGCCGTGCATAGGGTGACGCCATGGCCAATCGACACATCGTCTTCCGCCCGGCGCCGCAGCCCGGCGGGGTGGCACAGCAGCTCGTCGAGCGGTTCGAGGCGGTGCGGCGCGAGTTCGAGGTCCCCGACCGGTTCCCGCCCGAGGTGACCGCCGAGGCCGCCGCTGCTGCCGGTGCGGCGGCGCTGCCCGAGCGCGACGAGACCGCCGTCCCGTTCGTCACGATCGACCCGCCCAGCTCGATGGACCTCGACCAGGCGATGTCGATCGAGCGCCGGGGCGAGGGCTACCGGGTGCGCTACGCCATCGCCGACGTGCCGGCCTTCGTGCGCGCCGGGGGAGCGGTCGACGCCGAGGCGCGCCGTCGCGGACAGACCGTCTACTGCCCCGACGAGCGCATCCAGCTGCACCCGACCGAGCTGAGCGAGGGTGCCGCCAGCCTGCTGCCGGACCAGGTGCGCCCGGCGTTCGTCTGGGACATCACCCTCGCCGCCGACGGCGAGGGGACGGACGTTCAGGTCTACCGGGCGATGGTGCGCAGCGTGCGGCGCTACGACTACGAGCAGGTGCAGAAGGAGGTCGACGCCGGCACGGCCGAGGAGTGTCTCGTGCTGCTCAAGGAGGTCGGCGAGAAGCGTGTCGAGCTCGAGCGGAAGCGCGGCGGGGCCAGCCTGCCGATGCCCGAGCAGGAGGTCGAGGAGGACGAGGACGGCCGCTTCCGCATCTCCTTCCGCCCCGTGCTCGCCGCCGAGGACTGGAACGCCCAGATCTCCCTGCTCACGGGCATGGGTGCGGCCGAGCTCATGCTCCGCGGCAAGATCGGCATCCTGCGCACGATGCCGCCCCCCGAGCCGCGGGACCTCGCGCGCTTCCGTCGCCAGGCAGCTGCGGCGGGCGTCGCGTGGCCCCAGGACCTCGCGTACGGGGAGTTCCTTCGCTCGCTCGACCGCACCGACCCGCGTCACCTCGCGCTCATCCACGAGGCCACGGCGCTCTTCCGCGGCGCGGGTTACACCCCCTTCGACGGGACGGTGCCCGAGCAGCCACTGCACGCCGCCGTCGCGAACCCGTACGCCCACGTGACCGCGCCGCTGCGCCGGCTCGTCGACCGCTTCGGCCTCGTCGTGTGCGAGGCGCTCTCCTCGGGCGAGGACGTGCCGCAGTGGGTGCGCGAGGCCCTGCCCACCCTCCCCGAGATCATGGCGACGTCCGACCGGCGCACCAACGGGGTCGAGCGCGCCTGCACCGACGCCGTGGAGGCAGCCGAGCTGCGGCCCTACCTCGGGCGCACGCTCGAGGCCGTCGTCGTCGACGAGAACGACAAGGGCGTCGTCGTGCAGCTCATCGACCTCGCGGTCGTGGCGAAGGCCGGCGGCCACGCGACGGCGGGCGAGACCGTCACCGTCCGCGTCGATGCCGCCGACGTGACCACGGGCTCCGTGACGCTCACGGTCGCCTGAGGCTCCCGCCTGGCGTGGACCGAGGACGTATGCCGTCCCGCCACGTCCGCTCGCCCGTCGGGTGAGTCGTCGGGGAGCTGTCGGGCGTCAGGGTGCGGTCGGCCCGGCGGCGGGCGGAGCCGTTGCGCCCCCGGCGGCGCCGGGGGCGTCCTGACCGCCTTGGCCGACCGGTGGCGCGGGGGTGCCCGTGAGGTCCGGTGCCGTGCTCGAGGCCGCGGGCGCCGAGGGCGGCGCCGAGGTGGCGAGGGGCTCTGCGGGCGTCGTCGCCGGGACCGAGCCGCCGGTGGGGCCGCCGGTGGAGTCGGAGGAGGGGCCGGTCGTGGCGGTCGTGGGACCGTCGGTCGCCTGCGTCGTGGGGGAGGCCGGGCGGGTGTGGGTGGAGGCCGGCGTGCTGGGTGAGGGCGTGCGGCCGACCGAGGTGCGGGTGCCGATGTCGGTCCCGGTCACCGGGGCACCCGTGACGAGCTGAAGCGCGACCACGACGGCGGCGGCGAGGAGGAAGACCGCACCGGCCATCAGGAGCAGCCGGCGTGTGGTGGCGCGGTCGAGCCGCCGCCACCAGCCGGGACCGCGGTCGGGGTCGCGCGGGGTGTCCACCGTCTCGGTCGCCACCTGGACGACGCGACCGTCGGCGAGCCGGCGCGAGCGCACGACGACGACGGCCTCGCGGGCACGGGCCATCGAGTTGGTGTAGACGTTCGCGGCGATCGCGGAGACGACGCTCGCCACCGCGGCGCCGGTGATGGTGCCGGCGACGCCGAGGCGGGAGCCGAGCGCTGCTGCCGTGGCCGCCGCCATGGATCCGGCCACGAGCTGGCTCAGGGAGAGGTCGAGCAGCCTGGCCCGGGGCTGTGGCTCGGCCCGTGACTCGGCTCGTGGCTCGGCCCGTGACTCGGCTCGCCGGTCGGGGTCGGCGCCCTCCGGGGCGTCCGGGTCCGGGTCGGGCGAGGCGCCGGTGCGGCGGGTGGTCAGGTCGTCAGCTGGGTGGTGCGTCATGGTCCCGGAGTCGGTTGCGGTCGTGTTCCGAGGGAGAACGAACAGCTTCCGACGATAGTTGGCGATTCGCTCCCTTGGTGACTCAGGTCACCCACCGCACAGGGGCCCTCCCGGTCCGATGCGGAGGTCTGGCCGGTGCGGTGACAGACTCGGGGCGATCACTGGAGGACCATGGAAACCACTCTGCTCGCCACCCCGCAGGCAACCGCCCACGCTCCCGAGCTCGTCGCGGAGGCGGCCCGACGGCGTACGTTCGCCGTCATCTCGCACCCCGACGCCGGCAAGTCGACCCTCACCGAGGCGCTCGCGCTGCACGCGCACGCGATCGGCGAGGCCGGTGCCGTGCACGGCAAGGGCAACCGGCGCGGCGTCGTCTCCGACTGGATGGAGATGGAGAAGGACCGCGGGATCTCCATCACCTCCGCGGTGCTCCAGTTCGCCTACGAGGGCACGGTGGTGAACCTGCTCGACACCCCCGGCCACGCCGACTTCTCAGAGGACACCTACCGGGTGCTCGCGGCGGTCGACGCCGCCGTGATGCTCGTCGACGCCGCGAAGGGCATCGAGCCGCAGACGTTCAAGCTCTTCGAAGTGTGCCGGGCCCGCGGGGTGCCGGTCATCACGGTCGTCAACAAGTGGGACCGGCCGGGCCTCGACGCGCTCGCGCTCATGGACGAGCTGACGACCCGGATCGACCTGCACCCGATGCCTCTGACATGGCCGGTCGGCGTCGCCGGCGACTTCCACGGGGTGCTCGACTGTGCGACGGGCGAGTTCGTGCAGTTCACGCGTACGCCGGGCGGGGCCACCGAGGCGATCACGACGAGGATGAGCGCGGCCGAGGCCGAGTCACTGCTCGGCTCGACCTGGACCAACGCCGTCGAGGAGTACGACCTGCTGCGGTCGTCGGGGCACGGCTACGACCACGAGCTGTTCCTCTCGGGCGCCGCCTCGCCCGTGCTCTTCGGCTCGGCGGTCCTCAACTTCGGGGTACGCCAGCTGCTCGACACGCTCGTGGCGCTCGCTCCCGCGCCGGGCGCGCGCCCGGACCAGTCGGGCGCCCCGCGACCCGTCGACGCGCCGTTCTCGGGGTTCGTCTTCAAGATCCAGGCCGGGATGGACCGCGCCCACCGCGACCGGCTCGCCTTTGTGCGGGTCTGCTCCGGCCGCTTCACCCGAGGGATGGTGGTGACGCACGCCGAGACAGGGCGGCCGTTCGCGACGAAGTATGCGCAGAGCGTCTTCGGGCGCGACCGCTCGACCCTGGACGAGGCGTTCCCCGGCGACGTCATCGGCCTCGTCAACGCCAACGCCCTGCGGGTCGGCGACACGCTGTTCGCCGAGGAGAAGGTCGCCTTCCCGCGCATCCCGCTCTTCGCCCCCGAGCACTTCGCGGTGGCCCGGGCCGCCGTCACCGGCAAGCAGAAGCAGTTCCGCCGCGGGATCGAGCAGCTCGGTGAGGAGGGCGTGGTGCAGGTGCTCACCTCCGACCGGCGTGGTGCTCAGGCTCCCGTGCTGGCCGCCGTCGGTCCGATGCAGTTCGACGTGGCGAAGCACCGGATGGAGCACGAGTTCGGGGCGGCCATCCGGCTGGAGTCACTCGGCTACTCGGTGGCACGCGCCGTGACCGCCGCCGCGGTTCCCGTCGTGGACAGCCGCAGCGGGGCCGAGGTGCTCACCCGTTCCGACGGCGTGCGGGTGGCGGTGTTCGCGGACAAGTGGCGCCTTGCCTCGGTCGAGAGGGACCTGCCGGCCGAGAGCCTCACCCCGATCTTCGGCTGATCCGAGGCCCGACCGGAGAACGTTCTGCCTGCTCCGCCCCCGAGTCGCCGACATTCCACCCACGGAGCGTCATGAACGCCTAACGTGGGATGGCGACGCCGCAACAGGGAGGAAGCGCAGTGGATGCCGAGGTCACACATTCCGACGGCGTGACGACCGTGCGCCTGGCCGGCGAGATCGACACCTACACCGTGCCCGACCTGCGCCGGGCGTTCGAGAAGGTGACCACCGGCCAGAAGGTGGTCGTCGACCTCCGGGGCGTCACGTTCCTCGACTCCTCGGGTCTGGGCGCGATCATCGGGCTCCACCGGCGGGTGGTCGAGGACGGTGGGCACCTGGAGCTCGTGTGCACCGGCATGCCGTTGCAGCTGGTCAGGCTCATGAGCCTGGACCAGGTCATCGACGTCGTGCCGGTCGCCTGCTGACGGGGCGCGTACGCAGCGGGTCAGGACACCAGCGAGAGGTGGACTCGCACGCGGGTGTGGCTGGGGCGGGTGTCGATGACCAGCTCGTCGCTCAGGCGCTGGGCGATCCAGAGGCCGCGACCGCTCGTGGCGTAGGGCCCCGCCGGGGCGAGCTCGGGAATCGTCTCGGAGCCGTCGTCGTCCTCGACCGTGAACACCAGCGAGTCCTCGGTCTCGGCGATCCGGAGCACCCCGTGGCCGCCGCCGTGGACGATGCTGTTGACGGCCAGCTCGTGCACGGCGAGCACCGCGTTGTCGGCACGGTCGGGGATGCGCTGACCGGCGATGGCGCGTACGACTTCTCGCACTCGGCGCAGGTCGTCGGGACCGAACTCGACCCGACTGAGCTCCCTGCCGGAAGCGCTCGCTGATCCTGTCACAGCTGCATGCTCCCACTTCTGGTCCATCCATGGGCGTTTGCGGGGCCCGGCTGCCAAGATGTGGCCATGAACGTGCCGTGGCAGACGCCGGAAGCCGACCGCAGCGTCGTGTCGCCGCGCCTCGCGGCGCTCGCACGGATCGCCGCCCAGGTCGCGGCCGCCACGACCATGTCGGACCTCACCGAGACCATCACCCAGCGGGCGTCGACGGTCATGGGCGCCTCCCGCTCGGTGCTGGCCGTCCGCGACGGAGAGTCGCACCTGCGCACGATCGCAACGCACGGGATGAGTCCTGCGGACGCGCGTGACTGGGACGACCTGATCCTGTCCGAACGCTCGCCCCTGGCCGAGGCCGTGCGGACCAACCGGGTCGTGAGCATCCACAGCCGCGCCGACCTGCTGGCGCGTTACCCCGAGCTCGACGACGGCACGGAGCGCTCCTCCGTGACCTTCCCGCTCATCTCGCGTGCCAGCGGAGAGGCCGTCGGTGCGCTCGGCTTCCGCTTCGACGGTCGGGTCGGCCCGGTCGACCCGGACCTGCTCTGGGTGCTCGGGGTGCTGAGTGACGTCTGCGCGCAGACCATGCTGCGACTGCGCGCCGAGGAGGAGAGCCACGCACGAACGGCGCAGCTGCAGTTCCTCGCCGACGCCTCGCAGGCGCTCGCGACCTCGCTCGACTACCGCCAGACGTTGCGGCAGGTCGCCTCGCTGGCCGTTCCCGCCCACGCGGACTGGTGCTCGGTCCAGCTGGTCGACGACGGCGTGCTCCGTACGCTCGCGCTCGCTCACGTCGACCCGGCCAAGGTGCAGCTCGCCCGGGAGCTCGAGACCCGGTGGCCGCCCGACCCGGACCGTCCGGGTAGCGCGGCCGAGGTGGTGCGCACGGGCAAGAGCCTGCTCGTCGAGTCGATCACCGACGCGATGCTCGTAGCAGCGGCACACGATGAGGAGCACCTGCGGCTGGCCCGAGAGCTCGGCCTGTGCAGCGCCATGTCGGTTCCGCTCATCGCCAAGGACCGGGCGCTCGGCGTCCTGAGCTTCGTCTCGGCCGAGTCGGGTCGGCACTACACACCACAGGACGTGGCCTTCGCGGAGGACCTCGGCCGTCGCGCGGGCCTCGCGATCGACAACGCCGACCTCTACTCGCAGACCCGGCGCGTCGCAGCGGTGCTCCAGGCGACGTTGCTGCCGCAGGACCTGCCGGAGCTCGAGGGCTGGCAGGTCGGGACGGTCTACCGCCAGTCGGGGCGCACCGACGTCGGCGGCGACTACTACGACGTCACCGGCCTGCCCGGCGGCCGGGTCGTCGTCGTGCTCGGCGACGTGATGGGACGAGGGGTCGACGCGGCCGTCGCAGGCTCGTACATGCGGTCCGCCGCGAAGGTACTCGCGACCCAGGACCCCCAGCCCGAGGCGCTGGCCCGGGCGATGGACCGCTTCATGTCGGCCGATCCGCCGACCCAGATGGCCTCGAGCGTCTACCTGCTCTTCGACCCGGCCCACGACGACGTGTCGCTGGTGCGCGCCGGACACCCACCGCCGCTGCTGGTCCACGAGGGTCGTGCTCGCTTCCTCACCGAGTTGGGCTCGCCCGTGCACGGGCTCGGCGAGGTGCCACGCGACGCCGCCCACACGTCTTTCGGAGTGGGCGACGTGCTGCTCCTCTACACCGACGGGCTCGTCGAGCGGCGGGGCGAGAGCATCGAGACGGGTCTGTCCCGGCTCAAGGCGGCGTCCGAGGAGCTGCTGACCGGCCTCGACGACGACACCGACCTCGACGTGGTGCTCGAGACGCTCGCCGAAGTCGTGTCCGACCCGGACCGCCACGACGACGTGGCCGTGCTCGCCTTCCGTCGCATGGTCTGACTGCGCTCGGCCGGTCGGCCCGGGACCGCGGTCTGCTGGTCGTGGTCGGTGCCGGGCACATGAGGCCACGGGGACGCTGACGCGGCGGACGGCATAAGCCCTCTATGCTGGGCCACGGATGAGTCGGCCAGACGGTCGCGTCAGGGCCTCGGCCCTGCCGAGGAACGTCCGGGCTCCACAGGGCAGGGTGGTGGCCAACAGCCACCCGGGGTGACCCGCGGGACAGTGCCACAGAGAACAGACCGCCGGCCGCTTCGGCAGCCGGTAAGGGTGAAACGGTGGTGTAAGAGACCACCAGCGCTCCAGGTGACTGGAGCGGCTCGGTAAACCCCACCCGGGGCAAGTCCAGACAGCGCATGATCGACGCCCTCGGGCGTCGGGGAGGCCGGCCCGGTCGAGTGCGCGGGTAGGACGCTCGAGCCGGCCAGCAATGGCCGGTCTAGATGGATGGCCGTCACCGCCTCCCTGGCAACGGGGGAGCGGCACAGAACCCGGCGTATCGGCCGACTCATCCACTTTCAGGCCTCTGTGCCTCAGCTCGTGGAAGCGGATGGCCGGCACTCCGGCCTGTTTGAGGGCACGGTTCCACTCCGTCCAGAACGCCGACCGGCGCAGCGGGGCACCCACGTTGTTGGTGAAGACGAGCGTGCGCGAGGGGTAGCTCTGCAGGTGCGCCTCAAGAGCGTCCGCGACGACGCCCGGCAGCGGGACGACGCGGACGCTGGCCTGGGACTTGGGTGGTCCAGACGCAGAGATTTGGGCTGTGGCTACGACTCAGGATCTCGCTCGAGCGCGCCACCGGTGTGCGCTCCTTCACCATTCCGCCCTTGCGGCTCGCCACGGAGGCGGTGGTCACTTTCCTTCAACAAGAGGCGGGCTCCAGGCGGCCGGGCCGCCCTGTCATATGAGGCGATCGGGTGAACCGAAACCGGACGTCGGCAGGACCGCTCGGCGGCAGGAGTGGACGTTCCGTCCACGGTGGTGGACGGTGTGGCGCGGGAATCCGAAGCGTTTGCCGTGACCGAGCAAGACTTCCTACCAGGTGTCAGCGTCCACGAACTGAGGAACGAGCTACAGCCCGATCAGCACATCCACCTGGTGGATCTGCACAACCCTGGGCAGGAGCTCGGGATCAAGCTCATCCGACTGACCTGATTGCAAACACGGTCGACGCGCGCTCCGCGGCTACTTGTTTCATTGACGGTAGGACCGGTGTCTGCGCAGGCTCGGTTCAGGTGCCCGGCTGGTCGCTCTCATCAGCGGCTGTCCTTCCTTTGGGTCGTGACTCTCATTTGGCATGCGCCGGCTCGGGCACCGCAGGGCCGGAGGGGCTGAAGAAGGGAATGCGCTGCCGGAAGTAGCGGTGCCCTCCGCGCTCGACCAACTAGCTGGTCCGAGGTGAAGGGAGAGCGGGATGACCGTCGAGGAAGGTCCGGTCGTGATCGGCATGGACCCGCACAAGCGCAGCGTCACGATCGAGGTCATGGCGGCCGATGAGACCGTGCTCGGTGGCGGCCGGTACACCACCGACGTCGAGGGATTCGCCGCGATGCTCGCGCAGGTCCAGGCCTGGCCGGAGTGGACGTGGGCCGTGGAGGGCTGCAACGGGATCGGGCGACACGTCGCGAACCGGCTCATCGCCGCCGGCGAGCACGTCGTCGACGTCCCGCCGAAGCTGTCGGCTCGGGCGCGGGTGTTCGCGACCGGTCAGGGCCGCAAGACCGACGCCACCGACGCGCACTCGGTCGCGCTCGTCGGGACCCGGATGACCGGGCTGCGGCCGGTGGTCCGCGACACCCAGCGGGAGGTGCTGCGGATCCTGGTCGACCGCCGCCGAGCCATCGGCGAGGAACACACCTACAAGGTCAACCAGCTGCATGCCCTTGTGCTGGAACTGATTCCGGGCGGCGCCAAGCGCGACCTGTCCGCCGCCCAAGCCCGCCGCCTGCTCGCGTCGGTACGCCCACGGGACGTGGCCGGCAAGACCCGCAAACGCGTCGCGATGAAGCTCGTCGTCGACCTCGAGCGGATCTATGCCCGCAAGAAGGCCGCGAACAAAGAGCTGCTGACGCTGCTGGCCGAGGTCGACACCGCACTGCTGACCCTGCACGGCATCGGCCCCTCCGGGGCGGCACGGCTGCTGGCCGAGGTCGGCGACATCACCCGCTTCCCGGACCGGGCCCAGTTCGCGTCCTGGACCGGCACCGCCCCGATCGACGCCTCCTCCGGCGACAACGTACGCCACCGGCTGTCCCGCGGCGGGAACCGCAAGATCAACCGGGTGCTGCACATCATGGCCACCGTCCAGCTGCGCACCCGGACCACCGAGGGGCGGGCCTACTACGACCGGAAGGTCGCCACCGGCAAGGCCCCGAACGAGGCGATGCGCTGCCTCAAACGTCGTCTGTCCGACATCGTCTATCGGGCCCTGCTCGATGACCTGAGCCGGCACGCAGTGACGGGCCCGGGAGGACACCCGGGCAACGGCTCTGACTCCAGCGCGACCGGCTCACAGCCCGTGACCGGCTCTTCGGACAAGTCACTTCCCGGACCCGCCAACACCAAGCGTACGACCCCGCTGCACCAGGCCTCTTGACACAGAAGGGAGCCAAAGTCGGACGAGCGTAGCGTCGCCCCAGCGGCAGGGGCGAGGGAGCGGCCGCTCACTATCCACCGGACCTCGCGGTTGTGAGCGGAGCCGTAGGCAACGACGCCTCCGGGCTCAGAGGTTGTCAGAGGGCGCGTGCGACGTCGGCCAGCGCCCACGCGCTCGCGAGAAACGGGACCAGAACCGACAGGGTGAGGGTCAGCGTGTGGCGGGCCAGTGACGGGTGCTCTCGGGCGACCTGGCGACGCAGGTCCGGCCGACGCATCGCCCGGAGGCCGACCTGATGCTCGCCTCGCGCGCGTTGGCGTACAGCGGTGAGGCTGATGGTCACGCAGTTCAGGACGATGCCGGTCGCCATCACCGCCTCCCACCACCGCTGGTGGGCCCAGTAGTAGACGACAAAGGGAAGCAGGAGCGCAGCGATGAGGCAGAACTCCGCGATCGAGAAGATGAACCCGTTGAGCCGGTTGTGCTCCCGGATGATCGCGAGCATCGACTCGCCCTCGCTCTCGTCAGGTGGTCACGTCGCTGTGGTCAGTCTCCGTCTACCGGTTCGCTGACGAACCCCCTCAGTCCACCGGTCCTTGCCAACCGAGGTAGTCGACATCACCGGGCAGGCTCGTCGCCGGTGTGGACCAGCCCGGAATGAGTGGAACTGTTTGAGCCGGGCTCACACGCGCGTGCGCCGACCTGCTCGACCAGCACCAGAGCCATGTCGTCGGCCAGCCGACCGTCTGTATGGTTCCGCACCCGGGTCAGTAGGCGGTCCAGCGCCTCGTCGAGGCTGCCCTGCCGCAGCTGATCGACATAGGCGTCGAACGGGAAGAACGCTCCGTGGGCGTCGCGTGCCTCGATGAGTCCGTCGGTGAACAGGAGTACTCGTGCACCGACCGGAACCTGCACCGTCTCGGCATGCGGGCGAGGTCCAAGGCCCAACGGAGGCTGCGTGTCCGTGGGGCTGAGCTCCCGAGTCGTCGAGTCGTCGAGCAGCAGGATCGGTGCGCAGTGTCCGCAGTTGACGACCGTGGCGGTGCCGTCGTCATGAAACTCCACCAGCATCGCGGTCACGAAGTCCTCGTCGCCAGCGACCGCGCTCACCACCTTGTCCAGCTCGCCGGCGAGATTCTCCAGCGACTCCTGGCGCACTGCCGCGTGTCGAAACGCCCCCAGCACGGTGAAGGCCAGCTGGACGGCGTCCAATCCCTTTCCCCGCACGTCGCCGACGATCGCACGGACCCCGGCGGGTGTGTCGATGACCTCGTAGAGATCTCCGCCGACCAACGCCTCCCTGGTGGCCGACACATAACGCGACGCCAACCTCAGCGATCGGACCGAGGACGGCAACGCTCGGAGCAAGATGCGCTGGCTGGCCTCGGCGATCGCCGTCATCGCCTTCAACGCCTCTTCACGTCCGACGCGCACCCGCGCCAGGATCACGGCCATTACCCCGAATCCGGTGGTCAGGCCAAGGCGCACCCACCAGGCGGGCGAACCGATGTTGTGGTTCCACAGACCCGAGACGCCCGCGCAGACAACGGCCAGCGCAGCCACGAAGGCGGTGCGCGGCACCGTGGAGATGGCGGCCGCCACGAGACCCGCGATGGAAAAGCCGGTGGCGAGGATGACGCTCGGCGGCAGGAGCGAGTCGACGGTGACGAACCCAGCCAACAGCAGCAGGGGAAGCGCAAGATCCAGCCACCGCCACCACGGCTCTCGATCCCATCCCGCCATGCCACTGCCCTCCAGCAGGTCCCCAGCCAATGCCCGACGTAGCCACGGGCAGGGCGCTCCCACGTCACCGCGTCTGCCGTGGCCAGCGGTCTTCACCACCTCCCCTGCGGTGTCACGCACCACGCGTCATCGCCCAGCGATCGTCTCAGGCGCCCGCGACCATGTTCACCGAATCGCACGAGGACGCCTGAAGCCGTCAGGACCGGGCGTGAAGGGCCAGCAGCTCGTCGAACTGACCGCCTCGCATCCGGGCCAGCATCTCCGGCGCCCGGGCAGGTCAAGGGTGGCGGCGACTGACCGTCTCGCATCCGGGCCAGCATCTCCGGGGCGCGCCCGGGCAGGTCAAGGGTGGCGGCGACTGACCGTCTCGCATCCGGGCCAGCATCTCCGGGGCACGCCCGGGCAGGTCAAGGGTGGCGGCGAGCGGAACCTGGGGCGGCAGGTGCGGCGCCGTGACAGGCGTGCGGACGATCGAGCCAAGGCCGATGCCGGCGTTCCATAAAACCGCGAGCACCTCGTTCGGTTCGGCTGAGAGCCACCCGGGGACCGTCCCGTGGCCACCCGGACGCGCGGCGAGTCGCCGGCCCGCTGGCTACCGCAGCCGCTCAGGGGGCTTCCGTTGGTGCTGGGGGCGGGGTCGGATTGCAGGTACTGGTGGAAGAGCAGCAACCCCGAGTCAGGCTGCCGCTCTAGCGACAGGTACTGGTCCCCCATGAAGAATGCGGCGCGGAATGCTTGGTCGAGCGTCAGCGTCTCGGGAATCAGCTCGTCAGACACTGCGACCGTTTGGCACGCGACGGGACCCTATTGTCCCGTCATCGGCACGACCGCTCGGCGGCATGAGCGATAAACGGGCTCTGGGTCGGTGGCCTTGCTGTTCTCCACCTGGAGCGGCGATCAGTCGCCCGTCCGCGTCGGCGGGGCGGCCGGACGGACGTCCTCAAAGCACAGCCTCTGCCGGCGGCGGCGCGGCCGTGCGATGAGCGCGACGGCGGCGAGCCCGAGTAGGAACAGGAGGGGCGCGGCAAGCATGGCGATGAACAGGACGCCGTCGGCCGGGGTCAGCAGGCAAATGCGGCAGGACCGAAGGAGTGGTCGAACAACCGCACCACGTCCGACCGACACCTCGTGCTGTTCCGCCCACCGACGGCACGAGTCGCCGAACCTCGGCGGCCATCAACGACGGGGCAGGCGCCTACGTCACGGAGCCCGCTTTGCCCCTTTTCTCAGGGCGGCCTCAGTGTGGTCGTGAAGCCTCTGCGTCGACCGTCCGACGACTCATGAGGGACACCCATGTCTGACACGACCACTGCCTCGGTCGAGCGAACCCCGCGCCTTGTTGCGAGTGCGCCGATGCTCAACAAGGTGCCGGCCATCACGGCGACGTTCTGGCTCATCAAGATCCTCTCCACAACGATCGGGGAGACGTTCGCCGACTACCTGGCGGTGCAGGTCGGCTTGGGCACCGCGGTCACGGACGGCGCGATGATGACCTTGCTCGCGATCGCGCTCGTCGCCCAGCTGCGGGCCCGGCGGCTCATCCCATGGCTGTACTGGCTCACCGTCGTGCTCGTGAGCATCGTCGGCACGCAGATCACCGACTTCTGCACCGACACCCTCGGCGTCAGCCTCTACGTCAGCACCGCCGTGTTCACCGTCGTGCTCGCCGTGGTGTTCACGGTGTGGTGGCGCCAGGAGCGCACCCTGGCCATCACGGCCATCGACACCCCGCGCCGGGAGCGGTACTACTGGGGCGCGATCCTGACGACCTTCGCGCTGGGTACCGCCGGCGGTGACCTGGCCACCGAGGCGCTCTCGCTCGGGTTCCGCAACGGTGCCCTCATCTTCGGCGGCCTCATCCTCGCCGTCTGGGCCGCCCGACGCCTGGGCCTGAACGGCGTGCTCGCGTTCTGGATCGCCTACGTGCTGACCCGCCCACTCGGCGCCTCCCTGGGTGACCTGCTCACCCAGGACCGTTCCTTCGGCGGCCTCGGTCTCGGGGCGAGCCTGACCAGCCTCATCTTCCTGGCCGTCATCGTCGCGCTCGTGGCCCGAGAGCAGGTCAACGCCACCCGCCACGGCATCCGCGCCAAGGGCGAGGCGCCGGCAGTCGCCCCGCACCGCGACTACGCCTGGGCAGCCGCCGGGGCCGTCGCGGTGGTGGCCGCCGCCGTCGTACTGGCACCGGCACCCACTCCCGCGGTGGCCGTCCCGACCGCGACCGCCGGACAGGGAGAGGCGGCCCACGTCAAGCCCCTCGAGGTGGACGCCACTTCGCCGATCGGTGACCTGCGCCCGTTCGCCGTCATCGTCGACGACGTCACGGCCAAGACGCGGAAGGGCGACCTCGCCGCGGCGACCGCGCGCGTCAAGGACCTCGAGGTGGCCTGGGACAACGGGGAAGCCGCGATGAAACCGGCCTCACCGGATGACTGGCACACCATGGACTCCGCGATCGACGACGCCCTGACCGCCCTGCGAGCCGCCCCGCCGACCAAGGCCGCCAGCCTGTCGGCCCTGACCCACCTGCAGGCCACCATCAGCGCACTCGAGAAGAAGCAGTAGCGGCTGACAGGGCCGCCATGGAACGAGAAGTTCCTGGTGGCGTGACGATGCATGGACCCACCCGACCGGGGGTCCATGCATCGTCACTGTCCGTCCCGAGCAGAAGGTGCCGCCGTGCCGCTACCGACTCGCCGGGTCAGACAGGCAACCACCGTCACGCCAGGGACCGGCTATGGCCAGACGATGTCCGGAGTCGAGGCGTGCCACCCGCCGGCGGGCGAGCTCAGCCATTCGGCCTCCACGGCGCCCAGCGATCGCTCCGAGCTCGACGGTTCCGGGACGTGAGGGATGCTCAGTCCTCGCCGCCCGCAGTACTCGTCGCGAGTCGTCGTCAATCGCCTCGTCAGTCGTCGTCCTCGTCCTCGTGTTGGCCGGGCTGGCGCACCGGCCGGCGGTGTTCGAGCGGATCGAGTGGACCCTTGCTGACTGGGACGAGGCCCGATCCAAGCTCACGGACGTCGAGGCGCGAATGGTGTCCGTGCTCGACGAGCTCGACCTGACCGCGCTAGCGACCAGCATCGACGGGCTGTCGCCGGTCGGGGCTGCGGCGATCCTCGCCCAGACCGGCGACCTGACCCGGTTCACCTCCGCCCGGGCCGTCGTCAAGCACGCCGGCCTCGCACCGCGGAAACGTAAGTCCGGCACGTTCACCGGCAAAGCGCGGGTCACCCGCGCCGGCCGGCCGCAGCTGCGGGTCGCCGCATGGCGGGCGGTGTGGGGATGCCTGCAGACCAACCGGGTGTACGCCGCTCGCTACCGCCACCTGACCAGCCGGGAACACAACCGGCTCACCCCGACCCAAGCCCAGACCGCCGTCGCGGGCGCGATCCTGCGCCAGCTGTACGCCGTCGTCACCCGGCAACGGGCATCGGACCCGGTGATCGCCGCCCACGGCGCTACCGCGTGGAAGGAGGCCACGAGCACCTTTGCGGCATAACGACATCCATCATCAGGCCACCAGCACGAGGCACTAGTCAGCCATGAGCTGGGGCGGGGTGAGGGCCTGGGGCACCAACGGCAGCACACGCCGATCGGCCGGTGGCAATCCCCGGCGTATCGGCCGACTCATCCACTGAATGGAGCCGCGGTCGCTTACGAGAAGCTGGGAGAGGCGGCCCGAGCGGGGATGGCCGTCGAGTTCCTAGCGGAACCTGTCGTCGAGGCACCCGACCCGCCGGCCCAGGTGACCCGCGCTTTGACGGGTCAAGCACTAGCCACTACGACTTGAGGACGTCGCGGAGACATTCCATGGCTCGGTCCACAGCGTCGCGAGCGGCATGGATCCGGGCCACGCTCAAGGGTGTGGCGTGCGCCAGCGCGCGGTCGATCTCGAGCGCTGCGGCGAACAGGTCTTGGAGCACCTCGGAGTGGACGGCCTCCAGGATGCGCTCGCGCTCCTCGAGGCGGGCGAGGCGCTGGCTGTGCCGGATGTTGCAGACCTGAGCCTGCGGCCCGGGCTGGGTGTAGAGGTCGGTCGCGGCTATCTCCACCCAAGACCAGGCACCGTCGGTGCGGACCCGGAACTCACCCACCCGCTCGGCCCGGGGCGGGTCGGTGGCGAGCAGCGACTCGAAGGCTTGCTGGTCCTCGGGATGGATGCGGTCGGTGATGGGTGTGCCGACGACCTCCTCGATCGGCCAGCCGAAGAGGTTGCCGACCGCTGGGCTGGCGTAGTTGACCACGAGGTGCTCGTCGATCAGGACTGCGGCGTCGCTGGAGCGCTCCATCAGGTGCCGGACGGCGTCGCCCAGGTTGAGGGAGACGCCGACGATGCCGATCAGCTGGCCATCGCGGTACACCCCGCTGTCGGTGACCAGCGCGTGCAGCACCTGGCCGCTCCGGTTGCTAACCGGGAATCCGCCGGACCAGGACCGGCCTTCCCGCAGAGCAGTCATGATCTCTTCCGCGGCCTGCCGTGAGAGCTCGGGCACCGTCACCTCGGTGATGTCACGTCCAACGGCCTCCGCAGAGGGCCAGCCGTACAGCTGCTCGGCGGCGCCGTTCCAGAACAGCACCGTCCCCTGCGTGTCCGTGGCGATCACGGCGTGTCCGAGCGAGTGCAGCAACTCGTCGGCAGACGGACGGAGTGCCTCGGTGTCCATGAAGCCAGCCTGCACCCCTCAATTCGCGTGGTCGCGGGGCGAAAGTCCCGGACTGCAGGGAGGGCCCCCTTTTGGACTACCTCTCGACGCTCGTGGCGGAGGCTTGACGCTCCTCAAATGCTGGGGGCCGCGGCGCGCACGTCGGTGATGGCCAGGGCGGAGTCCCAGGCGAGGCAATCGGACGCTTCACCACGGGTCGGGGGCACCGATCAGGCGCTACGGGAGATGTAGACCCGAAGTACAGGGATGTGGTCCTCCCAGGAGCTGTCCCTCTCGTCCACCTCGCCAATGCGCATCGTGCTGCTCGTCGCGGTGATGGCGGTCGCGAGCTGGCTGGCGCAGCACAAGACCATCGAGGCGTACTCCACGCCGATCACTCCGCTGTACGTTGTCGCCCCCGAGAAGAGCGTCGATCAGCGAATCATCACGGTCGTCTTTCCCTGGCGTGAGTCCGGCTACTGCACAAGCCAGTTTCGCATCACTGCAACCGAATCACCCACGCGAGTGGTGGTGGACCAAGTGATGGCCCGCACCATCGGCACCGACGAGATTTGCGCCGGCGTGGGCACCGACGGTGTGACTGCGGGCGACACCCTGCAGCCCCAGGCTCCATTGGGCGACCGCATCGTCACCCGTGCACAGGGATGCAAACAGCTCGAAGTCCGGCAGCCTGCTGCCGGACTTGGCCCGACCACGCCGACAGGCTCCCGGTCGTGAGGGTTGCCAGGTGGATCGGCAGACTCATCCACTACTCGGCGTCTGATCTGGGGTACATCCGGCCATCCCACCGGTGCGCGGCGGCTCCGTGCGCTGATTGCGGTTGGGCTAGAGACGGCTCTCGGCCGCGTCAGCACCGCCCAGCCGTTGCGCCAGCCAGACCGGGATGATCGAGAGCACGATCAGCACGACGGCCACGACATTGACGACGGGGGCCTGGTTGGGGCGGAAGAGGTTGTTGAAGATCCAGATGGGCAGCGTCTGGCTCTCCGGCCCAGCGGTGAAGGTCGTCACGACGATCTCGTCGAAGCTGAGCGCGAAGGCGAGGAGCGCGCCGGCGAGCAGGCTCGATCGCAGCAGCGGGAGGGTGACCCGTCGGAACGTCGTCCACGGTCGCGCGCCGAGATCCGCCGACGCCTGCTCGAGAGAGCCGCCCAGGCGCCGCAGTCGCGCCGTGACGTTGTTGAAGACGATGACGATGCAGAACGTCGCGTGGCCCACGATGATCGTGAAGAGTCCGGCGCCGATGCCAAAGACCGGGGTCAGCACGTTCTGGATGACCGACTGCAACGCGATGCCCGTGACGATGCCCGGCAGCGCGATCGGCAGGACGACGAGGATCGAGACGGCGTGCCTGCCGAAGAAGTCGTATCGGCTCAGAGCCAGGCCGAGCAGCGTCCCCAGCACGAGGGCGATCGCCGTCGCGCCGAGCCCGGCCTGCACCGACGTCAGCAGCGCGTCACGGGGGCCCTGAGCCTGCAGAGCGGCTCGCCACCACTGGGTCGTCAGGCCCGGCGGTGGCCAGCCGAACGTCCTGTCGCTGTTGAACGAGTTCAGCGTCACCACGAGCAACGGCACGTAGACGACGACGAGCACGGCCGTCGCGAACGCCGTCAGGGCCACCTTCGAGCCGCGCCCGAGCCTCATCGCCGCCTCCTCATCATCTCTTCCGTACGATGTGCGTTCACAGGTTGTCGAGCGCGCCCGTGCGACGCACGGCGAGCAGGTAGAGCACCATGATCACGACCGAGGCCGTGCCGAGCGCCGCGGCGAAGGGCAGGTCCAGGGTGATGTTCTGGAGAACCGCGGTGCCGAGGACCTGGAGCTTGCCGCCGACGATCTGCACGGCGATGTAGTCCCCGAGCGACAGCGAGAAGGTGAAGACCGACCCGGCGGCGATGGCCGGCAGCAGCGACGGCACGACGACGCGTCGGAAGGTCGTGAAAGACCGGCCGCCGAGGTCGGCACTCGCTTCGAGGTGGCTCTCTGGAAGGCGCTCGAACGCGGCGTAGACCGGCAGCACCATGTAGGGAAACCACAGGTAGGTCAGCGTCAGCACGACCGCGGCGAGGCCGTAGCCAGGTGTGGCCCCGAACGTGCTGGCCAGGACTCCTCCCGGCTGCACCATCGTGCGCCACGCGTACGCCTTGACGAGGTAGCTCGCCCAGAGGGGCACGAGGATGCCTGCGAGCAGGAGGCCGCGGAGCCGGCGCGGCGCGACCCGCGCCATGAAGAACGCGAAGGGCACCGCAATGACGACACAGAGCACGGTCACGAGCACCGCGATGAGCAGGGTGCGCCCGACGATGCCGGCATACGTGGAGTTGCCGAGCCCGCGAAAGTTGTCGAGCGTGAACGTGCGCACGACGAGGTTCGTGAACGGGTCCGTCGTCCAGAACGCCGTCGCGAAGATCACGGCCAGCGCACCGAGGTAGGCGACGACGAGCCACAGCAGGGGTGGGCCCAGAAGGGCTGCTAGCCCGCTGCGTCGTCTCATCGTCGCCTCCTCGGTGCGGTTGGTCGTTCGTGACCGGTCGTGCCGGTCGGGCGGTTACCGGCCGGTCGTGGCTGGTCGTCGCTGGTCGTGGGTCAGCCGTGGCCCGTGGTCAGCGCTGGGGCGCCGCGGGCCTCAGCTGTTGCGGATCTCGGTCCAGGCCTTGGTCCACGCTGCATAGTCGGTGCACTTGACGTCGGTGCGGCCGTCGAGGCAGGCGCTGATGGGCGTCGTCCAGTAGTGCACCTTGGCGAAGTACGCCTCGTCCTCGGCGTGGAAGACCTTGCAGTGGTTGGGGTCTGCGGTCTCGGCGCACGCCTTCTTGTTCGCCGGCGCCTCACCGAAGTACTCGGCGATCTGAGCGTTGGCCTTGGGGGAGACGATGTGGTTGATGAACTCGTAGGCGCAGGTCTTGTGCTTCGACTTCGCGCTGACCATCCAGGTGTCGGACCAGCCGGTCGCGCCCTCCTTGGGCAGGATCGCCTCGACCTTGGCCTTCTCGCCCTGCGTGACGTTCGCGATGACCTGCCAGGTCGTGCCGATCGTCGTCGAGCCGTTCTTGAAGGCCTGGACCTCCTTGAGGTAGTCGGACCAGTACTCGCTGACGTTCGCCTTCTGGGCCTTGAGCAGATCGACGGCAGCGGCGAGCTGCTTGTCGTCGAGGGCGTAGGGGTCCTTGATGCCGAGCTCGGGCTTGGCCGTCATGAGATAGAGCGCGGCGTCGGCGATGTAGATGGGTGAGTCGTATGCCGTGACCTTGCCCTTCTGCGCGCCGGCCTGGTCGAAGACGGCTCCCCACGAGTCGGGCGCGGGCTTGACGAGGTCGGTGCGGTACATCAGCAGGTTGGCGCCTCGCCCGTGGGGGATGCCGTAGGCGACGCCGTCACCGAGTTCCAGGGCTTCATCTTGAGCGAGTCGAAGATGTCGGCGTAGTTGGGGATGAGCGAGGTGTTGACGGGCTCGACGTCGCCTGCGGCGATCAGACGCAAGGTCGCGTCTCCCGAGGCGGACACGGTGTCGTACTGACCGGTGCGCATGAGCTGGACGGCCTCGTCGGACGTGCCGAACGTCTTGACGTTGACCTTGCACCCGGAGGACTTCTCGAAGTCGGTGACCCAGTCGACCTTAGGGTCGTTGCTGCCGTTCTCGACATAACCGGGCCAGGCGAGGACGTTGACCTCACCTTCGGGGGTGCCGAGCTTGTTGAGGGCCTTGAGGTTCGGCACCTGCATCCCGCCGGGCGCTCCGCTGGCGCCCGGCGAGCCGGAGGTGGAGCTGCTGCATCCGGCCAGCGCGAGGACGGCCACTGCCGCGACGACCCCTACGGTCCCGCGCAGGGACTTCTTTGACGTGCGCACGCGGATCTCCTTCATCTGATTAGTGATTGCTGTGGTGGTGCCGCGAGTGGCGTGGACTCCGGCGTGGGCGCCCCGGGAACGTCGATGACGTGCTGCTGCCGCCAGTGGAGTGCGACGCGCTCCCCTCGCTGCAAGGTCGCGGAGTCGGCCCGCGTGCCGGTGTTCTGCTCGAGAGCGGTGAGCTTGCCCCCGGCGTCGAGGACCACGACGTAGCGTGTGACGGAGCCGCCGTAGACGACTTCCTGGAGGGTCCCCTCGGCGCTCATGAGACCGTCGGCGGCCGGTGTGCCGGCCGGCACGACTGCGAGCTTCTCGGGGCGGATGGCGAAGGAGCCGTCACGCCGGTTCACGGCGCGGGCTGCTTCGCCCGTCAGCAGATTCGACGTGCCGACGAAACTGGCGACGAAGGCGGAGGCAGGCATCTCGTAGACCTCGCGGGCCGTGCCCACCTGCTCGATCCGACCGGCGTTGAACACGGCTATCCGGTCGGACAGGGTGAGCGCTTCCTCCTGGTCGTGCGTGACGAAGAGGAACGTGATGCCGACGTCGCGCTGGATGCCCTTCAGCTCGACCTGCATCTGCTCACGCAACTTCAGGTCAAGGGCGCCCAGCGGCTCGTCGAGGAGCAGCACGGTAGGGCGGTTGACGAGGGCGCGCGCGAGCGCAACGCGCTGGCGTTGACCGCCGGAGAGCTGCGACGGGCGCCGGTTGCCGTGGTCGGCGAGGCGGACCTGGTCCAGGGCCTCGGCCACCCGGCTTCGCCGCTCCGCGCGAGAGACCTTCTTGACGAGCAGGCCATACTCGACGTTCTCGGCGACGCTCATGTGGGGAAAGAGGGCGTAGTCCTGGAAGACGGTGTTGACGTCCCGGTCGTAGGGCTGACGCCGTGTGACGTCCTCGCCGGAGAGCTCGATGCGACCGGCCGTCGGCTGCTCGAAACCGGCGATCATCCGCAGCACCGTGGTCTTGCCGGAGCCCGACGGCCCAAGCATCGAGAAGAACTCGCCAGGACGGATGTCGAGGTCGACGTCGTCCACGGCGACCACGGGCGGCGTCCCGGAGAACTCCTTGCGCAGTGCGCTGAGCCGGATGGCCGGCGTGCCGGGCGCCGTGCTGGCGGACATTCGGGCTCCTTCGGGGTCAGCTTCTTTGCCTCTGGACGGAAAAGGTATGGGTCCATATGTTTGGAGCGCAAGAGGTGAGGCCGAACTGATTAGGAGGGCGATGGCAGACCGGTCGATACCGCTGGGGCCCTATGCCGCCGTCTTCGCCCCGCTGCCCGCGGAGGGGCGCGCCGACGCCGTACGCCGCCGCCTGGGAGAGGCGATCGCGCTAGGTCTGCTGCCGGACGGCAGCATGCTGCCGCCCGAGAGCGACCTGGCTGACCGGTTCGGCGTCGCCACCGTGACCGTCCGCGAGGCGCTGAGCGCCCTGCGCGACGACGACCTCATCGTCACGCGACGCGGTCGCGGCGGCGGGTCGTTCGTCAAGGCACCCCGGGACGGCGGCCGGGCGGCGCTCCTGGCCCGTCTGTCCCACATGGGACTGGGGGAGCTGCGAGACCTCGTCGACCACTACTGCGCCATCAGCGGTCACTGCGCCGCCCTCGCGGCGGACCGGGCAGACCCCGAGGACGTCGAGCGGCTGCGTCGCCTGGCGGCCGTGAGCGCCGAAGCCGAGGAGCCGAGCGGCGCAGCCCGGCAGGAGGGCACCTTCCACCTCGAGCTCGCCGCGACGGCGCAGTCGGCTCGCCTGACACGCGAGGAGATGGTGCTGCAGCGCGAGATCGGGCCGGTGCTCTGGCTGGCCGGGGCCGGGGCCGTGGCCGACAGCCGCCGGGGTCACGACACCATCGTGGAGGCGGTCGCTCTCGGTGACGCCCGGGCAGCCCGGTTCCGGGCGGAGGATCATGTCAGCGCGCTGTTCGACGCGGTGAAGGCCCTGCACCGCGATACCCGATCGCGAAGGACCAGGTGACCCGCATGAAGACCACGAAGGATGCCGAGGACGTTGCCCAGTGGGTCTCGGGCTTCGGACGCTGGGCCTTCGACCAGCTCGACGACATCGCGGTCCTGCTCGAGGCCCCGCTGTCGCTCACCTCCCCGAGACGCGCCGACCTCTGCATCGAGCAACGGTGTCACGAACTGCTCGCTGATCCGCAGACCCCGGTCGCCGGCGCCGGCGCCGTCTTCGCTCCGGGCGTCCTGTCTGACGCTCCCTACTGGCTCGAGTGGTGGACCGTGGAGTCCAGGGAGGGGGCGCACGCCGTCACCAAGCTCGCCGCCGAGACCGACCCCCGCGCGGTTGGGTTTCGTGATTACACCGAGCTGCCTTGGTATGCAAAGCCGTTCGAAACTGGAAGTCGGCACGTCACGGGGCCCTACGTCGACTACCTCTGCACCGACCAGTACACCCTCACCTTCACCTGTCCCCTTTTCGTCGCTGGGTCGTTCGCCGGGGTTGTCGGCGTGGACGTCCTGGTTGCCTGGCTAGAGGAGCGCTTGCTCGACGTGATGGCGACGGTCGACCGAACCTGCGTCCTCGTGAACGCCGCCGGTCGTGTCGTCACGTCGTCCGATCCGACATGGGTCACGGGTGACCTGATCCGCGACCTCCCGATCGAAGCCTGGCTGGAGGCGAAGGCGCTGGACCACCCGGACTGGAGTGCCGCCCGGTGCGAGGGCCTGCCGTTCGTCGTCCTCACACCACGTTGATTCCCGGGTGAAGCGCCGCCCTTCCGTGAACCGCCGCCGGCGGGCGCGGTCTCGGACGGCGTGGCGGGCTCGCCGCATGGACACTCTCCGTCAGATGGCGAGATTCGGGCTCAAGTGATGTGGCGTCCTCACCGGCCGTGCCCTGGTCCGCCCAGGGCCTCATGCCGCTCATGATGCCGGACATGCCCTTCGACCCACCCACGGTCACGGCTCGGGAGCAGCTTCCCCCATCACCGCTCGAAGGCATGACAGGCAGTCCCGGCCTCGACGCGGCACTACGAGCGGCACGCACGTATGCCGTCGAGCTGAGCGAGCTGTCCGGCCCGTCACGGCTGCATCCAGACCCGCCCCTCTGGCCCTGGCTCCTTTGCCGATTCGCTCGCAACGATCACTGCTGAGTAGGACCCTGAAGGGAACAGGCGTCCGTGCCGACCGAGAGGAGTGGTCGTCATGACCACGCACCAAGGAAGCCTCGCCCTCCTGAATGACGAGGTCGCACAACGGCTGCTCCAGTCCCCGGGACCCGCACGCCTTGCCTACCAGTGGACGGATGGGACGCCCCGGGTGGTCCCCATCGGATTCCACTGGAACGGGACCGAGATCGTCTTCGGCACGCCGCCCGACTCGCCGAAGGTGAAGGCCCTGCACGACGGCGCCCGGGTCGCCGTGTCGATCGACACGGACGAGATGCCCTACAAGGTTCTCCAGATACGCGGTTCCATCCGCGTCGACACGGTCGAGGGCGTGGCGCCTGAGTACGAGGCCATGTGCCTGCGCACCATGGGGGAGGAGGCCGCGAAGGCGTGGCTGGCCAACCTGCGGGCGATCACGTCGAACATGATGCGGATCTTCGTCAAGTCCGACTGGGTTGCTGTGCTGGACTTCGAGACGCGATTCCCGAGCGCGGTGGAGCGCGCCATGGAGGCGGCTGCCAGCGCTTGACTGAGTTCGCCACCACGCGGACGGCGTCGTACGCGTGGCGTGTCCGGCGCTCGGGCGGCCCGTCCGGGTTCTCGGTGCGGACGCCACGAGCTCGGCGTCGACGGCGTGGCCGGGCGGTCGCTGAGCCCTCGAGGTTCACTCCCGAGAGAAGGTTGCGGCCCCCTCGGCGGTGCCGGAGCATTGGTCTATGGACAGCGCCGCGGAACGGAAAGCGCTGGCAGAGGTGCAGGCCCGCCTCGAGAAGCGCTTTCCTGACCTGCATCCCGATGTGATCGCGGCCGCGGTGAGGTTGGCGCACTCGGAACTGGTCGGACCGGTCCGCGACTTCGTCCCGGTGCTCGTGGAGCATGCGGCACGCGATCGTCTCGCCTTCGCGCTGCGCGAGGGTGACGTCCTTCCCAAAGACACCCCAGTCTCCAGTGAGCCCATCGACAGCTGACGGGACCACATGGGGTCCTCACCGCGTCACTGAACGGATTCCAGCGGGTCGAGGTTCCGACGGCTGTCCAGCGCCGAGGGACGATCGGCCGAGACGGCCAGAATGGCCTGCTGGAGCATGGATCTGAGTGCTTCGTCCGCTTCCGGCTGCTTGAGCCCGGAGACGCCGAACACGGCGAGGTCAACGCTTCGGTATGCCGTGCCGTTGACGTACAGCCAGCGGCGTCGAGAGTCACCGGCATCTGCCCGCCGCCTCGCGGCGGCATCCAGCACCCGGAGCCACACAGACGGACACCGCTCGAGTGCGGTGCCGGTGCAGGCGGCGGCAATCGCGGCATACGCCCAGGCCCCGTCGGCGCGGGCTCCGACCAGTGCCGGGATGAACGACGTCAGTGCGCCCCGGCCGTCGTCCGAGATGGCGTCGTTGACCCGCCTGGCCACGTGGCCCAACAGAGGGTGCGTACACGACGGGCGGTCTCCCCATCGCTCACCGGCGGCCATGGCGACGAGCTCCATCAGGCAGGCGCCGTCGGCAGGGGTGAGGTGCCTTCCTACTCGTAATGCCGGCCGCCCCGGACCCGAACCCATAGCTCGCCTCACGATGCATTGAGTCTGTGCACCCCACGGGAATCGCCGAGAAGGCGATCGGCTGTCACGCTAGCTTCCGAGCTTTTCGGGGGATCGAACTCTCCGTGAACACGCGTCTACGGAGCGGGAACCAGAAAGCGCACCCCAGGTCTCGTGACCGCGGGCGCTGATGGCGGGCGGCGATGGCGGGCGGGTAAGGCGGACGAGCACGTACTGCGCTGTAAGTGGGACTCAGACGGCGACGATGCCGTCCGCACTGACGTAACGAGTCACGGACGTCGTCCACGGACGCGTCAGCGTGTGGGTGACGACGCGCAGCATGGGCCGGCCGGCGTCAAGGGGCTCGATGGCGCTGACGACCTCGACGTCTGAGCCGGGCTGGCCGAACGCTCGGATGGGCGTGCCCTCCTCCACCTCGTCGAGGTAGCGGTAGCCGTCGGGCAGCCGGGGGCGGGTGAACGACGCACAGGAGCCGTGGCGAGCAGGGTGTCGCCCCCGGGAGATCCCGCACGTGGCGCACTCGAGCAGGTTGGAGGAGCGGGGCAACCGGTCCACGGTCAAGGTGGCGTGGTCGACGTGCTCCAGGGTGAACACAGCGCCGGGAACCTCTGCTGCGTGTACGGCCGTTGCGATCATGATCGGATCTCCTGACTCAGCCGGGCTGCCCTCATACGGCTCCGCGCAGGGTTCCCTGCGCTGGCAAGCGTCTGGGGCCTCACGCATCCAGTGACGCACGCGCACGTGTCCGGCAGGTCGCCGCCCGGTGACGCCCCGGCGGCCGGCCTCCGTCGCCCCGGGGAAGGTGGCTGAGCGGATGCTCAGGAAGCCGGTGGCCGGTCGCCGCGCCGGGCCGGGTCACGAGGGAGCAGTCTCCGCTCGACGACGCGGACGACTGCGACGGACAGCAGTGCGAGCATTCCGAGGTCGGCACTGACCAGGCTGAGGAGAGCACACAGCCCGAAGATCGCAGTCGTCAGCCAAGCCCAGGCGGTCCGCCGCGGTGGTCCGATGACGCGGTCGGTCACCGTGATGATGCCGGCTGTGAGCGCGGACAGCACGGTCATGGTGCCGATGTAGACAGGCGCCGAGGTAGTGGTCAGCTCTCGCCCAACGACGGCGGTGGGGAAGGGCAGGAAGGCGATCAGGAGCAGCCAGCCCAGGTTCAGCAGATGCAGGGCCGGGGCCTCGGTGTGGGTGTCCTCGAGCCGGCGGAACGCGACGCTGTGCGCAGCCCAGAAGACGTAGATGACCACGAAGCTGATGGCGAAGGACAGGAACAGGTTGCCGTGGTTGGCCACGTAGGCGCCGATGGTGCCGGTGCCCACCTGTCCGGCGACATCGACCAGGGGCAGCACCAGCAGGGTCATCGCAATGGCGACCACCGCGTCGGTGAGGGTCAGGACTCGATGCAGGGCGGGAGCCTGCCGGGTGGCGTCGTGCGCACTTCCGTCAGTTGCGCTCGGCTTCGCCGCCAGTGCATGTGGGCCCGTGTGGGACTGGGGCGAGGGTGCCCTCGGGTGGGCCACTCGCCGGCGGACGCGCACGTCACCGGCTGAGCGCGACCCGGCCCTCGCGGCATTGGCCGAGGCCTTGCGATAAGGATCTCGAGGTGTCGTGGTTGCCATGACCACTCCTGGGAAGAGCGGCGCCTGCCGGCACCTTCCACACGGCCGGCGCACAACGCGGCGTCTTCGTCACCGTGTGCCCATTCTCTCGAGAGCGCCCTGCAGCCGAAGGCGCTTTGAGCAGGCCCGGACGGCGGGCTCAAGATGCCTGACCGGTCATCGCGTCTTGGGTGGACTGTACGAGTGACCTGCGACGGAGGAGGATGGCCGCGTCCGGGCTGGGGGGCCTGATCCGGACAGCTGGGGGTGGAACGTGTTCGAGTCTCCTGGGCAACTCGGCCCTGCGGTCCGTGCGGCCTACCTCGCGCGGTTGGGGGTCGGCCCCGAGCCGCCTTCGGCCGACGCTTTGCAGGCTCTCGTGCAGCGCCACGCGGAGCGTGTGCCGTACGAGACGCTGTGGATACCCGCCGGCGAGCGATGGTCCACCGACCCGGGCGAGGCTGCTGAGCGCATCGCACTCGGCGGTCGAGGCGGGTACTGCTACCACCTCAACGGCGCCCTCGGGCTCTTGCTGCGCTCCCTTGGCTACGCCGTGCACGGGCACGTCGGCGGCGTCCAGGCCGGCGACCCGGAGCCGGATTCCGGCGCGGGGCCTGACCCAAGGGCGCGCGGCAACCACCTGGTCCTCACCGTCACCGGCCTCCCGACCGGCGAGAACCCATCGGGATGCTGGTACGTCGACCAAGGCCTCGGGGACGCGCTCTACGAACCGCTCCCGCTCGCACCGGGCGCGTACTACCAGGCGCCGTTCCACCTGACCCTCGAGAAGGCCGACACGGGGGACCGTGATGACGGTGACGTGGCCTGGACCTTGACGCACGACCCGGCCGGCGGCTTCCGGAGCATGACCTGGACGAGCGGTGAAGCCGTGCTGTCCGACTTCACGGCCCAGCACCAGTGGCTGTCCACGTCGCCCGAGTCCGGGTTCGTCCGGGTGCCGATGGCCGAGCGGCGTGACGTCGACGGCGCAGACGTCATCCGCGGGCTGGTGCTGTCCCGTGTCGGTGCCGGTGCGTTCACCCACCAGCCGATCACCCGCAAGACGGAGTGGTTCGACGTGCTGGCCGACGTCTTCGACCTTCGGTTCGATGCCGTCCCGCCCGGCTACCGAGAGCAGCTCTGGGACGCGGTGAACGCGGCACACCGCGCGTGGAGCGCCGCGCATTCGTGAGGTGCTCTTCGGAGTTTCTGCGTGCGTTCACGTGCAGTTGGCCGTGCTCGAAGAACGGCCGCAGGAAGCGCTGGTCAGGTGGTAACGCACACCATGACGACCCACCAGGAGAAACGATCCATGATGCATCGCCATCGCACTGCGGCCACCGCCTGGGCCGCCGCCACCGTCGCCCTGGCTGCGGGTGCAACCGCCTCCGTCGCCCACGCCTCTCCGGGCCACGGCACCGCTCGCCAGCCGCAGAAGCACGTGCTGCTCATCTCGGTCGACGGCATGCACCAGAGCGACCTCGACTGGTATGTCGCGCACCATCCGAGCTCGACACTCGCGCGGCTGACCCACGCCGGCGTCGAGTTCAGCAATGCCCGGACGTCCAACCCCTCGGACTCCGACCCTGGTGGCACCGCGTTGATGACCGGGGGCAACCCCCGATCGACGGGCGTCTACTACGACGTCGAGTACAGCCACAAGACCGACGCGCCCGGGGCAGCCTGCGTGCCCGGTCGTCCGGCCACCGGCGGGGACGTCGTCTACGACTCGCCGGACGACGCGCTGGCCGACGTTCCCGACTTCGTGAACCCGGCCAACGGCTCCTTCCCCTCGTTCGACGAGAACGGCTCGGTCTTCGCCGGAGGCTCGGACAAGGACCCGGCCAAGATCATGGACCTCAAGAACGATGCCTCGTCGTTCAACCCCGCGACCTTCCCGGTCAACCCGGCCGACTGCAGCCACGTCATGCCCTGGGACTACCTCGGTGACAACTCGATCTTCCAGATCGCGCACCGGGCCGGGATGCGCACCGCCTGGTCCGACAAGCACGCGGTGTACATGTCGTTCAACGGTCCCGGCTCGAACGGCAGGAGCATCGACGACTTCTTCGGGCCCGAGATCGACTCGCAGGCGGTCGAGCCGAACGGCGTGCCGTACCCGCAGGACGACGACTGGGCGCACGTGGAGGCCGCGACGAAGCAGTACGACGGCTACAAGGTCCGGGCGGTCCTCAACGAGATCGACGGCCGCGACCACTCGGGCCGCAGCCACGTGGGCACCCCGGCCATCTTCGGGATGAACTTCCAGGTCGTCTCCGTCGCCCAGAAGTCCCGCTCCACCTCGAGCACGCTCCTCGGCCCGGACGCACAGGGCAACTACCAGACGACCGCCCCGGAGCCCGGCGGCTACCAGTGGGTCGACGGGCACCTCGTTCCCGGCCCCGTCCTGTCCAGCGCCCTCGACTATGTCGACGCCCAGCTCGGCCGGATGGAGTCGCAGATCCACGCGGACGGCCTCACCGGCTCGACCACGGTCATCGTCACGGCCAAGCACGGCCAGTCGCCGCAGGACCCGAAGAGGCTCGTCACCGTCCAGGACGGCCCGATCGTCACGGCAATCAACGCCGCCTGGCAGAAGTCGCACCGGGACAACCCCACGCTCATCGTCGCCGGCACCAACGACGACCTGTGGCAGTCCTACCTCTCGGACAACTCGCAGGCCGCCTGCGACTTCGTCAAGAGCTACCTCTGGAACCACCCGGCCCAGGGCTACGACGTCGACAAGAAGCCCGTCACGGTCCAGCACTCGGGCCTGACACGGATCTGGGCGGGCCATGACGCCGCGCGGTTCTTCGGCGTTCCCGTCGCCGACGGCCGCTACCCCGACGTCTTCGGCAAGGTCCAGGAGGGCATCGTCTACGCCAAGCCGAGCAAGCTGGCCGAGCACGGCGGCATGAACCCCGCCGACCGCCACGTCCTGATGGTCGTCGCCGGGGCTGGAGTCAGGCCCCACGTGCAGCGCACGCCGGTCGAGACCACCCAGGTCGCTCCCACCGTGCTCGCGCTGCTCGGCCTCGATCCCGCGGCGCTCACGGCGGTGCGCTCCGAGGGCGCGCGGGTGCTTCCCGGCATCGGCGCCGCGCGCCGCTGACGGGCTGCGCCGGACTCGCCCCACGCACGTCACAGCACTGCAGGTCGGGGGCGGTGGCCCCCGGCCTGCAGGCATCAGGCGCGCTCGCCCAGGATGGGCGTCTGCTCGAAGACGTAGTACGCGGTGAGCGCGGCGTAGAGGAGCAGCATGGCGGGCGCGCTGATGAGCCCCACGACCGTCACGACCGGATAGAGCAGGGTCCCGACGCCGAAGCGCAGGACGGCCCGTGTGGCCTGCTGACGCGTGACCGGTCTCGTCGTGAGCCGGGCCCGGGTCATGTGCCACAGCATGAGGGTGAACGAGACCGCCATGCCCTCCGTGCTGATCCCGTAGAGGAGCACCGCGACGCTCGTGCTCGAGCCGTGGGAGGGGTAGAGGTACTCGGCCAGCGTGGAGGTCGTGAACGGGATGGTGGAGACGAAGAAGAGCAGCAGCAGGTTGTAGAACAGCAGGCGACGGTCGACCCTGGCGACCAGGTTGACGACGGCGTGGTGGTTGATCCACACGACGCCGATGACGAAGAAGCTCACGGCATACGCCGCGAAGGAAGGCCACCCGCGCTGCAGCTGGGTGGCCAGCGACTCCGGCTCGGCGGCGGAGGCGTGCAGGTCCAGCACCAGGAGGGTGATCGCCACGGCGAGGACCCCGTCGCTGAACGCCTCCATGCGTCCACGATCCACGTGCTCATGATCTCAGCGGGGCGCCCGTGTCGGGAACGGGCAACCGGAACCGGCTCAGCTCAGTCCGACGAGGGCTTCCGAGCGCTGCCAGAGGCCGGTGATGACCGACTGGTCGTGGGCCTGCCGGTTCTCCCGGCCGTCGGCGTCGAAGCGGCTGAAGTAGCGTCCGTCGATCTCCGGGTCGGGTCCGCGCTCGGCCAGGGCGACGAGCGGCGCCGCACCGTCGGCGACGCTGATGGTGGCAAAGCGCTTGAGGGGCGAGCGGTAGGCCAGCCCGACGAGCCACGAGTCCCGGCCGAAGGAGCTGCCGACCGGGCCGGGGTGCACGGCGACCGACACCACGCCGTCCTCGGACCACCGCTGCGCGATGCCGCGGGTGAAGACGATGTTCATCAGCTTGCTCGTGCCGTATGCCGTGAACTGCCGTGCCCGACGGTGCGCGTAGTCGAGGTCGTCGAGCACGATCTTGCCCATGAGGTTCGCGGCGCTCGAGGTGTTGACGACCAGGGAGGTGCCCGCCGCCGCGAGCTGCGCGCGCAGCAGGTTGGTGAGCAGGAACGGCGCCAGGTGGTTGACCTGGAAGTTGGGCTCGTGGCCGTCGGGCGTGCGCTTGGCGGGCGCGAAGGTGCCACCCGCGTTGTTCAGCAGCACGTCGAGCCGCTCGACCCGCTCGCGCACCTGGTCCGCGAGACGACGGACGTCGTCGAGTCTGGAGAAGTCGGCCACCAGGGGCTCGGTGCCGACGGCTTCGGCGATGGGGCGCAGCTTGCTCTCGGAGCGCCCGGTCACGTGCACGGTCGCGCCTCGGGAGGCCAGCACCCGTGCGGCATCGGCGCCGATCCCGTCGCTGGCACCTGTGACCAGCACCGTTCGACCCGCCATCGTCCCGTCGCTCATGCCGCGAGCCTAGAGGGCACCCTTCAGACGCCGCCGACGAGTGCCTCTCAGCGGGGCTGCTGCCTTGGGCGAGCAGTTTCAGGAGCAGGGCCTCGGGCCGAACGGGCTCAGAAGCCGCCATCGAGGATCCGGCGAACCTCCGAGTCGCGGTACCTGCGGTGCCCACCGGGCGTCCTGACGCACGTCAGCTTCCCTGCCCTGGCCCACCGAGAGACCGTCTTGGGGTCCACTCGGAAGAGGGCCGCCACCTGGGCCGGGGTCAGGAGCTTCTCGGTGCCTTGGATCACATCCAGCCCATCGTCATGTGCCACGGATCGCTCCTGTTCCCAAGGTCGGCGCCGCAGCGTCGCCACGGCGAATGAGGGCGGGTGCGCCGTTCGGCAGGTCGGCCCGTCGCCCTGTCTGATCGTCGACCGAGCGGATTTCGACGCCATCACCCATTCAGTACGATCTGCCGTCGAGCAGACCCACGGTTCATCCTGGGCGGGTGACGCCCCGGACCTGTTCGGTCGTGACGCTGGCATGGTGACCTCCTCGACGGGCTCGGTGCTGACCGAGCACTGGACATCGGTAGACGGCGTCAAGGTCTTTTACCGGGCATCGCCGGGCCCACCGGGCGTCCCGACGGTGATGCACGTGCACGGGTTCGGTCTCTCAGGTCGATACCTGCTGCCCACCGCCGAACGGCTCGCCGGCGACTTCCGCACCCTGGTGCCGGACCTGCCAGGATTCGGACGCAGCGGGCGCCCACGTGAGCCGCTGGACGTCCGTCAGCTCGCCGAGGCCGCGGCGGCGTTCCTCGACGACCGGGAGATCGAGAGGGTCACACTGCTCGGCAACTCGATGGGCTGCGCCGTCATCTGCGAGTTCGCTCATCTCTATCCGTCGCGGCTCGAGCGCGCCGTGCTCGTGGGGCCGGCCGGTGGGCTGCACAACCAGCCGATGCGCCGAGCCGTGCAGCAGCTGGCACAGGACGGCATACGCGAGCCTCTGGGGCTCATCCGTGTCGCCGTGCCGGACTACGTGCGGTTCGGGGTGCCCAGCACGGTCCGGATGTTCCGGGCCCTGACGCGCTATCCCGCGCTCGAGCGCCTGATGGAGCTGCACATCCCGACCCTCGTCGTCCTCGGCAGCGGGGACCCACTCATGCCGGAACCGTCTCGGGTCAGGGAGATCGCCGGCCAGTTCGAGACGCACGTGCTCGTCGTCGTGATCGACGGGGCCGCGCACGCAGTGAACTTCAGCCATCCCGGGGAGCTCGCAAACGTCACGCGTCTCTTCATGGCCGACCTGCCGATCCGCGACGATCCCGACTCACCAGGACACGCGCGCGCGTACGAGATCCACCGAGGAGCAAACCTGCCGCCGCTCCGGACATGACGGCGAGGCAGGAAGGCCGCTGGGCCCCCCCATCGTCGAGCTCAAGAACGTCGTGCACCACGAAGAGAAAGGCGATGCGGGGGCACGTCACCCCGCGACGCTGCTGCGGACGCGGTCGAGCATGTCCTGTTCCCGCTCGCTCACCAGCTGAGCCTTGAATCCCATGAAGCCGCCTTCCTTGGCAGCGTGCGCGGCTGCCTCGGCCGCCGCGACCAGCCACTGCCCGAACGCCGCCGATTCCTCCGGGGTGGCTTTGGACGCGACGATGGCCTGGACCGCCTTCAACTCGTCGAGGACCTGCTCGCCGGGCGGTTGGCCAGCGGTGGGCTTGTAGCCGCTGACCGGGTTGTGCCGCTGCTGCACCATGCCCTGGATCTCCAGTGCCACCTCAGCGACCAGCTGCTCGCGACTGGGCGGGTTCGTGGCGCTCTTGAGGGTGGCCATCGACTCCTTGGCCGCCTCGATCGGTCCGCCCGGGTCCGCGAGTGAGATCGCCATTCCGGCCACGAAGGGAGCACGCACGATCCGGGTCCACTCCTCGTCGGTGAAGTCGCTCTTCGCAGTCACGGTGCCTGCCCTCCAGTCGTGGTCCCACGGACGGTTGCCGGTTTCCACGATCTCCGGGCCACCTCCGAGGCGCGTCATCATCGCAGGATGACTTGCCTCGCGACCGGGCTCGCAACCTCGTCGCTCCGTCGGCTGCTGGGGCTCGGGCTGCCGGACTCGAGCACGCGCCGGGCAGGGGAGAGGGGCGGAAGCTCTCTCACCCCCAGCGGGTGACGCTCCGAGCAGGAGCGGCCCCTAGCGTGCGGCGTGGTGACGGGAGGCGGGTCCGATGGAGACAGTGGTGCAACCCGAGGAGAGGGACCAGTCCTCGGAGTCTTCTGCCGCTCCCGTGACCGAGCAGGTCGGGTCCGGTCAGGCGGGGTCCGGGGAGGCCCCACCGCGGCGGTGGGGGAGACTGCGCGAGCATGTCGTCCTCAGCCTGCCCGGGTGCTGGGGGGCGCTCGTCCTGGCCTGCCTCTCCTTCACGCCGTCGCTGCTGCCCCGCGGAGGCTTCCTCCAGGGGCTGATCTGTGGCATCACTGCGGCCATCGGCTACGGGGCGGGCGTCGTCGCGGCCTGGGCCTGGCGGGCCTTCGCAGACCGGCAACCACGTCGACCCCGTGCGGCCGCGTGGCGCACCTTGGCCATCGTCGGGGGCGTGCTGCTCGCCGTCTTCTTCGTGCTCGGACAGTACTGGCAGGCGCGGATCCGCGACCTCATGGGCGTCACCGACTACAGCCTGCCTCTCGTCATCGCGTCGCCATGGGTCGCGGTGGTGGTGTTCGGGCTGCTCCTGTGGGTCGGTCGGGGGCTGCGCCGCCTGTACCGGCGGACGGCCGGCCTGCTCGACCGGTGGGTCGGCCACCGTGCGGCTCGTGCGGTCGGCTGGGTGGTCGTCGTCGCCGCGACCTGGCTGCTCGTCAGCGGGGTGCTGCTGCAGGGAGCCGCCACGGTCGCCAATCAGGCCTTCTCGGTACGCAACACCGAGACCGAGGAGGGGGCGCACCAGCCGACGTCCGCCCTACGCTCCGGAGGTCCCGGCTCGCTCGTCGACTGGACCACGCTCGGGCGCCAGGGGCGCAACTTCACCGGTCTCGGGCCGACTGCGGTCCAGATCCAGAAGCTGACGCACGCGCCCGCGATGGAGCCGGTCCGCGCGTACGCCGGCCTGGACTCCGCGCCCGACGCCGAGTCACGTGCAGCGTTGGCGGTCAGCGACCTCCAGCGCGCCGGTGGCTTCGCCCGCAAGAACCTGCTCGTCGTCACGACGACCGGCAGTGGGTGGGTGGACCCGGCCATGGTCGACAGCTTCGAGTACCTGACGCACGGCGACTCGGCCACCGTGTCGATGCAGTACTCCTACCTGCCCTCCTGGATCTCCTACCTCGTCGACCAGAGCAAGGCTCGAGAAGCCGGTCGGTCGCTCTTCGACGCCGTCTACGACAAGTGGTCGAGCCTGTCTCCCCACGTGCGGCCACGGCTGTTCGTGGCTGGTGAGAGCTTGGGCTCCTTCGGCGGCGAGACGGCCTTCAGCGGTGAGTACGACCTGCGCAACCGGACGGCCGGCACGCTCTTCGTCGGCCCGCCGAACTTCAACACCCTCTTCCGGGAGTTCAGCGACCACCGGGCTTCCGACAGCCCCGAGATCCAGCCGGTCTACAAGGGCGGCCGCACGGTGCGCTTCAGCAACGACCCGGCGGTGCCCGCCCCGCCGACCTCCCGGCCCTGGGAGGGCACGCGTGTGCTCTACCTCATGCACCCGTCGGACCCGATCGTGTGGTGGAGTCCGAACCTGGTATTCCACGAGCCCGACTGGATCGCCGAGCCTGCCGGCAGCGACGTGCTCGACCGGATGGTGTGGATCCCGTTCGTGACGTTCTGGCAGGTGACGGCCGACCTTCCGTTCTCCACCGGGGTGCCGGGCGGGCACGGGCACACGTACACGAGCGAGTACGTCGACGGCTGGAACGCGATCCTGCGACCGGCCGGCGTCACGAGCCAGCAGCTCGCCGACCTCCGTGCGGTCATCAGCACCGGCCAGTGATCGCGCCGCTTACTCCGTGCGGCCGGTGGCGCTGGTGCGCAACGTCAGTGCCGTCGAGGACGCCGCGGCCGCCGCCGAGTCGTGGATCGTCCCACTCGCGGTCCGGTGGTGACCCATGACCACCGCCATCACGACGCCCGCGAAGCTGAGGACCGCCATGACCCAGGAGGCGGCGCCGAGACCCGAGGCCAGGGCATCGGCCGGCGAGCTGCCCTCTGCGCTGCGGCTGGTCGTCACACCACTGAAGATGGTGGCAGCCAGCGCCGTCGCGACCGAGGCGCCGACGTAGCGGGCCATGTTGGACACGCCCGAGGCCGACCCGACCTGGTTCTCGGGGACGCACGAGGTCGATGCCGACGAGGACGGCCCGTTGGACAGCCCCATCCCCACGGCGACCGCGATGAGCGGCAGCAGGAACCTGCGGTAGGGCCAGGATGCGTCGACGAACCCGATCGCCGCGAACCCCACTGCGGTCAGGAGGAACCCGAGACCGACGACCTGACGGCCGCCCAGTCGTGCGCTCAGCCGTGGGACGGCCGCAGCGATCGCGACGAGGCCCACGGTGGCGGGGAGTGTCGCGAGACCGGCCTGCAACGTCGTGAACCCCAACGTGTCGGGGTTCTGGAAGTAGAGGCTCAGGAGGTACATCAGCGCGTTGATCGTCCCGGCCCCGATGAGGATCGCGACCGTGGAGGCCACGAGGATGCGGTTTCGCAGCAGGGCGAGGTCCAGCATGGGCACGGCGACCCGCCGCTCGACCAGGACGAAACCGATACCGGCGAGAAGGCCGATCCCCAAGCAGGTGATGGTGGCGGCGGAGGCCCAGCCCCAGGCACTTCCCTTGCTGAGGGCCAGGATCAGGGGAGCGAGGGTCAGCGCTATCAGGGCGGAGCCGGCGTAGTCGATGGAGTGTGAACGGGTGGGGTCGCGCGACTCGGAGACCCCACGCGCAGTGATGAGGATGCACAGCACGGCGATCCCCGCGTCGAGCCAGAAGAGGCCCTGCCACCCGGTGGCGGCGACGAGCGCCCCGCCCATCAGAGGGCCGGCGGCCGCTCCGACAGCCGCAGCCGCCCCCCACAGCGAGACGGCGCGCAGCTGCTGCTCGCCGCTGTTGGCCACGGACAGCAGGCTGAGTCCGCAGGCCAGGATCGTCGCTCCGGCCGCGCCCTGGATGAACCGGCCGGCAATGACGCCACCGCCGGTGGAGGACAGTGCGATGAGGATGCACGAGGCCACGAACAGCACGAGGCCGAGCTGGAAGACCTTCTTGCGTCCGAACACGTCGCCCAGGGACCCCGACGTCACGATGACAGCGGCACCGACGAGGGAGTAGCCCGTGACGGCCCACTGCAAGGTCGTGACATCGGTGCCGGTGTCGGCGCTGATCGCCGGCAGCAGGATGCTGACGGCGGACGTGTTGGCGTTCACGACGAAGGTCGACAGGCAGGTGACCGCCAGGACACGACGTGCCGTGGCGGTGCCTTCCCGTTCGCCGCCCGGCGGCTTCCCTGCTTCCACGGGGGACTTCTCAGGTGTCACCGGACCATCCCTTCACTCGGCAGGCGGGCCTCACGCCTCCACGGTGGCGCTCGCGGACGATCCCGGCATCGCACATGTCGGGGGAGATGCTCATAAGGGGCGGTCGGAGCTGGGGGGCCCGGTGTCGCCGCGGTCGACGGGTGGTTGCGGCTCCGCCAGGAGGTGCGTGTTCAGGACATCCAGTCCCAGGGACGTCAGGGTGGCGAGGACCGCCACCAGTTCCTGGCTGTCGTGGACACGAACGGTCAAGGTCGTCGTCGTGTCGTCGCTGTCGTACCACGTCGCATAGGGCCAGAGGTCTCGCTCGTCCACAGCCCCTGCAACGGTGACCATTGCCTGCATGCGAGTGCTCCTCTCTCGTACGGTCCCGGCTCGCTCACGTCGTCGTGGGCAGCCTCAGTAGAGGTCCAGCTCGGCGGCTCGACGAACGGCGCCGCGGCGGCTGCCGACGCCGAGCTTCTGGTAGATGTGTCGGATGTGCGTCTTGGCCGTGTGTGACGAGATGAACTCCGCCTCTGCGATCTCGGCGGCGGTGAGGTTGGTCGTCAGGTATCTGAGGATCTCGCGCTCCCGCTGGGTCAGCTGCTCGGGTCGGTGTGACGCCGGCCTGGCGGCGAGCCGACCCAGGATGTCGGCCACCGTGCCCGCGTACGCGGTCCCGTGGACCAGGTGGGAACTGAGCAGCTCGCGCATGGACGGCCCCGCCTCGAGGAAGGGCTGGTAGAGCCCTTCTGGCTCGGCCGCCGCGAGCGCGCGTTCGAGCGAGACGTGGGCACCGGGCCGCCGCAGGGCGGCCAGCGCCTGGGCTTGCACGCACCGACCCAGACACTCGACGTGGGCGCCCCGGCCGGCAAGGGGGATACGTTCGATCTCGCTGAGCGCCTCTGCGGCCAGTCCTGCGCGCAGGAGGACGCTGGCTCGTTGCGCCTGGGCGAGGGGACCAGGCGGCTCCGGTGCGTCAGCGCGAGCGCCGTGCACGGCCTCGCGCAGCCTCCCCTCCGCCGCCGCGACCGCCGGTTCCAGGCCGGCCAGGACGGAGCCCCACGCGGGCGGCGGGCTGCAGGAGTCGACCAGCTCCCTGATCTGGGCGGTGCTGCGTTGCGCACTCGCCACATCTCCCAGGCTTAGACAGACCTGGGCGTGGAAGGACAGGACCAGCCCTCGCAGCTCCCAGTCGAAGGGGAGCATCGTCGAGAGGCTCTGCTCCAGCTGGGCACGCGCCTCGTGCAGGTTGCCGCGCCAGTAGTCGAGCCAACCGAGGAACGCCACGGCCGGAGCCGTGGTGCTGAGTCCCACCCACCCGCGCTCGTCGGCCCGCGCGACGACGTCCAGGGCGACGTCGAGGCACTCTCCGAAGTGGCCTTCGTCGGCAGCCGGAATGCATGACTCGGCGAGCGCGGTGAGCTCCAGGGCCAACAACCCGCTCTCGTGCGCGATCGCTGCTGAGGACCGAAGCGTCTGGAGGACGAGCGTTCCCTGGGCGGCGAGCCGGGCCTCGCCCATGCCGACGAACGTCTGGGCGGACGCCACGATCGCGGGATCGCTCGGCGCTGGCCTTGCCTCCAGCTCGTGCAGGAGCGCCGCACCCGGCGCGACGGCTGCGCTGAGGCCCAGCCCGTAGCCGGTGCGGAACAGCTCGACGACGGCCGCCCGGTCCTCGAACTGGGCCTTGGCCGTGCTGGGAAGCCTGTCGGCGCTCGCGCGTGCAGTCTCCACTGCGGCTTCCGCGTCGTCCATCCTCCCCCGCTGGACCAGGAGGAGTGCATCCGCGAGGTGAGCGTCGGCGGCATAGCTCGAACCTTCCGGCAGCTGCCCCAGCAGATCGGACACCGCATCCCCGCGGCCTTGGAGGACCATCTCGAGCCAGTGCTCGGCGAAGATCTTCGAGGCAGTGTCGACCTCTCCCGCAGCCAGTGCATGGGCGATCGCGGTGCGAGGGTCGACCGTGCTCCACCACGTCGCCGCTGCCGCGTGGCCGTCGGTGGCCCGCTGAGGGTCCTCAGCGGCCAGCCATCGGTGGACGTGCGCTGCGAAGAGGGGGTGCCACGAGTACCAGGTGTCGTTGCCGGTGGGCGTCCTGGACAGGAAGAGCCCCTCTGCCACGCATTGTTCCAGCAGCGCCTCCGCGTTGTGGCTGCCACGGATGCTGTCGACGAGGGCTGCGCACACGCGTTCGTCGACCGTGCTGTCGAGGACGAACTGCCTGCGTTCGTCGGACAGCGAGCCGAGGACCTCGGTCGCCAGATAGTCGGCCAGCGCCTGGTCGCGTCTCAGCTCCACGTGGGCGGGGTGCTTCTGCCCGTACTGCCTGGCCACGAGAATCGCCATCCGCACGCCTGCGGGCCATCCTCCGGTGGTGCCGTGGATGGACTGGACGGCTCGCTCGTCGAGGTCCAGACCGGCGGCTCGCACGGCGTCGGCGGTCTCCTGGGGACTGAAGGCAAGCTCCTCGTGCGTCAGGTAGGACAACCGCTCGTCCAGCCGCAACCGTTGCAGGCGCAGGGCCGGTGCCACACGTGCTGCCATGAGGATGCGCATGTTCGCCGGCGCCCAGCGCAGGACATGGTCGACCAGGGCCTCGGAACCAGCGGCTCCGCGCAGGTGCTGCAGGTCGTCCAGGACGAGCATCAACGGTGCTGCAGCGTCGTAGAAGACCTCCAGCAGGGAGTCGACCAGTGTCAGCGGCTCGGCGCGCAGGGTGGAGTCTCGCAGCGTCGTCAGCTGGGCGCTGATGTTCGGGACTCCTGCGATGTCGGCCGCGGTGACGAGGTCCGACACCAGCCGCGCCGGTGCCCGATCCGACTCGTCGAGCGTGAGCCAGATGGTGACGCCGCGCCCGAGCTGTCGGCGATGAGCCTCTCCCAGCAGCGTGGACTTCCCGTAGCCGGCCATGCCGGCCAGGACGACGACCGGTCGACTGTCGACGAGCGGCGCCAGACGCGATCGATCGATCGTTTGGACGGCCGGAGCGGGCGGGGTCATTCGTGCTTGACGTGGTCCGGCCATGTCATCCCCGACGGTCGATGCGTGCATTTTTCGCGTGTGCCAACGTGAGCAGCGTCAGGGGAGCCTGAGGCGGCTTCGACGGTTACAGGATGCGAGGGCTCCTGATGCAGAGGTACGAGATCGTCATCGACGGTGAGCTTGCCGCGGACCTCGGCGACCCGCGACTGGAGGTTCATCGTCGGGAGAGCGACGGGTCGACGGTGCTCCATGTCGATGCACCGGATGCATCGGCGCTCGCAGCCGCTCTCGAAGCGGCGCTCGAGCGGCTGGAGGCTCTCGGCATCGGAGTGACCGGAATGCACAAGGTGTACGACGACGAGTGACGAGGACTCAGGGCGACGAGCATGCGCGCGGCCCGTCTGCGGGCCACGAACGCCCCGACCTGGCGCGACCCTCGCGGCGCGGATCACGGCAGCTGCTCCGTGCCCAGTGGCGCCGGACCGGCGCCCCGCGGACCACGTGACACGGCGGTCGTCCGTGTCATCACCGCGCTGATCAGGGACCCCGTGCACACACCGAGGGCGAGGTTGATCGCGGCGGTGGCGACCTGGCTCGACACCGGTGCCTCGAGCGCGAACGGTGCGGCGACCCCACAGACCGTGGCGAGGCCGACCAGCCAGGCGAAGAAGGTCCGCGGTTTCGGCGTGGCCAGGATGAGCAGGTGTGCCATCCCGGTCGCTGCGATGGCAAGGAGGAAGGCCGTCAGGGCGTAGTTGACCGCGAGCGAGTCCGAGACGTGCACGAGCAGGGCGGGACGGGTGAGCCGCACCTTGAGGACGTCCTGGCAGATCAGTACGCCCACAACGGCGAGGAGTGCAGCCACGCAGCCCGTTGCGGCGCCCCCTCCCCAGAGCCGGCCCGCATCCACGAGGATCCGCGTCTTCGGCGGAGGGCCCGGCACGTCTGATCCGGTCATGGTCACCCCCCCTTCGGTAGGCCGGCTACAACGGACGCCTCAGCACGACCACGTTGCATCGCCGGTTTCGGACGGCGCATCGTTCAGGAAGGGTGATAAGGCTCGTCGCGCCGGGCGCGAGCCCCCTGCCGCTTTGCCCGCGAAAACCTCGCTTCGAGCGGCTCCGGGAGCGCGCATTCTCACCCCCAGCGGTGGAGGAACCCGCCTGGGTTACGGGCGTAGCGTCGTGCCGCCACAGACAGGAGATCGACATGTCCGAAGACGTCGCGTCGCCGACGCCGTTCACCGGCGAGGACTACCGCGCGCGAACGCGTCGGGTCGCTGCGGCCGCGACGGAGGAGGGCCTCACCGGGGTGCTCGTGACACCGGGGCCCGACCTGGTGTGGCTCACGGGCTATCACCCCACCGCCATCACCGAGAGACTCACCCTGCTGGCGCTGCGAGCCGACGGCGACCCTGTCCTCGTCGTTCCGGCACTCGAACGGCATGACGCCGAGGTGGCGGAGGGCGTCACCGGCATGGAGGTCATCGACTGGAGCGATGCCTCCGATCCCTATCTGGCGGTCGCGTCGGTCCTGCCGGCGGAGGGCACCTACGGGATCTCCGACTCCGCGTGGGCGCTGCACCTGCTCGGCCTGCAGCAGCACCTGCCCCGTGCGGCATACCGCTCCCTGAGCGACGCCATGCCGATGATGCGTGCGGTGAAGGGCCCTGAGGAGCTGAAGCGCCTGGCTGCCGCCGGAGCCGCTGCGGACGCGGCCTACGAGGAGATCCTCGGGGTGCGCTTCCGCGGGCGCAGGGAGACCGATGTGGCCGGAGACCTGGCAGACCTGTTGCGCAGGTTCGGGCACGAGCAGGTCGACTTCACCGTGGTCGGATCCGGTCCCAACGGTGCCGATCCACACCACGAGGCCGGTAACCGGGTGATCGAACGTGGTGACGCCGTCGTGCTCGACTTCGGTGGCCTCAGGTACGGCTACGGCTCGGACACCACGCGCACCGTGTGCGTCGGTGAACCGGATGACGAGCTGCGACGGGTGCACGAGGTCGTCCTGCGGGCTCAGGAGGCCGGGGTGCAGGCGGCTCGAGCGGGCGCCACCTGCCAGGACGTGGACCGGGCGGCTCGCACCCTGATCGCCAAGGCGGGCTACGGAGAGGCGTTCATCCATCGGACCGGCCACGGGATAGGGGTGACCACCCATGAGCCGCCCTACATGGTCGAGGGGGAGGAGCAGCCGCTCCTGTCGGGCATGTGCTTCTCGGTCGAGCCCGGCACCTACCTCCCGGGACGCTTCGGTGTGCGGATCGAGGACATCGTGACGGTGACCGACGGCGAGGCGGCTCGGCTCAACAACACCGACCACGGCCTTGCCGTCGTGGCCTGACACGCGGCCGCTCGCGGGGCGCCCTACTCAAGCTTCCTGCGGCGTACCGCCGCAGGAAGCTTGCCTCGGTCAGCGCCATCGCCGCGATCTCGCGGGGGTCGACGCTCTCGTTGGGGGCGTGGATGAGCGCCTGTGGTTCCTCGGTGCCCATGAGGATGATCTCGGCGTCGGGGTAGGTGTCGGCGAAGACGTTGCACAGGGGGATCGAGCCGCCCTGTCCCAGCGTGGTCATGGGTGTGCCGTACGCGTCCTGCATCGCCTCCGCGATCGCCCGGTAGGCCGGCCCGTCCACCGTCGCCCGGAACGGGGCCCCCGCGGCCTCCAACGTGACGTCGGCGTGGACGCCCCACGGCGCCGTTGCAAGTAGGTGCGCTCGGAGGGCGGCTTCTGCCTGCCCGGGGTCCGTCCCCGGCGGGATGCGCAGGTTGAGTCGGGCGGCCGCCTGCGGGTTGATCGCCGAGGCGGACCCGACGACCGGTGGGCAGTCGATGCCGAGGATGGTGACAGCGGGACGCGCCCACAGCATGTCCGAGACGGTGCCGTCACCGAGGAGGTGGACTCCGTCGAGGACACCGGCGTCGCTGGCGAACTGGACGGCGTCGTAGGGGGCGCCCGGCCACTCCCGGGTGGCGTCGAGTCCGCGGATGCTGGTGTTCCCCTTCTCGTCCCGCAGCGAGGCCAGCATGGTCACGAGCGCGGCGAGCGCGTCAGGGGCGGCGCCGCCGAACATGCCGGAGTGCAGCTCCGACCTCAGCGCCTGCACGGTCACGACGACGTTGACCATGCCGCGCAGGCTCACCGTGACGGCGGGCTGGCCGACGGCGGCGTTGCCGGTGTCGCACACGAGGATCACGTCGGCGGCGAAGAGATCGGGCTGTTGGGGCACGAGTCCCTCCAGGCCGCCGGTTCCTTGTTCCTCGGAGCCCTCGACGACGAGCTTGAGGTGGACCGGGATGTCGCCGTCGAGGGCGCGCAAGGCGGTCAGGTGCATGAGGATGTTGGCCTTGCAGTCGCAGGCCCCTCGTCCGAACCACCGGCCGTCGACCTCGGTCAGCTCGAACGGTGGCGTCCGCCAAGCCTTCTCGTCGAGCGGGGGCTGCACGTCGTAGTGGGCGTAGAGCAGGACGGTGGGTGCGCCCGGGTCGGCGCAGGGTCGGGAACCGACGACCGCGTTGCTGCCGTCGGTCGTCTCGACCAGCCGCGCGTCGTCGAAGCCCAGGGCCTTGAACCGTTCCTTCACCCAGTGGGCCGCCTTCTGGCACTCCTCCGGCGGGTACTGGCGCGGATCGGCCACCGATGGGATCGAGACGAGCTCGGCCAGCTCCTCATGGGCGAGGGGCATGAGCTCGTCGACGCGTCTGCGGAGATCGGTCAGGACGGTCATGGCTCAGCCTCCCGAGCTCTCGAGCTTGAGGCTGTCGACGAAGTCCTTGAAGTCGTTCAGCGCCTCGGGGCAGTAGACCTTGATGATGAGCAGCTCGCCCTGGACCACCCTGCTGTTGGCGATGACGGCCCGCCCTCCCGGGCCGGTGGCGCCGTTGGCGAGCTGGGCGAGCAGGGTCGCCCGGCTCAGGGCCCCGTTGGGGTCGGCGCAGACGGCCCCGCCGTCGTTGCCGAGCAGCCTGACGATGGCCTCCTGCGAGGGTGCCTGCGCACCCGCGGCCTGCAGCTCGCCGACGAGCTGGTTGGCCTTCTGCTCCGCCTCCCGCGAGGTCTTGCCGGAGCGGAAGGCGATGAGCGAGACGACGACGAGCACGAGGACGACGGCTGCCACGACGATGTAGAGCGTGCGCCGCTCGTGGCGGGTCTGGGTCTCCTGGATCGTGCTCATGACCCCGCCCCCTCTGCTGTCGGCTCCACCGTCGCCTCTCCGGGTTGCTTCCACGACGGTTTGCGCGACCGGTAGAACAGGAACGGCACGAGCAGCCCGAGACCCAGAGCGCCACCGGCGACGATGAGCAGGTAGAGGGCCGGGCTGCCGGACTCGAACTGCGACGGCGGGACGAACCCGATGAGCAGGGCCGCCAAGGAGGCCGCGAACCCGACCCCGCAGAGGGCCACGAGGATGGGGGCCCGGTAGCCGCGCGGGTGGTCCGGGTCGTTGCGGCGCAGACGCACGGCCGCGACGAACATCAGCAGGTACATGACCAGGTAGACCTGCGTGGTGATGACGGAGAAGATCCAGTACGCGCTCGAGACGTTCGGGATCAGCGCGTAGCCCAACCCGATGACGGTCGTGACGATCCCCTGCGCGACGAGGATGTTCTGCTGCACGCCGTTCTTGTTGACCTTCTGCAGCCACGGGGGCAGGTAGCCCTCCTGACGGGAGATGAGCAGTAGGCCCTTCGACGGGCCGGCGAGCCAGGTGAGCATGCCGGCGAGCGAGGCGGACACGAGCATGATCCCGAAGATCGGGGTCAGCCACTGCGCGCCGAAGTTGGCCAGCACGGCGTCAAACGCCTGCATCACGCCGGCGGTGAGGGACAGCTCCTGGGCGGGCACAATCCAGCTGATGGCCAGGGCGGGCAGGATGAAGATCAGCAGCACCAGGCCCATGGCCAGGAACATCGACTTCGGGAACTCCTTGCCCGGGTTCCTCAGCGATCCGACGTGCACCGCGTTCATCTCCATGCCGGAGTAGGACAGGAAGTTGTTCACGATCAGGACCAGGCTCGAGAGCCCGGCCCAGACGGGCAGCAGGTGGCTGGCGTCCATCGGGGCCGCGGAGGGGTTGCCCTGCCCGAGGAAGACGCCACCCAGGGTCACCAGGATGGCCCCGGGGATGAGCGTGCCGATGGTCAGGCCGGCACTGGCCAGACCGGCGACGCCCTTCGTGCCGCGCGAGGAGACCCAGACGCCCGTCCAGTAGACGACGACGATCACCAGGGCCGTCCACACGCCGTTGGAGGCGAGTGCCGGGTTGATGACGTAGGCCAGGGTGCTGGCCACGAAGCCCAGCAGGCTCGGGTAGTAGAAGATCGTCATGGCGAACTGGCACCAGACGGCCAGGAACCCCATCGGCTTGGAGATGCCCCGGGACACCCAGTTGTAGACGCCGCCGTCCCAGCCGGAGGCGAGCTCCGCCGACACCAGCGAGGTAGGGATGAGGAAGACGATCGCCGGGACGACGTAGAGGAACACGCACGCCAGCCCGTACACGGCCATCGTCGGAGCCGCCCGCAGGCTCGCCACCGAGCTCGTGGTCATCATGGCCAGCGCGACCCACGAGATGTAGTCCCGCGAAGCTGCCTTGGTGCGGGCGGCCGGTACCGCGCCCGCACCCGCCCCGGTCGTCGGCCGGGCCGGGACCTCAGCCGCGCTCATGGTGGTCTCTCACGCTCACACGCACCGGGAAGACCGCTCCTTCAGCCAGCATCACCATCAACCCCTCGAGAACGAGCGTTGCGCTTGCGCCTCGACGCTAGGAGTACGCCCTTGGACCGGGATCCCTCGCCGAGGATGAGATGAGGTGCGCCGACGGAGCGAGCCGACGCACACGCGGCTACTTGAGGACGGCCTCGCCCCGGGTCTGCAGCCGGGTCAGGATCGCCTGCGGATCCCCTTGTGGGAGCGTCTGCAGCTGGGTGTCGAAGTCCGCGAGAACGGGCTCCATCCCGGCGACGGTGACCGGGCCCTGGGCATACGACACCCCGGCGATGAAGGCAGCGTCGCTCGGGTAGGCACCCTTGTAGGCCGCCGCCGCCGACTTGATCGCGGGCATGACGCCCAGACCCTTGGCGAGCGTCAGTGCCGGCTCCTCGGTGGAGAGGTACTTGACGAGGTCGATCGCCGCGGCCTGGTGCTTGCTCGCAGCAGCCACCCCGTAGCACTGGGTGAACATCAGCGTCCCCCTCGCGGCAGGTCCGGCCGGCAGCTCGGCGGCCTGCCACCTGAGGTTGGGGTAGCTGTTCCGGAACACGCTCTTGGCAGAGGGCCCTTCGATGGCCATGGCGGCCTTGCCCTGGCCGAGCGCCTCGGCGCCCGAGGCGGCGCCGACGCCCGTGGGGTAGGAGGTGGTGCCGCTGGCCAGCAGCCTCTGGACCTCGGTCAGGCCGGCGAGGTTGCCCGGGGTGTCGGCCGTCATCTTCGTCTGGTCGGCGTTGACGATCCAGCCCCCGGCCTGCTTCATGAAGGGCCCCACCCCGTCGTGGGTGCCGTCGATGACCAGTCCTTTCACCGTGCCGCTCGTCAGCTTCCTCGCCACGGTCTCGAGGTCGGTCCAGGACTGCGGCCAGTGCTCGTGACTCAGACCGGCCCGCTCCCACAGGTCGGTGTTGATGACGAGGGCCAGGGTGGAGAAGTCCTTGGGTGCGCAGTAGAACTTCCCGCCGTAGGTGAACGTGTCGACGAGGTGGTCGTAGAAGTCGCTCTTCATCTCGAGCTGGTCGCCGTAGGGCACGAGGTCTCCCGCCTTGGCATACGACGGGAACACCTTGGCGTCGGTGAAGAAGAGGTCTGGCGGCGCCCCGGAGGAGAACCCCTGCGAGAGCTGCCGGCCGATGTCGGAGGCGGCGACCACCTCGACCGTGTTGCCGGTCCTGTCCTCCCAGGGCCTGACCGTGTCCTGCTGGAGCTTGGTGTCTGCGGCGCGGTTCGAGGTGATCATCATCGTGATCGTGACCTGCTTGGCTCCTGCGCCCGGACTCGTGCTGCCACCGGACCCGTCAGTGCCCTGGCTCGGAGCGCAGGCCACGAGGCCGAGCGCTCCGGCGAGGCAGACCACGGCGCCGACGACGGCGGGCCTTCTCACGGCGACCTGGTCCCTCCTTCCATACACGCCGGGGTCGTGACCTGTCACGACGCGACGACGTGGTTGGGCAGGATCGGGGAGTAGGCGGCCATCACGTCGATCCCGTCGCGCAGGAGCTTGACGAGCCGCTCCTGACGGTCGTCGACCCAGGCTCGCGCGATGCCGTCGACCGCGAGCGCCATGATCTTCGTGGCGCCGGCGGGACGCACGGCTGCCGGGCTGGAGCCGTGACGTGACAGTTGGGCCCGCGCCCAGCGCTCCGCTGCCGGAGAGCTCGTGAGCGCGGCGCGGGACGCGGCGGACAGGTGGTCGGTGGAGTGGCCCTCCCGCCCAGCCAGCACCCGCTCGGCATTGAGGATGGCGAGGGCCATGAGGTTCTGCCGATCGTAGGTGGCGACCGGGAGGGCGGCGCGGGCTGCCGTCAGCAGCAGCGCCGTGGTCGCGGGGGGGTCCTCGGGCTTCAACCCGACGACCTCGGGGACCATGATCACCAGCTGTTGGCGGTGGGCGTCGTCGAGCACGTCGTTGACCCAGCGGGCCAGCTCCGCGAGCACCGGATCAGTGCACGCCGGGTGGTCGCTCCACCGCTCACCCGCCAGGAACGAGGCCATCTCCATGAAGCAGGCACCCTTGCGGGGGCTGCGGTGGCGGCCGCGCGACAGCACCGGGACGCCGTCGGGAATGAAGGGGACTCGTCGTGCCATCGTCGCTCCTCGGGGGTGTTCGTCGCGGTCTGCAGCTGGTGTGCGTCGCGTGTGCCTTGGTCGGAGACCCACTCGGCCTAGACCACCGTCGCCCGCCAGGGTCGACGCCGCATCGTCATCTCCGGGTGATTGGCAGCCAGGTCACGAAGGCCGGTCCTGCACGCGTACGACGGCATCGAGCAGGGCGCTGTAGCTGGCCACCAGCGCGCGCCGCTCGGCGGCCAGGAGGGGGTCGGCCCGGTCGCACCCGGCCGCGACCCATCGGTCGGACAGGTCCATCGCCTCGACGCGGTGCTGCGCCGCGGTCTCGAGGCTGGCCGGGTCGGCCGTGTAGACGTACGCGTAGAGGTCCACGAGCGCTGCAACGAGCTGGTCCCGCGTCACGTCCTCGTGGTGCTGGTGGGCCCGGTGGACGCGCCACCACTCCACCTCGAGCGCGCTGGCGCGCGCCGGGTCGATGGCCAGACCACCGTGCCGCGCGACGAGCGCGTAGAAGCGGCGCATCTGCTCGCGAGCACCCTGCGGATCGTTGTCCGGGTAGGGCGCCCAGAGCTGGTTGGCGCGCAGGACCCACCAGGCGCCACGCACGGCGTCGACCGGAAGCAGGCCGAAGCCCGCCGAGACCATGCCATAGGCCCCGCGGAGGAAGGCCGGCCACTCGTGGCGGTAGTAGGCCGCCCAGGCGTCGGTCTCGTGGTGTCCGACGACGACCGGGTCGAACGAGCGCGGGTCACGACCGGACGCGTCACGCATGAGGCCTCCTCGCACGAGGGACGCGCGATGGCACGTGCGCGGATCCCGCTGACGTTCTGCGCTGCTCGCCCCAGAATAGGGGCGGGGAGTCGGCCCGGGTGGGGGAGTCGTGGACATGAGCGGAACGGTCGGTGGACGCACGATCGCCGACGTGGTGGTCGCGATGGACGAGCGGCTCGAACGTCTGCGGGCGGACTCCGGCGAGGGCCGTCCGGCCCAGCGTGCGTTCCTCACCACCTACCGTCGCACGACGCTCGCGGTGGCGGACGCCGTCGCCGACGCGAGGTTCGAGGACCCCGAGTGGGTGGAGCGGTGGGACGTCGTCTTCGCCGACCTCTACCTCGAGGCGCTCGACGGCGACCTCAGCGGGTCAGGGAGGGTGTCGCGCCCGTGGCGCCTCGCCTTCGACGCGTCCGGGCTCCCGGCGCTGCGCAGCGTCCTGGTCGGGATGAACGCGCACATCAACTACGACCTGCCGCAGGCGCTGCTCGCCGTCATCGACGACGTCGACTTCGAGGACGCGCACCTGATGCACCGGCGCCGCCGGGACCACGAACGCATCGACGCCGTGCTCGCCGGCCGCGTGGCCGCAGAGGACGCGGAGCTCGCCTCGACGTCCGGACGGACCCTGATCGATCGCGCGCTCGCCCCGGCCAACCACGCGGCCTCGCGCCGGTTCCTGCGCGAGGCGCGGCGCAAGGTCTGGCACAACACTGCCGAGCTGCAACGCGCCCGCGTCGCCGGGCCGGAGGCGTATGCCGCCCGGCTCGCCGAGCTCGAGGTGCTGAGTGCCGCGCGTGTGGCTGACCTGCTCCTGCCCGGACAGGTCGTGCTGCGCCTCGCCGTCGCGGGGTTCGGCGTCACGCTGCCGCCGGCCGCCTGACCACCGACGGCATCGACCCTCGCCGGGCCCAACGTTCCTCGGTCCGGCGGCTGGCAGGCACGTGTCGAGCGAACTCGGCGACACTTCGACGCGGCGGGAGGTCCCTGATCCTCGTCGGCTGCTGGCCTAGGGTTCATCGGCGACCCCGTGTCCGTGTCGACGTCGAGGGGTCACTTGCTCAGCGCGGTGAAGCGCACCCGACCTGGTCGAAAGGCGGCAGGGGTTTTCCAATGGTCGATGTCCTGCTGGCCGGTGCGCTCTCCATGGCTGTGGCGCTGGGGTGCACGAAACCGTTCATCGCCTACCTGGTCCGGCACCGCTACGGCCAGTTCGTCCGTGACGACCTCGTTCACCACCACGTCAAGCGCGGGAAGCCCACGATGGGTGGGGCCGTCATCATCGCTGCGGCCCTCGTGGGCTACTTCGGTTCGCACGCGCTGCTCGTGGCGCTCGGCGGCCTGGGAGTGCTCGAGGAGGTGCACAGCTCCATCACGCTCAGCGCGCTGCTCGTGCTCTTCCTGCTCACCGGGCTCGGCCTGGTCGGGTTCCTGGACGACTGGACCAAGATCCGCAAGGAGCGCAGCCTCGGCCTCACGTCCAAGCAGAAGCTCCTCGGCCAGACCCTGGTCACCGTCGCGTTCGCCGTGGCGGCCCTGCTGGTCAAGGACGAGCGCGGGCTGGCTCCCGCCTCGACGGCGATCTCCGTCGTCAGGGACACCGACATCGACTTCGCCGTCGCGGGGCCCGTGGTGGCCGTCCTGTTGTTCGTCGCGTGGTCGAACGTGCTCATCGCCGGGGCCTCCAACGGCGTGAACATCACCGACGGCCTGGACGGCCTGGCCACCGGTGCCTCGGTCATGGTGTTCGGCGCGTACACGATGGTCGCGCTGTCGCAGTTCAGGCAGGGGTGTCGGGTGGCCCCGGGCCCGGCGTGCTACGACGTGCCGGCCGCCCTCGACCTGGCGGTCGTCTCGTGCGCGATCGCCGGTGCCTGCTTCGGGTTCCTGTGGTGGAACACCTCGCCGGCGGAGATCATCATGGGCGACACCGGGTCCCTGTCGCTCGGCGCGGCGCTGGCCGGCCTCGCGATCCTCACCCACACCCAGCTGCTCCTCGTGGTGCTGGGCGGCCTCTTCGTCATCGTCACCATGTCGGTCATCATCCAGGTCGTCAGCTTCAAGCTGACCGGCAGGAGAGTGTTCCGGATCGCGCCGCTGCACCACCACTTCGAGATGGTCGGGTGGTCCGAGGTCACCATCGTGGCGCGCTTCTGGATCATCGCGGCGATCTGCGTCGCGGCCGGGCTGGCGCTCTTCTACAGCGGATGAGCTGCCGGCCCGAACGACATTGCGTATGCCGTGTCGCGGGGTCCGCGACCACGCACCCGTCGTGGCGCGGCTGGGGGCTCGGACGCTTCTGTGCACCGTTTGCCGGCTGATCCCAAGCGCCCGGCGCGGCTGTCAGCTCTCGGCGTCGGCCCCGAGCTCGGAGTCGGACGGCAGGATGCCCGACAGGAGGAACCAGACGTCGCTCGGGGTGGTGGGCACCAGCGCCAGACCGCCTGCCGTCGACCCGTCCCGGTCCGCTTCGAGCGCCAGCAAGCCCGCGGTCGTGTCGAGCGCGCTGACACGACGGCTCACCAGGTCCGCGTCGGAGGTCACGGGCCGGTCCGGCGGCGCCCACAGCACGTCTGCCGACCAGAAGCACCACGCCCCCGAGCGCACCAGCTCGGCCACTTCGCGCCAGTGCGGGTCGAGGGCAGCTGCGAGCTCGTCGGCGGCGCGAGCCCGCCGCTCGTCGTCGGGGTCGATGAGCCCGTCGAGCAGGTCGGGCGTCACCACCACGCTGCCTGGTTCCAGCCGCGGCCGCGGACGCAGCCGGACGAGGCGGGCGATCGTCGTCGGCACGAACTCGGTGGCCACGCCGGCGAAGTCGTAGCTGCCGTCACCGACGTCCGCCAGCACGGCGGACAGGAGCGACATCCAGCCCTGGTGCACGAGCACTCCCTGCCGGGAGGCCACCACCGTCTCGAGCCGGGCCAGGGGGCGGGTGACGGCGGCCAGGCCCGGGACCAGCACGTCGTGAGGGCGCCCGTCCACGACCACACCGGCCGCCACGAGCTCGGCAACCGGTCCCTCGGGACCGCCCGTGTCGGCACGGTGAGTGGCGGAGCGCGTGTCGTCGGAAGCCTTGGCGCCGAGGTCGACGAGGGCCTCGAAGGTGTCAGGGTCGAGGCGGACCCGACCCACGGCGGCGTCGAACTGCACGGTCACGCCGACCTCCTCCCTGCGGCGTCGGGGTCGAGGACGAGACTCGCGAAGACGTGGGCCAGCAGCTGGCTCTGTGCTGCCCATGCCAGCGTGCTCGTCGTCGCGGTCAAGGTCACGCCCGTCTTGTCGACGAGGGTGGAGCGCTGCTCCACGGTGACCGAGCGGTTGTCCTCGGTGGCATACGTGGCCAGGCGTCGGAGTCCGGGCTGGCCACCGACCGCGAGGAGCTCGGCATCGAGCGGGACGTAGTCGGCGAGGTGCGCGGCGAGGTAGGACTCGGTGCCCACCTGCCAGTCACGAAGCGACATCGCGACGTCCGTCACGGTGAGCACGAGGTTGGCCCGGAACAGGCCGTCCTGCTCGGGCTCGACGACCACGAGCTCGACCCCGTCGTGGGGGTGGTGGACGGTCTCCCAGGCGTCGGGGACGAGCAACGAGACAGCGCCGTCGGCGACGACCTCGCGACGAGGGTCGCCGGGGGCAGGCAGGCTCATCGGGCGCTCCGTCGTTGGGACTTGCGCCGGTCACCGATGATGCGGACCTGCAGGCGCGGGGCTCGGGCCTCCTGCGACCAGCGGGGGACGTACCAGCGGGGGGCGGGCAGGAAGAGGCCGCCCCACAGACTCACGACCAGTCCGACGATCAGCAGCGGGACGAACGCGAGTGCCCCCGTGTTCGCGCCGTCGTCATAGCCTCGCAGCCCGGCGGTGGCGGCGAGCACGAGTGCGAGCCCCGGCAGCCAGAAGAGGATCGCGGACTCCTGGAGGCGGTCGCCGACCCACCAGCGGGCGGCGTGGGTGCGGCCGAGGCGTGACCAGACGACGAACCCCAGCAAGGCGACGGCGACGACGACGAGGAGGGCTGACACGGCCACGACTCTACCCACGCAGGCCGGTGTCGGCCTGCCCGAAGGAGCCGGCGCGACCGGCGCCGCGGTGACCGGGCCGGACGCGGTGTCGGGCGATGTGGCGAGGCGTCTTGCCCATCAGTCGAACAACCCGCCGATGAAGTGGCCGGCGGACTTGAAGCCGTCGCCGATCTTGTCGCCGGCCCACTCCGCCGCGTCGCCGACCGGACCGACCACCTGGTCGCTGACCCAGCCGCCGACCACGCCTCCGAGGCCACCGCCGACGAAGCCGCCGATGGCGCCGCCGATGACTGCACCGACCGGCCCGCCGACGGCGGCGCCGACGAGGGCGCCGCCCTGGGCGCCGGCCCACGCTCCCGCCCAGGACCCTGCCGCCGTGACGGCGCCGGCGGTCGCCGAGCGGGTGACCCGCTCGGTCGTGCCCATCGTCGGGTCGGCCGAGTCCTTGTTCCACTGCCCGAAAGCCGAGGTGGCGAAGGAGGTCACCGTGCCGGCGCGACCCGCCCACTTCGACGCCGTGCCCCACTTGGCGACCGTGCCGGCGCGGTAGGGGTTGGCCTGCCAGTTGCGCGCCTGGTTCATCGACCAGGCAGCGGCCCAGCGTCCCGTGGGCCGGGGGAGGTAGCCGTAGCGGCCGTTGGCCATGTAGCCGCGGGGCTGCCAGCGCCCGAAGCGGTTGCGCTGCATGTAGGAGGCGAGCGTGCTCGTGCCGAACATCGCGTTCGCGGTGAGGAGGCCGGGCCACGCCAGGACCGAGGCGGACTCGTCGGGAGCCAGGTTCAACTGCTTGAGGAACTGGTCGAGGAAGGAGTCCGGACCCTGGTCCCCGGCTCCGCTCGAGGGGAAGGAGGCGGGCATGGTGGCGGACAGGAAGCCGGCCGAGCTGATGCTGCCGCCGTCACCGCTGGCCCCGCGCTGGGCCTGGGCGTTGCTGGAGAGCCGGTTGCCCAGACGCTCCAGCTCGGTGCCGAACCGGTCGATCTGGGCCTCGAGGGGCGGCCACTGGGAGATCAGCGACTGGAGGTCCTCACCACCCCAGTTGCCCTTGAGCGAGCCCAGGACACCGCTGACGGCCTGCCGCGACGTGGCGGCCTCGCGGGCATAGTTGGCGAACAGCTCGGCGGAACGATCCAGTGCATCCGGGTCGGCGCCCTTGCGATAGATGGCCATCGCTACCCCCTGTCGTGTCTCGGCGCGGTTGAGCCTACGGGCCGGGGAGCGCATGCGCGATGGGGAGCGCTCCCCATCGCCGCGGCGCAGGACGTCGACTCAGGAGAGGTCGTCGTCCAGCGCTGCAACGTCTGCGATCTCCCAGGCCTCGGCGATCTTGCCGTCCTTGAGATGGCAGATCACTGCCTGATCCATGCGGAAGGGTCGGCCGATGCGGGACACCCCGGCGAACTCACGATGCAGCGTGCCGGTGACGACGACGCGCGCCATCTCCACGGCCCCTTCGACCACGACCTCCTGGATCTCGTGGCGAAGGTCCGGCATCGCTGCGACCGCCTCGCGCCACACCTGCTTCTCGGCCTCCAGGCTGTCGGTCGACAAGCCTCGTGGCGCATGGACGACGACGTCAGGGTGCAACAGGTCGTCGAACGACTCGACGTCACCGCTGTCACCAGCGGCCAACCAGCGGGTCACGACGCTCGACGAGGGTTCCATGCCTGATGGTCCCGCAGGGCCCGGCGGCCCGCTCACCTGTCGTGGACATTAGGGCCTCCGCTCCCCACCGCTCCATTCGTCTCGCTCCTGCCGCTCGAAATGGGAGGTGGGCACTGGCTGAGCTGGTGCACGCAGGTGCTCGCCGTTCGGCGGTAGCCGAGGGACTCGTAGAGCCGGAGGGCGCCGGAGGGGTTGGCGGCGTCGACCCCCAGCGCGGCAGCCTCCATGCCTGCGGCCGCGAAACGCTGCATGGACGCTGTCAGCAGGGCCCCAGCAATGCCTCGGCCGCGATGGCTGCTCGCGACGCCGAGCTGGTCGGTGTACCCCTCGCGGCTTCCCGTCGCGACCCAGTCCTGCTCGTAGGCGCAGTTGAGGGCGGCGCCGACGACCGTGTCCGTGGCCTCCTCCAGCGCGAGCAGGGACCAGTCGGGCCGGAACGCTGCGGATCCGACGACCTCCTCCCACATCTGGTCGGTGCGGTCGGTGTGCCCCCAGTGGTCGCGGAAGGCGGCGTCGATCATGTGGTGCACCTCGCGGCCGCGTGCGGGGTCCCAGCCCGTGATGACCACCCCGTCCGGTCGCGGCGTCGGCGGCAGGTCCTCGAGAGCCCGGGACAGCTCGAAGAAGTAGCGCTCGAGCGGCAAACCGTGACGCTCAGCGAGGTCGCGAACGTCGTCCTGGTCAGCTGGTGCGTGCAGCCGCATCACCAGCGGTCCGTAGCCGGGCTGCCGCGTCGCGCGGTCCCACTCCCGACCATGGGCCAGCTCCCACTGCAGCACGGCCCGGCCGATCCCTTCGCCCCGGCGGTCGGGGCGGACGGCACCTCCGAGGTAGACGCGACGACCCTCGGTGACCACGCGGTTGCAGCCGGCCCAAGCCACGGCAGCGATCGCTCCGGCCGCCTCGTGGCCGACCAGCGTGTCCTCCGCCGGGCGTGATCGGGGCGAATCCCAGAACTCCTGGAGTCCGGACAGGGACTGTCGCTCGGGGTTGCCGTCGAAGCTCTCGCACTCGGCGAAGAATGCTGCGATCGCCGGAAGATCCTCTCGACCGAACGGTCGCCAGGAGAGGTCGGGGAGGTCCTCGAGCGAGGCGCGGGCGTCTGCTTCAGTCAGGCACGGCATTGCCGCCATGATGGTTGCTGCCGGCCACCACGGCAAAGGGATTCCTGATCTGGCGGGGTCGGGTCACGCTGCCGGTCACTGCGGCGCCAGGACAGGGTCGATGACGGCACAGAGGACGGCCGTGTCGTCGCGGCGCAGCACGCCGCGCAGGCAGGCGTGCAGCACTGAGGCGCACAGGCGGTCGGCGTCGTCCGACGGGCCCTCCTCGACAGCAGCCGCCAGTCGCTCCAGACCGAGGTCGATGGACTCGTCTCGTCTCTCGATGAGGCCGTCGGTGTAGAGCACGAGGCTGCTCGCGGCTGACAGGTGGATCGTGTGCTGGCTACGCGAACCGGCGGGTGAGCCGAGGGGCGGGTCGGTGGGCCCCAGCAAGGTCACGGGCGATCCCGGTCGGCGGAGCATGGGCGGCGGCTGCCCGGCCAGCGAGAACGTCAGGCTGCCCTTCCCGGGGTCGAGGAGCACCGCGGCGGCCGTCACCATCGTCTGGGTGGACGAAGCCGTGACGAAGCGGTCCAGCTCCTCGAGCAGCCGAGCCGGTTCGTGGGTCGGGGCCAGGGCCCGAGCGGCGGCCCGGATCTGGCCCATGGCCACGGCGGCCCCCGCGTCATGGCCGGCGACGTCTCCGATCATCAGCAGCGCCCGCCCGCGGGGGAGTGGGATCGCGTCGTACCAGTCGCCCCCGATCCCATAGCGCGCGTCGGCCGGCAGGTAACGCGCGCTGACGCGCACGTGCGCAAGGTCCGGCAGTGGCTCGGCCAGCAGGCTGCGTTGCACGAGCACGGCCAGGTCGTGGTCGCTGTCGCGTTCGACGGCGCGGCTGACCGCGTCCGACACCGCGGCGCCGAGGTCGGCCAGCGCCATCAGGTCGGTCGGTCCGAGCGCGTCCCTCCGCGGGAAGGCCAGCACCAGCGTCCCCAGGGTCCTCGATGCGCTGCGAAGAGGCAGGCCGAGCCAGCTGCGCAGGCCTGCCCGCGCCAAGGCCGCCAGCACGTCCGGACCCGCCACGACCAGGCTGTCCGGGGTCGGAAGGTAGACGGTCGCCGTACTGGTGCGCGCGTCGGACAGGGGTGAGGAGAGCGGGCCCTCGGCCGAGGCCCACAGAGCCTCCAGCCCCTCGGGGAGACCCACCGAGGCGATGGTCAGCAGCGTGTCCGGCTGGCGCTCGTCGACGAGCGCCAAGCGGGCAGCGGCCGCGTCGTAGGGGGCCGTGCCGTCGACGAAGAGGGCTGCGGCCACCTCGCTGAGCGACGCCGAGGCGATCAAGGCCGCGAGGACACGGTGCAGCCGCTCGGATCGCTCCAGCGCCGCGCGTTCCGTGGCGAGCAGCTGGGCGCGCACCAGGGCATCGGCGACGAGCCTGGCGACCACGCGCAGCTCTTCGCGTTGCTCAGGCGGGAAGCGCTGCGGTGCGTCCCAGCCGAGACCGAGCGCGCCGATCACGCGGCCCTCTCGGCCGGTCAGTGGCAGCGACGCCGTCGCGGCCAACCCGGAAGCAGCAGTGTCCTCCAGCAGGCCCGGGAACTGCGCGCCGACCTCTTCCAGGTTACCGAGCCACACCTCTCCGCTCCCGGACATGGCTGCCCCAAGAGGCGTGGACCCGTCGATGCGGATCGTCTGGTAGCGCTCCGCCACCAGCGACGGGAGGCTGGACAGGTGGTATACCCGGGCGCTGCCGCCGGTTGGGTCGGGCTCCACGACGGCGACGTTGGAGAACGTGGCACCGACTGCGCCCGCGCCCGCCTCGGCGAAGGCGCGAGCCAGGTCCTCGATGGTGTCCGAGCCGGTCAACGCCTGCACGAGTGGGGCCAGCGCGACCGTCGACGGGGACACCCGAGGTTCGGAGATGCCCTCGTCGTCTCCGTTTCGCCCCTCGTGCCCGCGCCAGTGGTGCAGGTGTAGTGCACAGATGTCGGCCAGCGCCAGCAGCAGCTCACGGTCGGACGGGCCGAAGTCGTGCGAGCGCACCCAGCTGATCCCCATCACCCCGAGCAGTGCGCCCGCGGCTCGAAGGGGGAGCACGGCATACGCCCTCTCGTCCCGGGAGACCATCTCCACGATGCGGGGGAAGCGCTCCGCCGTCTCCGCCTGTGACCCCAGCCACAGGGGCTTGCCCGTGGTGGCGGTCCAGGTCAGGGGGAGGGAGAGGTCGCCGACCCGCAGCGGCCCGCACGCCGTCTGCTGCGACCGCGTGTAGCCCTGGCTCGCCAGGGGCTCGAGCCGGTCCCCGTCGACCAGTGCGACGACGCCCCCGGCCGCGTGCAGCGCAGCCACGGCCTGGGAGATGACGAGGTTCGGCGTGTCCTCGTCGGCCGGCGCCGCAGCGAAGGCCTGCAGCACCATCATCAGCCGGGCCTGGGACAGCACCGGGTCGCTCGGCCCGGCGCCGGGTTCCGTGGGTTCAAGCATCGACATCACGATCTCCATGTGAACGGTTGCCCGACCGACGTGAATGGACGTCGACGGACAGCTGCACACCCAACCGGCACCTGCACCTCGAGCGCCGGTGGTCACGCATCCCAGTCAACGCCTTCGACCCTGGCGACGTGGGGAAACCGTCGACTGGTGCCGAGAGCGCGCATGCTGGAGGGAACCGCGCACCCCGCCGCACCCGTCGAGGAGGACCCCGTGACCCTCACCGCTCGCCCCACCGCCGCCTGGCTTCTGCCGGAGGACTGCCGGCTCGCCGACCTGCTCGAGGTACTGACCGACCGGACCCGCATCGAGGACCACCCCCATGCCTCGCGCCTCGCCGGCGAGGTGCCGGTCTACGCCGCCGACCGTCTCGCGGACGCAGCCACCGGCGCCCTGGATGCACGCCGCGCCGTGCTCGCCGAGATCTCGCGTGCGCTCGCGGACGGGCCCGGCATCGTCGTCGTCGAAGGTGCCTTCGAGCCATCGGTCGTCGACCGTGTCAGCTCCGCGTTCCAGGCCATGATCGACGAGCAGCACTCTGCCGGAACGGCGTCCGGTGACCACTTCGCCAAGCCCGGCGCCAACGACCGCGTCTGGAACGCCTTGGAGAAGCTCGCCGTCGCCGACCCCGAGGCGTTCGTCGACTACTACGCCAACGACGTCCTCGCGCTCGCTGCCGAGGCGTGGCTCGGGCCCGGCTACCAGGTCACCTCGCAGGTCAACGTCGTCAACCCCGGCGGTGCCGGCCAGACCGTGCACCGCGACTACCACCTCGGCTTCCAGGACGAGCAGACGTGCGCCCGCTACCCGGCGCACGTGCACGCCCTGTCGCAGGTACTCACGCTGCAGGGTGCGGTGGCCCACTGCGACATGCCGGTCGAGTCCGGGCCGACGCTCTACCTGCCGCACAGCCAGAAGTACGCGCACGGCTACGTCGCGTACCAGCGACCCGAGTTCCAGGAGTACTTCGTCGCCCACCACGTGCAGCTGCCGCTCGCCAAGGGCGACGCCGTCTTCTTCAACCCCGCGCTCTTCCACGCCGCGGGCACGAACCGCTCGGCCGGCATACGGCGCATGGCCAACCTGCTGCAGGTGTCGTCGGCGTTCGGGCGGGCGATGGAGACGGTCGACCGTCAGCGGGTGGTCGAGGCCGTCTACCCGGCCCTGCTGGCGCGCCGTGCCGCCGGGGCAGGGGAGCGGGCGCTGGCGAGCGCCGTCGCTGCGAGTGCCGAGGGGTATGCGTTCCCGACCAACCTCGACCGCGACCAGCCGATCAGTGGCATGGCACCGCCGAGCCAGGCCGATGTCGTGACCGCCGCCCTGGCCGAGGGTGTCGACCCCGCCGAGCTGCACCGCCGCCTCGATGCGCAGGCGCAGGCGCGCCTCAGCCACTGACTGCCGTTGCGCTCGACCGGCCGCCGGGTGGAGGTGATCTGCGACTGCAGGTGGTCGCCGAACACCTCGACTCAGGACAGCAGGCGAGGGCCTCAGACGGTGAAGGCGTCGCGGAAGCGCTCCAGCGCCAGCACCGGGTCGCCCGACGCCCAGGCCTCGAGGCCGACAGTGCCTCGGTAGCCGAGGTCGGCCAGCGCGCGGGCGATCGCGGGGTAGGCGATCTCCCCGGTGCCGGGCTCGCAGCGCCCCGGCACGTCCGCCACCTGGATCTCGCCCACCCACGGCAGCGCCCGGCGGCACAGCTCGACGAGGTTCCCCTCGCCGATCTGGGCGTGGTAGAGGTCGAGCATCAGGCGCAGGTGCGGGCTGTCGACCGCCTGCACGAGCGCCAGGCAGTCGGCCGCCCGGGCGAACGGCACCCCGGGGTGGTCGACCTCGGTGTTGAGGTTCTCGAGGACGAACTGCACGCCCTCGCGCTCGCCGAGCTCCGCGATCCTGCCCAGCGTGTCGCGGGCCTGCAGCCACATCGCGCCGGTCACCTCGTGAGCCGGCCGCACCGGCAGGCCCCGGTCGTCGAGGCCGGTGCCGTGAAGGTTGAGCCGGGGGATGCCCAGGCGCTTCGCGACGGTCACCGAGCGGGCGGCGGTGGCGAGAAGCTCGTCAGCGCCTTCGGGGTCGGCGAGCCGGCCGCTCACGTAGCCGGTCATCGACGAGAAGGCGACACCGTCGTCCCGCAGCGCCTCCAGGGCCTCGAGGTCGTGCCGGGTCCAGTCCCAGATCTCGACGGCGAACCCCAGCTCGTGGATGCGGCGGCTCCGCTCGACCACCGACAGGTCGAGGAAGACCATCTCGGCGCAGACCGCGAGGGTGAAGGGGCCGGCCGTGGCGGCGGTCGGTGCGGTAGTCACGTGATGCCTTGGCGGTCGGTGTGGCAGATCGGGCGGGCGTACGGCCGGCGCGACTCAGGCGTAGAAAGCCGGCTTCTCGATCATCTCGACCGGGACGACGCCGTCGTCGGTGAGCGCCTTGACGCCGGCGTCGCACACGCACGCCGCGGCATACCCGTCCCACGAGGTCGACCCGGTGTGCTCGCCCCGGGCCACCGCGTTGATCCACTCCTGGACCTCGGTGACGAACGCGCCCCAGAAGCGGTCGTTGTGGTCCCGGGCGATCGAGTTGCGGTGGCCCGCGGCGTCGCGCACCTCGACGGCGTGCTGGTCGGCCAGCGACACGGTGCCCTTCTCGGCGACCGCCTCGCAGCGGATGTCGTAGCCGAACTGGCAGTTGACGAAGATCTCGTCGTCGACGCGGACACCGGACTCGGTCTCGAGGACCAGCACGAGCGGGTCCCGGAGGTGCTCGAAGCGCAGCGAGGTCTTCTTCGGCTTGTCGACGCGCGCCGAGACGAACTCCTCCCCGAGGAGCCAACGCATCGTGTCGATCTCGTGGATCGCGGTGTCGTTGATCGCCATGTCCCACGTGTAGTGGTCGGGGACGGTGGGGTTGCGATGGGCGCAGTGCACCATGAGCGTCTCGCCGAGCTCGCCCGAGTCGAGCAGCGCCTTCATCTGCCGGTAGCTGCGGTCGAAGCGCCGCATGAACCCGACGGTGACCAGCCGGCGCCCACCGGCCTGCTCGGCGTCCATGATCCGCAGCGCCGCCGCGGCGGTGGGCGTGAGCGGCTTCTCGCAGAACACCGGCTTGCCGGCGGCGATGGCAGCCAGCACGTCGACCTCGTGCGCGGGTCCGTGGCTGCAGATCATGACGGCGTCGACCTCGTCGGCGCCGATGAGCTCGGCCGAGGAGGGGTATGCCGTCCCGCCGATCCGCTCGGCCACCTCCTTCGCGCGCACCTCGTCGACGTCGCTGACCGCGACGACACGACCGCCGGCGATGACGGTGTGGATGCGCTCGATGTGGGCCTGGCCCATGCCTCCGGGGCCGATCATCCCGATGCGAACAGTCATGTCGGGTGACTCCTTCGTCACTTGAGGCCGAGGCCGATGGAGGCGAGGTACTCGCGGGTCTGGATGGCGTTGGGCAGCGGGTAGGACGGGTCGCAGGGATACATGTCCTGCTCGCACACGACGTAGAGCTCCTTGTCGAGGTCAGCGAGGGCCTCGACGAGCGACGGCATGTCGGGCGCCCCGGCCGGCGGCGCGACCGAGCAGCCCTTGGCGACGGCCAGGCCGAAGGGCCAGTCCTCGTCATGCGACTGCGTGACGAGCGCCTCGTCCATCGCCTTGATGTGGACGTAGGAGATGCGCTCGGGGTACGTGCGGCACAGCTCGACCGGGTCGCCGCCGCCGTAGACGATGTGCCCGGTGTCGAGGCAGAAGCCGACGTAGTCGGGGTCGGTCGCCTGGAAGATCCTGTCGATGTCCTCGGGCGTCTCGATGTGGCTGTCGCCGTGGGGGTGCAGCACCATCCGCAGGCCGTAGTCCTCCTTCATGATGCGACCGAGCAGGTCGGCGTTGGCGATGTAGGTGTTCCACGCCTCGGTCGACAGCACCCGGTCGTCGGTGTAGTCCCACGTCTTCTCGTCGCGGAACATCGGGGGCAGGTGCACGACGTACTCCGCGCCGACGGCGGCGTGCGTCTCGGCGATCTCGCGGAACGTCTTCTCCGTGTCGGCCCAGGCCTCGGGCTTGTGCAGGATGCCCCAGCCGGTGCCGGCGACGACGCGGAAGCCACGCCGGTCCATCTCCTCCTGCAGTCGCTTCGGGTCCTTGGGGAAGTAGCCGAACGGCCCGGTCTCCATGACCGAGAAGCCCGCCTCGGCCATCTCGTCGAGCGCTGTCTCCCAAGGGATCTGCTTGTCGTCCTCGGGGAACCAGACGCCCCACTGGTCGGGGCACACGCCGATCGTCAGCTTGCGATAGCGCTCGTCGGTGTTGCGGGCCTTGGACTCGGCCATGGTGCTTCCTCTCGCTTCCTCGGGTTGCGGCAGCGTCGCCGCCGGGTCACCCGGTGGTCTGGTGGTGGGTCTGGTGGGCGGTCAGCCGCCCGGCTGCGACGGCGCGTGCTGCCGCGGCCGCCTCGTAGTGGAGCCCGGCGTGGGCGATGCGCGGCTCGTCGTAGCGCAGCTCGCGGCCGTCGTGGGCGCGCAGCGCGAAGCCGCCCGGCTGGTAGAAGGGCCCGTCGATCCGCAGCGTCGCCGCGGAGCCGACGACCGTGGCCGTCGTCGGGGTGTCGCCCAGGATGGTGGCGAACAGCGACGCCACCGTGTTGTATGCCGTCCGCGCCGCTACCGCGATCTGCCCCTCCACGCCGTCGGGGCTGAGCTCGGTGGGGGCCGGTGTCACCGTCTCGTGGACCTCGTCGAGGTCTCCGAGCACCCACCGCGCGAACCACAGCGGGTAGGTCAGCAGGTCGTACCGGGGACCGCCGAACAGGTCGGCGCGCATGATCCGGTGCTCCGGCCCGAAGTGCTCGCCGAGGTCGGCCTGCACCGAGTGCACGGCGCCGAGCGCGCCGTCGTCGAGCAGCTGCCGGATGACGTCGAACTTGGGCAGGTACGCCGACCACATGGCCTCCATGAGGAAGAGCCGGCGAGCCGAGGCCAGCGCCTGCAGCTCGGCGACCTCGCCCCGGTCGAGCCCCATCGGCTTCTCCACGACCGTCGCCTTGCCGGCCTCGAGCGCCAGGCGCCCGTGCGGCAGGTGCAGGTGGTGCAGCGTCGCGACGTACACGATGTCGACGTCCGGGTCGGCGACCAGGGCCTCGTAGGAGCCGTGGGGCACCGCGCGCTCGACGGGCGACCCGGTCCCGACACCGGCGTTACGGGTGACGAGGTCGTCGGCGAACGCGTCGGCGCCCTGCTGGGTCCGTGACCCGACCGCGACCACCCGCTGGCGCGTGTGCTGCAGCATCGCGTCGCAGAAGCGCTGGGCGATCCAGCCCGTCCCGAGGATGCCCCACCGCAGCGGCGGGGCCTCCATCGGGTTCGGCGTGCGCGGCGCGGGCAGCGCCCTGGGGAACGACATCGGTCCGGAACTCCTTGCGCGTCAGTCGTTCTGGGGGAAGCCGAGGTTGAGGCCGCCGTGGCTGGGGTCGAGCCAGCGCGACGTCACGACCTTGCCGCGGGTGAAGAAGTGCACGCCCTCGATGCCGTGCGCGTGCGTGTCGCCGAAGAGCGAGTTCTTCCAGCCACCGAACGAGTAGTACGACACCGGCACCGGGATGGGAACGTTCACGCCCACCATCCCGACCTCCACCTTGCGCTGGAACGTGCGAGCCGCGCCGCCGTCGTTGGTGAAGATTGCTGTGCCGTTGCCGTAGGGGTTGGCGTTGATCAGCTCGAGACCCTCGTCGTAGGAGTGGACCCGCACGACCGACAGCACCGGGCCGACGATCTCGTCGTCGTAGACCGACATCCCCGGGCGCACGTCGTCGAAGAGCGTCGGCGCCAGGAAGAAGCCCTCGCCGTCGGCGTCGACATCGCCCTCCCGCCCGTCGACGACGAGCGTCGCACCGTCGGCCACCCCGGAGTCGAGGTAGGCGGCGACCTTGTCGCGGTGCTGCTGCGTGACGAGCGGGCCCATGTCGCAGCCGCGGGTGCCGTCGCCGGTGACGAGCTTGCCCATCCGGTCCTTGATCTTGCTGACCAGCTCGTCGGCGATCGGCTCGACCGCGACGAGTGCCGAGATGGCCATGCACCGCTCGCCGGCCGAGCCGAAGCCGGCGTTGACGGCGGCGTCGGCGGCCAGGTCGAGGTCGGCGTCGGGCAGCACGAGCATGTGGTTCTTGGCGCCGCCGAGGGCCTGGACGCGCTTGCCGTGGGCCGTGCCCGTCTCGTAGACGTACTTCGCGATGGGCGTGGACCCGACGAACGACACGGACTTGATCTCGGGGTGGGTCAGCAGCGCGTCGACGGCCTCCTTGTCGCCGTTGACGACCTGCATGACACCGTCGGGCAGGCCGGCCTCCGTCCACAGGCGCGCGATCGCCAGAGCCGCCGATGGGTCCTTCTCCGAGGGCTTGAGCACGACGGCGTTGCCGCACGCGATGGCGATCGGGATGAACCACAGCGGCACCATGGCCGGGAAGTTGAACGGCGAGATGACGGCCACCACCCCGACCGGCTGGCGGATCGAGTAGACGTCCACGTTGGTCGAGGCGTTCTCGGTGAAGCCGCCCTTGAGCAGGTGCGGGATGCCGCAGGCGAACTCGGCCACCTCGAGGCCTCGCGTCACCTCGCCGACGGCGTCGGACAGCACCTTGCCGTGCTCGGCCGTGATGAGGGCGCCGATCTCGTCCTTGCGGGCGTTGAGCAGCTCGCGGAAGGCGAAGAGCACGGCGGTGCGCTTGGCGAGCGAGGCGTCGGCCCATGTCTCCCAGGCAGCCGCGGCCGACTTCACGACCTCGTCGACGAGCGAGGCGGAGGCGACGTCGAGGACGCCGGTCTGCTCACCGGTCGCGGGGTTGAAGACGGGGGAGGTGCGCTCGGCGGTGCCGGTCCACGGCTGTCCATCGATGAGGTGGGTGATGCGGGTGGGCGTGCTCATGGTGGGTCCTTCGGCTCGAGCAGATGACGTATGCCGGGTGGCGGGGTTCAGGGGGAGACGAGCGTGGGCGGGGTGGCCCACTTGTCGAGGTAGGAGCGGATGGCGTCGCGCATGTAGGTGCTCGACTCGCGGGCCCGGTCCTCCCAGGCGAAGACGCAGGAGGTGACGATGCCGTCGAAGCCGATGCGCTCCAGGCCGGCGAAGAGCTGGCCGAAGTCCACCTCGCCCTGGCCGATGTCGAGGTGCTGGTGCACGGTGACCTGCGCGCCGGGCGGGTTGACGATGTAGCGCAGCCCCGACGAGGCCGTGTGGTCGTAGGCGTCGGCGACGTGGACCATCGTCACCAGATCGCCTGCCCTGTCGAGGATCCCGTCGCAGTCGTTGCCCTGGTGGAAGGTGTGCGGGGCGCAGTAGAGGAAGCTGACGTTCGGGCTGTTGATGCCCCTGATCACGTTGACGGCCCGCTTGCCGTCCTCCTCCCAGTCGTCGGGGTGCGGCTCCAGCACCAGCCGGATGCCCTCCTTCTCGAAGACCGGCAGCAGCTCCTCCATCGACCTCCAGAACATCCGCTCGCACACGGCGGCCTCGCGCGGGTTGCCGTTGAGCTCGGAGTTCATCGTGTCGACCCCAAGGTCGCTCGCGATCTGGATGGCGCGCGTCCAGTAGCGGACGGCGGCCTGCCGGTCCTCCTCGTCGGGACCGCTCCAGCGGAAGAGCGGGAGCACCGACGAGACGCCCACCCGGGCGGACGCCAGCGCCTTGCGGAAGGCAGCGACGCCGGCGTCGTCGACGCGCGGGTGGTTGAAGAAGGGGATGAAGTCGTCACGCGGCGACAGCTCGATCCACTCGTAGCCCAGGTCGGCGACCAGGCCGGGAAGCTCGAGCAGCGGTGTGCTGCGGAACATGTAGGGGTCAAGGGCCAGCTTCATGGGGCAGACTCCTTCGTCGGCCAGGTGGGTCAGTGGTCCGCGGAGGGCGGTGCGAGCAGGGGGCGCTGGGTGCTCTTGTGCTCGAGGTACTCGCCGTATGCCGCCTGCGTCGACTCGAGCTGGCTGACCTGGGAGACGGGCACGTCCCACCACGCCGCGCTGTCGGGGGCGTAGACCCTCGGGTCGGTCTCTACGTGGATGACGACCGGTCCGCCGTCGGCGGGCCATGCCTTGGCCTCTTTGATGGCCTGGTGCAGCTCGTCGACCGAGTGCACCTCGATGACGTGCGCGCCGAGGGAGCGGGCGTTGGCCGCCAGGTCGACCGGCAGCACGTCGCCGTCGAGCCGGCCCGACGCCGCGTCGCGGAACCGGTAGGCGGTGCCGAAGCGCTGCGAGCCGAGCGACTCCGACAGCGACCCGATCGAGTGGAAGCCGTGGTTCTGCACGAGGACGACGACGACCTTGACCCGCTCCTGCACGGCGGTGACGAGCTCGGTCGGCATCATGAGGTAGCCGCCGTCGCCGACCATGGCGAAGACGTCGCGCGAGTCGTCCGCGAGGCGGATCCCGATCGAGGCCGGGACCTCGTAGCCCATGCACGAGTAGCCGTACTCCACGTGGTAGGCCTTGCGGTCGCGGACCCGCCACAGCTTGTGGATGTCGCCGGGCATCGACCCGGCCGCGCAGAGCACGACGTCACGCGGGTCGGTCAGCTCGTTGACGGCTCCCAGCACCTGGGCCTGGGTCAGCAGCCCCTCGGCGAGCCGGTCGGTGACGTCGGCGGGCGGGTGGAAGGCACTCTCGACGGCCGCGTCCCACTCGGCCCACAGCGCGGCCTGGCGCTCCCGGTAGGCGTCGTCGACGGCATACCCCTCGAGGGCGGTGGTGAGGGCGGTCAGCGCCTCGCGGGCGTCGGCGACGACCGAGAGGCCCGCGTGCTTCCCGGCGTCGAAACGGGCGACGTTGACGTTGACGAAGCGGACGTCCGTGTCCTGGAAGGCAGTCCGGGAGGCCGTGGTGAAGTCGCTCCAGCGGGTTCCTATGCCGATGACGACATCGGCCTCGGCGGCCAGGGCGTTGGCGGCGGTCGTGCCGGTCGAGCCGACCGCGCCCATCTCCTGCGGGTGGCCGTGGGGGAGTGAACCCTTGCCGGCCTGTGACTCGCCGACGGGGATGCCGGTGGCCTCGCAGAACGCGCGCAGGGCGTCCTCGGCGCCGGAGTAGTGCACCCCGCCACCGGCGACGACCAGGGGACGCTTCGCCGACCGGATGATCTCGGCGGCGTCGGCGATGTCGACGGCCTCGGGCAGCGGACGCGCCACCCGCCACACGCGCGGCGCGAAGAGCTCGACCGGCCAGTCGAAGGCCTCCGCCTGCACGTCCTGGGGCAGGGCGATCGTGACGGCGCCCGTCTCGGCGGGGTCGGTGAGCACCCGCATCGCGCCGAGCAGCGCCGACGGCAGCTGCTCCGGCCGGCTGACGCGGTCGAAGAACTTCGACAGCGGGCGGAAGGCGTCGTTGACGGTCACGTCCCCGGCATGCGGCTGCTCGAGCTCCTGGAGCACCGGCGCGCTGACGCGGGTCGCGAAGGTGCCCGACGGCAGCAGCAGGACAGGGATCCGGTTGATCGTCGCGAGAGCGGCACCGGTCAGCATGTTGGTCGAGCCGGGCCCGATGGATGCCGTGCACGCCCACGTCTGCAGGCGGTCCTTCTGGCGCGCGTAGCCGACGGCCGTGTGCACCATGGCTTGCTCGTTCCGGGCCAGGACGTACGGAAGGTGCTGGTCAGAGTCATGACTGTGGGCGAGCTCGCTCTGCAGCAGCGCCTGACCGATGCCGGCGACGTTGCCGTGGCCGAAGATGCCGAAGCAGCCGGCGAAGAGCTTCTGCCGCTGCCCGTCGCGCTCGCTCCACTGGTTGGCGAGAAAGCGCACCACGGCCTGGGCCACGGTCAGCCGCACCGTCGTGGCCGGCTGCTGGTCGTCACGCGTCATCGGGTGCCTCCGAGCGGGAGTCGTGGGTCGACATGCTGGTCGGCCCAGGTGTCGCGGACCCAGCCGTGTGCGGGGTCGTCGCAGATGAGCCAGGCGCGCTCCTCACCGGGGCCCGCCATGACGTTGAGGTAGTAGAGGTTGTAGCCGGGCGCGGCCATGGCCGGCCCGTGCCAGCCGTGCGGGACGAGGACGACGTCGCCGGAGCGGACCTCGGCGAGCACGTCGATGGGCCGGTGCTCGGCGCCATAGACCCGTTGGTAGCCGATGGGGTCGGTGGCGGCGGCCGTCGGGCTGCCGGCCTCGGGGGCGACCTCGAAGTAGTAGATCTCCTCGAGCTGCGTCTCCTCGCCGGGCCGCTCCTCGTCGTGCTTGTGCGGGGGCCACGAGCTCCAGTTGCCGGCAGGCGTCACCACCTCGCAGGCGATGATCGAGTCGGCGTCGAGCACGCCGGGCGTGCCGAAGTTGCGGACCTCGCGGGACGCGATGCCGGCTCCGCGCAGCTCGACCGGGACGTCACCGGCGGCGACGTGCCGGAACGGGAACCGCGCCTCGGACGAGGCTGTCACGGCGAAGCCGACGGCCACCCGGGCGTCGCCCACCGCCGTGACCGTGACGCTCGACCCGGCGGGGACGTACGCCACGTCCGTCGGCCCGGCGAACACCGAGGCCCGCCCCTCGAGCTTCACTTCCTGTCGGCCCGCAGCGCCGTCGGTCGCCACGGCCACCGACCCCGACAGCGGCACGACGACGTGCTCGCGGCGCCCGGCCGCGAACGTGCGCGTCTCGCCGGCGGCCAGCCGGCCGGCATACAGCCCGGTGTGCTCCCAGCCGGACGCGTCGGGCTCGACGACGACGTCCCAGCCGTCGCGGGACGTGCTGCCGTGCGGGCGGTGCCAGCTCATGCCGCACCGCCCTGCGTGCCGTGCACGAGCTCGGCCGCGATGTCGACCGCAGCCGCCACGTCGCCGTCGGGTGGGAAGAGCAGGGCGCGGCCGACGACGAGTCCCCGCACGGCGGGCAGCTCCAGCGCGTGGCCCCACGACGCATACGTGTCCTGTGGGTCGCCCTGGGGGTCCCCGCCGAGCAGGAGGGTCGGCAGGGTGGTGGCGTCCATGACCCGGTCGAGCTCGTCGACGACGGGCAGCTTGAGCCAGGTGTAGGCGCTCGACGCGCCGAGGCCGGCGGCGATGTGGATCGACTTGATCGTCGAGTCGGGGTCCAGCTGGTTGACCATCCGGCCGCGCCCGCGCTCCGAGATGAACGGCTCCACCATGGCCATGAGCTGCCGCTCGGCGAGCTCGGTGACCGCGCGGGCGCTGGCCTCGAGCGTCGCGACCGTGCCGGGGTCGTCGAGGCAGATGCGGGTCAGCATCTTGCCGCCGTCGAGCCCGCGCGCCGCGATCTCGGCCGCGCTGTAGGCCGTGAAGCGGTCGTCCATCTCGAACCGGGCACCCTGCAGGCCGCCGCGGTTCATGGAGCCGATCGCGACCTTCCCCTCGAGCGCGCCCAGCAGCAGCAGGTCGTCGAGGATGTCGGGGGTGCCGAGCACCCCGTCGACGCCGGGCCGTGCCAGCGCGGTCACGAGGCGCTCGAGCAGGTCGCTGCGGCTCGCCATGGCGGTGCCGGCCCCGCGCACGCCCAGGGCGCCGCGAGCCGGGTGGTCCGCCGCGACGAGCAGCATCCGCCCGTCCTCCCGCACGAGCGGCCGCCGTTGTCGGGCCGCCCAGGCGGCCGCGATGCGCTCCGGCTCGCGGACGCGGATCTCGGTCAGGTCGGCCACCCGGACGGTGTCCTTGGCCGGGGCTCCGGCGGTGGTGGGGGTCACGGGCGTGGTGGTCATCGTGCCTCCTCGGTGACGCTGGCGAACGGTGCTGCGCCTCGGTCGCGGGCGGCCAGGCGCTCCTCGACCTCAGCGCTGGTCGGCATGGCGGTCGAGCACTCGAGCCTGCCCGCGACGATCGCGCCGGCGACGTTGGCGAACTCGAGGATGCGCGTGAGGTCCCAGCCCTCGAGCAGGCCGTGGCACAGCGCGCCGCCGAAGGCGTCACCGGCCCCGAGCCCGTTGACGACCTCGACTGGGTGTGGGCGCACTTCCACGCGCTCGTCGCGCGTCGCTGCGAGCACGCCCTTGGGCCCCTGCTTGACGACCGCGAGGTCGACGCCGCGGTCGAGCAGGGCGTCGGCCGCGCGCTGCGGGTCGGTCTCGCCGACGGCGACCTCGCACTCCTCGCGGTTGCCGACCGCGACCGTCACGTGCTCCAGTGCCCGGCCGACCTGCTCGCTGGCCTCGGCGGCACTGGACCAGAACATCGGGCGGTAGTCGAGGTCGAGGACCGTGTGGGTGCGCCGGCCGCGCGCCTCCCAACCGCGGAAGTGCGCCGACCGGCTCGGTTCCTGGGACAGGCCCGTGACGGTCGACCAGTAGACGCCGGCGTCCCGGATCGCCTCGAGCGGCATGTCGTCGGCCTCGACCATGAGGTCGGGCGCGATGGGGTAGCGGTAGAACCACAGCGGGAAGTCGTCGGGCGGGAAGACCTCGCAGAAGGTCACCGGCGTCGGCGGCCCCGCGACGGCCGAGACGAACCGGTCGTCGACGCCGAAACCGACGAGGGCCTCGTGGATGTAGCGGGCGAAGGCGTCCTGGCCCGTCCGGGTGATGAGCGCGACCCGGTGCCCGTGCCGTGACGCCGCCACGCTGACGTTCGTCGCGCTGCCGCCGAGGAACTTCTGGAACGTCTCGACCTTCTCGAGGCCGACGCCGTGCTGGAGGGGGTAGATGTCCACGCCCGTGCGGCCGATCGCCACGACGTCGAAGTGATCGTATGCCGTGTCATCGGGTGCCGTCGTCCGTGCCGTCGTCGGTGCCGTCGGGTGTGCCGTCGTCAGGTCGGCGCTGTCGGTGTCGGGGGTGCTCACGGTCTCATCCTTCACAGGTCCGGGATCTCGTCGAGGGACACCGGACGGTTCTCGCGGCGGGAGAGCTCGCAGGCCTCGGCGACGCGGAAGGCCTGGAGCGCGTCCTGCACGGTGCAGGGCGAGGCGAGCGTGCCGCGGGCCACGGTGGCGAAGGCGGTGAGCTCGGCGCGGTAGGCCGGCAGGAAGCGCTCCATGAAGGACCAGTGGCGCGGGCCCGACGGGTAGGTCGCGCCCGGCTCGGCGGACGTGACGGCCAGCGAGTCGTCGTAGCCGACCCCGATCGTGCCCTCGCTGCCGAGCACCTCCATGCGGACGTCGTGGCCGGCGCCGTTGTAGCGCGTGGCCGAGACCGAGACGAGCGTGTCGTCGTCGAGGGTCAGCACGGCTGCCGCCGTGTCGACGTCGCCGGCCGCGGAGAAGAAGTCGGCGCCCTTGTTGGCGCCGGTGGCGTAGACGGAGGCGACCTCGCGGCCGGTGACGAAGCGGATGATGTCGAAGTCGTGGATCGAGCAGTCGCGGAAGAGCCCGCCGCTCGAGGGGATGTAGGTCGCGTGCGGTGGGGCCTGGTCGTGGGTCTGGGCCCGGATGCTGTGCACGAAGCCGAGGCGTCCCTCGGCGACGGCCTCCTGGGCCCGGCGGTAGCCGCAGTCGAAGCGGCGCTGGAAGCCCACGTGGACCGGAGTGGTGGTGGTGGCGACGAGCCGGGCGAGGTCGATGGTCTCGTCGAGGGTCGCGGCGACGGGTTTCTCGCAGAACGTCGGGACGCCGGCGTCGAGGCCCATCCGCAGCAGGGGAGCGTGGCAGGGCGTGGCCGTGGCGATGACGAGGCCGTCGACCCCCGAGGCGAGCAGCTCGGCGGGAGAGCCGGCGAAGCCGACCCCGAGCTTGTCCGCGACGGCGCGGGCCGTGCCGGCATCCAGGTCGGCCACGACCACCTCGTCGACGTCCGGCAGGTCGCGCAGGGTCTCGGTGTGGAACGCCCCGATACGACCGACGCCCACCAGTCCGATGCGCATGTCTCACTCCCTCAGGTGGTCTCGGTGACGGTTCGATCGTCCAGCCGAGCCGCGCGCTGTGTCAAGCAAATGTCAGAACATTCTGATGTTTGCTCAATTGCTTGACATGATGTCGAAACCAGAGGCATTCTCCAATCGCTGGCAATGGCGCCGGACCGGTACGCACCCCCGCGGTGCTTGCCACAGCGCACACACCAGTCTGAACAGTGGTGACCCGTCACGTCTCCGGTTCGCCACAACCGCGCACTCCTCGGGCGACCTCGCCCCACACCGTCCGCTCGGACGCGAACCAGCCGGATCCCCCCAACTGCACAGGCACCGACGGGTCCGGCTGACCCGACACCCTCCGGCCCGCATGTCGCACCGCGCCAGGTGGCACACGGCATACGGCACACGGGCACCACCTCATCGACGGGACAGCCGTCCCGGAGACGTCGCGCCACTCGGCGACCAGGCCACCGCGACGCAACGAAAGGAATCGACGATGACTCCGACCAGGACCCGCAGGAGCCTGACAGCCGCGGCCGGAACGGCCGTCGTGGCAGCCCTCGCCCTCGGCGCGTGCAGCGGCGGCGGCGCACCCAGCGCCTCGTCGACGGGTGGGGGAGGAGGTGGCGGCGGCAACAGCGGCTACACCTTCGCGATGATCACCCACGAGACCCCGGGCGACACGTTCTGGGACCGCATCAAGGCCGGCGCCCAGCAGGCCGCGAAGGACACCGGCTCGACGCTGAAGTACTCCGCCGACCCCGACGCCAGCAAGCAGGCGGTGCTGATCCAGAACGCCATCGACTCGAAGGTCGACGGGATCGCCACGACGCTCGTCACCCCGGACGCGCTCATCCCGACGATCAAGAAGGCCGTCGCGGCCGGCATCCCGGTGGACAGCTTCAACTCGGGCATCGACTACTTCAAGCAGGCCGGGTCGCTGACCCACTTCGCCTCCAACGAGAAGCTGGGCGGCCAGGAGGCCGGCAAGCGGGCGGCCGCCGCGGGTGCCACGAAGATCCTGTGCACCATCCAGCAGTCCGGCTCGGTGGCCCTCGAGGACCGCTGCGCGGGCGTCAAGCAGTCCTTCCCCAACACCGAGAACCTGCAGGTCAACGGCGCCGACGACGCCGCCGTCACGACCGCGATCCAGGCCAAGCTGACGCAGGACAAGGCGGTCAACTGGGTCATCACCCTCGGCGCGCCGCAGGCCCTCGACACCATCAAGGCCGCGCAGGGCGCCGGACGGACCGACGTCAAGATCGGCACGTTCGACACCAACCCGGACGCGGCGCAGGCGGTCCAGGACGGCAAGATCCAGTGGTACATCGACCAGCAGCCCTACTTGCAGGGCTACATGGCGATCACGCAGCTCTACCTCTACAAGAAGAACGGCAACGTCCTCGGTGGCGGACAGGCCGTGCTGACCGGCCCCTCCTTCGTCGACAAGACGAACATCGCCCAGGTCCTGCCGTTCATCAAGCAGAACACCCGCTAACCGACTCGAGGGGGCCGGCTCCGTCCGGGTCGAGCGGTCGATCTCCCGACCGCTCGGCAGCCCGGGTGGGTTCGGCCCCCGCCGAACAGCACTGGAGCTGTCATGAGTAGCACCCCCGTCAAGACCGACCCGTCGCCGTCAGCCCCGACCGAGGCCTCCAACCGGGTCACGCTGGGCTGGTCGAACCGGCTGCTGGCACGACCCGAGATCGGCGCGCTCGTCGCCGCGGTCGTCATCTTCATCTTCTTCCTCATCGTCGCGCCCGCCTTCCGCACGCCCGCGTCGTTCTTCACCGTGCTCTACCAGTCCTCGACCATCGGCATCGTGGCCGTCGGGGTCGGGATGCTGATGATCGGCGGCGAGTTCGACCTGTCCGCCGGTGTCCTCGTCACCACCGCGGGCCTCTTCAACGCGATGTTCTGCTACCAGCTCGGGATCAACCTCTGGGTCGGCGCGATCCTGTCGCTGGTGCTGTGCCTCGCCATCGGCTTCCTCAACGGCTTCCTCGTGATGAGGACGGGGATCCCGAGCTTCCTCATCACCTTGGGCACGTTCTTCGTGCTGCAGGGCGCCAACCTCGGCGTCACCAAGCTGGTCACCGGCTCGGTGTCGAGCCCGAACATCGACCAGATGGCCGGCTACAGCTCGCTCACCTGGATCTTCGCCAACGAGTGGCAGATCGGCTCGGTGACCCTGTCGATCACGGTGATCTGGTGGTTCCTCTTCGTGGCGCTCTCGGCCTATGTGCTGACCCGCACGAGGATCGGCAACTGGATCTTCGCCGTGGGCGGCAACGCCGACTCGGCCCGCGCGGTCGGGGTGCCCGTCACCCGCGTCAAGATCGGCCTGTTCATGACCGTCAGCTTCCTGGGGTGGTTCGCCGGGATGCACTACCTCTACAACTACAACACCCTCCAGGCCGGCAACGGCGTCGGCAACGAGTTCCTCTACATCATCGCCGCGGTCGTCGGCGGCACGATGCTGACCGGCGGCTACGGCAACGCCATCGGCGTGGCGATCGGCGCCTTCATCTTCGGCATGACGAGCCTCTGCATCGTCTACGCCGGGTGGGACCCCAACTGGTTCAAGGCCTTCCTCGGCGTCATGCTCCTGCTGGCCGTCATGGTCAACATGTACGTCAAGCGACTCTCGACCGCCCGGAAGGTGGGTTGACATGACCGACACCCTGCACGAGCACGCCGACCGCGACCTCTACAAGGGCGAGCCGCTCGTCGAGATGACCGACATCGGCAAGACGTATGGCGCGATCCGGGCGCTGAAGGGCATCAACCTGACCGTCAACGCCGGCGAGGTCACCTGCGTGCTCGGCGACAACGGCGCGGGCAAGTCGACGCTGATCAAGATCATCGCCGGCCTGCACCCGCACAACGAGGGCACGATGAAGGTCGACGGCAAGGAGGTCCACTTCACGAGCCCGCGCGACTCGCTCGCGCACGGCATCGCGACCGTCTACCAGGACCTCGCGGTCGTCGACCTCATGGAGGTCTGGCGCAACTTCTTCCTCGGCTCCGAGCTCACCGGCTCCTCGGCGCCCTTGGCACCATTGAAGATCCGCGAGATGCGGGAGATCGCCGACCAGGAGCTGCGCAAGATGGGGATCGTCGTCAAGGACATCAACCAGCCCATCGGCAACCTCTCCGGTGGCCAGCGCCAGTGCGTCGCCATCGCGCGGGCCGTCTACTTCGGCGCCCGAGTGTTGATCCTCGACGAGCCGACGGCCGCCCTCGGCGTCAAGCAGTCGGGCGTGGTGCTGAAGTACACCGCGGCCGCCCGTGACGCGGGCCTCGGCGTCGTCTTCATCACGCACAACCCGCACCACGCGTACCTCGTCGGCAACCACTTCGTCATCCTCAAGCTCGGCGAGGCCGTGCTCGACAAGAAGCGGTCGGATGTGGCGCTCGACGAGCTCACCCGCCAGATGGCCGGCGGTGACGAGCTGACCGAGCTCTCGCACGAGCTGCAGCAGTGAGCGAGGTGGCCTCATGAGCGTCGCCGTCGCCCACCACACCCGCAGCTCGAGCGCCCTGGCGCTGGAGGAGGGGGCCCGCCAGGCGGCCTACCGGGGGACCGAGCTCGTCGTCGTCCACGTCGTCGAGTCGCTCGACAACGACATCGCCGAGGCGAACCGCGCCGGCATCTCCGACGCGGTGGAGAAGGCGTTGCGGGCCGTCGACCTGCCGGACCTGCGCTGGGACGTGCGGCTCGTCGCCGGCGGCCACGAGGTCACGGACGTGTCGGCTGCCCTCCTGAAGGAGGTCGCCGAGCTGGGTCCCGACCTGCTGGTCATCGGGGCACGACGGCGCTCCCCGGTGGGCAAGGCCTTCCTCGGCAGTGTCACGCAGAACGTCATCCTCGACGCCGAGATCCCGGTGCTCGTCGTCAAGAGCCCGAGGTGAGGAGGGGAGGGCGTGGCGACCTGCTGGCGTGGCTGTCGGCCTGCGCCGGATCGCTAGTCTGCGGCCATGTCCAAGCCCGTTGACGTCCGCATCGACCGCGAGACGCCGGTCCCGCTCTACCATCAGCTCGCGGAGCAGCTGAGCGCGGCCATCGCGAGGGGCGAGCTGCAGCCCGGCGACCCGTTCGAGAACGAGGTCGCCATGGCCGACCGGCTCCGGCTCTCGCGGCCCACGGTCCGGCGGGCGATCCAGGAGCTGGTGTCCCAGGGGCTGCTGCTGCGTCGGCGGGGCCGCGGCACGACCGTCGCCGGGCGCCAGATCCACCGGCGCGCGGAGCTGACGAGCCTCTACGACGACCTGCGGCGCGAGGGATCGGGCGACCCGCGCACCGTCGTGCTGACGCACGAGGTCACGACCGACGAGGTCGCGGCGGCGGCGATGGGCCTGCCGGGCGACACGCCCCTGCTGCACCTCGTGCGGCTGCGGCTCGACGGCGACCGTCCGCTGGCGATCCTGCGCAACTGGCTGCCGCCGGCCTACTCCGACATCAGCCGCGAGGACCTCGAGTGCGACGGGCTCTACGCGCTGTTGCGCTCTCGGGGTGGCAAGCCGGTCGTCGCGCACCAGCGCATCGGGGCCCGGCCGCCGTCCGGCCCGGAGCGCAGGCACCTCGACCTCACGCCCTCGCAGCCGGTGCTGACGATGTCGCGCACGGCGTTCGACGCGGTCGGTGCGCCCGTCGAGTACGGCGACCACTGCTACCGGGCGCAGGACTACTCCATCGAGGTCATGCTCGACGAGCGCTGAGGCGGTGGGGAATTGGTGCGTCTCGAGATCGACGCGGTGCTGTTCGACATCGACGGGACGCTGGTCGACTCCACCCCCGCGGTGGAGCGGACGTGGACGACGTGGGCGTCGCGTCATGGGCTCGACCCGGCGGAGATCCTCGCCGTGTGCCACGGTCGGCGCGCCGAGGACACGGTGTCGCGCTTCGTGCCCGCGCACGAGCGCGCCGCTGCCGTGGCCGAGCTCGAGGAGCTGGAGCTGGCCGACCTCGACGAGGTGGTCGCCTTGCCCGGGGCGCGTGAGCTGCTGACGCGACTGCCCTCCGACCGGTGGGCGGCGGTGACCTCCGGCTCCCAGCGGCTCATGCGCGCCCGCCTCGCCGCCGCGGAGCTGCCCGTGCCGGCCGTGCTCATCGCGGCCGAGGACGTGCGGACGGGCAAGCCGGACCCCGAGGGCTACGAGCTGGCCGCTGACCGGCTCGGCGTGCCGCCGAGCCGGTGCCTCGTCGTGGAGGACGCGCCAGCCGGGATCGCCGCCGGCTTGGCCGCGGGAGCGCGGACCCTCGCGGTGAGCACCAGCCACGACCGCACCCATCTCGGCTCGGCCGACCACGTCGTCGCGGACCTGCGATCCGTCGTGATCGAGCCCGCGGGCGCAGGCCTCGCGGTGACGCTCCGCCTGGATTGACGAGGCGCCGAAAGTCTGGCGCGGCTCAGCGGGTACCCACGGGCCGGCCCACGACCATCGACTCGAGCAGCGCCGGCTCGAACGTCTCCGCCGTCTGCGGGTCCAGCTGCGCGCCGAGACCGTCGAGGACGGCGGTGAAGAAGCACCGGGCCGCAGCGGCGAAGGCGACGTCCGCGATCTCGGGGTCGGTGAGCCCCGCGTCCCGCAGCCGGTCGACGTCCGCCTGCTCGACCGAGGCCGCGTCGGCGCCGATCTTGGCCGCGAAGTCGTAGACCGCCCGGTCCTCGTCCGACAGCGCCGGCCGGTCCGGGCTCTCGGCGATGGCGCGCATCGCCTCCTCGTCGCCGACGACGTCGCGCAGGAACGTCGAGTGGGCGGCGGTGCAGTAGGTGGACCGTCGGGCCCGGGCCGCCGCGATGGTGGCGATCTCGAACCGCCGGCGGTCCATGCTGTCCCGCACGGTCGAGTTGAGCAGGTTCCAGGCCCGGGCCACGTCGGGACGGGTCGAGAACGCTGCCGCGTAGTCGGGCAGGAAGCCCCAGGCCGAGCGTTGGGCGCGGTAGTACTCGGCGAGCTCGCCCTCGGCGGCGTCCTCGCCCACGGTGGAGATGAACATGCGCCGATTCTTCTCCGGTTCGTGCTCGTCCGGGCCGCTTCGGCGACTCCGGCGGACCCAACCCGGGCTCGCACGAGATGCACCGAAACGCCCTACGGCGCCCGGTCGGCTCTGCTTCACTGGCGCGATGCTGGTGATGCTTGCCTGCGGGGCGCTGCTGCTCCTGGCAGTCGGTGCGGGGTGGCAGTGGCGCCGCCACGCCCTTGCGATCCCGGGCTGGGCACGGGACGAGCTGGACACCCGGTCGGGACGAGCGCGGTGCCTCGTGTGGTTCCTGGCGGTGGCGGTGCTGACAGGCCTGGCCGTCGGCGTCTTCGTCGTCGGTCCCGCCGGGCGTCTGGCGATGCGTCTGCTCGCGGCGACCTCGCCGGACGCGCAGGGCCGGATCACCGAAGCCGACCAGATCGTGGGTCAGATCTCGCTGACCGGCACGATCGGGTTCGTCCTCTTCGTCGGGCTGCCGTTCGGGCTGGCCGCAGGGTTGGCGTATGCGCTCGCCTCCTTCGTCGTGCCGCGCGGCCTCCTCGGGGGTGCGCTCTTCGGGCTGGCCGCCCTCGTGGTCGTCGGCGCCGTCGTGGACCCGCTGCGGGGCGACAACCCGGACTTCGCCATCGTCGGGCCCGGCTGGCTGAGCATCACGACCTTCGCCGTGATGGCGGTGCTGGCCGGAGCGCTCACCGCGCCGATCGCGGGGCGGCTGGGGGCGGCGATCGGTAGGCCGTCGCACTGGTGGTGGCTCTGGCTGGTGCCCCTCGACCTCTTCACCTTCGCAGCGCTGAGCATCGTCTCCCTGGTGTTCGCGGGCATCGTCGCGGCCTGTCTAGCTGTCCTGGCGCTCGTGCTGGTGCTTTCGCCGTGGTCCCCGGCATTCCGGCGCCGCACGGCACAGCTGGGTCGGGCGCTCGCCTCGATCGCCGTCCTGGTCAGCGTCCCCGGGTTCGTCTCTGCGCTGGCCGCGATCGTCGACTGAGGCAGGCATTCGGACAAAGGACATACACCGTAAGGGTCCCGTCAGTGGGTAGGTAGGGCTGAGCGCGCCACCGACGGGCTCAAACAGCGCGGCGCGTCGGTGGCGGGCGTAACACCACCGCTGGGCATCGGTTCGTGACGGCACTCCCGCGGTGATCGCGTCGGCGTCCACGTCAACGCCTTGCTCGCGTGCCAGCATGACGGGATGGGCCAGACAGGGGTGGGGCAGCTTCGCACGGCGACCGTCGAGGACGTCACCGAGCTGCTGCCGCTGTGGGCGCTGCTCTTCGACGAGCAGGATGCCGACCCCGGTCAGGTGTGGTGGGGCAACGCCCGACGCTGGTTCGGTGAGGTGGTGTCGGACCAGCGGGTCGCCTGCCTGCCCGTGGTCGTGGCCGACGACGCAGTCGTGGCGACCGCCGTCGGCACCCTCGAGCTCGGGGTGCCCAACCCGCACTGTCCTCGAGGCCGGACCGTCCGTCTGGCCAACGTCGTCACCCATCCCCGGCACCGTGGACGCGGCTACGGCACCCTGCTGGTCGAGCACGTCGTCGCCTGGGCTGCCTCGATCGATGCCGACCGCGTCGACCTCAGCGCGACGCCGGAGGGCCGGCGGATCTACGAACGGGCCGGCTTCGTGCTGACCTCCGCTCCGAGGATGAAGCTCACCCTCTGACCCGCTGACGGGACACTGTCTGCCGAGCGTGGTCTACTCGCCGCATGCACCGGGTCGTCGTCGCCGCCCTCGTCCGCGACGGTCGGGTCCTGCTCGTGCACCGCAGCCCGAGCCGCGAGGCGTACCCGGGAGTGTGGGACCTCCCCGGTGGCCACATCGAGGCCGGGGAGTCGGAGCTGGATGCGCTCGCGAGAGAGCTACGCGAGGAGCTGGCAGTCGAAGTCGTCACGAGCTCGGCGGTGCACCTGTGTCGGTGGGACGCCGACCACGATGAGGATCCGGTGTACCTCAGCGCCTGGCTCGTCGGCGACTGGCAGGGCACGCCGGTGAACGCGGCACCGGACGAGCACGACGACCTTCGCTGGTTCGGGCGCGAGGCGCTGCCTCCGCTGGCGCACGAGCACCTGGGCGCGGTCCTCGTGCAGGCCGGGCTCGGCCGTAGCGTCCGCGGATAATGGGTCCCATGGCCTATGACCGCGAGCTTGCCGAGCGGGTCCGTGAGCTGCTCGCCGGCGCGGAGGGCGTCGTCGAGCAGCGGATGTTCGGCGGGCTGGCGTTCCTCGTGCACGGCAACATGGCGGTCGCGGCGAGCGGTGGGGGAGGGCTGCTGGTCCGCGTCGACCCGGACGCCGGGGAGGCGTGGTTCGAGGACGGTCGCGTGAGCCCGATGGTGATGCGCGGACGGGAGATGCGCGGGTGGCTCCGGGTCGTCGGCGAGCTCGACGCGGCGGAGCTGGACACGTGGGTGTCCCGAGGCGTGTCGTATGCGCGCTCGCTCCCGCCCAAGGCCACCTGACCTCGCGCTCGCGACACGGCATACGCCCTCGGCCGGTGTCCGCGGTGGGGAAGCGGGTACGGCACTGTCCACACCGGACACCGCGCCGCACCGACGGCGCCACAGGCCCCAGGACTCCCATGACGGCATACAGCACTCTCGTTCGTGCCACGCACCTGCTCACGAACGCGGCGTGGTTCGGCGGTTCCCTGGCGGGAGCCGTTGCACTGAACCCAGCAGCGCGCACGGGGGACGACGCGCGGGAGCGCGCACACATCGCCGACGAGGGGTGGCGGGGATGGGGGCCGGTGCAGGGGGCGGCGATCGGCCTGCACCTGCTCAGCGGCATCGCGATCCTCGCCGACAACCGCCGCCGCGTGGCCGGGCACCGTCCGACCACGGCCGCCGTCATCGCCAAGACGGCGCTGACGGGCGCGGCCATCGTCGTCAGCGCCGAGGCGTACCGCTCGGGTGCGGAGCTCGGTGACACGCTCGAGCGGGCGGAGACCGACCAGGGCGCGCGGAACACGGCGCGCCGGCTCACGCAGCGCATGAGCTGGCTGCAGTGGGGGACGCCGGCGGCGACCGCCGGGCTCCTCGTGCTCGATGCCTACCTCGGCGAGCAGCAGCGCGGCGTGGCCGGGCTGCTCGACCCGCCGTCGAGGTTGGCCGGCGGGTTGCGGCTCGGGCGACGGTCGTGATGCAGGAGTTCGAGTTCGCCTTCGAGGAGCGCTACCGGCTGCCGGCCCGACTATTCGGGGTCATGCCGTCCACGGCGCGGGTCCGGGTCACGGAGGACGAGCTGCTCGTGCGGTTCGGTCCCTGGCGGCTGCGCACCCCGCTCGCCAACGTCTCAGGGACCCAGGTCACCAGCGGGTACGCGTTTCACCGCACCGCCGGTCCGGCCCACCTCTCGCTCACCGACCGCGGCGTCACCTTCGCGACGAACTCATGGCGAGGGCTGTGCGTGTCGTTCGTGGCGCCGGTTCAGGCCATCGAGCCCACCGGGATGCTCCGCCACCCGGGTGCGACGGTCACGGTCGAGGACGTCGAAGGGCTGGCCCAGGCGCTGCGACGCTGAGGGCGTATGGCGGAGCGGTCGAGCTGGTCCTGCCCCGGGTCGGGCGCGCGATGACTCACGCGATGTAGACGGATTTCGCCCCGGCTGTCGTGTCGATCCTCGATACTCGTGGCTCGGATAGCAGGGGAGCGGGCTCACGGGGGTGCCATGCACGTGCAGGTGGAGATGGTCCGCGTGGGACTCACCAGCAGATGCGCGTGCGGCGAGAGCCTGCTGCCGGGCGAGCGCGCGGGACTTGTCGTCGGTGAGCCGGAGCTGCTGTGCCTGTGGTGCCTCGCCGACCTCCAGGCGGGACGCCGGCGACCGCGCAGGCGGCGCATCGAGACACCGTGGCCGGCACCGACGGTCGTCCGAGAAACCGCGGGTCGGAGATCTGGCCGGCGCGCTGCCCCGAACCGACGGCAACGCGGCGCCACCGCTGTGCCGTTGGTGGTCGCCGTGCTCGTGGTGGTCGGCGCCTTCTTCGCCCGCCCCGCGCTGTTCGGAACGCCGAGCAGCAGCGTGGTGGTCGCCGGAGTGCCCATCCCCGTGGGCGACCAGCCCGGCTGGGTCAACGGCACGCCGCTGACCGGAGGCGCCGGTGGCGACACGAGAGACATCTGGCCCCCTGTGCCGCCCGACGCGCGCAGTCGACCCATCGGGGCTCCGGGGCCACGCCTCTCGTGGTCGAACGACTACGTCTTCATGAGCACCATCCCCGAAGCCGGCGGTCGGCCTGTCTCGTGGGACCCGTGCCGCCCCATCCATCTGGTCGTCAACAACGCCGAGGCTCCTGCAGGCGCTGACCTGCTGCTTCGCGAAGCGGCCGCATCGGTCACGAAGGCGACGGGTCTGCAGTTCGTCATAGAGGCCACGAGCACGGAGACACCGTCGACGCACCGTGCGCCCGTAGACAACGCCCGCTACGGGAACCGGTGGTCACCCGTGTTGGTCGGCTGGACAGACCCCTCCGTGGTCCCTGAGCTGGAGGGGCGGGTGGCGGGGGTTGCCGGACCGACGGGCGCCTCGTACTACACGCCTACCCAGCAGCACTGGGTGAGCGGAACCGTCAATCTGGACGGGCCCGCGTTCCGGGAGATCCTCACGAGGCCCGACGGATGGGCCGCCGCCCGCGCGATCGTCATGCACGAGCTCGGCCACCTGGTCGGACTCGACCACGCGCCGGTCCAGGGCGAGCTCATGTACGAGAAGAACCTCGGTCAGCTCGCCTTCGGGCCCGGTGACCTGGAAGGCCTCAGGCAGCTCGGGCTCGGTCCCTGCTTCACTAGCTAGACCACAGGCCGCAGGGTCCTTCGAGGGGACGGATGCGACGTCTCCAATTTGCCACTAGCCCAAAGTCCGACGGCAGGCAGCGGCGCGCTACGTTCGAAGGATGGTGGACAGCGCAAGCGGTCCTGACCCCGACGTCGTGGTCGTCATGGGCGTGTCCGGCAGCGGCAAGACGACCGTCGCCAAGGGGCTCTCGACGATGCTGGGGTGGGAGTTCGCCGAGGGCGACGCGTTCCACCCCGAGGCGAACGTCGCGAAGATGCGCGGCGGCGTCCCGCTCACGGACGAGGACCGGTGGCCCTGGCTCGAGGCGATCGGGGCGTGGATCTCGGAGAAGGAGAGCCGCGGCGAGTCGGCGGTCGTGACGTGCTCGGCACTGCGCCGGGCCTACCGTGACCTGCTCCGCGAAGGCAGGCCGCACGTCCGCTTCCTCCACGTCACCGCGGAGTCTGACGTCATCCGCGACCGGATGGAGCACCGCCCGGGCCACTACATGCCGCCGTCCCTGCTGCCCAGCCAGCTCGCCACGCTCGAGCCGCTGGGAGCCGACGAACCGGGCGTGACGATCACCAACGAGGGGAGCGCCGCGCAGGTCCTCGACCGGGCGCTCGCCGCCCTCGGCTACCAGAAGGAGAACGTCTGATGACTCTCATCGCGCTTCCCGCCGCCGCGTCCGCGGCGGTTCCGGCCGGCCTCCCGGCGGCCGCTGCACCCCCGGCGTACGCCGGGAACGCCCAGCTGATCGTGGCCTGCATCCTCGGCATCCTCGCCGTCGTCGTGCTCATCACCTGGGCCAAGGTCCACCCGTTCCTGTCGCTGATGCTCGGCTCGGCCGTGCTGGGGGCCGTGGCGACGATGCCGGCGGGCGATGTCGTCAAGAGCTTCGTGGCCGGCTTCGGCTCGACCGCGGGTGCGGTCGGGATCCTCATCGCGCTCGGGGCGATGATCGGCAAGCTGCTCGAGGACTCCGGTGGCGCCAACCGCATCGTCGGCACGATGGTGGGCCGCGTCGGCCCCGGCCGTCTGCCGTGGGTGATGGCGGCCATCGCCGCGATCCTCGGGCTGCCGCTCTTCTTCGAGGTCGGCGTCGTGCTGCTCGTGCCGGTCGTCGTGCTCGTGGCCCGACGGACGGGCCTGTCCCTGATGAAGATCGGGATTCCTGCCCTGGCGGGGCTGTCAGTGCTGCACGGGCTGGTGCCCCCGCACCCGGGGCCGCTCACGGCCATCGGCCTGCTCAACGCCGACCTCGGGCGCACCCTGATCTTCGGCGTCATCATCGCGATCCCGACCGTCATCGTCGCCGGGCCGCTGCTGGCCCACTACGTCGACCGGTGGGTGCCCAAGTCCGCGGAGGACCTGGCGTTCCTCGGCTCGTCGGCCGGCGGCGCAGGCGGACAGGACCGGGCGGAAGCCCTCGTCGGTGCGCGGGCAGTCGGCGGGGACGACCGGGCCGCCGCCGGAGTCTCGGGCGGTGGGACCGACACGCTGACCCGCGCCGAAACGCCGGGGACCGGGGCGGGTGCCGGGGCCACCGGCACGGTCGGTGAGGACGCCGGCGCCAACAAGGGGCTCGGCTCGTTCGACCAGCCGCTGGAACCGGGGCGCAAGCGGGTCGGCTTCGCAACGGCGATCATCGGCATCACCCTGCCCGTCGTCCTCATGCTCATCGACGCGATCACCAAGCTCGTCGTGACCGACGAGAAGGCCGGCGTGCGCACGATCATGGACTTCATCGGCACCCCGATCGTCGCCCTGCTGGTCGCGGTGCTCTACTGCTACATCGCGCTGGGTCTCGGGTCGGGCCTGAACAAGAACCAGGTGAGCGAGTCGGTCGGCTCCGCGCTGCCGGCGGTGGCGAGCATCATCCTCATCGTCGCCGCGGGCGGCGGGTTCAAGCAGACGCTCGTCGACGCAGGCGTCGGCAACGTCATCAAGAGCTGGGCCACGGGAGTCAACATCTCGGTGCTGCTCCTCGGCTGGCTCGTCGCCGTCCTCATCCGCCTGGGCACCGGGTCGGCCACGGTCGCGACCATCACCGCGGCAGGCATCGTCGCGCCGCTGGCCCCGACCCTGTCGGCCAACCACCTCGCCTTGCTCGTGCTCGCAGTCGGCTGCGGATCGCTGTTCTTCTCGCACGTCAACGACGCCGGCTTCTGGCTCGTCAAGGAGTACTTCGGCCTGACGGTGGGGGAGACGATCAAGTCCTGGTCCGTCATGGAGACCGTCATCTCGGTCGTCGGCTTCGCCCTCGTGATGGTCGCGAGCGTCCTCGTCACCTGAGGCGCGCTCCGGCTCGTGCGGCCGGCCGGGCGCCTCACGGATCGCGGCCCTCGCTCGCGGCGGGAGGCGTAGCGTCCGAGCATGCGCAGCTTCCCGGTGACCGACGAGATCCGCTCCTACGCCGTGGCCCACGGGACGTGGCGTCCCGACCGGGTGGCCCGCGACCTGCAGGCGCGGACGGCCGAGCTCGGGGACGTGGCGGGGATGCAGATCGGCGACGACCAGGGCCAGCTGCTCACGATGCTGGCCCGCCTGGTCGGCGCACGACGGGCGGTGGAGGTCGGGACTTTCACCGGCTACTCGAGCATGTGCATCGCCCGGGGCCTCGCCGAGGGTGGCTCGCTGCTGTGCTGCGACGTCAGCGCCGAGTGGACCGACATCGGCCGGCGGGCCTGGGCCGCGGCCGGTCTGGCCGACCGGATCGAGCTGCGGATCGCGCCCGCGCTCGACACCCTGCGTGCCCTGCCGGAGACCGCGGACATCGACCTCGCCTTCATCGACGCCGACAAGCCGTCGTACGCCCGCTACTGGGAGGAGCTCGTCCCGCGCGTGCGTCCGGGCGGTCTGCTCCTCGCGGACAACGTCCTGTGGAGCGGCCGGATCGCCGATCCGGACCCGACGGACGCGAACGCCACAGCGCTGCGGGAATTCAACGACCTCGTGGCCGCCGACGAGCGCGTGGAGGCCATGGTCCTGACGGCGTTCGACGGGCTGACGATCGCCCGACGGCGCTGACCCGGGCTGCGGCCGGCAGGCCCCCGGCTGCAGCCCTACGCAGCGGGTGAGTTCGCGCCGTCGAGCAACGAGGCCCGCATCCGGGGGAGGCCGCTGGTCCCGCCGGGGCCGGGCTTGACCGCGAGGACCTGGTTGACGCCGATCCGGTTGGACGAGAAGGCGAGTGCCGAGCCGGCCATGTAGAGCCGCCACACCCGCGCGCGGCCCGCGCTCGAGAGCCGGACCGCCTCGTCCCACTTGGCCTCGAGGTTGCCCACCCACGCGCGCAACGTGTCGACGTAGTGCTCGCGCAGCGACTCGACGTCGCGGACCTCGAACCCGGCGGACTCGAGCACGTCGACGGTCGTCGCCAGCGGGTGCAGCTCGCCGTCGGGGAAGACGTATCGGTCGATGAACGAGGTCTTGTCGCCCTTCGGGTCGGCCGGCGGGCCGGGGCGGCGCGAGATCGCGTGGTTCAGCAGGCGCCCGCCGGGCGTGAGCAGCGCGTGGAGGTGGGCGGCATACGTGCTCAGCTGCGAGAGGCCGACGTGCTCGGCCATCCCGATACTCGCGATGGCGTCGTACGGCCCGTCGGGCACGTCGCGGTAGTCCTGGACGCGGATCTCGACGCGGTCGCCGAGCCCGCGGGCCTCGACGGCGGCGCGGGCGAAGGCCGCCTGCTCCTGCGAGAGGGTGACGCCGACGGCGTTGACGCCGTAGGTCTCGGCGGCGTGGAGGACGAACGAGCCCCACCCGCAGCCGACGTCGAGGACCCGCATGCCGGGACGCAGCCCGAGCTTGCGGGCGACGAGGTCGAGCTTCGCGCGCTGCGCGTCCTCGAGGGCGTATGCCGCCGAGGGCGCCTTCTCGAAGTACGCGCAGGAGTAGACCATCGAGGGGCCGAGCACCAGGGCGTAGAAGTCGTTGCCGACGTCGTAGTGGTGGGAGACGGCCTGGGCGTCCCGGCCCTGCTGGTGCCGGTGGCCGGAGAGCTTGATCTCCTCGGCCGGCGGACGGGGCGGCAGGCCGATGGCGCCGAGCCGCAGGGCCGCCTTGGCGACGGCGGCGATGGTGTCGGGTCCGACGTGGACGCCCGGGCCGCGCTCGGGGTCGGCGATCGCGTCGAAGCGGGTCAGGGCGTCGAGCAGGTTGCCCTCGATCTCGACGTCGCCGGAGACGTACGCGCGGGCGAAGCCGAGCTCGTTGGGCGCCCACGCGATTCGTCGCAGGGCGCGGCGGGAGGTGAAGCGGACGGCGACGGGGGCGTCGGCCGGCCCGAGGGAGCTGCCGTCCCAGCAGTGGATCCGCACCGGGACCTCCGTGCCGAGCGCGGAGTCGACGACCGGGCGAAGCACCTCGGCGACGCTCATGCCTCCCCTCCCTCGGCGGGGCGCGGCGTGACGGTCTGGCCGCCCCAGTCCTCGGGGGCGACGTCGACGAGGGTCTGGTTGAGGACCCACTGGTGCCCGAACGGGTCGTCGATCGTGGCCTGCCGCTCGCCGTACTGCCAGTCGTGCGGCGGGTCGACGAGGGTGGCGCCTCGTGCGACCGCCACCTCCACGAGCTGCGCGACGTCCTCGACCTTGAGCATGACCTGGTGCGACCGGCCGTGCTCCGGCGTCCGCCGTCCGGGGCGGACCTCGGAGAGCACGAGCTCGGCCGGCGGCCCGTCCGGGAAGCCGAGCTGCGCGCGATGGCCCTCACCGATACGGACGTGCTCGACGAGGCCGAAGACCTCGACGTACCAGTCCACGGCGGCGCGGACGTCGGCCACGGTCAGGACGGGTGTCACCCGGGCATGCGGCGCAGATCGGTTCATCAGCACCCGAGTCACACTAGAAGGCGCAGCCGGCCGGCGACAGCCCTCCGCTCAGGTGCGGCGCTCGAGTTGCAACCGCAGGAAGTGCTCCAGCCCCATCCGCGGCAGCACCAGCCGCTGCAGCGTCTTGGCCACGGCCAGCGGCTCGGCGCTGGTCACGACGGCGGGGTCGGTGACGGCATACGCCACTCCCTTCCAGCGCACCGTGCCGCCGCCGGCGGCCCGGAGGTTGCGCACCCAGTCGGTGCTCGGTCCCCACGGCAGCCCGATGTAGATCGCGTCGGCCGTGGAGGCGGCGATGGCGACGGGCGTCGTGTAGGTCCGGCCGCTGCGGCGGCCACGGTGCTCGACGGCCGCCCAGACTGGGAGGAACCGGGAGCCGGCCACCTTCACGGCGAGCTGGTTGAACCTTTGCGCGGCCGCGGGCGGCCGCTTCACGTTGGAGCTCACCCCTCCATCGTGCGCGCCGCTAGTCTCGCGATGTGCCCGAATTCAGCTGGCGACCGGCCAACGAGGCGACGCGCAGCGACGTCGACGCTGTCTTCGACGCCGGCGGCGCCCGCAAGTGCCGGTGCCAGTCGCTGAAGGTCCCCGGCTGGATCTGGCGCGACACGACCCAGGAGGAGCGGGATGCCGCGCTCATGGAGCAGACCGGCTGCGGCACCAGCGGCCCCACGTCGGGTCTGATCGGCTACGTCGACGGTGAACCGGCCGGCTGGGTCGCGGTCGAGCCGAGGGAGAACTACCCGCGGATCTGGGCCCGGCAGAAGGCGTGGATGCGGATGGACCCCGAGCTCGACGGGGTCTGGTCGGTCACGTGCTTCGTCGTGCGCAAGGGCTTCCGTCGGCAGGGGCTGATGTACGAGCTCGCCGCGGCCACAGTCGAGTACGGCAGGCAGGTCGGCGCTCGCGTGCTGGAGGGCTATCCCACCGAACCGTCGCCGCCGGGGAAGACGGTGATCTGGGACGAGGCCTCCGTCGGCCTGCTGCAGGTCTTCCTCGAGGCGGGCTACCAGGTGGAGGCGTCGCCCACCCTCCGCCGCAGGGTCGTGCGGCACCGGCTCGGCGACGACCAGTAGCGCGGCTTCGTCTGCTCAGCCGAGGGCCAGCAGCACACACAGGAGGGTTAGGCACGAGGTCAGCGCGCCCATGCCCCACCGTTCGACGGGGTGCCGGCCGGCGAGGTTTCCGACGGTGTTGACCGCGAACAGGGCGGCGAAGCCCCAGCACGCGACGCGAACTGCGGTGGGGTTCAAGGAGGAGGCGACGACCTCGCCACGCTGGAGAACGATCCAGCCGATGACCAGCAGGACGGCGGCGGTGGCCAGGCTGGCGTAGCGGTGCCGGAGGGGGAGCTGCCCGTCCGTCGTCGGGACTCGGCCGCCATAGGCGGCGCGTCCCCACGGCGCACCTGCTGCCAGCATGAGCTGGAACGCGATCGGGACCAGGAGCAGGGCGCTCGCGGCGATAGCGACGTTGGTCATGGAGGTGGGCGTCATTCACTTCCTTGTCGAGGCGGATGTCATGCCGAGCACCCTCACGTGCCGGACCCACTCGGAGGCTAGGGCCCGTCTCGGGGTCGTATGTCTCGTATGCCGAATTTTGCGGTGGGTCAGTCCGTGCCGCGGTGGACGTGAGCCCTTTGGCCTTCGCGATCGAAGATCATCAGCACCTCGGCGGGTCCGTCGACCGCGGTGAAGGCGTGCGGCGTCATCGTCGCGAACTCGGCGGCCTCGCCCGCCTCGACGGTGATCTCCCGGCCGCCGAGCAGGAGCAGGAGGCGGCCGCTGAGGACGAAGAGCCAGTCGTGGCCCGGGTGGACGCGCTGCTCCGGTCGGGTCCTGGTCGGCTCGACCAGCAGCTTCACCGCGACGGTGCTGCTGTCCGGGCGGCTCAGCGCCCACGTGGTGCGGTCCCCGATCCGGCTGGCCGTGGGCCGGATGACGACGTCGTCGTCGCCGCTCAGGTCGAGGAGGGCGTCGAGGCCCACCTGCAGGCCGTTGGCGAGGGGGAGGAGCACGTCGAGGCTGATGGTGCGCTTGCCCGTCTCGATGCGACTGATCGTCGACGGGCTCAAGTTCGTCCGGGCGGCGAGGTCGTCGAGCGACAGCCCGAGCGTCGTGCGCAGGCTGCGCAGACGGGTGCGGACGATGTGCTCGATGTCGGCGAGAGCGGGCATGGGTCCTCCTTGCGTATCCTGCAAGGAGTCTGGCACATCCTGCTAGGTCGTGCCTACGATCGACAGCATGGACCACGGACATCACCACTCAGACCCAGCCGCCTCGGCGGCATCCGCGGACGTCCGGCACTGCGACGTCGCCGTCATCGGCGGATCAGCCGCCGGACTAGCGGCCGCCCTGCAGCTCGGTCGTCAACGCCGGTCGGTGATCGTGGTCGACTCCGGCGAGCCCCGCAACGCGCCGGCGGCGCACATGCACAGCTTCCTCGGCCGTGACGGCACCGACCCCGCTGAGCTGCTGGCCGCGGGCCGGACCGAGGTGCGCAGCTACGGGGGAGAGGTGCTGTCCGGCCGGGTCGTGGGAGTGCGTCGGGACGACGGGAGCTTCGTCGTCGAGCTCGAGAGCGGGGCCAGCCTCGTGGCTCGCCGGATCGTCGTGGCGACCGGCCTGGTCGACGAGCTGCCTGATGTCGCAGCGCTGTCCGAGCACTGGGGTGGGGCGGTGATCCACTGCCCGTTCTGCCATGGCTACGAGGTGCGGGACCAGCGACTGGTCCAGCTGGTGACCCACCCGATGGGGCTGCACGTCGTCCCGCTGCTGCGCCAGCTGACCCAGCGCCTGACGGTGCTGATCGCCGACGGGGTCGAGCTCGACGGGGCCGAGCTCGACGCGCTCACGGCCGGAGGGGTGGACGTGCGCGTCGGGGCCACGGCGAAGCAGGTCGTCACCGACGGCGACGGCCGGCTGGCTGCGGTCGAGCTGGCCGACGGCACGCGGATCGAGGCGGACGCGATGCTCGTGGGGCCTCGGGTTCACCCGCGGGCGGAGCCATTCGCCGGGCTCGGGCTCCGCCCCACGGCGCACGCCACCGGCCTGGGTGAGGTCATCGAGGTCGACGCGACGGGTGCCACGGCCGTCGAGGGAGTCTTCGCGGCCGGCAGCATCACCGATCCGAGCCAACAGGTGCTCCCTGCCGCCGCGCACGGCAGCCGCGTCGGTGGCGCAGTGGCGATGAGCCTCGCCGTGGAGGACCTGAGGGACGCTGGTCGCCCGAGCAGCTCGGTCGCCGACTGGGACCACCGCTACTCCGGGGAACCGATCTGGAGCGGCAACCCGAACGGCTCGCTGGTCGCCGAGGTGGCCGACCTGGCCATCGGGCGGGCACTGGACGTCGGCGCCGGTGAGGGCGGGGATGCGATCTGGTTGGCCGAGCAGGGCTGGGAGGTGACCGCGAGCGACATCTCCTCGCGGGGCTTGGACCGGGTCCGGGCCGAGGCCGAGCGTCGAGGCCTGTCCGTCACGTGCGAGCTGGCCGACGCCAACGCATTGGAGCCCTTCGCCCGAGGCGGATTCGACCTCGTGTCCGCGGCGTATGCGTCGATTCCGCGCACGCCCGACCGGCGCGGCGTGTTCAACGTCCTCGACGCCGTCGCCCCCGGCGGCACGCTCGTCGTCCTCAGCCACGACCTGGAGGCGATGCACGACCCGGAGCACCAGCACGCGTCGTTCGATCCCGACGCCTACATCCACCTCGACGACTTCGCCGCGGTCATCGAGGCGGCACCGGGTTGGACGATCGAGGTCAACGAGAAGCGTCCCCGGCCTGCGGGCTCGGCGAGTGCGCCGCAGCACGCTGACGACCGGGTATTGCGTGCCCGTCGGATGAGGTGAGCTGTCTGTCCCGCGCCTTCCGTCCCTCGAGACGCGGGGAGGAGAGTGTCGGGGTGAACGGTCTGGAGATGGCCACGGCTGAGCGGACCGACCTGGCCGACTTGCTGGCGGGGCTAAATCCCGCGCAGTGGCTGGTGGAATCGCTGTGCGAGGGCTGGCGCGTGCGAGATGTGGTCGCGCACGTGATCGCTTCGATGTGGGCTTGCTGGACATGCTCCGCCGCGCCGTCGAGGCCCGGCTCACCGACATCAACCAGGTGGGTGTCGACGAGCTCGCCTCTCTGGATCCAGAGCAGCTGCTCGACAGGCTGAGGGCGCGTCTGCGACCCACGAGGCTGGCCACGATCCTCGGAGGCAGGCTCGCCCTGCTCGACGTCACGATCCACCACCAGGACATCCGCCGGCCCCTCGGCAAGCCACGCCAGATCCCGGCTGACCGGCTGCGCTGTGTGCTGCACGACGCCCTGCTGAGCCCCGAGCTGCCGGGGTGGCGCCTTTCCCGAGGTCTTCGGCTCGAGGCCACCGACCTCGACTGGAGCCATGGCCGCGGACCGGAGGTCGTCGGGCCGGCCGAGGCCGTCCTGATGGCGATCACCGGCCGGGGGAGTGCTCTGGGGGAGCTGCATGGTCCCGGAGTGTCAGTGGTGGCCGAGCGAATGGCCCGCTGAGGGTCCGTCAAGGCGGCGACGTTCGCCCGTCCTACTTGCGGTGCTGAATGCCTCGCAATGCGCCTTGGTCGTGTCTATCTCTGCATGAATGCCGCGATGACCCGGCCCAGTTCGTCGCCGGCGTCCTCTTGCAGGAAGTGGCCGGCGTTGCGGATGGTCGGATGGCTGAGGTCGCGGGTGCCGGGGAAGTGCTTGCGCAGGTTCGATGCCATGGCCCCGGTGATGGGGTCGCTGTCACTGAACGCGACCAGGAACGGCAGCGGGCTGGCCGAGAGCGCCTGCCAGGCGGCGCGGTTGGGTTCGCTGGCGGGGTCGTCTGGGCGGGTGGGCACCAGCCCGGGCATGGCTCGGGCGCCGGCTTTGGCGCGCTCTTCGGGGAACGGCGCGTCGTAAGCCGCGCGTACCTCCTCGGCCAGCGGACGCACGCAGCCAGAGGCGACCAGTCGTCCGACGTCGAGCACCTCAGCTGATTCGACGGCGCGGCGGAACCGCCACCACACCTCGGGCATGTTGACGTCACCGGTCGGCAGTCCGGTGTTGGCCGCGACCACTCCGGCGAAGCGATCGGAATGCTCGGCCACCAGGCGCAACCCGATCAGCCCACCCCAGTCCTGGCCGACGAGGGTGACCTCGCGCAGGTCGAGGTGGTCCATAACAAGCTCTCGGGTCCACTCGACCTGCCGCGCGTAGGAGTAGTCAGCCGGGTCGACTGGCTTGTCAGACCTGCCGAAGCCGACCAAGTCAGGCACCACGCAGCGGATGCCTGCCGCGACGAGCGTGCGGATGACGTGGCGGTAGAGGAACGACCACGTGGGCTCGCCGTGCAGCAGCAGCGCCACCGCTCCGTCCGCCGGTCCCGCGTCGATGTACGCCATGCGCAGGGTGCCGCCGTCGGAGTCGCTGACCTGCGCGTAGGCGGGCTCCCACGGGAAGTCGGGCAGCTGCTCGAAGGCGGCGTCCGGGGTTCGATAGACCTCCATGCGCGCCAGTGTGTCAGGCGCCTACTGAGGGAGTCTTTGCGCGTACATGCCGTGTACCCATGGCGCCGGCTCAGGAGGGCGGGCACCCGGTGGGTGTGACTCCTGGCCTTCGTCTGGAGGCGTGAGCGAACATCGCCGGTGTGCCAGGCCTGCTGAGCTCAGAGGGCCTGGTCGGCTGGGTGGTGTTCGCCCTCCAGCCGCTCCTTGAGGAGGGCTAGGTTGGCGGGAACTTCCTTGCGGACGCCCTGACTGACGACCGGCTGGATCAGCTTGCCGACGCCGTGGCCCTCGAGCTGGATTCGGTAGTCGACATGAGTGCCGGTGCCGGCACTGGTGGCAGCGAATGAGAACGTCACGTGCGCGCGGAGGGCGCCGTCGATACCTCGGATGCCCCAGCGTCGGCCCGGCTCACAGTCCGTGACCTCCCACCGGAAGGTGCGCGCGCCGCCTGGAACCCGCCGCACCTCATGGCCCCGGACCCCCACCGCGGCAGAGGCGCCGGGTGGTTCGAACGTGGCCGCATCGACTGACGGCTGCCAGGTTGGCAACCGGGCCGGGTCGGCGACGTAGGCGAACACCTCCTGAGGGGTTCGGGCGATGTCGGTGCTGGCTTCGATGACTTTGGACATGGTTTCCACCTGGTGTCGGTGGCCGAGCTTGGGCCCGGTCGAACAAATTGATGCCAGTATCATTCTCCTCAATGAGCGGCGAGGCAAGGCGTCCCTACGATTCGCGGCTGCGGCAGGCGCGGGCCGCCGACACGCGTGCGCGGATCATCGAGGCTGCCCAGCAGCTCTTTGTCGAGCGGGGGTATGCCGGCACGACCATCCCTGCCATCGCGGGTGCCGCCGGGGTGGCCGTGGAGACGGTCTACCGAACTGCCAGTGGGAAGGCCGGCCTGCTCGGCGCCGCGGTGCGCGCCGCCGTCGCGGGCGGTGCGGCCCGGGCCGACATCCCGGTGAGCGAGCGCCCCGCGGTCCGGCGGGTCATCGACGAACCCGATCCGGTACGGCAGCTGCAGCTGTATGCGGCCACCCAGCCGGGGATCTGGGCGCGGGTGGGTCCTCTGCTGCACGTGCTCGACGCGGCAGCGACCAGCGAGCAGTCGCTGCTCGAGTTGCGCGACCAGATCATCACGGAGCGGCGTCAGGGACTGCGCAAGCTGGGACGATCGCTCGAGCGGCGCGGCGCGCTCCGTTCGGGGCTCACCGCTCAGCGCGCGGGCGACATCGTCTACGCCGTCTGTGGCCACGCCAACTACGACGCGCTCGTCGCTCAGTGCGGATGGAGCGACCGCGAATACCAGGACTGGGTGGCCGAGACGCTCGTAGCCGCACTCCTTCCTCGCCCGACATGAGCGCAACCGCTTCCGCGTCACGCCAGGGGCACACGTAGGCAGACACAGCCGCGGCCAACACACGCCGTTCGAAGCACGCCAGCCCCCCAGTGGGGTGCGCGACATGGCCCAAAGTTATGGCGACCGCACGACCTCGATGGGAGCATGCCGAGGTGATGATTCTCCCTGGTGGGATGAAGGCAAACGAGGGCACGGCCTACGACGTTCCTCGCGGCACTTGCCCGGGCTGCGGCAGTAGCGACGTCCGGCACTTGGTGATCGGACTTCCCGGCGATGCGGACGCTGTGATGTCAACGCCACCTTGGGTCAAGTGGGTGGGCTGTATCCACCCGGGATATGACCGCGAGTGTGGACACTGCAGGCTCACCTGGATGTCCGAGGATCCAGGCGACGACGGCTCGTCGAACTAGGAGCTCACTCCAGCGACGATTGTCGGCTCTCCCGCGCACCGGCGCACGTACGACTGACGCGGCCTTCTACACCTGCGAGATCTCAACGCTGGCCCAAACCTGGGACCGGCGGACCGCCAGCAGCATGTTTCGATCCCGGTAATCCGGGATAGTTCGCTGTGTGAACCCGCACGCTCGGCGCCGGAAGGACGCCGTCGAGCAGGCGGTCCGTCTGAGGCGGCCTCAAGAGACAGTTTCAGCGGCTGCGCCGTGCCAAGATCTGAGCGTGGCGTCAGACACCCGGATGGTTGCCTTGGGTTTCGGCAAGTTCGCGCGTGCGGACCGCATCTTTGCCCTTGAGCGAATCACCGGAGAGGAACGTGGGGACGGCCGCCGTACGCGTGTTTGGATCGACGGCATCTCCGATCCGCTGATTGCCTCGCGCACCGAGGCCACCATCCTTCGTGACATGGGTCAGGAGGCCGCCGTCGTCGGTCCGGAGCTCGACGAGGCCTTGGATCTCGCCGCGCGCCTGGCGGCCGCTGCCAATGAGGGCCGGGTGGACCTGAGCGACCTCGGTCGTCGAGCCCGAAGGCTGCTTGCCTCGACGACCAGGGTTGCGTCTGGCGGCGACGTCGCCGATTGAGCAGTCTGCTGCCCGCTCGCCGCGTGTCGTAGGAGGCTGCCTCGTCCGGTCGCTCCCGCGGGAGAGCCAGCGTGATCGCGACAGCGAAGCTCAGTCTCGGGAAGCCGCTGCGGAGCTGAAGAGGTTCAGCCCGAGCCGTTCGGCGAGGTACTTCGTGGCGAGCTGGCCGCGAACGCTGTTGCCTGCCGGGTCCAAGGGTGGGGAGAACGTCGCCAAACTACCCTTGCCGGGTGAGACGGTGACGATGCCGCCACTCACGCCGCTCTTTCCCGGCACCCCGATCTCGTAGAGCCAGTCGCCCGACAGCTCGTAGAGGCCGGCGGTGGCCATGACCGCGAGCACACGCCGGCACACTCCGCGGCCGACCACCTCCTCGCCGGTCAATGGGTTCACGCCTCCGTTGGCGAGCGTGGCGGCCATGACCGCCAGGTCGTGCACGGTCACGCCGAGCGAGCACTGACGGGTGTAGATGTCGGTGGCCTGGTCCGGATCGAAGTAGAGGCGGCCGTAGCTCTCGAGCAGGTGGGCGATGCCTTGGTTGCGCAGGTTCGTGGCCGACTCGGACACGTAGACCTCCTCGTCCACGCTCAGCTCCCGGCCGGCGAACCGCGAGAGCCCGTCTCGGATCCGCTCCCACTTCTCCGCCGCCGTCGCTCCGGGGGCCAAGCTCGTGGCTGCCATCGCCCCCGCGTTGACCAGCGGGTTCATCGTCCGGTCGACGTTGAGCTCGACCGCCATGAGGGAGTCGAAGGGAAATCCCGTGCTGTTCACGCCGAGGCGCTGACGAGCCTCCTCGTATCCGATGGCGTCGCAGACCAACGCGAAGACGAAGGGCTTGGACACGCTCTGGATCGAAAACGTCGTGGCGACGTCACCGATCTCGAACGACTTTCCACTGACCCCGACAACCGAGATCCCGAACCAGCTCGGAGACGCCTTCGCCAGCACGGGGATGTAGTCGGCCACGTGTCCGTCGACGTTTGCGCGATACCGCTCGTACGCCTCGGTGACCATGGCCCGCACCTCGTCAGGGCGGGGAAGATCCCCGGTGGAGACCGGCGACGCTGTGGCGTCCTCGTCGAACGGGAGCTGTTCGTGCATCGAGAGCTTGGTCATGGGTCGCCTCCCACCCGCCGTATGCCGGCAGCGTACGACGACCGAAGGCCGCCCCCAAGACGATTGGCTCGCATACTCAGGCGTCGATCAAAGGCCCACCCAGCGATGCAGGTGAGCGGCGGCACGAGTAGCGCGACTCATCCGGCATACGGTGGCAGTCATGCGCTACACGACTCTCGGCAGCAGCGGCACCATCGTTTCCAGTCAGTGCCTCGGCACCATGACCTTCGGGGCGGAGGCCGATGAGGAGTCTTCCGGGTCCATCCTCGAGGCCTTCGCGGAGGCTGGAGGCACCTTCCTCGACACGGCGGACGTCTACAGCAATGGTGTTTCCGAGGAGATCATCGGCCGGTGGCTGAAGTCCCACCCCGAGGACGCGGCCCAGATGGTCGTGGCGACGAAGGGCCGGTTCCCGATGGGCGAGGGGCGCAACGACGTCGGTCTCTCAAGACGCCACCTCCGTCAGGCGCTCGACGCGTCCCTGACCCGGCTCGGGGTCGAGCACATCGACCTCTACCAGATGCACGCGTGGGACGCTGTCACACCGCTCGAGGAGACGCTGCGCTTCCTCGACGACGCTGTTGGAGCGGGCAAGATCGGCTACTACGGCTTCTCCAACTACCTCGGCCACCAGGTAACCAAGGCAGTGCACACCGCCCGTCAGCACGGCTGGGCGCCGCCGGTGACGTTGCAGCCGCAGTACAACCTTCTTGTTCGGGACATCGAGCACGAGGTCGTGCCGGCCTGTCTCGATGGCGGACTCGGCCTGCTGCCCTGGTCGCCCCTCGCGGGCGGGTGGCTCACCGGCAAGTACCAGCGCGACACCACCCCGACCGGAGCCTCGCGCCTCGGCGAGGACCCGGAGCGCGGTATGGAGGCCTACGGGCCGCGCAACTCGGACGAGCGCACGTGGGCGGTCATCGACGCCGTGGCCCAGGTCGCGAAGGAGCAGGGCGTCACCTCCGCAGCGGTCGCCCTCGCCTGGGTCGCGGCGCAGCCGGCGGTCACGTCGGTAATCCTCGGTGCCCGCACCGTCGAGCAGCTCACCGACAACCTCGCCGCCGCCGACCTCGACCTGACGGCAGATCAGCTGTCTCACCTCAGCGAGGTCAGCAGGCCCCGCATGGACGACTACCCCTACGGCCCCGCTGGTATCGCCCAGCGCCACCGCGACATCGGGTGAGCGCCGGCTGCGAGCGGGCCCCGTCGTCACCCGGGCCATCGCAGTCAAGCTGGGCCGCGCCTGGCGGCACTAGGAACTACGACGGTGGGCCGCCCCCTTGGGCAGTCGGGCAGTTGTTCGATCGCTCGCGTGCCGCACTTGCGGCACCCGACGGTCACGGAACAGCGGTCGCGATCATGGCTATGGCGATCACACATCTGCCGCACGCTTGCGGCGATGTGACACAGCTCGAATGACGTTTTGGTTTATGTTCCGGCCGCCCGCCCGGGCCGGCTCCGTGCTGTCCGGCAGGAGTGGGCTGCGGTTGGATGCCAGCGGTCCTTACCATGGGCGCGCCTCGGCCTCAACAACGCGGGGATTCGCGTGAGATAGCGTCGTTGGAATGACGCTCAATCACATTCGTCGTGGACGCGGCCGGCCGCTGTTGCTCGTGCACGGTCTGGGCGCGGGATGGCGGTCGTGGGCTCCGATCATCGAGCAACTTGGGGAGCGCCGGGAGGTCTTCGCTGTCGACTTGCCGGGATTTGGTGACACGCCGCCGCTGACGGGTGAGGTCTCGATCGCATCTCTGACCGAGTCCGTCGCGGACTTTATCCGTGAACAGGGTTTGGACGGGGTCGCGACTGCTGGCCAGTCGATGGGCGGACGGATTGTGCTTGAACTCGCCCGGCGGGGAGTCGGTGGCGACACGGTGGCTCTGGACCCAGGCGGTTTCTGGAGTGACCGTGAGCTTGCCGTGTTCGGCGCCACGCTGCGGCCGTCGATTGCTTTGGTCCGAGCGTTGCGCGGCACGGTGCCCTCGCTGCTGGGCACGCGCGCGGGGCGGACGGTGCTGTTGGCCCAGTTGTCGGCGCGACCCTGGGCGATCGCGCGTGAGACCTGTTTGCCGGATGTGGTTGGGCTGGCTGACGCCCCGTCGACTGGCGCCGCGATGGACGCCTTGACCCGAGGGCCCAAGCAACAGGGCGCCCCCTCGGGCACCGTGCCGGGCCGGGTCACGATTGGGTGGGGGCGGCGTGACTTGGTGACCCTGCCGAAACAGGCCGTACGTGCCACGGAGCTATTTCCTGACGCCGTGTTGCACTGGTTCGAGCGTTGCGGTCACTTTCCGCAATGGGATGCACCGGACGAAGCGACCCGACTGATCCTGGAGAACACCGACTGAGGTTCGCGCCGTGCTCCGGGCGACCACAGCCCTCTCGGGGAGGGACCGAGATGGCATCAGGCTGTGATCGCAGCGACGGTCGCCGGAATCCCACGACCCGCGGCTCGGGTGCGCCGACTGGCGGCGAATAGACGCACCTAGCAAGGGGGCGATCTCAGCAATTGTCCTTCGAGCAGCTTGCCCTTCTTCGGTAGGCTCGTTCAACCGAATGTCGTTGAGCCAGGGGGAGTTTTGATCGACCACACAGAGGTCGGATGCTGGATCGTCAAGGCCGACCCGAAGACCTGGGACTACTTCAGAGCCTTAGCTGAGGACCAAACGCCCCCCATAAAGCCCCATCTGTACCCTGGCGCTTGGACGCTGGGACGCACCTACCGCAACGGCATGATCCGCAAGGGTGACTTGATCGCGCTGTGGGTCACGGGCACCAAGAACCCTGGGATCCACGAGTTCGGAACGGTGACCGACGAGCCGTACGAAGTTGACGGCTTCGATGCTGGTTACGCGTTGGATCAGCAGCGAGCAAGGGAGAAGGCGCTGGCGATCGAATACTCGGCCGTCCGGCTCTACGACAACTTCGTGCCACGTCCCGAGATGAAGGCCGATCCCGTGCTCTGTCGCTGCGAGCAGTTCCGAGCTCCTCAGGCGTCGAACCCTTCATATCTGGATCCAGATGAGACGAAGGCCCTTGCACACCTCATCGCAGCGCGGGTGCCGATGGCCCGTTTGAGGGATGCGAAGTGGGGGCGCGCGCTGCGGTGACTACCCGTTCGAACGGGCCCGTTGGCGCTGGTTCGCGGCGGGGGTACGCAAGTCTGCGCACCGCCCACAGAGCAGGGACTCGCCAGGAGTTAGGGCCCATTTCAGAGTTGCGCCGCTAGCCTCTCGCAATGTGAATGGTGAAGCGGCCGCACCGGGCGGAATGACAATGCCGACCTATGTGAGAGGTCGGCTCGGACGACGATCCGAGTACGTGCTAGACCACGGTTTCGACGACAAGAGCGTTGGCGCAGGCTGGTGGAACCAGCGCCTCGCCTCGCTAGGGCTTCCTCAACGTTTTGGACCAGGCGAACAAGCGGAGCAGCGACGCTTGACACGTCGCGACCTCTTCCAACTAGCGGGCCCCGCCGCGCAGAACGGCGCAAGCGACGACGATGTTTTGATGTTCCTGTGGCACGCACTGGCATGGGGCACCGGGAGCAGCCAGCGCGGCAATGACGCGAGAGTCAGGGCGTTCGCGGATCCGACAGATCGACAGAGGAACATCGCGCTGTTGAAGCAGGCGATGGCATTCGCTCGTGCAGGCGACCCTGCTGCGGCCTACCGCGTTCTAATTCGCCGAGGCGGCGGAAAGATCCGCGGGCTTGGTCCAGCCTTCTTCACCAAGTTGCTCTACTTCGCTTCGGAGGGTGCACCCGGTACGCGATGCCTCATCCTGGACGCTCGCGTGGCAGGCAACCTCGCAGAGGCGGGCTGGTCCTCGCTGCCGCGCTCCAATCGAACGAGTTACAGCTACAACTGGTACACGGCCACGTACGCGAGTTACTGCGAACTCCTCAAGCGGTGGGCAAACGAGGAGAGTGAGCGCTTGAGCGCCCATGTGTGGCCGGACGAGATCGAGCGTGCCTTGTTTCAGGGTCACCCAAACGCGTAGACCGAAGGTTCCGTCGGGCAGAATCACGCGTCGGAACCGGATGCTCCGCTACCCGGTCTCACCGTCGTGAATGAGTTCTGAGCTGCCCTGGCCGGTGCTGTTGTTGGTGGTGCCATCGCTGCGGTGACGTCGTGGGTCCTGCTGCGGGCGCAGTGGACGCGTGAGGACAAGATTCGGAACGATGACCGCCTTGAGGCGGAGGTGGGCCGGATGCTCGAGCTCGCGGCAACTCTCCCAGAGCGTCCGCCGGTCGTCACCCAGGCAGAGATGCTGATGCACGCTGGGCGTGCCTGCCGGCTGGCTGAGAAGACACACCCAAACCTGGCCGATGAATTGCACGAGATCACAAAGGACCTGCTCTATAGGCGGACGAACAGGGCGTGAAGAGAGTGGTGCTCCTCGGCCTCAAGTGGACGCGGCATTCGGCTGATGTGGAGCTGGAGCGGAACGACACGCCGCTGCGCAGGCCATAGTGCGACTGCTGGCCGCGGTCATCGGCGGCGGAAAGACGCATCAATCAGTTGGCTCGACCGACCGGAGCGCCTCGCGACACCCCGAGTGCGGCCCATGCATACGAATCGGGGGCCCGCATGACAGCCCAGTCACATTTTGACAAGACCGCGTTCTCTGTCGCTCAGTTACCGTAGCGTCCGCCCAATGGAGAACTCGCTGGAAGCCGATCGCATCAGGGTGGGGATGCTCATTGATGACGTGGAAGGGACGCCGTATCAACAGTGCACTCTGACTCGCGATGCTTCGCAGGGTGCGCTGCTGTCTGTCCCCTTCGTGAACGGGGTGGAGCAGTTCGAATTGCCGAGCGAGTGGTTCGATTTCGGCACCGCCTCGCCCCCTGACTCCCTGCTATTTGCTGACCCCGATGGTCATGTCACCTTGACAGGCCTACGGTTCAGAGGGACACGCGGTCTTGTCTACTCCCTTGGCCGGCTTGACGCTCGTGTCGCGATTTTCGGACAACCCCGGAAGCTTGAACGCGAGTACCGGGTCAAGACGCTGCGTTCCCGCATCGATGGACTACACCACTTCGCCGCTTTCGAGTCGATCGACATCCATTTAAAGCGCAAGGCTGACCGATTCAAGGTTCGTGTGACTCTTGACCCGAAGGGCGTGGTTGAGGCGGAGTCTGGGGCCTTTACCGTCGCCATACGGGCTACGGCACCGTGGGATGCCATGGATGGGGTCGGCTTCACCACGCAAACAGATGCAGAGCTCGAAACGACGTGCGCTGACGGCGCAACCGTTGACGACCACATACAGGCTCAGTGGGCGGTTCGCGCCCTTCTCTCCCTCGTGCAAGGAACACAGGTTCGTTGGCGAGCCCACAAGGTGCTCGATGACCAGTTTCCGACCTGGATGCTCAGTGGCGAAGCACAGAAACCTTCCTTCGTCGACGTGCTCTATCAGCGCACCGCGGGCGACTTCGTGGCGCCTCCGGCAGAGACTGCCGATCTGCGGTGGCCAGCCATCCGATTGGCCGACTTGGGTGCCAGTGGGCTACAGCGGTGGCTCGATCTTTACTCCGACCCCCTCATCCGCCGCGCCGTGGAGCCGGCAGTGGAGGTGATAAACGGCGCGACACGATTCGTGGAGCCACGCCTCCTTATGACGGTTCTCGGCCTCGATGCCATGGGTTACTTCCGAGACCCGCTCCGCAAGCCGCAGACACCGCTCAACACGCAGATTGAGCGTTGCTTGTGGGCGAGCGGGCTGGACGTGTCGGCTCTGGGCTCGGTGCGGCAAGTCGCGATGGCCATTGCTCACGTGAACAACGACATCAAGCATCCGGACCGAGACCATCGCCCCGACGGGGTCGTCATGCGCCTGGTCGCCGACTTGGCCCTGTTGGTGATGAGGATGCAGACAGCCGAACTCTTGGGTGTCCAAGACAAGTTCCGTCGAGTGCGCGACGGTGGCGTGGACACTGTTGTTCAAGCATTTGAGCGCAACGGGGTTGTCATTCAAGACAAGCGGTTCTTGTCGACTTAGGTCAAGCCGCAGGAGCGACGAAGATTGGCTGGAGTCTCATCCACTGACCTCGTCATCGCATCGGATGGACGTGCCGTTTCGTCGGCGCCAAATGGGACACTCCATGTATGCCTGCTGAACCGACCGCGTCCAACGCATCTGAACCGGAGCCCTTGGCGTTTGCGACCAACGTCATGCCTCTCGGTGAGCGCGCTCAGCGCAGCATTCTCGATCACGTGATCGCCGTCGGTGACGAGGCCGAGACGCCGTACTTGGAGGTGAAGAGCAGCCTGGATCTCAGCAGCAAGGCCGGCGTGGCAAAGGTGGCCAAGTTCCTGCTGGGCGCGGCCAACCGACGTCCGCGCGAGGCGGCACGCCACTTCAACGGCTATGCGGTGCTCGTCATCGGTGCAGAGAAGGGCAGCACGCCGGGGGTCCCTCGTGGCATGGAGGCCCACGAGCTGGAGGACCGGCTGCGCCCCTACCTCGGAGCGCAATTCCCTGCATTTGAGTTCGGGAGAATCGGCGTCGACAACGATCGCGAGGTGGTGTTTGTCATCGCGCAGCCGCCACAGGATGGTCAGCCGATTTTCCCGTGCCACAAGAGCTTCCAGGCAGACGACCGCCGGGACAGTCTGGAGGACGGAAGTGTCTATGTGCGGGGAACCAGTAACACCCGCCCGGCTCGTGCCGGCGAGGTCCTGGCCCTCGTCGAGCGGGCACGCGGCGGCGGCAGACCGCCGATCGAGCTCGACGTGGAGCTCGTCGGGTCCATCGGGCGCGTCGACCGCATCGACGAGGTGCTGGAGCGGCTGTATGAGTTCGAGGAAGAAGAGTTCAGCAAGCCGGAAGAGCCAGAGCACAAGACTCTCGCAGGCACATCGACCCTCTTGGCATCTCACATCCTTCGAGGTGGACGACCCCTAACGACGGAGGAACGAGGAGAGCGTTTAGATGCGTGGCGGAACGAGAAGCCTGCCCATATAGCGCAAGGCCGCGAGCACCTGATCGGCGTCGGCCTGCCTGGCGCAGGAATCAGCGTCGTGAGCCGCGACCGGTTCGTTGCCAAGCCACATCTGATCGTGACCTTCCACGATTGCGAAGTCTTCGACTATCGAGATACCGACGACGCTGACTACAAGAAGGTGGTTGAGCCCGTCATGCGTCAGCAGGAGCCTTTTTGGACGGGTTTTAACCCCGGCGAGCTTAGGATCACGCCGCGCGACTACCCCGTCGCCTGGGTCAACCGAGGCAACGATGCCGAGGTCGTGCTCACGCCGGAATCCTTTCGACCTAACGTGACATGGACGAGTGACCAGGACGACTACGTGATCCTTGCGCGGGATCCGCAAGCGGCCTCGGTCTCCGTGACATGGGTCCTCACAGAGGACGGGAACAACGCGGTCACTAGCGGCGAGTTCGAAGTCACCACGGCCGAACCCATCGACGCTGCCGACGTGTTCAAGATTGCGTTCCTCGGAAGCGGTTGAGGCACTTCGCCGAGGTCCCAACCAGTTTGAAGATTCTCGTGGGCACGCCCTCCGGCTCTCAACGCCGTCGAGTCGAGGCTATCGTCGGGCCCCCGGCCTCACGGGCACTGAACAGCGTGGCGACTTCGTCTGCGTATGGAGAATGTCTGCTACTTACGTCGAGCACCAAGTCAGGGGTCAATCTTGCTGACTGAGCCGCGTCAGTTTCCATCTTCATGTTCCACGCCGGCCTGTGCTCACGCTCCACGGTGGCTCCGCGCTGGCAACGTTGTGAGGCAGTCCAATCTGGGGGCTGTGACGCTGGCGCATAGTGGGCGGTGTGTCACGGCTGCTCCTGCTGGGATGGATGCCGGTCTGCATTGCACCCGCTGCTGGCGAGGTGGCCACGGAGACGTCTCGGTGGGAGGCTGCGCGGACTGACTCTGCCCCCCGGCGAACAGGAGCCTGACCGTATGCCGTCCACTGTCGAATACCACCTGCCCGGCCTGCACGTCCGCGAGCGGACCGTGCCCGTGCCGCTCGACTGGGACGACGCCGACGGCGCGTCGATCGAGCTCTTCGTCCGTGAGCTCGTCGACCCGGAGAGGCGCGACGACGACCTGCCGCTGCTGGCCTTCCTGCAGGGTGGGCCCGGCGGAGCGAACCCGCGCCCGGTCGACCGCAGCGGCTGGATCGACGAGGCGGTGCGCACGCACCGGGTCGTGCTCGTCGACCAGCGCGGCACCGGGCGCAGCACGCCGCTCGAGGCCGTCGACCTCGCCGAGCTACCCGACGCGAAGGCGGCAGCCGACCACTTGACGCACTTCCGCGCCGACTCCATCGTGCGCGACCTCGAGCACGTGCGCACGAGCGTCTACGGCGCCAAACGCTGGGCGACCTTCGGCCAGAGCTACGGCGGCTTCATCACCCTCTGCTACCTCAGCCAGGCACCCGAGGGACTGGCCGCCTGCTACGTCGCGGGCGGCATACCCGGCACCCCGGCCGACGCGGCCGAGGTCTACCGGCGCACCTTCACCCGCGTCGAGGCGAAGACGGCCGAGTACTACCGCCGCTACCCGCAGGACGTCGACGCCGTGGCGGCGATCGCCGACCGCCTCGCCGCCGGCGACGTCCACCTTCCCGACGGCGACGTCCTCACCGTGCACCGCTTCCAGTCGCTCGGGGTCGACTTCGGCATGAAGCCCGGCTTCGAGCGGATGCACTGGCTCGTCGAGAAGGCCTTCGCCCGGCCGGGCCGGCTCTCCGCCGGCTTCCTCGAGGAGTGCCTCTCGCGGTCCTCCTCGGCCGGCAACCCGCTCTTCTGGACCCTGCAGGAGTCGATCTACGGCGACGGCACCAACGGCCCGATCGCGTGGGCCGCGCAGCAGGAGCGCGACCGCCGCCCGCAGTTCGACCCCAGCCGGCGCCCGCTGCTCTTCACCGGCGAGATGACCTTCCCGTGGATGTTCGAGGAGGTGCGGCTGCTGCGCGGCTTCGGACCCGCCGTCCACGAGCTCGCCACACGGCCGCGCTGGTCGCCGCTCTACGCCCTCGACCGCCTCGCCGGCAACGAGGTGCCCGTGGCCGCCGCCGTCTACTACGACGACATGTACGTCGACGCGCACCTGCAGCTCGACACCCTCTCGCGCGTCGGCAACTCGCAGGCGTGGGTCACCAACGAGCTCGAGCACGACGGCATCGGCAGCGGCCGGGTGCTGACGCACCTGCGAGACCTCGTCCGCGACCGCGGCGGCGAGCGACACTGACTCAGCGCGCCACCTGACCGGGCGGCCCTCGGGCCGCCTCTCAGCCGAGCGGGGGCCCGCCCCCGACGGGCAGGTCGCGCTGCTTGCCGCAGTCGAGACACTCCTGGTACCGCGCGCCGTACTGCAGGCTGTTGGGGTAGCGGTGCGTCCGCCAGCGGTGCCACACGTGCAGTCGGCACCACCACCGCCCGCGGCGGCGCTGCTCCTGACCAGGCTCGCGCCGTGTGGTCTCATCCATCTCTCCAGCGTGCTCCCAGCCTCGTCCGATGTCAGTGGAAGGAACGCAGCCACTCGACGCCCATGGCGGTCCGACCCACCTCGTCCTTGCCGGAGACCGCTCCGCGTGCCCATGCTCGACGCATGGCCACCGAGCGCGCCCGAGTCCCGGCCCACACCCACGGGGCGACGCCCGTGAAACCCGGCGAGGGCGTACGCGTGGTGCGGGTCCACGACGCCTCCTCACCCGACGACGCCGTCCTCGCCCGCCTCCTCGTCAATCCCTTCGCCGAGCCGGACGGTTGAGCGCCGAGCGAACGTGCTCGAGGGTCGCCCGGATGTCCGCTGGGTGGGCCGTGGTTGAGGCGTGGGTCACACGCGGGGCGTCCCGCGGACGGTGAGCGGAGAAGTCTGTGCCACAGTGCGTCCCATGGCCTCATCGACGATGCCTCCGATCACGCCCGCCTTCTTCCTGGCGGGCGGCACCGGCATCTCCGCGGAGACGCTCGGCAACATGATGCTGCAGCAGTTCCCGTCGGTGCACTTCAGCCGTCGCAAGATCCCCTTCATCACGACCGTCGACCAGGCCCGCGAGGTCGTCAAGCAGCTCGACGCCGCCATGACGGAGGACGTCACGCCCCTCGTCTTCTCAACCGTCTCCGACGAGGAGGTCCGGGCCGAGCTGCAGACCACGAAGTGCGCCTTCATCGACCTCTTCGGCTCGCACCTGTCCACCGTCGAGCGCGTGCTCCACGTCAACGCCGTGCACCGCGTCGAGGCCCTCCACGGCGTCGGCGACGTCGGCCGCTACGAGGCCCGGATGCGCGCCGTCGAGTACGCGATGGAGCACGACGACGGCCAGAGCATGCGCAACCTCGAGCAGGCGCAGCTGATCCTCATCGCGCCCTCGCGCTGCGGCAAGACGCCGACGTCGATCTACCTCGCCCTCCAGCACGGCGTGCGCGTCGCGAACTACCCGCTCGTCGACGAGGACTTCCAGTCCAGCGAGCTGCCGCGCCCCGTCCGGCCGTATGCCGCGAAGTGCTTCGGCCTGCTCTCCACCGCCGCGCGGCTGGCGCAGGTCCGCGGGGAGCGTCGTCCCGGCTCGCGCTACGCGACGCTCGCGCAGTGCAGCTACGAGCTGCGGCGCGCGGAGGCGATGTACCGCGCCCACGGCATACCCGTCGTCAACTCGTCCGCGATGTCCGTCGAGGAGATCGCGGCCGTCATCATGCACACCCGACGCCTCAACGACGTCGGCTGACCGGCAGCCCACCCGCGCTGTCACCGAACCGCACCGCCACCCACCACCGATGGAAGGACCTGCAGTGACCGAGAACGTGATGAGGTTCGCCGACCTCGGCCTCGCCGACGTCGAGATCGTCGGCGGCAAGAACGCCTCGTTGGGGGAGATGGTGCAGCACCTGGCTGCCGCCGGCGTCTCGGTGCCGGACGGGTTCGCCACCACGGCCGACGCCTACCGGCGCTTCCTCGCCGAGGACGGGCTCGCCGACCGCATCAACGCGCTGCTGTCCGACCTCGACGTCGACGACACCCGCAAGCTCGCCGAGGTGGGCGCGGACATCCGCCGGCAGGTGGAGGAGCAGACCTTCCCGGAGGACCTCGAGCGCGACATCCGGGAGGCGTACGACCGCCTCGTCGGCGAGCACGAGGGCACCGACGGTACCGAGGTCAGCTTCGCGGTGCGCTCGAGCGCGACGGCCGAGGACCTGCCCGACGCGTCCTTCGCCGGCCAGCAGGAGACCTTCCTCAACGTGCGCGGCATCGACAACGTGCTGCACGCCGTCAAGCTCGTCTTCGCCTCCCTCTACAACGACCGCGCCATCGCCTACCGCGTGCACAGCGACTTCGACCACTCCGTCGTCGCCCTGTCGGCGGGCGTGCAGCGCATGGTCCGCTCCGACGTCGGCGCCTCCGGCGTCATGTTCACGATGGACACCGAGTCCGGCTTCCGCGACGCCGTTTTCATCACGAGCAGCTACGGCCTCGGCGAGGCGGTCGTGCAGGGCGCCGTCAACCCCGACGAGTTCTACGTCTACAAGCCGGCCCTGCGCGCCGGCCGCCCGGCGATCCTCAAGCGCGGCGTCGGCGCCAAGGCGACCAAGATGGTCTACACCGGCGACGCGAGCGTCGGACGCACCATCGAGTTCGTCCCGGTGCCCGAGGCCGACCGGCCGAAGCTCTCGATCACCGACGAGGACGTCACCGAGCTCGCCCAGCACGCGCTGCGCATAGAGGAGCACTACGGCCGCCCGATGGACATCGAGTGGGGCAAGGACGGCGTCGACGGCAGGCTCTACATCCTCCAGGCCCGGCCCGAGACGGTGCAGTCGCGCCAGGCCGCCGGCGTCATGCGCCGCTACCGCATGGACGAGCGTGGGCCCGTCGTCGTCGAGGGCCGCGCCATCGGCCAGAAGATCGGGGCCGGGGGCGTACGCGTGCTCTCCTCGATCGACTCGATGCACGACTTCCAGCCGGGCGAGGTCCTCGTCGCCGACATGACCGACCCCGACTGGGAGCCGATCATGAAGCGCGCCTCGGCCATCGTCACCAACCGCGGCGGCCGCACCTGCCACGCGGCGATCATCGCCCGCGAGCTCGGCATCCCCGCCGTCGTCGGCACCGGCTCGGCCACCTCGACCCTCACCGACGGGCAGGAGGTCACCGTCTCGTGCGCCGAGGGCGACACCGGCTTCGTCTACGAGGGCAAGCGCGAGTTCACCGTCACCGAGACGACCCTCGACGACATGCCCGACGTCCCCGTCAAGATCATGATGAACGTCGGCACCCCGGAGCAGGCCTTCGAGTTCTCGCGCCTGCCGAACAAGGGCGTCGGCCTCGCGCGGCTCGAGTTCATCATCAACCGCCAGATCGGCATCCACCCCAAGGCGCTGCTCGAGCTCGACGCCCAGGAGCCGGCCGTCAAGGCCGAGATCGAGTCGCTCATCACCGCCTACCCGAGCCCGCGCGACTTCTTCGTCCAGCGCGTCGCCGAGGGCGTCGCGACCATCGCGGCCGCCTTCGCGCCCGAGCCGGTCATCGTGCGCATGTCCGACTTCAAGAGCAACGAGTACGCCGGCCTGCTGGGTGGTGAGCGCTACGAGCCGCACGAGGAGAACCCGATGCTCGGCTACCGCGGCGCGGGGCGCTACCTGTCGCCCGACTTCGCCGAGTGCTTCGCGATGGAGTGCGAGGCGCTCAAGCACGTGCGCGACGACATGGGCCTGACCAACGTCAAGATCATGATCCCCTTCGTGCGCACCGTCGCCGAGGGCAAGGGCGTCATCGAGCTGCTCGCGTCGCACGGCCTCGTCCGCGGTGAGAACGACCTGCAGGTGGTGATGATGTGCGAGATCCCGAGCAACGCCGTCAACGCCGACGAGTTCCTCGACCACTTCGACGGCTTCTCGATCGGCTCGAACGACATGACCCAGCTGACCCTCGGGGTCGACCGCGACTCCTCGCTCGTCGCCGGCTCGTTCGACGAGCGCGACCCAGCGGTCAAGAAGATGCTGTCCATGGCGATCACCGCCTGTCGCGAGCGTGGGAAGTACGTCGGCATCTGCGGTCAGGGCCCGTCGGACCACCCCGACCTCGCGGAGTGGCTGCTCGACCAGGGGATCGAGTCGATGTCACTCAACCCCGACACCGTCGTCGAGACGTGGACGGCCCTCGCCAAGCACCGCGCCGAGGTCGGCACGACCGGAGCCTGACCCAGCCTGACCGAGCCTGACCCGGGAGGCGCCAAACCGCGGACAACGCCCCTGCTCCCTCGTTTCAATGGGGGAGCAGGGGCGTTGTGCGCGGGGAGGCCCTATGTCGCAGCCGGTGACGGGGTCGGCCGAGTCCGGCTGGGACAGCGTCTCGACCGTCGACCCGCAGGAGTCCATCGACCGCCTGCTGCGTGACCTGCGCACCCGGCGCACCGGCCTGACCGACCGCGAGGCGGCCCGCCGCCTCGTCGTCTTCGGCCCCAACGAGCTGACCCGGCGCGGCGGCCGCACGTGGCCGCGCGACCTGTTCCGCCAGCTGGTGCACCCGCTGGCGCTGCTGCTGTGGGTGGCGGCCCTGCTGGCCTGGGTGAGCCGGACGCCTGCCCTCGCCGTCGCCATCGTCGTGGTGATCCTGCTCAACGCGCTCTTCGCGTTCGTCCAGGAGCGGCACGCCGAGCAGGCCGTGGAGGCACTCGCCGCCTACCTGCCGGTGACCGTGCGGGTCGTCCGGGACGGCGCCGCCAGGCCGGTGGAGGCGCGCGAGCTCGTGCCCGGCGACGTCATCGTCATCGAGGAGGGCGAGCGCATCTCCGCGGACGCCCGGCTGCTCTCGGGCGCCGTCGAGGTGGACCTGTCGACGCTGACGGGCAAGTCGCTTCCGCTGCTGCGTGAGGCCGAGCCCTTCGACACGCGCGGCCCGGTGCTCGAGGCCCGTGACCTCGTCTTCAGCGGCATCAGCTGCACGGAGGGGGAGGCGACCGCCGTCGTCTTCAACACCGGCATGCACACCGAGCTCGGCCGCATCGCCGCGCTGTCGCAAAGGGTCGGCCACGAGGACAGCCCCCTCGAGAAGCAGGTCAAGCACGTCGCCCGGCTCATCGCGCTCGTCGCCGTCGGGATGGGCGTCGCGTTCATCCCCATCGGGACCCTGGCTGCGGGCCTGTCGCTCGGTGACGCCGTCAATTTCGCCATCGGCCTGCTCGTGGCCAACGTGCCGGAGGGGCTGCTGCCCACGATCACGCTCGCCCTCGCCGTCGGCGTGCGCATCCTCGCCCGGCGCGGCGTGCTCGTGAAGCGCATCTCCGCCGTCGAGACCCTCGGCTCGACGAGCGTCATCTGCACCGACAAGACCGGCACCCTGACGCTCAACCGGATGCGCGTCACCCGGGTCTGGACGATGTCGGAGGTCCTCGACCTCACGGCGGCACCGGCCGAGGTGAGTGGTGCCCCGGCCACGGCGCGGCTCGCGCGAGCGGTCGTCGCCTGCAACAACGCCGACCTCGACCCCCGCTTCCCGAACGCCGAGCGCGGCGATCCGACGGAGCTGGCAGTGCTGCACCTCGCGGTGCGGCTCGGCGTCCCGCTCCGCCGCACCGGCGCCGAGCGGGTTGCGCAGTTCCACTTCGACCCGGGGCTGCGCCGGATGTCCACCGTCGACCGGGGCTCGGGCGTGCTGGGCGTGCACACCAAGGGAGCGCCCGAGGAGCTCCTGCCACTGTGTACGCGTGTGGCCGGGCCTGATGGTGAGCGCCCTCTCGGCGACGAGGACCGGGCGACCTTCGCCCGGCTGGTCGAGGACTGGGCGCGCGACGGCCTGCGTCTGCTCGCCGTCGCCGAGCGCGGCGCCACCGACGCCGAGCTGCCGGGCCTGACCCGCGACCAGGCCGAGCGCGACCTCACCCTGCTCGGCGTGGCCGGGATGAGCGACCCGCCCCGCCCCGAGGTCGCCGGCGCGGTCGCGCGGTGCCACTCGGCCGGCATACGGCTGCTCGTCGTCACGGGCGACCACGGGGTCACGGCGCGCGGCGTCGCGGAGGCCGTCGGCATCGGTCACACCGGGCTACGCGTCATCACGGGCGCCGAGCTCGACGCCATGCAAGAGGCCGAGCTCGACGAGGTGCTCGCGACGGGGGAGGAGCTGATCTTCGCCCGCAGCTCGCCCGAGGACAAGATGCGCATCGCCGACGCGCTGCAGGACCAGGGGCACGTCGTCGCGATGACCGGCGACGGCGTCAACGACGCGCCAGCCCTGCGGCGGGCCGACATCGGCATGGCCATGGGCAAGTCGGGCACCGACGTCGCGCGCGAGGCGGCCACGATGGTGCTCACCGACGACAACTTCGCCTCGATCGTCGCGGCCGTCGAGGCTGGGCGGCGCGTCTACGACAACGTGCGCAAGTTCATCGTCTACATCTTCGCCCACGCGACGCCGGAGGTCGTCCCGTTCCTGGCTTACGCCCTGTCCGGCGGGCGGATCCCGCTGCCGCTCACGGTGATGCAGATCCTCGCCATCGACCTGGGCACCGAGACCCTGCCGGCCCTCGCGCTCGGGCGCGAGCGCGCCGAGCCGGGGCTGATGTCGCGCCCGCCACGGCAGCGCACGCAGAACGTCATCGACGCCCCGATGCTCGGCCGTGCCTGGGGACTGCTCGGCGGCATCTCGGCCGTGCTCGTCATGGCGGTCTTCCTCGTCACGCTCGTCGAGGGAGGGTGGCACCTCGGCGCCGACGTGAGCTCCGGTCCGCTGCTGCACGTGTGGCGGCAGGCCACCACCATGAGCTTCCTCGGCATCGTCGCCTGCCAGATCGGCACGGCGATGGCGGCGCGCACGCAGCACGCCTCGCTGCGCCAGGTCGGCGTGTTCAGCAACCAGCTGCTGCTGTGGGGCATCGGCTACGAGCTCGTCTTCGCCGCCGAGCTGGTGACCGTGCCGCTGCTGCAGGTCGTCTTCGGCACGGCCACCCCGGAGCCCTGGCAGCTGCTCGTCATCCTGCCCTTCCCGGTGGTCGTCTGGGGTGCAGACGAGCTCTGGCGCTGGAACGCGAGGCGCCGGGCACCGTCCGGACGGCGTCCTGAGGGCTCCCAGCACCCCGGCCGCCCCGAGGGTCCTCAGCACGCGAGCGAGGAGAACATCTCCGGCTCGTCGTCGGGGACGCGGGAGCTAGGTTGGCCGTGACGGATGAGCCAAACCTGCGGTGAGGAACCAATGGCCTACGAGGGTGCACGGGAGCACCGCCTGCACCGTGCAGAGCACCAGTTCGAGGCGGCGCTGCCTCGCGAGCTCGGGGGCTCGAGCCGGTGACCCTCTTGCGCGGATCTTGCGATAACCCTGCAGCGGTGGCCCGCGATACGGACAATTCGGGTGGTAACAGTCTCGTCGCCCTCCGGAGTTTTCCATGCGTGTCGCCCTTCGTCCCTTCCTCGCCTTCCTCGCCGTGGTCGTCACCGCGCTCGTCGCAGCGCCCACCGCGGGCGCGACCCAGAGGGGCGGCGCGTCCAGCGTGGCGAGCGCGGCCGGCGCCACCACGGCGGCTGCCGTGAACCGGACCCGCGCGATGTGGGTGTGGGACACCAGCACGCCCCAGGCCACCGTCGACCTGGCCGTCAGCTCCGGGATCGGCCAGCTCTACGTGGCCGTCCCGCCCAACCTCGCCACCTCGAGCCAGCTGCCCGACATCACGACCCTGAGCCAGCGTGCCCGCGCCGCCGGCATCCGGGTCGACGCCCTCGGCGGCGACCCCACCTGGGTCGACAACGCGAGCTGGGTCGTCACCTACTGGCTCAAGCCCGCCAAGAGCTCGGGCCTGTTCACCGGCATCCACACCGACGTCGAGCCCTACTCCCTCCCGGCCTGGACCACCAAGCAGTCCACGGTCGTGGCGAGCTACCTCACGTTGCTCGACAAGCTCAACGCCAACGCCGGCAGCATGCCCATCGAGTCGGACATCCCGTTCTGGTTCGGCACCATCGCCGCCAAGTCGAGCACCGGCGCTTCCTCGACGCTCGACCGCGAGATCATGAAGCGCACGGCCGGTGTCACCGTCATGGCCTACCGCAACACGGCCACCGGCCCCGACGGCACTCTCGACGTCGCGTCCACCGAGCTGGCAGCCGGCTCTGCGCTCGGCAAGCCGGTGCGCCTGGGCCAGGAGACCACCCACCTCGGTGACACGGCCGTCGACCGGAAGCAGACCTTCTTCGGGTGGACCCGCACCGACATGGAGGCCCAGCTCGCGCTCGTCGACTCGGGTGCCTCGGCATACAGCTCGTATGCCGGCCTCGCCCTCCACGACGCGAGCGGCTACGCCGCGATGGCCTCGTGAGATCCGCTCGTCAGCAACGCTGACGCGGCTCCCGGCTACTGCGCCAGCTCGAGGTCCAGCCTGACGAGGAGGTGCTCGAGGGCTGCCTCGAACTCCTCCTCGGCGTGGTCCTCGGTGAGCCGCGGTCGTAGACGGGTCAGGGAGGGGTAGTGGCCGAGGTCCAGCGACTCGTCGCGATTGGGCAGCGCCGCGTCGCCCTCGTCGAGCGGCTCCTCGACAGGCGACATGTCCGCCCCCTGCATCGCCGACTCCAGCAGCAGGTGACCGAGCAGGAAGCTCGTGAACGTGCGGTACGCGCGGACGGCCTGGTCGTCGGTGAACCCGCGGGCGCGCAGGCCCTCGAGAAAGGCCTCCACGATCCGGAGGCTGCGCAGCGGCGGGCGCAGCCACGGGGCGGCGGGGTGCCGCGTGGCGATGAGGGGGAAGGCGGCGGGGTGCTCGAGCGCGAGCCGGCGCACGTCGTGCGCGAGCACCTGGAGGAACGCCTGCCAGCCGTCGACCGGCTGCAGGCGACCAGGAGGTGGCACCTCGACCGAGTCGACGAGGGCGTCGACGACCGCTTCGAGCAGGTCCTCGCGGCCGTTGACGTAGCGGTAGAGCGACATCGCCTCGACTTGGAGGCTCGAGCCGAGCCGCCGCATGGTCAGGGCGGTGACTCCGTCGGCGTCGATCAGCTGGATCGCGGCGTCCACGATGCGCTCGCGGCTGAGGCCGCCACCGGGGCGGGCGGGGTGCGGGGTGTCAGCGGGACTCGTCGGAGCCATGGGGTCCTCTTTTCGTCCGACACCCTGTCTACCGCACCAAGGCCCCGGTCGCGCGGCCGCCCCGGAGGGCCCGGCGTCATCGATGCGGTTGGCGCGAGGAGCCGGGGGTACGCGGGCGGGGAGCTGCTGCGCCCGGCAGCAGCTGCACTCGAGCCGCTCCGCGCCGCGAAGGAGAAGCGATGATCAGCACCGACGAGCTCAGCACCCTGCCCGGTACGACCGTCTACGGCAGCGACGGAGAGAAGATCGGCCCGGCCGGCCAGGCGTACGTCGACGACCAGAGCGGCCGGCCGGAGTGGGTCACCGTCAACACGGGCCTCTTCGGAACCCGTGAGACGTTCGTGCCGCTGGAGGGCGCGCAGCTGACCGACGAGGGCCTCACCGTCGCCTACACGTGGAACCACGTCAAGGACGCCCCGAACGTCGACCCCGAGAACGGGCACCTCGACGAGGCCGAGGAGCAGCGGCTCTTCCGGCACTACGAGACCGGCCCGTCGGTGTCCGAGCCGGGCGGCAGGGCGCCCGGCTCGGGGGTCACGGACGAGCGCGGCTGACGGCATACGACAAGCGCCCCCGGGTGGTCCGACGACCACCCGGGGGCGCTGCCGTGTCGCGGTGGGCGGCTCAGGTGAGCGGGTTGCCGCCGGTCACGCCGATGACCTCGCCGGTGACGTAGCTCGACTCCTGGGAGGCGAGGAAGACGTAGGCGGGCGCGAGCTCGGCGGGCTGCCCGGCGCGTCCGAGCGGCGTCTGCTCGCCGAACCCCTCGACCTTGCCCCCCGGCATGGTCGCGGGGATGAGCGGTGTCCAGATGGGTCCGGGCGCCACGGCGTTGACCCGGATGCCGCGCTCCGCGACGGACTGCGCGAGGCCCTGGGTGAACGCGACGATGCCCGCCTTGGTCGTGGCGTAGTCGAGCAGCTCGGGGGAGGGCTGGCGCGACTGGATAGAGGAGGTGTTGATGATGGTGGCGCCCTTGCCGAGGTGCGGCAGCGCGCGCCGGGTGAGCCAGAACATCGCGTAGAGGTTCGTCTTCATGACCCGGTCGAGCTGCTCGGTCGTGATGTCCTCGAGGCCGCCCGGCTGGGCCATCTGGTATGCCGCGTTGTTGACGAGGATGTCGAGGCCGCCGAGCTGCTCGACCGCCTCGTCGACCACCCGGTTGCACTCCGCCTCCTCGGTGAGGTCGGTCAGGCAGACGACGCCGCGCCGGCCGGCCTCCTCGACCAGACGGCGGGTCTGCTCGGCGTCCTCCTTCTCGTCCGGCAGGCACGCGATGAGCACGTCGGCTCCCTCCCGGGCGAACGCGATCGCGACGGCACGGCCGATGCCCGAGTCCCCACCGGTGATGACCGCCCGCTTGCCGGAGAGGCGGTTCGAGCCCTGGTAGGACTGCTCGCCGTGGTCGGGCTCGGAGTCCATCTCACGGGTCAGGCCGGGGTGCGGGATGCTCTCGTCCGCGGTGTCGGGCTGCGGGTACTGCTCGGCGGGGTCCTGGGGGGTCGTCTGGTCTGACACGGGAGCTCTTCCTGTCGGTCGATCTGGTGGCTGGCGGGGGAGACCGGCGGCTACGCGCGCGCGTGGGGAGCGACGTCGACGGTGCCGGTGTCGATGACGTCGAGGGCGACGTCGTGCAGCTTGCGGTTGGTGTTCTGGCTCGCGATCCGCAGCAGGTCGAAGGCCTGCTCGCGGGTGAGCCGGTGCTGGGCGACGAGGACGCCGATGGCGGTGCCGATGTCGCGGTTGGACGCGAGGGCGCGCTCGAGGTTCTCTGCGCGCGCCACCATCCGGGCGGTGGCCACGGCCTGGGCCGCGTACGTCGTCAGCAGGAGGCCCTCAGCCACGTCGTGCTCGTCGAAGGCGTCGGGTGCCTCGGCGTAGAGGTTGAGGCCCGCGATGACGTCCGCCGAATCGACGGTCATGCGGAAGGACAGCATGCTGTGCAGGCCCAGCTCTGCCACCACGCGACGCCCGAACTCCGGCCACCTCTCGTCGGCGCCGAGCTCCTTCGGTTGGTAGATGGTGCGCTCGACTATGGCATCGAGGCACGGACCCGAGCCGACGTCGTACTGGATCGCGTCGGCCCTGCGCCCGATGTCGTCGCTGGACGCAGCGGTCGTGAAGCGGCCGTCTCGCAGCGTCGTGATGCTCGCGGCCCGTGCCGCGGGCACCCGTTCGGCGGCGAGCCGGGCGACGGCGCCGAACGGGTCGGCGTCGCCCGAGCGGGCCAGCCGCTCGCCCAGCTGCTCGAAGTCCTCGGCCACCCGGTGCAGGTAGCGCGTGGCGGGGCGTTCCGCTGCGCTGCTCGTCGTGCTCATCCCTTGGCTCCCAGGTGTTCCGAGCCGTCCCCTCCGGGGCCGGCGATCGTGCGGGCGGTGGCGCGGCAGACGGCCTGCGCGCGCGAGTCGCTCCCTTCGACTCCCAGGGTCATACCCACCGCGCAGGCGATCTGCCCGTGGCTGTTCCGTTTAGGGACGCACCGCGCGGGAACGTGGGCAAGGACCGCGGGGCAGAACGCCGCGGTCGACCACCAGTGGGAAGAGGTCACCATGAGCGTCGAACCGGAGCCGAGCACGTCCACCGCCACGAGCGCGGCGCAGGAGGCGACCGCCGTCACCGCGGGCGAGGACGGCACCGCCCCCACCGCGGCGCTCACCTTTGTCGGGACCGCCACGACGGTGCTCGAGCTCGGGTCGTTCACCGTGCTGACCGACCCCAACTTCCTGCACAAGGGCCAGCGCGCCTACCTCGGCAAGGGCCTGTGGTCCCGGCGCCTCACCGACCCGGCCCTGGAGATCGACCAGCTGCCGCGGCTCGACGCCGTGGTCCTCTCGCACCTGCACGGCGACCACTTCGACCGGGTCGCCCGCCGCGGGCTGGACCGGCGCCCACCGGTGCTGACGACGCCGGAAGCGGCTCGCCGCCTCGGCTCCTGGGGCTTCGACACCCGGGCCCTGAGCGACTGGCAGCAGCACGTCCTCGGCGACGGCGGCGAGTCGCTCACGGTGACGGCCGTGCCCGGCATCCACGCGCGCGGCGTCATGGGGGCGATGCTGCCTCCCGTCATGGGCTCGGTCATCGAGCACCGAGTCGGCGACGAGGTGCAGCACCGCGTCTACGTCAGTGGGGACACCCTGACCGGCGACCACCTCGACGCCGTGCGCCGCCGCTTCCCCGACATCGACACCGCGGTCGTGCACCTCGGCGGCACGCGGGTCCTCTTCCACACGGTGACCATGGACGCTGACCAGGGCGTCGACTTCCTCGGCCGCATCCGGCCCCGGCAGACCGTGCCGGTGCACCACTCCGACTACGGCGTCTTCCGTTCGCCGCTCAGCGCCTTCCTCGCGAAGGCCGGCGACGCCGGGCACTCCGGCATCCGGGTGGTCAGGCCCGGCGAGCGAGCCGAGCTGCGCCCGACGCCACGCAGCTGACCGGCTGGGTACGAGGTCTCCATGATCGACACCGTGATCCTGGACGTGGACGGCACCCTCGTCGACAGCAACTACCACCACACTCTCGCCTGGGCCCGAGCCTTCGGGGAGAAGGACCTGCACCCGCCGCTGTGGCGCGTGCACCGTGCCATCGGCATGGGCGGCGACAAGCTCGTCGGCCACGTCGCCGGCGACGACGTCGAGAAGGAGTCGGGAGACGAGCTGCGTGACCTCTGGAGCGAGCAGTTCGACCGCATCATCGGCGAGGTGACGGCCTTCGAGGGAACCCGCGCCCTGCTCGAGGCGGTCAAGGGCCAGGACCGCCGCCTGGTGCTCGCGAGCTCGGGGCAGCCGCAGCACATCAAGACGTTCCTCGACCTCTTCGACGGCACGTCGATCGCAGACGCCTGGACCACCTCGGAGGACGTCGAGGAGAGCAAGCCGGCCGCCGACCTGCTCGACGTCGCCCTGGAGCGCGTCGGCGGCACACGCGGCGTGATGGTCGGCGACTCGATCTGGGACGCTCGCGCCGCCAAGGCCGCCGGCATTCCCTCGATCGGGCTGCGGACCGGCGGGTTCAGCGAGGCCGAGCTGCGCGAGGCGGGTGCCGTCGAGGTCTTCGACGGCCCGGAGGCCCTCGGTGAGGCCATCGCGTCGGGCCTGCTCGACCGTCTGACCGAGTAGTCGGAACACGGCGCCCGGCGACGGGATGCCTGCAGACACCAGGGAGCCCCCGGTCCGCTCGGACCGGGGGCTCCGTGGGTCTCGTCGTGTCTGGCTAGGGCTTGAGCACGACCTTCTCGCAGCCGTCCTGCTTCTCCTTGAAGAGCTCGTAGCCGCGAGGCGCCTCCTCCAGAGGCAGCCGGTGGGTGATGATGCGCGTGGGGTCGATGTCGCCCGCCTCGATGCGCCGCAGCAGCGGCTCCATGTAGCGCTGGACGTGGGCCTGCCCGGTGCGCAACGTGATCGACCGGTTCATCCACGAGCCGACGGGGAACTTGTCCATGAAGCCGCCGTAGACGCCGATCACGGAGACGATGCCGCCGCTGCGGCACGCGACGATGGCCTGCCGGAGCGCGTGCGGCCGCTCCGTCTCGAGCCGGGCCGCCTGCTTGACGCGGTCGTACGCGTTGATGTGCGGGCTGCCGTGCGTGGCCTCGAGACCCACGGCGTCGATGCACTTGTCCGGGCCGCGGCCGGCGGTCAGCTCCTGCAGCCGGTCGCGGACGTCGACCTCGTCGAAGTTGATCGTCGTGTAGCCGGCGGCCGCCGCCATCTCGAGGCGGTAGGGCTCCCGGTCGATCGCGATGACCTCGTGCGCCCCGAGCATGCGGGCGCTGTCCATCGCGAACTGGCCCACGGGCCCGGCGCCCCAGACGGCCACGACGTCCTTCGACTCGATGTCGCACATGTCGGCGCCCATGTAGCCGGTGGGCAGGATGTCGCTGAGGAAGAGCACCTGCTCGTCGGTCAGGTCGGACTCGATCTTGAGCGGCCCCACGTCGGCGAAGGGCACGCGCACGAACTCGGCCTGCCCTCCCGCATACCCTCCCGTGAGGTGGGAGTAGCCGAAGATGCCGCAGAGCGGGTGGCCGTAGAGCTTCTCGGCGATTCCCGCGTTGGGGTTGCTGTTCTCGCAGCAGGAGAAGAGCCCGGCGGCGCACGACGCACAGGCGCCGCAGGCGATGGGGAAGGGCACCACGACGCGGTCGCCGACCTTGAGGGTGTCCGGCGCGATGTCCGGGCCCACCTCGACGACCTCGCCCATGAACTCGTGGCCGAGGATGTCGCCGTTCTCCATCGACGGGACGTAGCCGTCGACGAGGTGCAGGTCGGACCCGCAGATCGCCGTCGACGTCACCTTCACGATCGCGTCCCGCCGGTTCAGGATGGACGGGTCCGGCACGTCGCGGACCTCGACCGAGTTGCGGCCTGCCCAGGTCACGGCCCTCATGCGAGCACCTCCTCGCGCTCCTCGGCGCTCATGGGTTGAGCCGGGCGCTGCGGGAACTCCTTGCGCGCCCGCTTGCCCCAGGGCGCCCCGTCGGAGCGGACGATGTCGCCCGTCTCCATGACCTGCTTGAAGCGGCGCAGGTCGTCGTCGAGCTGCTGGTTCGGCTCCTCGCCGAAGTACTTCGCCGCGGCCTTGCCGACCGCGCCGCCCGGCAGGTCGTAGGCGATGAGGGCGTGCACCTCGGTGCTCTCGCCGTCCGGTGCCGCGCCGAACCAGACCTTCCCCTGGTTGGGGACGGTGGCATCGCCCACGGACGTCCACGCGATGCGCTCGCCGGGGACGTCCTCGGTGATCTCCGCGTCCCACTCGACGCTCTTGCCGAACGGGGCCGAGGCGGTCCAGTGCGAGGTGCTCTCGCCGGTGACGACCACCTTCTCGAGATGGGCCATCACCTGCGCCAGGTTGGTGAAGTCGCGCCAGAAGTCGTAGACGCGTGCAGCGTCGGCGCGGATGGTCGTGCTCGCGAGCAGATCCATGGATCCTCCTTCGAGTCGGGCTGGCGGCTCGGACCGCCATTGGTCTCGCCCCTACCCAGCGGTCGGCGCGCCACGCGCCGCCGGAGCGCCCGTGGTTCAGCACCCGGCCATCGGGTAGACCAGCCCCGACCCGCACCGGGACAGCGAGGGAGGCTCCCATGTGGCTCGACCAGACGGTCGACCTGATCCGCCACGGCTACGAGTTCACGGCGCGCGCCAGACGGGAGCGCAGCGCCGCCGAGTCGGCGACGTGCCCGAGGTATGCCGTCACGGTCCGTCTCCTCGGACGGCCCGCCACCGTCGTGGGCGGGTCGGACGGCGTGCGCCTCTTCTACGACTCGACGGTGATGCGTCGCACCGGTGCCATGCCGCAGGCCGTCGCGGCGCCGCTGTTCGGCCGTGGCGCCGTGCACGGTCTGGACGGCGAGCCGCACCGGCAGCGCAAGCGGATGTTCGTCGACGCGCTGATGGACCCCGAGCGGCTCACCGGGCTGTTCGACCTCGCCGACGATCTCCTCGCAGATGCTCTGGGGCAGTGGCGGCGCCAGGGCGGCGGCGTCGTCTTCCCGACGACGACGCAGGTCTACGGCCGCGCAGTCATCCGGTGGGCGGGCATCGACGTGCCTCCCGAGGTCGAGGCGCGCCGCTCCGAGGACCTGGCGGTCATCGTCGACAGCTTCGCCACACCCGTCGTCCCCTACGTGGCGGCCTGGCGACGCCGGGTCGTGTGCGACCGCTGGGCTGCTGCCCTGGTGCGCGAGACCCGGTCCGGGCAGCGGACGCCACCCGCGGACTCGGTGCTGGCCCAGGTGGCGAGCCACCGTGGGCCGGACGGTGAGCTGCTCGGCGTCCGCACCGCAGCGGTCGAGCTGCTCAACGTGCTGCGCCCCACCGTGGCCGTGGCCCGGTTCGCGGCCTTCGGAGCCCTCGCCCTCTTCGAGGCGCCAGAGTGGCAGCAACGGCTGGCGGACGAGGTGGCGGAGCGGGGGAGCGCGGTCGCCGGTCCGCTGGCGACGGCCTTCGCCCACGAGGTCCGTCGCTTCTACCCGTTCGTCCCCGCGCTCGCCGCGATCGCCACGCGCGACACCGAGTTCGAGCGGTGCCCCATACCCGCCGGGCGGCGGGTGCTCCTCGACGTCATGGCCACCAACCACGACGCGCAGGAGTGGGATCAGCCCCAACGCTTCGACCCCGAGCGCTTCCTCGGCACCGGGGCGGAGTGGAGCCCCCCGTTCGTGCCGCACGGCGGCGGTCGGCCCGAGAGCGGCCACCGCTGCCCCGGCGAGCTCGTGGCCAACGGCCTGCTGGCCCTGACGTGCGCCCGTCTGGCGACGCTCGGCGGCCACCTGGCGCGTGGTCAGGACCTCGGGTGGGCATGGGGTCGCATCCCCGCCCTGCCCCGATCGGGCGTCGTCATCGCCCTCGACGAGGGGGACCCTGCCGCTTGATCTCGCCGCGCAGCCTGTGGTTCTCGTCCTGCAGCTCGAGCAGCATCCTGATGCCCGCGAGGTTGACGCCGTCGGCGAGCAGCCCTGCGATCCGGCGCAGTCGGGCGAGGTCGTCCTCGCTGTAGCGCCGCGTGCCGCCCTCGGTGCGGTCGGGCTTGAGCAGGCCCCGCGACTCGTAGAGCCTCAGGCTCTGCACCTCCATCCCGACGAGCTGGGCCGCGACGGTGATGCCGTAGACCCCCTGGTCGGAGGCTGGCGCGGGTCCGCTCATCGGGTGGTTCCTCTCCTCGTGCGCGCCGGACTGCCGGGTACCGGCTCTTCCTCTTGCATCAGGTTGTCATCGGTGCTACAAGAAATCTATAGCGCATGCCACAGATCGCAGCGTGCGGTCGTGGCCACCAGGAGCATCAGAGATGACATGGAGGTGACGACGATGCTGATGCGCACCGACCCCTTCCGTGACCCCTTCCGTGAGCTGGACCGGATCGCGCAGCTCGCGATGGGAGCGACCGGCACGGCCGCCCGACCCTCGGCCATGCCGCTCGACGCGTGGCGCGACGGAGACGTCTTCCACGTCGAGCTGGACCTGCCCGGTGTCGACCCGGCGTCCATCGACCTCGACGTCGAGCGCAACGTCGTGACGGTCCGGGCCGAACGGCCCACGCGCGCGAGCGATGCCGAGCTCGTGGCGGCCGAGCGGCCCAGGGGAGTCTTCAGCCGGCAGCTCGTCCTCGGCGACAGCCTCGACACCGAGCGGATCGAGGCGAGGTACGACGCGGGAGTGCTGAGCCTGACCATCCCGGTGGCAGAGAAGGCGAGGCCCCGGAAGATCCAGGTCGAGCAGCGGCAGGACCGGCAGGCCATCACCGCCTGAGGGGGGCGCAGCCGTGTTCGTCGAGCTCCAGGCGTCCGACGCCGTCCTCGCGCCGGACGTCGACGCCGAGTTCCTGGCACTCGTGTGCTCCGACACGGACCTGCTCGACGCCGAGTTCGCGGCGATCGTCGAGGCCCTGGAACCGCCCCGCTGCACGCCGCCGGTCGTGCCGCGGTCGTGGCCTGGTGACGGGCGCGCAGGCGCCGACGCCGCGACGCCGCACCGGGCTCGTCATGCCGGTGCACGGCTGGTGAGGCGTCAGTGGACCGGTCGGGAGCGGTCGCCGCCGCGACGCGGAGTCCACGGTCGTGGATGCGACTGAGAGGAGGTCCTTCGAGCAGCGTTCGTCATCGCTCAGTTCTCGTTCGCGGCCCCTCGGGTGGGTTCGTGCCACCCGAGGGGCACTTCCCTCGACTTGGCGTTGGGGTGGGGTCGCGTGGGTGCGGCGGGGGGCGGCGTCACGCGGGTCGCGTCGGGTAAGGGAGCGGCAGTGACCATGGAGGTCCCGACCGCGATGCCGCTCGCCGACGGCTGAGCCCGACGAGGAGGAGGACACCGTGCCCGCCCAGGACTCCAGGTTGTATGTCGTGAGACAAGGATCGCCCTCCCCGGGCCTCGACGGGCCACCCGCCGTGCGCGTGGTGGTGCGCCCGCTCGGGAACCCCCTGCCGCTGGGGTTCCTCGCCCTCATGGTCGCCACGACCGCGCTCGCGATGCTCCAGCTGCACGTGCTGGCGCCCGACCAGCGGCACGTCGTGGCGATGGGCGTGCTCGCCCTGACGGTGCCGCTCCAGCTGGTCGCCTGTGTGCTCGGCTACCTGGCGCGCGACCCGGTGGCGGGCACCGGCATGGGCATCCTGGCCGGCACCTGGGCCGGGATCGGCTTCGCCATGCTGACCTCGCCCCCGGGAGCGACCTCTCCGGCGCTCGGGGTGCTGCTCCTGTGCTCGGCCGTCGCGATGTGCGTGCCCACGATCGCGGCCACCGGCAAGCTGGCCGGCCTGCTCGTCATGGGCGTCAGCGCCCTGCGCTTCGCCGTCACCGGAGTCGGCGAGCTGACCGGGTCGTCGGGCTGGCTCACCGCTGCCGGCTGGGTGGGAGTCGTGCTCGGCATCATCGCGGCCTACGCGGCGCTGGGCTTCGAGCTGGAGGACGTCCGCCACCGCACCGTGCTGCCGCTCGGCCGCCGTGGCCCGAGCGCCGACACGATGACCGGTGACGCGGACAGCGAGCTCGCGTCCCTCGTGCACGAGGCCGGGGTCCGCAGGGAGCTGTAGTTGCCCGTCCGCGCCGGCCAGACGCACCGAGCGCCCGCCTCCAGGCTGGGGGCGGGCGCTCGGGCTGTCACGCGTCAGGCGCTGGCGGGGGTGAACCGGTCCCAGACGCGGTGCATGGTCAGCAGCTCGGTCAGCTCGGCCAGCAGGTCCGCCGGCGCGCTCGCGTCGCTGCCCGCGAGAACCCCGGGCGCGGAGTCCGGGATCCCGGCAGCGTCGAACGCGGCGCGTCCCGCATCGCCGAGGGCGCCGAGCGCCTTGCAGTGCCGCCACGTCTCGGCGAGCACCACGTCGATGCGCGGGTCCACGGCGGGACCCCCGTCGCTCGGCTGGCCGGCGCGGGCGTCGAGCCCCGGCATCGCGTCGGCGCCGGGTGCAGCGCCGAGCACGACGAGCGCGTCGAACTCGAAGGAGCGGGCCGTCGCATACGTCCTCGCCACGATGAGCTCTCCCAGCGTTCCGCCGGTCGGGGCGATCACGAAGGGCATGAGGTCGTATGCCGTCACGGCCGAGACGACGGCCGCCGCCGCCTCGGGGTCGGTGGACGTGTCGACGACGATGCCCACCTTGCGACCCGTCGCCGGGTAGGGCGTGCCCAGCTGCGACAGCGCCGGGCTCGGCTCGACGTCGGGGACCTCGATGGTCGGGGAGGGCGCCGGCATGCCGAGCGCTGCAGCCACCGACGCGCTCAGCCCCTCGTCGATGTTGGCCAGGCACTGCAGCTGACGCTCGCGGATGACCTGCTCGTAGCACTTGGCCAGCTCGAAGGCATACGCACCCTTGATGTGGTCCTGCTCGACCGGGCTCATCGAACGGTAGAAGAGTCGAGCCTGCGAGAAGTGGTCGTCGAACGAGCGAGCCTGGGCACGCACCTTCGCACTCTCCTGCACCACGGCCGGCACCTCGACGAAGGGCCGGTCGCCGGCGCCGGCGTGGAACGGGCAGCCGCCGTCGAGCGAGTTCGGCCGGTAGGGCGCAACGCCGGCGTGCACGGCGTGCTGGTGGAAGCCGTCGCGGAGCATGTCGTTGACCGGTGCCTGCGGACGGTTGATGGGGATCTGGTTGAAGTTCGGGCCGCCGAGCCGGGTGAGCTGGGTGTCGACGTAGGAGAAGAGCCGCGCCTGCAGCAGCGCGTCGTTGGTGACGTCGATGCCCGGCACGAGGTTGCCCACGTGGAAGGCGACCTGCTCGGTCTCGGCGAAGAAGTTCGTCGGGTTGGCCGTGAGCGTCATCAGGCCGATGGGCTGGACCGGCGCCAGCTCCTCGGGGACCAGCTTCGTCGGGTCGAGCAGGTCGATGCCCTCGAACATCTGCTCCGGGGTGTCCGGGAACGTCTGGATGCCCAGCTCCCACTGCGGGAAGTTGCCGGCCTCGATCGCGTCGGCGAGGTCGCGGCGGTGGAAGTCGGGGTCACCACCGGCCGCCAGCTGCGCCTCCTCCCACACGAGGGAGTGCACGCCCTGCTTCGGCTTCCAGTGGAACTTCACGAGCGTCGAGGCGCCCTCGGCGTCGACGAGCCGGAAGGTGTGGACGCCGAAGCCCTCCATCATCCTCAGGGACGCCTGGATGCCACGGTCGGACATGTTCCACATCGTGTGGTGCTGGGCCTCGGTGTGCAGCGAGACGAAGTCCCAGAAGGTGTCGTGCGCCGACTGCGCCTGGGGGATCTCGCGGTCCGGGTGCGGCTTCGCGGCGTGCACGACGTCGGGGAACTTGATGCCGTCCTGGATGAAGAAGACCGGCATGTTGTTGCCGACGAGGTCGAACGTGCCCTCGTCGGTGTAGAACTTCACGGCGAAGCCGCGGGTGTCTCGCACCGTGTCGGCGGAGCCCCGGGAGCCCAGCACCGTCGAGAAGCGCACGAAGACCGGGGTCTCGACGCCGTCGGCGAGGAACCCGGCGGTCGTCACGGACGACGCGGTGCCATAGCCGCGAAACACGCCGTGCGCGCCGCTGCCGCGGGCGTGGACGACGCGCTCGGGGATGCGCTCGTGGTCGAAGTGGGTGATCTTCTCGCGCAGGTGGTGGTCCTGCAGCAGTGTCGGTCCGCGCTCGCCGGCCTTGAGGGAGTGGTCCGTGTCGCGCAGCCGCACACCCAGGCTGGTCGTGAGGTAGGCGCCCGACTGCGCGCGGGCGGTGTCCGGCGCACCGGTCGGCTTGCCGGTCGCGGTGACGGTCTCGGGTGCCCCCTGGTCCGGCTGTGGCGGGTAGGGGTCGTGGGGCTCCGTCGGCTCGGTGAGGGTCGGGGGCGTCCGTGGCTCTTCCACAGCGATCTCCTTCGATGGGGTGCCGAACCAGTACCCATCGGGTCGAACCGGGAGACGACACGCCGGGAACCTGTCCACCGGACCGAGGGCGCCGAAGCGTCCACCGCGTCCCGAAGTGATCCCGGCGCGTCGCCCGGTGATCCCTCAGAAGCGGAAGACCTCGGTGCCGGTGCGATCGAGCCCGATGAACTGCGCTTGCGACGCCTTGTTCTCCGGTATGTAGGGCTGGACCCCGAGGAAGATCGCACCGTCGAGGCCCGGGATGATGAGCCGGTGGGGGAGGGCGAGGGTGCGTCCCGACTGGCGTAGCTGCACCGTCGCGACCTCCGTGGTGGTCATCACCAACGCGACCGACTGGTCGCGCAACTCGTCGATGTCATTCGTGCCGGGGTCGAGAAGTCCGGCACCCCCCAGGGCTCGGTGGCCTTGCGCTCCCGGCGCTGGAAGCTGGTTGCAGGCCCCGGCCTGGTGGTTCGAGGCCGAGGTGCCGTTCAGTGACGCGGTGGCCGGCAACCAGACGAGACAGGCGCCCTGCGGGAGCCGGCCGTCGATCTCGTGCCCGGGCAGCGCGCGGCCGGGCACCAGCAGCAGGTGGTAGGGCTTGCCCTGCACGTGCACCGTCGCCAGGCCGAGCACCTGACCGCGCAGCCGCAGGTCGGAGCTGACGGGCACGTAGTCAGCGCGCCGCTGGGCGGCCGGCAACGGCATACCCGGTGTCAGTCGGAAGGGCGACGGCCCGGTTGTCGTCGTGCGACCCGCGTCGGACGTGACCCGGGCGGGCGTAGACACCTGAGCATCGGGAGACGCTGAAGAGCTCGTCGTGGGAGCCGCGGCCGTGACCGAGTTGGAGTGGCCGAGCCAGCTTGTTGCTGCACCGACCGCGCCGATCGCGACGATGCCCGCGGCTGCGGCCGCCGCCCACGGGGCCGCGCGTCTCCCCGCCCGGGTTGGTGTGTGGGCACGGACTCGCGGCCGTACCCGCTCGGGGTCGGCGTCCAGAGCGGTGCCGGCCTGCCGGAAGAGCAGGGCCAGGTCGTGCTCACGGGGGTCGGGCGTCCTGGCGCCGGTCGAGGCATCGGGCGTGCGTGCGGGTGTGTCGCTCATGGTTGCTCCAGGTGTCGGTGGAGGTCGTCGATGCCGCGTGACACGGCGGACTTGGCAGCGCCGACGCTCGTGCCCATCGCGGCCGCGATCTCCGAATAGGACAGGTCGAGCCAGAAGCGCAGCGTCACCGCCTCGCGACGGCGTCGGGGCAGGCAGCCGAGCGCGGCCACGAGACGACGGCCCTCCTCGGATGCCTGCGAGAGCAGCTCGACCGAGGGTGCGACGCGTTCCGCGTCGCGGTGGTGGAGACGAAGTATGCGTACCGTCCGGACGTGACGGCGCCCTCGGTCCCGCACCAGGTTGAGTACGGTGCGGTGCAGGTAGGCGCCCGCCTGGTGCACGTCGCCGGTGAAGGTGGCCCGGCGGGCGTAGAGGCGGCAGAACGCCTCCTGCACCACGTCCTCGGCATCCTCGGCGCCGAGGAAGGCGGCGAACCGGACCAGCCGTGCCGCGTTCGCGTCGAACACGGCAGCGAAGGCGCCGTCCGTCGCCGCCGCGCTGGCGGCGCGTACGTCCCCTGTCATCACTCTCACGTCTACACCACGAACGAGCCCAGCGATGGTTGCCTCGACGGCAGGACGGCGAATGGCTCAGCCGGCTGGAACGTGCGCTGGCGAGGCCTGCCACTCCCGTCGCAGAAGCCCGAAGACCCACGAGTCCGAGACGTCGCCGTCCACCACGCAGTCCTCTCGCAGCGTCCCTTCGAGCACGAACCCGAGCTTCTTCAGGACGCGAGCAGACGCCACGTTGCGCGTGTCAGCCTCGGCCTGGACACGATTGAGGTCGAGCGTCGGGAAAGCCCACTGCAGCAAGGCGCGTGCGGCCTCGGTGGCATAGCCGTGCCCCCACGCGGCTTCTCCGAAGCAGTAGCCCAAGGACACGCTGCGGTAGGTCGGGTTCCAGTTGTTCAGGGTGCACCAGCCGAGAAACGCGCCGTCCGCGGCTCGATCGACCGCCAGCCGCGCCCCGGTGCCGTCTTCAGCCATCTGCCGGCACGTCGCGAGGAACTGTGCGGCCCGGGCGCGGTCCGTCCACGGTGGGGAGTCCCAGTAGCGCAGCACGAGGGCGTTGCTCTGCAGCGCGAAGAGGTCCTCCACGTCCGCGTCCTCGAACGGGCGCAGTCGCAGTCGGGGGGTGCTCAAGGTGGGCGTGGGTAGCGGCATGCGCTCAACACTCCTGGGGTTGGACGGGCCCTCAGTCAGTCACCCTGTGCCATCCACTCGCAAGGGTTTATCGGCGTGTAGCCCTCAGGTATGGGTGAGCTCGGCGATGAGGTCCTCGATGCGGTTGCGGATCTCGTCCCGGATCGGGCGCACGTGCTCGAGGTCCTGTCCTGCCGGGTCGTCGAGCTCCCAGTCCTCGTAGCGTTTGCCGGGGTAGAAGGGGCACGCGTCGCCGCAGCCCATGGTCACGACGACGTCGGCCTCGCGTGCGGCGGCGTCAGTGAGCAGTTTCGGGGTCTCGGTGGTGATGTCGATGCCGTCCTCGGCCATGGCCTGTACGGCGACGGGGTTGATCTGGTGGGCCGGTTGGGATCCGGCGGACAGCACTCGGATGCGGTCACCGGCCAGGTGTTGCAGGTAGCCGGCGGCCATCTGGGAGCGGCCGGCGTTGTGCACGCAGACGAAGAGGACGGTGGGCCGGTCGGTGGAGGACGGGTCGGTCATGGAGGCGGTCCTTTCAGGGCGTGGTCGCCACGGGCTCGCGTCGACGCGGGTGCAGCAGCGTCAGGACGCCGAGTCCGGCGGCACCACCGAGGAGCTGGGCGAGGATGAAGACCGGCACGCTGGCGGGTGCGATGCCGGCGAAGGTGTCGGACAGAGTGCGGGCCAGGGTGACGGCGGGGTTGGCGAACGACGTGGAGCTGGTGAACCAGTACGCGCCGGTGATGTAGCCGCCGACCGCATACGCGACGCGACTGCTCTCGGTGCCGCGCAGCGTTCCGAAGACGATGAGGACGAGGCCCAGGGTCGCGACGACCTCACCGAGCCACAGCCCGGAGCCCGTCCTCGTGTGCGTTGACAGCGAGACGGCGGGCAGGTCGAACATGAGGTTGGCGATGACGGCTCCGGTCACTGCGCCTGCCAGCTGGGCGCAGATGAGGGCGACGGCGACCCGGCTCGTGATCGCGCCCAGGACGCGCTCGAGCGCGGTGATGACCGGGTTGAAGGAGGCCGAGACCGGGTGCAGGGCCAGGATCAGGGCGACCAGGACGGCGCCCGTGACGATCGAGTTCTCCAGCAGCTGGAGGCCGACGTCGTGAGGAGACAGCCTGCTGGCGGCGGCTCCCGAGCCGATGACGGCCGCGACGAGGAACGCGCTACCGACGAACTCGGCAGCGACCTTCTGCCGGAGCCTCACGGGGTGGCGCCGGCGATGAGGGTGGCCAGCGACGACAGGGCGGTCGGGCTGGACCGGTAGTAGACCCACACCCCCCGCTTCTCCCGGTCGAGGAGGCCGGCCTCGTGCAGCACCTTGAGGTGATGGCTGATGGTCGGTTGCGACAGGTCGAACGCGTCGTTGAGGTCGCAGACACACGCCTCGCCGCCCTCGTGGCTGGCCACGAGCGAGAGCAGCCGCAGGCGGACCGGGTCTGCCAGCGCCTTGAGCATCGGGGCCACGCCCTCGGCCGCCTCCTGGCTCAACGGTTCCCGGCTCAGCGGTGAACAGCAGGCCGCCACCTCGACCGGTGTCAGCGACAACATCTGAGAGTTCGACACGCGTCGATATTGACAGACGTCGATGCCCGGTGCAACCTCGATGCACCGAACATCGACAACTATCGATATCGACTGAGGAGTGTCATCCCATGAGCCGCATCCAGCTCGCCCTCGACGTCGAGGACCTGCAGGCCTCGATCGCCTTCTACTCCGCGCTGTTCGGCGTAGAACCGGCCAAGATCCACCCCGGCTATGCCAACTTCGCCATCGCCGAGCCGCCCCTCAAGCTCGTCCTCATCGAGAACCCGGGGCGAGGCGGCAGCCTCAACCACCTCGGCGTCGAGGTGCGCGATGTCGACACCGTCGACTCCGAGCAGACCCGGTTGGCCGAGCACGGTCTGGCCACGGTCGACGAGCGGGGCACGACGTGCTGCTACGCCAAGCAGGACAAGTTCTGGGTCGAGGGCGCCCCGAACGGCGAACGCTGGGAGGTCTACACCGTGCTCGCCGACAGCCCCACGTTCGCAGCAGCACCCGAGACGCCGGCGGAACCCGTGTGCTGCGACACGGGTGCAGGCGCCGACGCGGAGTCTGCTGCTGGGGCGTGCTGCCGGTAGCTCACACTTCGGACGCGCTCGATGCCCCCTGATGACGACAGAAGGGTGCCGATCAGCGGGCCGTCATGGTCGTGTTCCCCTGGCGCGAGTCCGGCTACTGCGTGGAGCAGTTCATCGTCACTGCGACGGAGACGTCGACGCAGGTCGCGGTGAATCCGGTGAGAGCGCGCACCATCAGCCAGGACGAGGGCTGCTCCGGCGTCGGAAGCGACGGAGTGACGGCAGGCGACTACCTGCGGCTGGAAGAGCCGCTGGGCAACCGGACGGTCGTCCGGGCGCAGGGCGGCAGGCGGTTTGAGGTCAGAGCGCGCTGAATCATGCTGCGCCGTCAGTTGACGCAGAGACAGAAGGGGTGGCCGGCCGGATCGAGGAAGACGCGGAAGGAGGTGCCCGGTTGGTGGTCGGCCCTGGTCGCGCCGAGGGCCAGGACCTGCGGCTCGGCGGCGTCGAGGTCCTCGACCATGACGTCGAGGTGCATCTGCTGCGGCACCTCCTGGGCCGGCCACTCCGGCGGGGTGTAGTCCTGCACCTGCTGGAAGCAGATGCACTGGCCGGTCTGGGGGTCACGGATCTCGGCCCAGCCGTCGGACGTCTTGACGTTCCAGTCGAGCAGCGTGGCGTAGAAGGTGCCGAGCGCGCCGGCGTCAGGGCAGTCGATGACGAAGCTGGGATAGCGAGCGATGGCCATGGGCCGACCGTAGCGGTGGGATGGCAGCGCCGCTGACGTCAGAGGTGCCCGCCGGCCAGAGACTCCGACCACCTCACGTCATGCAGGTGGTCAGAGCAGGCCGCACCCGGCCCTCCGGAAAACCGACGCGCGTGGATCCCATTGCGCTGGGTACCCGCATCCCATGAGAGCTGCCGTCGCCGCAACCGGTTCGTGGACCGACCCCGACGGCGTACGCGCGCCTTCGGGTGAGGTGCACGCGTGGGTCCCCGGCACCAACCAGACCGTGTGCCGCCTGTCGCTCCATCGGTCCCAGCTGCTGCGCTTCTCGCACGTCGACTGGCTCGACGTGCAGCCGGCGACCGGCCGGGTCGCCGACGAGGTGATCGCCGTCTGCGCACGGTGCGCGGCCGGAATGGGGCGGCGCCGAGACGAACGCCGTTGGACTCGCACGAACCCACGACCTTGAGCGCCGAGGGCGTCGTGCGTCAGAGGGCGTCGACGACCTGCGGGATCCCGGCCTCCTCGACCGGCGCGGCCGTGCCGACCTTCTCGCCGATGGCCAGGTGACCACCGAGGTATGCCGACAGCCCGGACACGGCGAGCCCCGCCATCCCGAAGACCACACCCGCGCGGTGGTTCCGCGGCCGCAGTGCCCACGACGCGGCATACAACCCCAGTGACGCGGTGTTCAGGGCGGCGTGCGTGGCCGCGACCCGCTTGGGTCGCGCCCCGAGGGGGGCGTACTCGGCCAGCCCCGTCAGGGCTGCGCCGGGGGCGGCGAGCAGGCCGGCCCCGACGAGGCGTCGCGCCGCGTCGCGTCCGGCAGCGCCGCCCGCGAGGTCGAGCAGGGCGGCGGAGGAGAAGAAGCCGATGGGCAGGTCCGTCATGAGCGGGTGCGCGGCATGCCCCAGGACCTCACCGGTGACCACACGGCGCCACAGTCCGCGGCCGCGGGCCACCTCAGCGGCCGGCTGCAGGGCCTCGGCCGCGCCGTCGAGGCTCTCGCGGCCCTCGACGAGTCGTTCGAGCAGGCGGGAGGCCGCGCTGGGCGGCGCCACGGATGTGGTGGGGTTCGATGTCATGCGACACAGGTACCCGCTCACGCCCCGGTGACGCCGCCCGGCCCTTCAGCGAACGGCCGGCGGTGCCGGTCAGGACACGACGGCGTCGATGGCCTTCTTCATCGCGCTGGGCTGCTCCGGGCGTCGGGGAGCGCGCTTCTTCGCCTCGAGCAGCTCCTCACCGAGCTCCTGCAGCTGGTTGCGGCCGAGGCCCTCGCGCACCTTGGGGAACCACTCCTGCTCCTCCTCCTCGATGTGGTGCTCGACGTTCTCCATGAGCACGGTCGTCTTGGCGTCGAAGCGCTCGTCGGTGGCGTCCATGGCGGCCAGCTCCATGCAGAGCACGTCGGCGACGTGGTGCTCCTCGTAGGACTCGAGCACGTCGTCCTCCAGGTCGGGCAGCAGCTGCCGCACCCGTGGGTACATCACCTCGTTCTCGATGTAGGTGTGCACGGTGAGCAGCTCGAGGATCGTGTCGACGATGCCCTGCTTCTGCACCGGCGTCTGGCCCTGCTTGCGGAAGGCGCGGAACTGCTTGCGCACCTCCTGGTGGTCCTCCTTGAGCAGGACGATGGCGTCCTTCGACATGACACTCCTTCCATCGGTGCGCGGCGATAGCGGCAGCCCTCTCGCGGCCACCGGCCTGCTCGTACCCACTCACGGGAGGGGGTCACCTCACCTGCTCGCCGGCGCCGGTGATCGGGTAGGTGGGGCCCGTGTCGACGACGAACAGAGAGCGGCTGCAGGGCGCCGCCAAGGAGACCTTCGGCTGGGACGAGCTGCACGCATACCAGCTCGAGGCGATGGAGCACGTGCTCGAGGGCCACGACGTACTCGCCGTGCTGCCCACGGGCGCAGGCAAGTCCGCCATCTACCAGGTCCCGGCACTGCTCGTCGACGGACCGGCGCTCGTGGTCTCGCCACTGCTGGCGCTGCAGCACGACCAGGTAGAGGCCCTCACGCAGGCCGGCGCCCCGCCTGCCGTGGTCGTCAACTCCACCCAGTCGGCCGCCGAGCGCCAGCAGGCCTGGGACGCGGTGGAGGCAGGGGAGGCGCGCTTCGTCTTCATGGCTCCCGAGCAGCTGGCACACCAGGACGTCGTCGAGCGCTTGAGAGCGGCCGGCATCGCCCTCTTCGTCATCGACGAGGCGCACTGCGTGTCCTCGTGGGGCCACGACTTCCGACCGGACTACCTGCGTATGCGGCCCGTGATCGAGCGTCTCGGGCACCCACCCGTCGTGGCCCTGACCGCTACCGCCGCCCAACCCGTCCGCGACGACATCGTGACGCGACTGGGCCTGCGTGACGTCAGGGAGACCGTGACGAGCTTCGACCGGCCCAACCTGCGGCTCGCCGTGGTCCGCTGCACGGACGCCGACGAGCGCCGGGAGGCCCTCGTGTCGCGCGCAGCCGAGCTGGTCGGCGCCCCCGGCTTCGCGGGCGGGGGCCTCGTCTACACCGCGAGCCGCGCGGAGACCGACCGCCTGTCGACCGAGCTGACCGACCGCGGCCTCCGAGCCATGGGCTACCACGCGGGGCTGCGCGCCGACCGGAGGGAGGAGGTGCACCAGGCCTTCCGTGACGGCGACGTCGACGTGGTGGTGGCCACCTCCGCCTTCGGCATGGGCATCGACAAGCCCGACATCCGCTTCGTGCTCCATGCCGCCGTGCCGGACTCGCTCGACTCCTACTACCAGCAGATCGGCCGGGCGGGGCGCGACGGTGAACTGGCGACCACGGAGCTGTTCCACCGCGGCGAGGACCTGCACCTGCAGACCTTCCTGACCGCGGTCCGCGCCCCGGAGGACGTGCTGCGTGCGGTCTCCCAGGCCCTGCTCGCTGCAGCCGGTCCGGTGCGCCTCAGCGAGCTGACTGGGTCGCTGCACGCCTCCCGCGCGAGCTGCACCCGGGCGGTCAACCTCCTCGAGCAGGTCGGGGCGGTCAGGGCGGCGGGTCGGGGCCGGATCGTGCACGACCCCGACGTCGAGACCCGGCAGGCCGTCGCCGACGCGGTGCACCTCTCGGAGGCCCACCAGGAGCTCATCCGGTCACGGGTGGCGATGATGGGCGGCTACGCCGACACCACCGGGTGCCGGCGCCAGTTCCTCCTCGGCTACTTCGGTGAGCAGCTCGCTGAGCCCTGTGGCCACTGCGACAACTGCGAGGCGGGCACCGCCGAGGCGCGCCCGCGCCGCCGCGGCCGGTTCACCGTGCAGGCACCAGTCACGCACGAGGAGTGGGGACCCGGTGTCGTCATGTCGGTCGAGGACGACCGGCTCACGGTGCTCTTCGAGGAGGTCGGCTACCGCACCCTGTCGGTGGAGGCCGTCGAGGAGAACGACCTGCTGACGCTGGTCTCCTGAGACGGGGCGAGCCGCCCTCGCGCCTGTCCCGCGCTGGTGCATTCGCGCTGTGGCGCGCCCGCTGGGGGTGGGACGTCAGACGGTGCGCCAGCCGGCGTCGGCGTCGTCGTGTCCGTGCGCGCTCATCAGCATGAGCCCGCCGTCGACGGCATACGACGAGCCAGTCACGTAGGTCGCGCGGGGAGAGGCCAGGAAGCCGATCACCGAGGCCACCTCGTTGACGTGGCCGGGACGGCCGAGCGGGTTGCCCCGGCGCTCGGTGCGCCAGGCGTCCTCCTCGTCCTGCCCGGTCATCTCGGTGGCGATCTCGCCGGGCGCGACCGCGTTGACGGTGATGCCGTGCTCGGCCAGCTCGAGCGCCAGCACCTTGGTCAGCATCCCGAGACCGGCCTTGGCGGCGCAGTAGGCGGCGGAGCCCAACCGCGGCACGTGCTCGTGGACGCTGGTCACGTTGACGATGCGGCCACCCTGCCCCTGCGCCACCATGCGCCTGGCCGCATGACGGGCGCAGAGGAACGGGCCGGTCAGGTCGGTCGCGAGCGTGCTGTTCCAGTCGGCGAGGTCGAGCAGCATGACAGGGGAGGAGGTGCCCGTTCCAGCGACGTTGACGAGGACACCGATGCCGCCGAGCCGGTCGGCGAGCCGGTCGACGGTCTCCCCGGCGGTGGGGGAGGCCGCGTCGAAAGGCTCCATCGCACAACGCTGCCCGCGCTCCTCGACGTCCGAGGCGGTGCGCCGCGCGCCCTCCTCGTCCTCGTGCACCGTCAGCCCGATGTCGAAGCCTTCCGAGGCGAGCAGGAGTGCGGTCGCGCGGCCGATGCCCGAGTCGGCTCCGGTCACCACGGCGATGCGGGGGAGCGTTCCGCTCATGGTCGATCTCCTTCGTCGGGTTCGTGTGTTCCCGCCCCTACCCGTTCACAGCCGCCCGACGCCAGGGAGAAGACGCGGAGTGCTCTTCGGCGCGCCGACGGGTGGCCGCACGCCGATCGGGTAATCGCCGGACACGACTCGACCGGAGGTTGGCATGAGGATCGTCGTCACGGGTGCGACCGGCAACATCGGTAGCGCGGTGCTCCGAGCGCTCGACGGCCGTGGCCACGCCGTGCACGGGATCGCCCGACGTCCGCTGCCGGCGTCACGTTCGGTCACCTGGAGCCGCCTCGACCTGTCCGACGACGGCTGCGTCCCCGAGTTGCAGTCCGTCGTCGCCGGAGCCGACGCGGTTGTGAACCTGGCGTGGGCCTTCCAGCCGATGCGCCGGCGCGACTACCTGCACCGGGCATCGGTCGGCATCCTCGAGCGCGTCGCGCGCGCCACGCTCGCGAACTCCGACGCGCGGCTGGTCCACCTGTCGTCGGTTGCGGTCTACTCGCCGCGGGCATCGACGGCCCTGGTCGACGAGGAGTGGCCGCGCGACGGCATACCGGGTGCCACCTACAGCCGGCTCAAGGTGCAGGCGGAACGGGCACTGCACGTCGTGGCCGCGTCTGCCCGAGCGCGCGACCGTGTGAGCGTGGTCCGACCGTCGCTGGTGGGCCAGCGTGCGGCCGGCGGGATGATGCTGCGCTGCGGTGCCCCGGCGGCCTTCCCGGCTGGGGCGCTGCGCCGGGTGCCGGTGTCGCCGGTGGACGACCGCTTCGGCATCCAGATGGTCCACGCCGACGACGTCGCGGACGTGGTGGTCCGCATCCTCGAGCGCGAGGCCGCCGGCGCCTTCAACGTTGCGGCCGAGCCGGTGCTGTCGGGCCACGACATCGCGGCCGCTCTATGTGCCCGACCGGTCCGGCTCCGGCAGGAGGTGGTCAGCGCCGCCGCTGCTGCGGTGTGGCTGGCCCACCTGAGCCCGTTGGATCCCGGCTGGGTCGACATGGCCCTGCAGGCACCCTGGGTCGACAGCAGCAGGGCCCGCGATGTGCTCGGCTGGAGCTGCGAGCACGACGCGCACGAGGTGCTGGCCGAGCTGGTCGAGGGGATGCGGCAGGGAGCCGGCGCAGGGGGCTGCGCCCTGCGCCCAAGGCACGTCGCCGACGGCCTGCTGACGGCTGGGAGGCGCGGCAGCGTGGCCCGTCGCCGGCTCACCTGAGCGCCCCGGGCGCCAATCGTCGGATCCCGCTGCGCGAGTGTGTGTTTGGGCCTGACGGCCGCGGGAACGTGGGCAGCGTGACGACACCCGACCTGCGCCTAGGGCGCCTCGCGGTGAGCGTCGTGATCCCTGTCAAGTGGTCCGGCGGCCCTGAGGAGCTCTATCGGGTCGAGGAGATGGCGCGCTACCTCGCCGGCCTCCGGCACACCGTCGACGAGGTCGTCGTGGTCGACGGCAGCGCGGCCCCGGCTCGCCTTCAGCACGAGGAGGCCTGGGGTGCCTTCGCCACCCTCCTGGAGCCGGAGGAGTCGGGGGCCGGGACCGGACCGGGCCGGAAGTGCTGGCCGAACGGCAAGGTCGTCGGTGCGCTGACAGGCATTCGGGCGGCGGCGAACGAGCTGGTCGTCCTCGCCGACGACGACGTCCGGCACACGCCCAGCTCCATCGCCGCCCTCGTGGAGACCCTCCAGGACGCCGACCTCGTCCGGCCGGTGAACGTCTTCGACTCCTGGCCGTGGCACGCGCGCTGGGACGGCGCCCGCACCCTGCTCAACGTCGTGCTCGCGTCGGACTGGCCGGGGACCTTCGGCCTGCGGCGCTCGACGGTGCTCCACTGCGGTGGCTGGTCCGCGGACGTGCTGTTCGAGAACCTCGAGCTGTGGCGCACGGTCGAGGCCGTGGGCGGTCGGGCGGTCGGTCGGACCGACGTCGTGGTGTGGCGCAGGCCGCCGACGGCGGGCCAGTTCTGGTCGCAGCGGGTGCGGCAGGCCTACGACGACCTGGCGCAGCCGTTGCGCCTGGTGGCAGAGCTCGCCGTCCTGCCGGCGGTGCTCCTCGCCGGGCGGCGTGGCCCCCGGCTCGCCGGCCTGCTCGCCCTGGCGGCGGTGGGGCTCGCCGAGCACGGCAGGCGCCGCATCGGGGTGCACCGCATCCCGCCGTCGGTGCCCCTCTGGGCTCCCGTGTGGGTGCTGGAGCGGTCGGTGTGCGTGTGGCTCGCCGTGGGTCACCGGGCGCGTGGCGGCGTGCGTTACCACGGGCGCCGGCTGGGCGTTGCGGCGCACTCTGCGCGAGAGCTGAGGGACCGCCTCGCGGTCCACTGACGCTGTGGGTGCCGCGCGTGCACGACGCTCAACAGCGGACGAAACGGGCCGACATACCCGTTCCAACGGACTTTTCCCACGCGCGCAAAAGTGCTTGGGGCTGCGCGCCGGTGGGTACCCGACACGCAGCAACACGAGCTCGAACGGGCGGCTCGAGCAAGGGGCGCGCCCGTTCCAGTGACCAGGAAGGAAACCAGGACCCATGACCGAACGACCGTACGAGACGAGCGCGCCCGACGACCTGACCGTCGGCACGACCTCGTCCACAGCCGCCCCCGGCGGCTACTCCACGGGTTCGACGTCCTCCTCGCAGGGGACGGCCGGCGGTGGCGCCACCAGCACGGTGGGCGCAGCCGGCGACGAGGCGAAGTCAGTGGCTTCCGATGCCAAGCAGAGCGGGCAGCAGGTGGCTCAGACCGCCGCCTCCGGGGCCAAGGACGTCGCTCACGAGGCCACGAACCAGGTGCGCAACCTCTACACCCAGCTGCGCAGCGAGTTCGACGACCAGGCCTCGACCCAGGGCCAGCGCGCCGCACAGGGCGTGCGCTCCCTGGCCGACGAGCTGCGCCAGATGGCGTCCAGCTCGGAGCAGCAGGGCATCGCCGGCCAGGCCGTGGGCCAGGTCGCCGACCGTGCCCACTCGGTGGCCGACTGGCTCGAGAGCCGGCAGCCCCGGGAGATGCTCGACGACCTGCGCTCGCTTGCCCGGCGCCGCCCGGGCGCGTTCCTCCTCGGCGCCGCGGTGCTCGGGGTCGTCGGGGGCCGCCTGACCCGCGGCCTCACCAGCGACGGCAGCTCGGGCAGCAACGGGAGCATCGGCACCGGCGGGCAGTCCGGGGTCGCCTACACGGGGACCGCCGGCTACTCCAGCACCGGTGGCCCCGGGGGCACCTACGGCACCGTGGCGACAGAGACCTCTGCGAGCGGGGCGATCCCGCCGTCCGAGTCACCGGTGCGCAGCGAGCCCTACACGGTGGGGGTCCGCGACAGCGACACCCACGCGGTCACCTCGATGACCGACGGCGTGACGGCCGACCCGCTCGACGACTCGACCGAGACCATGGAGTCGCTCGAGCCCGTCGACCCCATCGCCGAGGCCTTCCCCGAAGGCCGGGGCGGGGCGCGCTGATGAGCACCTGGCCGCAGGGCGGCGCAGGTCCCGAGCCCGTCGGTGGCGTGGGCAACCCCGCCACCTCGGGCGTCGCGCCGGCCACCGACCCCTATGCCGACGCGTATGCCGCGGGCGACCCCTCGCTCTCGTCGCAGCAGGCCGGCTTCCCGCCGACCGACGCGAACGCGTACGCCCCGGACGACACTGCATACGCCGCCTCGGGCGTGGGCCACGAGAACTCGCACCAGAAGGCCGAGAACGCCTCGATCGGTGAGCTCGTGAGCGACATCAGCCGCGACTTCAGCACGCTGATCCGTCAGGAGATCGAGCTGGCCAAAGCCGAGGCGAAGCAGTCCGCGACACGCGCCGGCAAGGCCGGCGGGATGTTCGGCGGCGCTGCCCTCGCCGGCTACATGACCGTGCTCTTCCTCTCGATCGGTGTCTGGGAGTTCCTCTCCAGCGCGCTCGACAGCCGGGGGTGGGCCGCCGTCATCGTGATGGTGGTCTGGGCGATCATCGCGGCCGTCCTCGCTGCGCGAGGACGACGCCTCACCAAGGAGATTCAGGGACTGCCGCGCACCACGGAGACCGTCAAGAAGGTCCCTGACGCGCTGAAGGGAAACGAGGAGATTCGATGACCACGAACTACCCGACGACGACCAGCACGAACGACCCCGAGGCCATCCGGGCCGACATCGAGCGCACCCGTGAGGAGCTCAGCCGGGACGTCAACGCCCTCGGCGAGTCGGTCAGCCCCGGTCAGGTGGCCCACCGGCAGGCGGAGAAGGTCAAGGGCCGCTTCTCGGCGGCGCGTGACCGCGTCATGGGCTCGGCGTCCGACGCCGGCAGCTCGACGGCAGGCTTCGCCCACACGGCCGGCGACAAGACGTCCGACGTCGCCCACTCGGTCGGCGACGCGGCCTCCAGCGCCGGCGACACGGTGCAGCGCAAGGCCCGTGGCAACCCGCTGGCCGCCGGCATGATCGCGCTCGGCGCCGGCTGGATCATCGGCGCGCTGCTGCCGGCCTCGGAGAAGGAGCGCGAGCTCGCCCAGACGGCCAAGGAGAAGGCACAGCCGGTCGTCGAGCAGGCTCAGGGCGTCGTCAAGGACGTCGCCAGCGAGTCGGCCGACCACCTCAGGCAGCCGGCGCAGGAAGCGGTCCAGAGCGTCAAGGAGACGGCGCAGTCCGCCGCCGAGGACGTCAAGCAGGAGGGTCAGCAGGCCGCCTCCGACGTCCGGGACAGCGCCACCGACTCCGCCCAGAACGTCAAGGAGCAGGCACAGAGCTGACCCGCCACCTCGGCGAGCCAGCACCAGCGGAGGGTCGGGCAGGCACCACGCCCGGCCCTCCGCCGCACCGGCGCCGCCGGTGCGGCACCCACAGGGAAGGCAACTCATCATGGACGGTTCCACCACGGCAGGCCACGCGGCCACCACCGCACGCTCGACGCTGCAGAAGGTCGCGCTGGTCGTCGGCATCGTGTTCCTGGTGGTCGGCATCGCCGGCTTCATCCCGGGCATCACGTCGAACTACAGCGACCTCAGCTTCGCCGGGCACCACTCGAACGCCAAGCTCCTCGGCATCTTCGAGGTATCGGTCCTGCACAACATCGTGCACCTGCTCTTCGGGATCGCCGGCATCGCTGCGGCGCGAGCCTGGAGCGCCTCGCGCGGCTACCTCATCGGCGGCGGCGTGATCTACCTCGTGCTGTGGATCTACGGCCTCGTCATCGACAAGGAGTCGGCGGCGAACTTCGTGCCGCTCAACTCGGCCGACGACTGGCTGCACTTCGTCCTCGGCGTCGGGATGATCGCCCTCGGCGCGCTTCTCGGCCGTCGTCGCCACAACGGGGTGACCGGCCACGACGCCACCGTCGCGCGCGAGGGGCGAGGCACCGGCACCCACTGAGCCGACTGCATACGCCACGGCGCACGCACGAGAGAGGGTCCCGACCACGCGGTCGGGACCCTCTGCTTGTCAGTGGCGCTCGGTCAGCTGACCAGGGTTGCCGGGCGCACACCCATCGGACGCCGCCCACGCTGCGACGTGGTCGCGCAGTGCGCCGAGCAGAACAGCGTGCCGTCGACGTCCACGGCGTGCCCGAGCACCCGGCAGCCGCAGTGGCCGCACGCCGGCGCCCAGTCGGAGATGGCGCACTCGAGGCTGTCGTAGGTGCCCGATCGGTCGTCCCGGGTGATGGTGAAGCTCCGGGCGTCGTCGTTCCCGCACATGTCGCACACGGCCATGGGTGCGTCCCCTCTGTTATCGGCGTCGATCGGCGTTGATCGGCGTTCTGGTGGTCGTCCTCTTCGGTGCTTACCCGGTCCCGGGTCAGCCCTGGCGGGCCGTCGTGGCGAGCCCCTCGAGGAAGTAGCGCTGGCAGAAGGCGAAGACCACGATCATCGGCAGCGTCGCGACGAGCGTCGCCGCCATCGCTATCTCCCAGTGGTACTCGCCCGAGAGCGCGAAGCCGTCGACGATCTGCTTGAGGCCGCGCGGCATCGTGAAGTAGTCCTCGGTCTGCAGGTAGATGAGCGGCTTGAGCAGGTCGGACCAGCTCGCCTGCAGCTCGAAGATGAAGACGATGATCAGGGCGGGGCGGCACAGCGGCAGCGCGATCCGGCGGAAGAGGCCCAGGTTGCTGCAGCCGTCGATGCGCGCGGCCTCGAAGAGCTCGCGGGGGATGCCGAGAAAGAACTGGCGCATCAGGAAGATGTAGAAGGCAGACCCGAAGAGGTTGTTGGCCCACAGCGGGATCTGGGTGTCGATGAGGTGCAGCTGGTGCCAGATCAGGTAGACGGGGATCATCGTGACCGCACCGGGAAGCATCATGGTCGCGAGCACGAGCCCGAAGAGCGGCCCCCGCAGCCGGAACCGGAAGTAGGCGAAGCCGAAGGCCACGAAGGCGCTCGACAGCGTCACGGTCACGGCGGCCATCAGCGAGACCATGCCGGAGTTGAGCAGCCAGCGCAGGACGGGTCCGGCGTCCCACACCTCGACGAAGTTGGACCACTGGAAGGTCTCGGGCACCAGGCGGTTGTCGAAGACCTGCGACTTGGGCTTGAGCGACGCGCTGACCAGCCAGATCAGCGGGTAGGTGAAGGCGATCGTCGCGACGAGCAGCAGCACCCAGCGCACCACGCTGGCGGGGCCCAGACGGCGGCGGTCCTTGCCCGGACCGCCGGTCGGCAGCGGTCGCGAGGCCAGGTCCGGCTCGGCGGGCGGCTCGGTCGAGGGCGGCAGCGGCAGGGTGTCGACGCTCATCGGGGGGAGTCTCCCTCGTAGTAGACGAAGCGGTTGCCGAGGCGCACCTGGACCACGGTGATGACGAGGATGATCACGAAGAGCACCCACGCCATGGCCGAGGCGAAGCCCATCTTGAAGAACTCGAAGGCGTTCTGGAACAGGTAGACCATGTAGACGAGGGACTCGTCGGAGGCGGTCGCCTTCTGCTGGGGCCCGTAGAACATGGTGTACGCCTGGTCGAACATCTGCATCGCCGCGATCGTGTGCGTGATGATCGTGAAGAACAGCGCGCCCGAGATCATCGGCAGCGTGATGCTCCAGAACCGGCGGATCGGACCGGCGCCGTCGAGCAGCGCCGCCTCGTGGAGCTGCCGCGGCACGTTGTTGAGCGCAGCGAGGTAGATGATGACGCTGCCGCCCACCGTCCAGAGGCTGACGATGGCGAGGGACGGCTTGAGCCACGCCGGGTCGGTCGTCCAGTTGGGCCCGTTGATGCCGAACCAGCCCAGCACCTGGTTGAGCAGGCCGCGCTGGCCGTTGAGCAGGAGCAGGAACATCGCTCCGGCGGCGACGGCCGGCGTCATGACCGGCAGGTAGAAGACGGTGCGGAAGAAGCCGGCGGCACGGCCGACGCGGTGGAGCAGCATCGCCAGCCCCAGCGCGACGACCGTGCCGAGCGGCACGAACATGGCGGCATACGTGAACGTGTTGGCCAGCGACTTGGCGATGCGCGGGTCGTCCAGCAGCTGCTGGTAGTTCGCCATCCCCACCGAGTGGCCCGGCTCCACCAGCGAGTAGTCGGTGAAGGAGAGCCACAGGCTGACGACCATCGGCCCCGCGGTGAAGACGAGGAACCCGAAGATCCACGGGGCGATGAAGAGGTAGGCCGCCCGGGCCTCTCGGCGTTCGAGCCGGCCCGGGCGGAGCCTCACCGCCTTGTCAGCCATTGCCGTTCGCCTTCGTGAAGGCTGCCTCTGCCTCCTTCTGCGCCTGGTCGAGGGCCTGCTGGGCGGGCTGGCCGCCGAGGGCGCGCGTCACGGCGCTGCGCCAGGCGGCGTCGATCTCCGCTCCGGCCGGGGAGGTGTTGAGGGCGGTGGCCGTGTCGAGCGTCGCGTAGAGGTTGTCGATCGCGCGCTTGAAGCCGGCGTCCGGGACGTTGGTGAGGTACTTGGCCTTGATGGCCTCGTCGGCGGGCTTGTTGGCGGTGAAGAGGCCGGTGAAGAAGCTGTTGTCCTTCTTCACCTTGGCGATGCGGGCGTCGGCCGCCTTCATCCACGTGGCCTTGTCGGTCAGCGTCTTGGCCCAGGCGCACGCCGCGGTCGGGTTCTTCGAGCCCTTCGGGATCGCCCAGGCGCTGCCGCCGACCATGCTGACGGGCTTGCCGTCGTGGTCGGTGAACGGCGTGCTGTCGAGCTGCAGACCCTTGGGGATGAAGTCGCGCAGCACGTTGACGTACCAGTTCTCCATCGGGAAGGCGACGACCGAACCCGCCGACAGCGGGTTCTTCTCGCCGAAGATGTCGAACGAGTCGCGGAAGGACTTGAAGCTCGTCCAGCCGCCCTGGTCGTTGATCAGGCTGATCGCGAAGTCCAGCGCCTCGACGGCCTTCGGGTCGTTGAGGTTCGGCGCACCGTCCTCCTTGATGATCGTCGCGCCGTTGGCGGTGGCCCACAGCGGGAAGTACTCGGGGAGCTTCGGGTCGAAGCCGATCCGCTCGAGCTTGTTGCCGTTCTTCTTGAACAGCTTGTCGGACGTGGCCTTGAGCGCCTGCCAGTCCTTGGTCTGGATGTCGCTCGGCGACAGGCCGGCTGCCTTGAGCGACTTGGCGTCGATGAGGTTCGTCGTGACGACGTAGAACTCCGGGATGCCGTAGACCTTGCCGCCCAGCGTGACCGAGCGCATGGCCGCGTCGCGGTACTGCGAGGTGTCGATCTTCTGCTGGGAGATGCAGTCCTCGAGCGGGACGATGGCGCCCTTCTTGGCGTAGGTGCCGATCTGGTTGCGGTCCATGTAGACGAGGTCGGGCGGGTTGCCGCTGGCCAGGGCGGTGAGGAACTGCTGGGCATCGAAGTCGCCCTTGGCGTTACTGACCTGCACGCCGGGGTACGCCTGCTTGAAAGCGGCGATGCGGGCCTGACCGACCTCGTCCTCGCCGCCGAATCCCATGATCTTCAGGGTTCCGCTGGGAGCGCTCCCGGAGGTTCCGGCGTTGCCGCCGGAGTCGCTGCTCGCCCCACCGACTCCCGCACACCCCGCCAGGAGCGTGGCCGAAGCCGCAATGACCATGAACGCAGATCGCATTCTCGCCTCTTCTCTGCTGCTCGGGTGCACCGGATGCACCGATTCAGGTCAGAAGTACCCCTGAGCCGTCGCAGAGAAACGCTTCTCCGGAGAAACGCTTCTCCGGGGCCGGTGGCGTGCGCCCGCGGCCGGCGCGTTTCCGACCGCGAGGGGGCGGGTACAGGTGCGGTGTCCCCTCTCGGGCACTGACGCACCCGTCGACCACCTCGGCAAGGAGACGCATGGCCATCGGAGGCAGCGGCGCGCCCTGGGCCGCCCACATGGAGGAGCTCGTCCTCGTCCGCCACGGCGAGAGCCTCGGCAACGTCGCGGACGCGCAGGCGCGCGACCGCGGTCAGGGCCGGCTGCAGCTCGACACCCGGGACCCGGACACGCCCCTGTCGGAGCGGGGTGAGCGCCAGGCCCACGAGCTGGCCCGCCACGTGGCCACGAGCGGCCCCCACCCCGACGTCGTCCTCAGCTCGCCCTACGCGCGGGCGGCGATGACGGCGCGGATCGTGTGCAGCGCCCTGGACCTCGAGCCGCTGCTCGACGAGCGCCTCCGGGAGCGCGACCTCGGCATCTTCGACGGCCTCACCGGCCTGGGCATTCGCAAGCACCACCCGGAGGAGGCCGAGCGCCGGGCCCGCCTGGGCAAGTTCTACTATCGCCCGCCGGGCGGCGAGAGCTGGACCGACGTCGCGCTGCGGGTGCGCGACGTCCTCCGCGACCTCGCGCAGCTGTATGCCGGCCGCCGGGTCTGGGTGTTCACCCACCAGGCCGTGATCATGAGCTTCCGTCTCGCCCTCGAGCGACTCGACGAGGCCACGCTGCTCGACGTGGACCGCACGCAGCCGCTGGCCAACTGCTCCCTGACCCGCTACCGCAAGGACGGCGATCTGCTGCAGCTCGCGACGTTCGCCGACACCGGCTACCTCGAGACCTCGGACGTGGAGACCACCCACGAGGGCACGGTGGGCGCCGAGGTGCCCGAGGAGCCCGAGCTCCAGGACGAGAGGACCAGCTGACATGCCGGAGGCAACCCCCACCCCGATCAAGGCCGAGCTGCTGAGGTCGTGGTCGCTGCCCGAGCAGGGCGGTAACAAGTCCGACCGCGGGACCGTGCTCGTCGTCGGGGGAGCGCGCCAGACACCCGGAGCGGTCCTGCTGGCGGCCGAGGCAGCCCTGCGCGTCGGCGCGGGGAAGGTGCAGGTGGCCACGGCCAGCGACACCGCGTCGGCGGTGGCGGTGGCACTCCCGGAGGCCTTCGTCCAGGGACTGCCCGTCCTGCACAGCGGCGAGCTCGCCGTCGCCGGTGCCGACCGTGTGGTGGAGCTCGCCCAGGGGGCCGACGTCGTCCTGCTCGGTAGCGGTCTCGGCGACCCGGAGTGCGCCGACCTCCTGCTCACCCAGATCGTGCCCCGACTCGACAACCTCGTGGTGCTCGACGCGCTCGGCACCGCCTTCCTGACCGGTCGCCTCGACGGTGTGCGCCACCTCGCCGGGCGGGTGCTGCTGACGCCGAACCTCACGGAGACGGCCGCCATGCTGGAGCGGTCGGAGGACGAGGTCGGCGACGACCAGCTCGGGGCCGCCCGCGCCGTCGCGGAGGCCACCGGGGCGGCCGTCCTGAGCGGCGGCGAGGTGTCGTACGTCGTGTCGCCGGGCGGGGACGCGTGGTCCTGCGACGCCGGCGTGCCGGGCCTAGCGACCGCGGGGTCCGGCGACGTCAAGGCCGGCCTCGTGACCGGCCTGCTCGCCCGCGGAGCGACGCCGGAGCAGGCGGCCGCCTGGGGAGCCTGGGCCCACGCGAGAGCCGGCGAGCGGCTGTCGCAGGAGCGGCCGGGATTCCTGGCGCGCGACGTGATGCTCGAGCTGCCGCTCGAACTGAGGCGTACGGAGGAGCCCGGCTCCTCTTCCTGAGCAGCGTGCGTATGCAGCGGTTCCCAACCTGCACGGCGGGCGAGAAGGCGTGTACGTTGGGAGTCGATACGGGCACGTGAACCGAAGGGCCGTTGGCCAGCTCGGGGTTTCGGTTCAGTAGGGCACCTTCAAGGCACGAGGGGACGCCACGCCCGCGAAGGACGTGCTGTGACTCTTTCATCAGGACGCCACCCGAGCCGCCAGGGCCCTGCGGCCGTCGCTGCTCGCGTGTCCCAGGGACTCGTGGGCTCCTCGCCCGCCCCGGCGCAGGACTCCCACGACGCCATGGCCGTCTCGGCGCCGGGCGCTGTCGCGAGCGCCGCGGAGGGCGGACCGAGCTTCCCTACCGCGCCGACGACTGCTGTCGAGACGCTGCTGCAGGCGAGCACCAAGGCCGTACCGGGCGTGCGCCACGTCTCCATCAGCCTCGTCGAACGCGGGGGAGCGGTGCGACCCCTGGCGGCGAGCGGCCAGGTCTCCCGGAGGGTGGAGGAGCTGCAGGTCATGCTGCGGGAGGGCCCGAGCGTCGATGTCCTGCACGGCGACGAGCCGGTGGTGGGGCTGCTCGTGGGCTGCCCGCAGGACGCGGCTCGGTGGCCCGAGCTCGCACCGCGCCTCGACGCCCTGGGGCTGCGCTCGGTGCTCGCGGTCCGCATGGTGTGGGAGCGCAAGGCCGTGGGCGTGATGACCCTGGCGGGCGACAGCCGCGAGGGCCTGCCGTGCGAGACGGTGGTGCTCGCCACGGCCTTGGCCGCACACGCGGCGGCGACTCTCGGACTGGCGCGCAAGGCCGAGCAGCTCGAGCTGGCGATGGTCACGAGGCAGGAGGTCGGTCAGGCGGTCGGCATCCTCATGGAGCGCTACGGCCTGACGCCCGAGGCCGCTTTCGCCTACCTGCGCCGGCTGTCCCAGAACCGCAACGTCAAGCTGCGCGACATCGCCGACCAGCTGCGGCTCACCGGGCGCCTCCCCGGCGATGAAGCGCCGCACGACTCTGAGGCCGGCGACCTCGAGCCGGCCGGCGCCGACACCCCGAGCAGCATCGCGAGTGCGCCAGCCTGATCGAACGGAACCGAAACCGCCTGACGCAGGGCACGACCTAGCCGACGGCGCGGCGCACCTGACGGGCGAGCAGCCCCGCCGCGGCGCCGAGACCTGACCCGTGCCCGCCGGTGAGGCGGTTCCCGTCGGGCACGCTCGTCTCGACGTTGCCCGGCCCGGGCGGCACCGTCTCGAACCGGTCGGAGGCGAGGCGGGCGAAGAGCGGACCGACCCAGGCGTCGTAGAGCCGGGGCAGCAGGACGAACCCGAGCCGGATCAGCGGGTCGAACGCCCCGCCGTGGGTCACCCGTCGAGGTCGCCGCAGCACCTCGGCCACGAGCCGTCCGGCCTTCTCCGGCGACCACACGACGGGAGGTGGCTGCCCGGCCGGGCCCCCGGCATACGCCCCCTGGCGGTAGATGGGGGTGTCGACGCCGGGCAGCGTCACGTAGGAGATGTGCAGTCCCGGGACGTCGCGGTTCTCGATGACGGCCTGCCGCGCGAGGGCGCGCACGCCGTACTTGCTGACCGTGTAGGCGCTCATCGTCGGCACCGCGATGTGGCCGATGAGCGAGCCGGTCAGCACGACCGAGCCACGGCCCTGAACGCGCAGCGGCGGCAGGACGTGGCGCAGCAGGTTGGCCGAGCCGAGCAGGTTGGTCTCGACGACTGCGTCGAAGAGTGGCGCGGCCAGCTGCTCCAGGCGGCCGTAGGCGACGACGCCCGCGCAGTTGACGACGCCATCGAGGCGGCCGTATGCGTCGAGCACGTCCGCGACCGCCCTGGCGACGGCGGCGTCGTCGCGGATGTCCGCGGTCACGACGAGCACCTCGGCGGCCCCCAGGGACCGGCACTGGTGCGCGGCGCGCTGCAGGGGCTCCTCGCCGCGGGCCAGCAGGGCCAGTCGGTGGCCGCGGCGAGCCAGCTCGAGCGCGGTCGCCAGTCCCACGCCGCTCGACGCGCCGGTGACGAGGACGACAGGATCCGTGCCGATGTCGGTGCCGCGGACGGGCGAGCTCTGGGCCATGGGGAGGCCGTGCCCGCTCGCGGCCCATCCCAAACGTCGGGTTAGCCGGGCAGCACTCCGGGTACAGACCGAGCGGACGACGAGCGGGACGACGAAGGCACGGACGAGAGGACATCGTGGCGACGACGGATGCGGTGGTCATCGGCAGCGGTCCCAACGGCCTGGTGGCCGCGAACCTGCTCGTCGACGCGGGCTGGTCGGTGGTCGTGCTCGAGGAGCAGCAGACTCCGGGCGGGGCCGTGCACAGCGACTCCTCCGTGGCAGACGGCTACGTCCACGACACCTTCAGCTCCTTCTACCCCCTCGCGGCCGGGTCGCCCACGATCTGTGGACTGCGCCTCGAGGAGCACGGCCTCGAGTGGGTCCACGCTCCCTCGGTCGTCGCGCACTCCTTCCCCGACGGCCGCTGGGGCGTGCTCCACCGTGACCGTGGCGAGACCGCCGCGGGGCTCGAGGAGCAGGCCGCCGGTGACGGGGACGCGTGGCTCGCGCTGTGCGACACGTGGGACCGGGTCGGCGACGCCGTCATCACCTCCCTGCTCAGCCCCTTCCCGCCCGTCCGCGGCGGTGCCGGCATGGCCCGGCACGTGCTGCGCGCCGGCGGCCTCGAGATGGTCCGGCAGATGATCATGCCGGCGCGCACGCTGACCGAGCGGCTCTTCCGCGGGGAGGCCGCTCGGATGCTGGTGGCGGGCAACGCCGCCCACGCCGACATCAGCTTCGAGTCGCCGGGGTCCGGGGCGATGGGCCTGCTGCTCGTCCTCCTCGGCCAGACCGTGGGCTTTCCCGTGCCGCGTGGCGGTGCCGGGCAGCTCTCGGGTGCGATGGTCCGGCGTCTCGAGTCCAAGGGCGGCCAGGTCGTGCTGGGGGAGCGGGCCGAGGGCGTACGCGTCGAGGGGGGTCGCGCGGTCGCCGTGCGGACCGCGTCGCGGGAGATCACCGTCGGGCGGGCGGTGCTCGCCGACGTGTCGGCACCAGCGCTCTACGGGGGCCTGGTGTCGTGGGAGCAGCTGCCCAGCCGGCTGCGGCACCGCATGGGCCGGTTCGAGTGGGACCCGTCGACGGTCAAGGTGGACTGGGCCCTCGACGGGCCCGTGCCGTGGACCAACGCCCCGCAGGCGGCACCGGGCACCGTGCACATCGGCGACTCGCTCGACGACGTGACCCTCAGCGGAAGCCAGGTCGCTGCGGGCCTGGTGCCCGAGCGTCCCTTCATGCTCGTCGGACAGATGGGTGTGGCCGACCCCTCCCGCGTCCCGCCGTCGGGCGGAGAGGCGCTCTGGGCGTACACCCACGTCCCGCAGCAGGTCCGCGGCGACGCCGCAGCCGGCCGCGACGATGTTCGCGAGGTCCGCGGCACCTGGGACGAGGGCGACCTCGAGGCCATGGCGGAGCGGATGGAGGCCCGCATCGAGAGCCGCGCGCCGGGCTTCCGCGACCGCATCACGGCCCGACGGGTCCTGGGCCCTCACCAGCTCGAGTCGATGGACCGCAACCTGGTGGGCGGCGCGATCAACGGCGGCACCGCCAACCTGCAGCAGCAGCTCATCTTCCGCCCCGTCGCCGGCTCGGGACGCCCGGAGACCCCCGTCAAGGGCCTCTACCTCGCGTCGGCGTCCGCCCACCCGGGCGGCGGTGTGCACGGCGCCTGCGGCGCCAACGCCGCGAGGGCCGCACTGTGGCACGACAAGACCCGCAATCTCTGGAGGCGCACGTGAGCACGACCATCCGGACCGTCCACGGCACGCCGCGGGAGGTCTTCGACGTCCTCGGCAACGCATGGAGCTACAGCCAGTGGGTGGTCGGGGCCTCGCGCGTGCGCGACGTCTCTCCCGACTGGCCGGCCGCCGGCGCGACCATGCACCACTCCGTCGGAGCGTGGCCGGTGCTCATCGACGACACGACGTCCATCGTGCGGTGGGAGCCGCCCACCCTGCTCGAGCTCACGGTCCGCGCCTGGCCTTCGGGCGAGGGTCTGGTTCGCATCACCTGCCGCGAGGTGGCGGACGGCACCGAGGTGACGATGGAGGAGGACGCGACGAAGGGACCGGCCCTGCTGATCCCGCGGCTCCTGCGCGACCCTGTGCTGCACCGCCGCAACATCGAGGCGCTGCGGCGTCTGGCCAACCTCGTCGAGCGGGCGGCGCGCTTCCGGCCCGAGTGAGGGCCCGGCAGGCCACCGAAGCTTGAGCCGCCGGCCCTGTCACCGGGGAACCTGACGGACCCCGTTGTCCGATCCGGTCTTCTTGCACATTTCTTTGGACTTTCTTGCCGAAAAACGGGCATTCACGTCCATTTCGGCCACGCGGACTGGTACACCTACCCCTGAGACACCGGCTGAAGCGAAATGCCGGTCGACACGACCAGGGAGAACCGCGATGAGCACAGTGACCTCGACCGAGGACAACGCAGCCCCGACCGTGATGACCGGCAGCGAGCGGGCTGCCATGCTCGAGCGCCTCGTCCAGGCCTGCACGACGAGCGTCGTTGCGCCCGTAGGCGCCTCGCGCAACCGCCCGGCCCACTCCCTTCACCCCGTGGTGATGTGGCGCTGCCAGTGACCGACGTCGTCTGACGCGAGCGTCCTGCGCGCCCGCGTGACCCGCGACTCTCCTACAGCTGGCTGCTGTTCTGCACCTTCGAGGTGTCGATCTTGAGCACGCCGTCCTGCTCCACCAGCGTGAAGGCAGTGCGCTCCTCGTACCGGCGCCCGTCACGGAAGTCGTAGCGCACCGTCGCCACCACCGACCCCGGGCCGGAGGCCTTCGCCTGCCCGACGCTCACCGCGTCCACGGACGCCCAGAACCGGTCGTAGGTGGCCCGGTCCTTGGCCGTCGTGGCGCGATAGCGGTCGGTGAGCCGGGCCCAGCCGGCGTCGGTGTTGTCGGGGAGCAGGCGGTAGTAGTCGCGCACCGCGCCGGCGAGGTCGGAGGCGGAGCCGGGTGAGGTCGTGGCGGGAGCGGAGGGCGACGACGTCGTCGGCGTCGGTGTCGTCGTCGCAGCCGGTGTGCTGGGTGACGGCGGCGGCGCGGTCGACGTCGTGGGCCTCGAGCTGCTGGACGGGGACGCCTGGCTCGAGCGGGTCGTGCCGGCGACGACCGGAGGCGGTGTCGCGCCGCCGGTCGCAGAACCGTCACGCAACAGCGACGTCGCGAGAAGCCCGCCACCGACCAGCAGCAGCAGGACCAGACCCGCGAGCACGGCTCGCCGGCGTCCGCGCGACTCACCGTCGCGGGCCGGTGGACCCGCCGCTGTGCGCGGTTCGACGCCCTCGCTCCCCGTCGGATCTGCCTGCGCCTCTGGCTGCACGGCGGTGCGGGCGGTCGGCGAGGTCCCGTCGGCGAGGTCGAGGCCCGCCGCCGCACCTGCCGACACGGTCGCCGCGGGCGGAAGCACCCGCGTACGGTCGACGCCGTCGTCCGGGACGCTGCGGCCGGCGGCGACGTCGCCGAGGACGGCCGAGACGTCCTGCATCGAGGGTCGCTCCTCCGGGGAGACCGAGAGCATGCGCAGGAGCACCGGCGCGAGCGGCGTTTCGGACGGGGGAGTGATGGCGCCGGAGGCGACCCGGTGCAGCAGGGCCATGGCGTTGTCGCCGGTGCCGAAGGGTGGGGACCCCTCGAGCGCCGCGTAGAGCGTCGCTCCGAGCGAGAAGACGTCCGACGCCGGGGTCGAGGGCGCTCCGCGCGCCACCTCGGGCGCCAGGTAGGCGGGTGTGCCCGTGACCATCCCGGTGGAGGTGAGGGATGCGTCGCCGAGTGCGTGGCTGATCCCGAAGTCGGTGATGCGGGCCGTGCCGTCCTCGGCGAGCAGGACGTTGCCCGGCTTGACGTCGCGGTGGACCAAGTCTGCCCCGTGGGCGGCGGCGAGGGCCGACGCGAGCTCGCTGCCGAGCCGCGCGACCTCTCGGACCGGCAGCGGGCCGCGCTCGTGCAGGACGGCCTGCAGGCTCTGCGACGGGAGGTACTGCATGACGAGGCAGGGCCGGCCCTCGTGGTCGACGACGTCGAAGACGGGGACGGCGTTGGGGTGGTGCAGACGAGCCGTGTTCCGTGCCTCGCGCATGGCCCGCTCGCGGGCGACGGCGGCGTCCGACTCGTCGAGCGCGACCGGCGGGTGCAGCTGCTTCACGGCGACGGCGCGGTTGAGCCGCTCGTCCCAGGCCAGCCACACGTGTCCCATGCCGCCGGAGCCGATGCGGTCCATGAGCCGGTAGCGTCCGGCGATCAGTTCCGGCCTGTCGGCGCTGTCGGCCACCATGCTGTGCGTCTCCTCACGATCATCAGGTCCGGCACGTGACGGTCCTGCTCTCCTACCCAGCAGAGCCACTCATCCTCGCATCCCACGCGCGGGAGGAGGGCCTTGCCTCTGGGAGTGCCCCTCCCGTTGCCCCCGTGCCGTATGCCGGCTCGCCCGGTCCCGTGCACGCGCTGCCCTGCAGTGGGTACGACCCCGCCATGGCAACAGAACCCGATACCCGTCGCGAAGACGCTCCCGACAGCCCGACGGAGCTGCCCCGGGCATCCCTGGTCGCCGTGCTCAAGCGAGCCCGCGGCGAGTTCAAGCGCGACAACCTCACCGACCTCGCCGCCTCGCTGACGTACTACGGCCTGCTGTCGATCGCGCCGGCCCTCGTCGTGCTCGTCGCCGCCCTCGGCCTGCTCGGTCCCGATGCCACGACGCAGGTCGTCGACCAGGTCAAGCAGCTGACGCCGGGGTCGAGCGCCCAGTTCGTGCAGACCCTCATCACCCAGGCCCAGGCCAACCGCACGGGCGCCGGCCTCGGAGCGATCTTCGGGATCCTCGTCGCACTCTGGTCGGCGTCCGGCTACGTCGCGGCCTTCATGCGCGCCTCCAACGTCATCTACGACATCCCCGAGGGGCGGCCGATCTGGAAGACCATCCCGATCCGGGTCGGAGTCACCGTCTTCGCCGTGGTCGTCATGGTCGTCAGCGCCGTGATCGTCGTCGTCAGCGGGCCGGTGGCCCAGCAGCTCGGCGACTTCATCGGTGCCGGCGACACCGCCGTGACGCTGTGGAGCATCCTCAAGTGGCCGGTGCTCCTCGTTCTCGTCTCGATGCTCTTCGCCGTCCTCTTCTGGGCCAGCCCCAACGCCAAGCAGGGCGGCGTGAAGTGGGTGAGCCCCGGCGGCCTCATCGCCGTCGTCATCTGGCTCGTGGTCTCGGGGGTGTTCGCGCTCTACGTGTCCCACTTCTCCTCGTACAACAAGACGTACGGCTCCCTCGCGGGCGTGGTGATCTTCCTGGTCTGGCTCTGGCTGACCAACATCGCGATCCTGCTCGGCGCCGAGGTGAACGCCGAGCTCGACCGCAGCCGCGCGATCGCCGCGGGCCAACCCGAGGACCTCGAGCCCTTCGCCGAGCCGCGCGACACGCGCGCGATGGACGACCAGGACAAGCGCGCCCTCGAGGAGGCCGCCGAGCGCCGGTCGCACTGAGGCCCACCGGGCGGCGTCCACGCGGTCGGACACGTCTACCCCGCCGAGGAAGTCGCGCGGAGGGCGGCGGCCCCTACAGTGAGCCCCGTGGACGACGCAGTACCGGTACCCCTCGACCGGCACCCCAGGTCCGGCGGTTCCCGCACATGAGCCAGTGGCGCGATGACACGACCGAACGCGTGCGTGCGCTCCGGCGTGCCGTGCACCGACCCGGGCCAGAGCGCGACGCGCTGCTGCTGCTCCTCAAGTCGGCGGTCGCCACGGTGGCCGCCTGGCAGTTCGCCGTCCGCGTGCTCGACAGCCCGGTGCCCTTCTACGCTCCGATGGCTGCGCTGCTCGTGGTGGACCGCACCATGGTGCGGTCCATCTCCGCGAGCGCGCAGCGCGTCGCCGCCGTGGTCCTCGGCCTCGGGGTCGCCTGGGTCGTGGCCAACCTGCTCGGCGTCACGTGGTGGACGATGTTCGGGGTCATCCTCGTCGCGCTCGTCATCGGCCGGTGGTCGCGTCTCGGTGACCACGGCATCCAGGTGCCGGCGATGGTGCTGCTGTCGCTCATCACCGCCAAGGGCACCGACGAGCAGTTCACCTACCTGACGATCGTCGAGACGGTCGCCGGGGGCGTCATCGGCGTGGCGACGAATGCGATCGTCTTCGCGCCGCTGCACCTGACGAAGCCGCGCCAACGGGTCGCGGCCCTGGCCCGCCAGGTGCGGGACCTGCTGGCGCAGATGGCCGACGGGCTGCGCGGCGAGTGGGACGGGGACACCGCCCGAGAGTGGTATCGAGCCGGCACCGCCATGGTGGAGCGTGCGCCGCTCGTGCTCGACGACATCCACACCGGTCGCGAGAGCACCCGCTTCAACCTGCGCCAGAACCTGCGCCCGGCCGACATCGACTGGCAGGGCTACGAGCGCACGGTGACGACGCTGCGCCGGGCCCTGTGGCAGGTCACCGGCATCGGCCGCACCCTCGTCGACGCCGCCGACGGGGCCGAGCACCACCCGGCGCCCTCCGCGACCTTCCTCGCCCGCTACGCCGAGGCCCTCGCCGCCATGTCCGTGGCCGTGTCGCAGCTCGGCCGGCACGAGGAGGAGGCGACCCGGAAGTTCGACGAGTCCGTCGCCGAGGCCCGGATCGTCCTCGTCGACCTGCGGGAGGAGGTGCGCCGGACGCCGCTCGCCGACCCCGACCAGTGGTCGGTCTACGGCTCGCTGATCAGCGACTCGCTGCGCGCGCTGGGAGAGCTCGAGTCCGCGCGCGAGTCGGCCGCGGTGCCCACCGACACCGGCCCCCTTCGCCTGCCGCCGACCCGCTCCACCGCGTGGGCACGCCTCCAGCGTCTCCGTGCCCACCGCGCGACGACGCACCACGCGGAGGTGGAGGGGGAGACGACGCGCCGTGGCTAGGGTGGCAGCATGCGCGTGACTCACCTCGGACATGCCTGCCTCCTCGTCGAGGCCGCCGACCGCCGCATCCTCATCGACCCCGGCAGCTTCTCCTCGGGCTTCGAGGAGCTCACCGGCCTCGATGCGGTGATCGTGACGCACAACCACTTCGACCACTTCGACCCCGAGCGGGTCGCGGCGCTGCTGCGGGCCAACCCCACCGCCAGCGTCCACACCGACCCGCTCACCGCCGAGAAGCTGCGCGAGCAGGGGCTTCCCGCCGTCCCCTCCCGCCAGGGCGAGGACTTCGCGGTCGGCGACGTCACGGTCTCCCCGGTAGGCGAGCTGCACGCGTACAACCACGCGGCGATGCCGCGCATCCCGAACGTCGGGGTCGTGCTGCGGGCCGAGGGCGAGCCGTCGCTCTTCCACCCCGGCGACGCCTACGACGGCGAGCCGGGTCCGGTCGACGTGCTGGCGCACCCCCTGAACGCGCCGTGGGCGGCCAGCCGCGACTCCATCGAGTTCGTCGGCCGCATCGCGCCCAAGGTCTTCATCCCGATCCACGACGCGCTGCTCAGCGAGATCGGCCACCGCATGTACTCCGGGCACATCGAGCAGTTCTCGGGCGTCGAGGGCCTGACCTACACCCCGCTGCGCGACGCCGAGTCCGCGACCTTCTGACCCTCGGCGACAGGGGAGCGCGATGAGCGACGTCACGAGTCTGCCTGCGCCGCAAGGAGGGCCGAGCGGCGGGCCGGCCATCGCGCTGCGCGGGCTCGGCAAGCGCTTCGGTGACCTCATCGCCGTCAAGGGCATCGACCTCGACGTGCCACGCGGCTCCTTCTTCGGCCTCGTCGGGCCCAACGGGGCGGGCAAGACGACGACCCTCTCGATGGTCACCGGCCTGCTGCGCCCCGACGCGGGCCAGGCGTTCGTCCTCGGCCGCGACGTGTGGGCCGACCCTGTCGAGGCCAAGCGCCTCGTCGGCGTCCTCCCCGACGGGCTCAAGCTCTTCGACCGGCTGACCGGACTTCAGCTGATCACGTATGCCGGACTGCTCCGTGGGCTGCCGCGCGACCTCGCGGCCGAGCGGGCTGCCGAGCTCGTCGCCGCCCTCGGTCTGACCGAGGCGCAGGGCAAGCTCGTCGTGGACTACTCCGCGGGCATGACGAAGAAGGTGACCCTGGCGTCGGCGCTCGTGCACGCCCCGCGGGTGCTCGTACTCGACGAGCCGTTCGAGGCCGTCGACCCCGTCTCGGCCGCGACGATCCGGCGCATCCTGGCCGACTTCGTCGAGGCGGGCGGCACGGTCGTGCTCTCGAGCCACGTCATGGACCTCGTCGAGCGCACCTGCAGCCACGTCGCGGTCATCTCCGACGGGCTCGTCCTCGCCTCGGGGCAGGTCGACGACGTGTGCGCCGGCCGGTCGCTGGAGGAGCGCTTCGTCGACCTCGTCGGAGGCTCGACCGAGGTGGTGGGTCTGTCGTGGTTGCGCACCTCGTCCGACTGAAGCTCACCCTGCTGCGAAACGTCTTCCGCCGCAGTCGAGCCCAGACCATCGGCGCCGTCGTCGGCGTGGTCTACTTCGCGGTCCTCGTGGCCGGCCTCGCGATCCTCCTCGCGTCCTTGCGGGCCTCGCCCGAGGAGGCGCGCGTCGTGGTCCCCCTCGCCGGCGCTGCAGGCATCGTCCTCTGGACGGTGGTGCCGCTCTTCTCCTTCGGCTCGGACCCGACGCTCGACCCGGGGCGCTTCGCGACGTTCGCGGTGCCGCACCGCGACCTCGCCGTGGGACTCGTGGTCGCGGCGCTGGTCGGGCTGCCGGCCCTCGCCTCGATGGTGCTGTGCGTCGGCGTGGTGCTCGCCTGGTCGCAGACGCCGGCATCGACCGTCTTCGCGGTCGTCTCCACCGCGGTGGGACTGCTGACCGCCATCGTCACGAGCCGGTGGCTCTCGGCCGTGCTCACCCAGGCGGTCTCGAGCCGTCGGGGGCGCGACGCCGTGGCCGTCCTCGGGCTGCTCCTGCTGGTGGTCGTCGGGCCGGCGGTCTCGGTCGTGGCCAACCTCGGCGACCTCGGGGCGCTGGCCACCGCCGCCGCGCGCGTCGTCGCGTGGTCACCGCTCGGCTGGGCCTGGGCGGCTCCCGGTGACGTGGCCGCCGGTCACCACGTCACCGGCGCCGTGCGGCTGCTCCTGGCCGCCGGCCTGCTCGCGCTCGTCTTCTCGTTCTGGTCCCGGGTCCTCCGCCGGGAGGTCGACGACCCACGCGCGGTGTCGCGCTCCGACTCGGGCGACTCGGTGGGCGACGACCTCGGCCTGCTGGCACGTCTGCCGGAGACCCCTGCGGGCGCGGTAGGGGCGCGGGTGCTGACCTACTGGCGGCGCGACCCGCGCTTCCAGATCAGCATGGCGATGACCCCGATCGTGCCGTTCGCGCTGCTGATCCCCTTCTACACGGGGCACGGCAGCTGGACGCCGCTGCTGATGGGGCCGCTCGTCGCGTTCCTGCTCGGCTGGAGCGGCCACAACGCCGTGGCCTACGAGTCGGACGCCCTCTGGCTGCACGTGGTCTCGGGCATCTCGGGCCGCGACGACCGCAGGGGCCGGCTGGCCCCCGACCTGTTCCTCGCCGCTGTGCTCGTGCCGTTCCACTCGCTCGTCGGGGTGGGGGTGGCGGGGCGGTGGGACCTGCTGCCCGCCGTCCTCGGCGTCGCCGTGGCCCTGCTCGGGGCGGGGTATGCCGTCTCGAGCGTGATGAGCGTCGTGATGCCCTACCCGGTGCCGGAGTCGGGGGAGAGCCCGTTCAACGCGCCACCCGGGGCTGCCGGGATCACGCTCGCCGCCCAGTCGCTGGCCAGTGCCGGCACCGTCGCTCTGGCCTCACCGGCGCTGCTGCTCGGCTGGCTGGCCTGGCGAGGCTCTGACGCGGCCGCCTGGGCCGCGGCCCCGGTGGGCCTGGTGGTCGGCGGCGCAGTGGCCCTCGGCGGTGTCGCCGTCGGTGCGCGGCTCTACGACCGGCGTGCTCCCGAGCTGCTGGCGGCCCTGCGTCGGGGCTGACGCGGGCCGCCAGCCCGGGTCAGGCCCGAATCAGCCGCCTGTCAGCCAGGTTCAGGCCCGGGCAGCCGCGAGGTCGGCGGCCAGGTGCGCCGCGCCGATGATGCCGGCCTGGTTGCGCAGCTGGGCGGGCACGATCGGGCAGCGCAGCTTCAGCTTCGGCAGGAAGTCGTCGCTGTCCTTGGAGATGCCGCCGCCGACAATGATCAGGTCGGGGGAGAAGAGCTTCTCGATGGTGTCGTAGTAGGTCTGGAGGCGTTCGACGTACTCGTCCCAGGAGAGCCCCTCGGTGTCCTTGACGGACGAGGCGGCCCGGTCTTCGGCGTCGTAGCCGTCGATCTCGAGGTGGCCGAGCTCGGAGTTCGGCACGAGCCGGCCGTCGTGGATCAGCGCGCTGCCGATGCCGGTCCCGAGGGTCGTGAGGATGACCAGGCCCTGCACGCCCTTGGCGGCGCCGTAGTAGAGCTCGGCGAGGCCGGCGGCGTCGGCGTCGTTGAGCACGGTCACCGCGCGCCCGGTGTGCTTCTTGATCAGCGCCTCGGCGTCGGTGTTGATCCACGTCGGGTCGATGTTGGCTGCGGACAGCACGGTGCCGCGGATGACGACGGCCGGGACGGTCACACCGATCGGGGAGTCGCCCGTCACGTCGGCGAAGTGCTCGACGATCTGGTCGACGACCTCCGCGACGGCGTCCGGGGTGGCGGGCTTGGGCGTCAGGATCTTCAGGCGCTTGCCGGCGAGCTCGCCGTCAACGAGGTCGACGGGGGCGCCCTTGATGCCGCTCCCGCCGATGTCGATACCGAGCGGCTTGCCGTGCTTGGCCATGGTCCCTGCTTCCTTGTCGAGGACGTGGTCGATCGTGCGTGGTGCTGGTGGTGTCGGGTGGGCGCGGCGTGGCCGGGCCGGGGGAAGCCTACGGGGCGGGCGTGCCCTCGGGCAGCGTGAGGATCTCGAAGCCGTCGTCGGTGATGAGGATGGTGTGCTCGAACTGGGCCGAGCGCCGTCCGTCACGCGTCACGACGGTCCACCCGTCGTCCCACATGTTCCACTCGTGCGTGCCGAGGTTGAGCATCGGCTCGACGGTGAAGGTCATGCCCGGCTCGATGACGGTGTCGTAGTTCGGGGCCGCGTCGTAGTGCGGGACGATGAGGCCGGAGTGGAACTCGAGCCCGATGCCGTGACCGGTGAAGTCGCGCACCACCCCGTAGCCGAAGCGCTTGGCATAGCTCTCGATGACGCGACCGATGACGTTGATCTCGCGTCCGGGACGGGCCGCGCGGATGCCGCGCATCATCGCCTCGTGGGTGCGCTCGACGAGCAGGCGCGACTCCTCGTCGACCTCGCCGACGAGGTAGGTGGCGTCCGTGTCGCCGTGGACCCCGTGGATGTAGGCCGTCACGTCGATGTTGACGATGTCGCCGTCCTCGAGGGGGCGGGCGTCCGGGATGCCGTGGCAGATGACCTCGTTGACGCTGGTGCACACCGACTTGGGGAATCCCTTGTAGCCCAGCGGTGAGGGGTAGGCGCCGTGGTCGAGCATGTACTCGTGGGCAACCGCGTCGAGGTGGTCGGTGGTGACGCCGGGGGCGATCGCCTTGGCGGCCTCTACCATCGCCGTGGCGGCGATGCGCGAGGCGATCCGCATCTTCTCGACGGTCTCGGCGTCCTTGAGGTGGACGTCGCCGTCCTCGCGGAAGCTGGCCACGTCGACGTAGTGGGGCCGCTCGATGCTCGCGGGGACGCGACGTCGCGGGCTGAGAGCGTGCGGGGACACCCGCGGGTGGAGCAGCGGCATACGGTGGAGTCTAGGTCGTGGACGGGTGGCGTCCACGCGCGGCGCCCACGGGCCGGACCGGCTCGATCCGATCAGGCCGGCGGGGCCGCGATCCGCGCAGGTGAGAGGGAGTGGACGCGTGAGCTACTGGTACAACGTCGACACCGGTCAGGTCGAGACCGACGAGAACCGCAGCCGGGGCGAGCAGGTGCTCGGGCCGTACCCGACGGAGGCGGCCGCTCGCGCCGCGCTCGACACGGCGCACCAGAAGACCGAGCAGTGGGACGCCGAGGACCGCGACTGGAACGAGCGCGGCGGCTCGCGCGACGACTGAGCGACCGACTCGGGTGCAAGGGCGGTGGCGCCCGTCCGGCGAGGGCCGGTCGGGTGCCACTGCTGGGTTGCCGTCAGGACTCGAACGAGTGCCCCGCGTCGGGGAAGGCTCCCGACTCCACGTCGGCGGCATACGCCCTCGCCGCGTCGAGGAGCGTCCCGCGCAGGTCGGCGTACTTCTTGACGAAGCGGGGGGAGCGGCCGCTGCGCAGCCCCGCGAAGTCGCTCCACACCAGCACCTGGGCGTCGGTCCCCGCACCGGCGCCGATGCCGATCGTCGGGATGTCGAGCTCCTTCGTGACGCGCTCGGCCACCGGGGCGGGCACCATCTCGAGCACCACCGAGAAGGCGCCGGCGCCCTGCAGCGCGAGCGCGTCGGCGACGAGCGCGTCGGCGGCGTCGCCACGGCCCTGCACCCGGTAGCCACCGAGCTGGTGCTCGCTCTGTGGGGTGAAGCCGAGGTGCGCCATGACCGGGATGCCCGCGCCGGTCAGAGCCCTGACGAGCGGCACCATCGCGGCGCCGCCCTCGAGCTTGACGGCGTGCGCGCGACCCTCCTTCATCAGGCGCACGGCACTGGCGAAGCCCTGCTCGACGGACGCGCCGTAGGAGCCGAAGGGCAGGTCGGCCACGACGAGCGCCCGGCGCGTGGCCGTGGCGACCGCGCGCACGAGAGGGACCATCTCCTCGAGGGTCACGGGCACGGTGGTCTCGTAGCCGTAGACGTTGTTGCCCGCCGAGTCACCGACGAGGAGCACGGGGATGCCGGCCTCGTCGAAGATCTCGGCCGCATACATGTCGTATGCCGTCAGCATCGCCCAGCGCTGCCCCCGGGCCTTCATCTCGTGCAGGTGCGGGATGCGGACTCGTCGCGGCGTCGCGGTCGCCTCCTGTGGCCGGGGGGCCGCTGACCCGGAACCGTAGGGACTCGTCTCCTCGGGGCCTGTACCGCTCATGGCCCGAGCATAACCACGGCGACCGGCGTCGAAGAGGCGGCCGCTTATAGGCCGAAAGATGTCTGCAGCCAAGATCAGCGGTGCAGTTCTTTACGAAGAATTTAACGTTCTTTGACGTGAACCCCGTTGAAGCACAAGTTTTTTCAATTCCTCTGATAGCGAGCCTCACATTGTCTGTGATCTGTGTTTGCATACCCGAGGCGCCCACCTGCGGCGCCTTGTGACCAGGAGGACAAACACGTGAACAAGCGCCAGTGGAGTGCTGTCTCGGGCTTGGCCGTGGGGGCGCTCGTCGTCACCGGCCTCACCGCCCCGATGCAGGCTCAGGCAACGCCGATTGCCAAGGCCCCGGTGAGCGGAGACCCCGCGGCCGCCGCGGCTTCCCGCCCGGACAACATGCCCAACCCCCTCGCCGAGGCCCAGGCGGCCGAGCGCAAGGACGCGGTCGCCAAGCTCCTCAAGGGTGAGGCCACCACCAAGACGATCAACGGCAACCGGGTCATCGAGGTCAAGTCCACGGGCAAGGACAAGAACGGCAAGCCGAAGAAGTCGAAGTACGTCAACTACCCGGTGAACCGTGAGGAGGACATCTTCACGATCCTCACCGACTTCGGCGACAAGACGGACCCCAGGACGGGCGGCACGGCCGGCCCGGTTCACAACAACATCGCCGAGCCCGACCGCAAGTGGGACGGCAGCAAGACCGACGACAACTCGACGTACTGGACCAAGGACTTCAACCGCCAGCACTACATGGACATGATGTTCGGCGACGGTGAGTCCTTCAAGGACTTCTACCAGAAGCAGTCCAACGGTCGATTCCTCGCCAAGGGCGACGTCTCCGACTGGGTGACCGTGCCCTACAACGAGGCCCGCTACGGCCACAACCCGGTCAAGGGCGACGGCACCAGCGAGGCCGACGGCTACTGGAACTACATCAACGACGCCGCCCAGGCCTGGTTCAACGCCCAGAAGGCGGCCGGCAAGACGACGGCCGAGATCCGGACGTACCTGCAGCAGTTCGACAAGGTCGACCGCTACGACTCCAAGGGCGACGGCGTCTACAACCGTCCCGACGGCTACATCGACCACTTCCAGGCCATCCACGCCGGTGAGGGCGAGGAGGCCGGTGGCGGCACCGAGGGTGAGGACGCCATCTGGTCGCACCGCTGGTACGCCTACTCCAACAACATGGGCAAGACCGGCCCCGAGGGCAACAAGCTCGGCGGCATCCAGATCGGTGACACCGGCATCTGGATCGGCGACTACACGACCGAGCCCGAGAACGGCGGCCTCGGCGTCTTCGCTCACGAGTTCGGCCACGACCTCGGCCTGCCCGACCTCTACGACACTGCCGGCGGCGACAACAGCACCGCGTTCTGGACCCTGATGAGCGGCGGCTCGTGGCTCAACCACGGCACCGACTCCATCGGCACCACGCCCGGCTACATGGGTCCGTGGGAGAAGCTGCAGCTCGGCTGGCTCGACCACACGGTCGTGCCCTACGGCAAGGACACCACGGTCAAGCTGAGCCAGGCCGACCTGGCCACCAAGAGCGACTCGGTGCAGGCCCTCGTGGTCCCGCTGCCGGAGCGCACCCTGTCGACGAAGCGCAACTCCCCGCACTCCGGCAACGCCGAGTGGTGGAGCGGCTACGGCGACAACCTCAACTCGACCCTGACCCGCACCGTCGACCTGACGGACGCCACCTCGTCCGCCTCGGTCAGCGCCTGGGTCCAGGGCAACCTCGAGGAGGGCTACGACTTCCTCTACGGCGAGATCTCGACCGACAACGGCGCTTCCTGGAAGACGCTGAGCGAGGACACCGGCAAGTTCGCCTGGTCGCAGAAGACGTGGGACCTCTCGGCCTACACGGGCAAGAGCGTCCAGCTGCGCTTCCGCGTCGCCACCGACGGTGGTGTCTCGAGCGAGGCCTTCATCGACGACGTCGTCGTGACGAAGGACGGCAAGGCCGGAGCGGTCGACGACGTCGAGTCCGGTGCCGGTGCGTGGACCGCCAAGGGCTTCACCATCATCAACGGCACGACGACCAAGCAGGTCCAGGACTTCTACTTCGCCGAGAACCGCGTCTACAGCGGCTACGACGCGACGCTGAAGACCGGCCCGTACAACTTCGGCTTCGCCAACACCCGTCCCGACTGGGTGGAGCGCTTCCCGTACCAGAACGGCATGCTCGTCTGGTTCGCCAACGGCGAGTACACCGACAACAACACCTCGAAGCACCCTGGTGCCGGTGAGATCCTGCCGGTCGACGCCCGCCCGGCGCCGATCATGCTGAACAACGCCGACGGCACCCGCACGATGCTCGGCAACCGCCGCCAGCCGTTCGACGCCACGTTCGGCCAGGAGAAGACCGACTCGGTCACCTTCCACCGCAACGGTGTCGCGACCACCGTCCCGAAGCAGCCGGCCATCCCGACCTTCGACGACCGCGACCCGAACCGCTACTGGACCGCCGACAACCCGTGGGCGTCCACCAAGGTGGCCGGTTCCGGCACGACGATGACCGTCGCCAAGACCCGCAAGGGCGGCGACGAGCTGGAGGTCAAGGTCGCCTTCAAGTGACCTTCCCCCTCTGACGCGTCGGGCCCCCGGGACTTCTCCCGGGGGCCCTTCGCATGCCCACGAGAGCCGAGCGGACGGCATACGGCAGGGGGCTCGTCCCGAAAGGCCGTGTCTCGCAACATCCCCGAAACAGCGATGCGGCAGGATCGACACATGAACCGTCAGGAAGAGTTCGTGCTGCGCACGATCGAAGAGCGCGACATCCGGTTCGTCCGTCTGTGGTTCACGGACGTCCTGGGCACCCTCAAGTCGGTGGCGGTCGCCCCGGCCGAGCTCGAGGGCGCCTTCGCGGAGGGCATCGGCTTCGACGGTTCGGCGATCGAGGGCTTCGCACGGGTCTACGAGGCCGACATGCTGGCCAAGCCCGACCCGTCGACCTTCCAGATCCTGCCGTGGCGCGGCGACCCGCCGGGAACGGCCCGGATGTTCTGCGACCTGCAGCTGCCCGACGGCACCCCGAGCTTCGCCGACCCGCGGCACGTGCTGCAGCGCGCCCTCGGCCGGGCCGCCGACCTCGGCTTCACCTTCTACACCCACCCGGAGATCGAGTTCTTCCTGCTCGAGCAGGGGCGTGCCGCCGACGGCCGGCCGGTGCCCGTCGACGACGCCGGCTACTTCGACCACGTGCCGCACGGCACCGGCCACGACTTCCGCCGCGCCGCCATCACGATGCTCGAGAACATGGGCATCTCCGTCGAGTTCAGCCACCACGAGGGCGCACCCGGGCAGAACGAGATCGACCTGCGCTACGCCGACGCGCTGAGCACGGCCGACAACATCCAGACCTTCCGCACGGTGGTCAAGGAGGTGGCGCTGACGCAGGGCATCTACGCCACCTTCATGCCCAAGCCCTTCTCGGAGCACCCGGGCTCGGGCATGCACACCCACCTCTCGCTCTTCGAGGGCGACTCCAACGCCTTCTACGAGGCGGGCGCGCCCTACCAGCTGAGCAAGGTGGGCCGTCAGTTCATCGCCGGCCTGATGCGTCACGGCGCCGAGATCGCCGCCGTCACCAACCAGTGGGTCAACTCCTACAAGCGGCTCTGGGGCGGGGGAGAGGCGCCGGCCCACCTGACGTGGGGGCACAACAACCGCTCCGCCATGGTGCGGGTGCCGATGCACAAGCCCAACAAGGGCCAGTCGACCCGGGTCGAGGTGCGCTCGCTCGACGCCGCGTGCAACCCCTACCTGGCGTTCGCCGTGCTGCTCGCGGCCGGGCTCAAGGGCATCGAGGAGGGCTACGACCTCCCGCCCGAGACCGAGGACGACGTGTGGAGCCTCACCGACGCCGAGCGACGCGCGATGGGCATCAAGCCGCTGCCGGCCTCGCTCGGCCGGGCCCTCGAGGTCATGGAGGAGAGCGAGCTCGTCGCCGAGGTGCTCGGTGAGCACGTCTTCGAGTTCTTCCTGCGCAACAAGCGCCAGGAGTGGCTCGACTACCGCCACGAGGTCACCCGCTTCGAGCTCGATCGCTACCTGCCGCGGCTCTGAGGCATGGCGTCACGCACGAGCACGACGGAGGGGGCCCTGGCCCGTCTCGGCTTCCCGGACGCCCAGCGGGCGGCGCAGCTCGTCCAGGACGATGCCCTTCTCCCCGTCCGCGCGGCGATCCCCGGAGGGCAGCTCGACGCGCTGGCGGCCGTCGTCGCCGACACGGCCGACCCCGAGCAGTGCCTGCTGGGGCTGGTGCGGGTGGCGGAGTCCCTCGCCCGCGCGGGGGACGCGCCGCGGTGGGGCATCTCGGCGTTCGCGGCCGAGCTCGCCTCGGAGGGGTCGGGCCGGGAGCGTGTCCTCGGCGTGATGGGTGCCTCGACCGCCCTGGTGGACCACCTGGTGCGCCATCCCGAGCACTGGGTCGACGCGGCCGAGGCCCAGCGCCGCACGAGCGAGCAGACTCGCGCCGACCTCGTGCGCGCGGTCGGCGAGGAGCGGGGCGAGCGCAGCGCCCTGGATGCGCTGCGCATCGCCTACCGGCGGCAGCTGCTGCGGATCGCCGCCCTGGACGTGACCTGCCCGGACCCGCTGGTCGAGATGCCGGCGGTCGGCGAGGCGCTGGCCGAGCTCGCCGAAGCGGCCCTCGAGGCGGCGCTGGTCATCGCACGCGAGGAGTACGGCCCCGGCCACGAGGCGTGCCGCCTGGCCGTCATCGGCATGGGCAAGACCGGGGGCGGGGAGCTCAACTACGTCAGCGACGTCGACGTCATCCTCGTCGCCGAGCCCGGCGACGGCGTCGACGAGGACACGGCGCTGCGGGTCGGCACGACGCTCGCGACGTCGCTGATGCGGGCCTGCTCGGCACCCACCCCCGAAGGCAGCCTGTGGCCAGTCGACGCCGCCCTGCGCCCCGAGGGCAAGCAGGGCCCCCTCGTCCGGACCATCGCCAGCCACAAGGCGTACTACGAGCGATGGGCCAAGACGTGGGAGTTCCAGGCGCTGCTCAAGGCGTGGGTCTCCGCGGGCGACAAGGAGGTCGGGCTGCGCTACAAGGCCGAGATCTCCCCGATGGTGTGGGAGGCCGCCGGGCGGCCCAACTTCGTCGAGGACGTCCAGGCGATGCGCCGGCGCGTCGAGCAGCACGTGCCCGCCAACGAGGCCGATCGCCAGCTCAAGCTCGGGCCCGGCGGCCTGCGTGACGTCGAGTTCAGCGTCCAGCTGCTCCAGCTCGTCCACGGTCGCACCGACCCGAGCCTGCGGTCGGCCACGACCCTGGAGGCGCTGGCATCGCTCGCGCGCGGCGGCTACGTGGGCCGGGAGGACGCGGCGACCCTCGACCGCGCCTACCGTCACCTGCGGTGTCTCGAGCACCGCATCCAGCTGCACCGGCTGCGGCGCACCCACCTCATGCCGGTGACCGAGCCCGACCTGCGCCGGCTCGGTCGCGCCATGGGACACCGCACGCATCCCGCGCAGGCCGTCGTGGCCGACCGCCAGGCGTCGGCACGCGAGGTGCGCCGGCTGCACGAGCGGCTCTTCTACCGGCCGCTGCTGGCCGCCGCCGCCAAGCTCAGCCCGAGCGAGGCGCGGCTGAGTCCCGAGGCGGCCCAGCAGCGCCTGCTGGCGCTGGGCTTCCGGGACCCGGCGGGCGCCCTGCGCCACATCGAGGCCCTCACCACCGGCGTCAGCCGCCGCGCCGCCATCCAGCGGACCCTGCTGCCCGTCATGCTGGGCTGGTTCGCCGACGAGGCCGACCCGGATGCCGGGCTGCTGTCGTTCCGCCGGGTGTCCGACGAGCTCGGGACCACGCACTGGTACCTCGCGATGCTGCGCGACGAGGGGCGCGCGGCCGACCGGCTGGCCCACACGCTCGCCCGGAGCCGGTATGCCGCCGACCTGCTCGTGCGCTCCCCGAAGAGCGTGTCGATGCTCGGCGACGACAACGGTCTTCTCCCGCGCACCCGGGAGGCGCTGACTGCCACGATGCAGTCCGCGGCGGGTCGTCGCGACTCCGCTGCCGACGCCGTCGCGGCGGTGCGCGCCATCCGCCGTCATGAGCTGCTGCGCATCGTCATCAGCGACCTCGTCGGGGTCACCGACCTCAGCGGGGTGGGGGCGGCGCTGACCGACCTCACCGCCGCCACGGTGCAGGTCGCGCTCACGGCCGCGGTCGAGGAGGTCGAGCGCCGCGAGGGCGGGCCGATCGGCGGGGACGTCCTCGTCGTCGCCATGGGCAGCTTCGGCGGCCGCGAGCTCGGCTACGCCTCGGACGCCGACGTGATGTTCGTGCACCGTCCGCACCCCGGTGCCTCCGAGCAGGACGTGCAGGACGTGCAGGCCAGGGCCACGCTCGTGGTGCAGGAGCTGCGCAGGCTGCTGGGCGCTCCCGGGGCCGACCCCGCGCTCGGGCTCGACGCCGACCTGCGACCCGAGGGCAAGGGCGGGCCGCTCGTGCGCAGCATCGACTCGTTCCGCACCTACTACGACCGGTGGGCGCTGACGTGGGAGTTCCAGGCCCTGCTCCGGGCCACGCCGATCGCCGGGCCGCAGGAGCTGGCCGACGAGTTCCTGGCACTCATCGACCCGCTGCGCTGGCCGGAGGGCGGCATCGACGCCCGCCAGGTCCGCGAGATCCGCACGCTCAAGGCGCGGATGGAGAGCGAGCGGCTGCCGCGCGGCGCCGACCCGCGGACGCACCTCAAGCTCGGCCGGGGCGGCCTGACCGACGTCGAGTGGGTCGTGCAGCTGCACCAGCTGCTCCACGCCCACGACCACCGGGCCCTGCGGGTGACGGGGACCATGTCAGGTCTCGCTGCACTGGGCGAGGAGGGGCTGGTTGCCGCGGAGGACGTCACGGCCCTGCGGGAGGCGTGGCAGCTCGGCGCGCGCATGCGCAACGCGGGGGTGCTGTGGCGTGGCAAGGCGATCGACAGCGTCCCGTCGGACCTGCGCGACCTCGACGGCATCGGCCGCATCATGGGCCGGCCGGCCGGGGAAGGGGCGGCCCTCGCCGAGCTGTGGCGGCGCGTCGCCAGACGTGCCAGACATGCCACTGATTTCAACTTTTACGACTCCCCTCCTCGGGGTAGCGTCGGCACGTGAGTCCGAGCCAGGGGAACGACGTCGACGCGCCGACGTTCGCCGCCGTCCTCCGCGTGCGCCGGTACCTCCCCGTCTTCCTGGCCAACGCCCTGTCGATGTGGGGCGACTACATCGCCCGCATCACCATCGCCGCGGTCGTCTACAACCGCACCGGCTCGCCGCTCGCCACGGCCGGCACCCTGGCGGTGAGCCTCGTCCCGACGTTCCTCGGACGGAGCCTGCTCGGGCCGCTCGTCGACCGGATGCCCTACAAGTGGGTCCTGATCTGGTCGCACCTGCTGCGCGCAACGTGCGTGCTGGTCCTGATGGGGATGGTGCTTCAGAACGCGAGCTACTGGCTGCTGTTCCTCGTGCTCTTCGTGCTCGAGCTCATCGGCGGTGCCTCCACCGCCTCCTACATGGTGCTGCTCACCGACCTCGTCGAGGACCGCCGGCTCTACGCCAAGGCGGTCGCCCTCGGGGCGATGTCGGAGCAGTTCAACCAGGCGATTGGCCTGGCGGTCGGTGGCGGGCTGATCGCGATCGTGGGTCCCGAGACCGGGCTGGTCTTCGACCTGGTGACCTTCGTCGTCAGCGCGGTCGTCATCCTCTTCGTCGTGCAGGTGCGCCCGGTCCACGGCGAGCGCGGTCGCGGGGTGCGCGGCTTCGCTCGCGACCTGTCCAGCGCGGCCAGTGACCTGGCCCGCCACCCGGTCCTCTTCCGGCTGATGAGCCTCAGCGCCGTCGCGTGCGTGGGCATCGTCGCGCCCGAGGCGCTCGCCCTGCCGATCGCCGATGGCAACAGGTGGGGCGGGGTGCTGATGGCCTCGCCCATCGTGGGTGCCGTCGTGGGAATCGTCCTGATCGGGCGCATGGACGTGCTGAGGCAGAACCGGACCATCGTGCCGCTGGCCCTCGCCATGCCGGTGCCCCTGCTGCTGGCCGCCCTGCAGCCGCCCCTGTGGGTCACCATGGTGCTCTTCTTCCTCTCCGGCGTCCTGCAGGCGTTCATGGTGCCGCTCCAGGCCACCTTCGCCCTGACGACCGAGCCGGCCATGCGCGGGCGCATCTTCAGCCTCGCCGGCTCCGTGTCCGTGGCCGCCGCCGGCGTCTCCTACCTCGCCGCCGGGTGGGTGGCGAAGTACGCCACGCCAAACGGGGCGGTGGCCATCTGCGCCGCGGTGTGCCTGGTGCTCACCGCGGTGCTTGCCGTCACCTGGCCGCACCGTCGGGTGCGCCTGGCGGTCGACAGCGCGTACGCCACGACCTCCTCGCGCGCGGCCTGACCCGGAGCGGGAACAGCGACGGCGCGGCGCCGCCGATGCGACGCCGCGTCGTCGGGCACGGTCGGGGGCGTTCAGCGAGGCATGCCGTTGGCAGCCAGGAGCGAGCGCCACGTGGACGCGTAGGCCACGCCGCTGGCCGGCAGGCCGTGCCTGGTCTGCCACGCCTTGAGGCGGCTTGAGGTGATCGAGCCGAAGTTGCCGGTCGTCGGCGAGACGCCGAGGGCCTTCTGCAGCGAGGTCACCGCCGGTCCCGACATGCCGGTCCGGAGCACCATGCCGGAGCGGGGCACCAGCTCCTTGAGCAGGGCGCTGGCGCCCGTCGGGGCCTTGACCACGGGGAAGGAGGCACAGCGGCGGGGGTTGTAGGCGGCCACGCCGGGCGACCAGTTGAGGTCTGCCGGTCGGCACGGGCCCCAGTCGACCGGGGCGACGGCCTTGGTCCAGAAGGAGGTGCGGCCCTGCGCGCCCTCCCAGGAGAGGCTGACGTGGATGTGGTTGCGGTGGCAGGCGGTGTCGTAGGCCGTCGACGGCGTCGTCGCGCACGTGCTGTAGGGCCGCCAGCCCTCCGACGAGCGGTACGAGCTCCAGATCTTGTTGTCCCAGATGAGGTACATGACGCCGAGCCGCCGCGCGTTGGCGTAAGGGTTGCCGGCCTTGTCGGTCGCGAGCAGCCAGTTGATCAGCGCGCCGGCCTGGGCCTTCTGCGTGCTGTTGCGCACCGAGAAGAACGTGTCGATGGCGCGCCCGTCGAAGTGCTCCGAGGACGGTGAGGTGGCCGACGTGCACGAGCTCGCGAGGCCGTAGGTGTTCGCGTAGGTCGCCTGGATGAGCTTGGCCAGCTTCACGGTGCCGGGCCGGTTCGTCACGTCGCAGCCCGTGGCCGGGACGTAGGGCGAGAGGCCTTCGATGCCGGTGGGCAGGCCCGTCGGCACGGCGGGGACACGGACGCTGGCGGTGGTGGCGGCGGTGGCGCTCGGGGCTGCGGTCGACAGCAGCGCCAGCGAGGCGAGGGCCGAGAGCATCAGGCCGAGCCCTCGCAGGCGCCGGGGCAGGTGGTGGTTCATGGGACGTCCAGGGGTCGTGTGGTTCGACGACCGCGCCGAGCTGGCGGGCCGGGTTGACCTCACCATTGGAACCATTTGTCCGGTTCCACCGCAGCAACTTGGAGAAATCGGGCGAAACGCTTACCCAGACGTATGCCGTCAGGCGGGCTCCTCCTGGGACCGACGTCGCCGGTTGCGCAGGTCCACGACGCTGGCCGCCAGCGCCACCGCCACGAGCACCGCGGCCACCCGCAGCGCGGCCGCCGGGTCGAGCCCACGGCCGGACGCAAGCCCGGAGTAGAGCACCGAGCCGACCAGCGCGATGCCCGCCGCGGTGCCGATGCGCTGCCCGGTCTGCAGCAGGCCGCCGGCGGTGCCTGCCCGCTCGACCGGGACCCGGGCCACGGTCAGGGTCACGTTGGGGGAGATGACGAAGCCGCTGCCGACACCTGCGACCAGCAACGGCGCCGCCAGCCACCACCCGATACTCGGGCCGTGCACGACGGTGAGCACCACGTCCACGGCGACGAGACCGACGAGGACGACGGCGAGGCCGGTCGTCACGAGCGAGCGCTCGAAGCGCTCGACCAGCCGTCCGCCGAGCGCGGACGAGACGGCGGAGCCGGCAGCGAAGGGAGTGACGGCCAGGCCGGCGAGCAGCGGCGAGTAGCCGAGCTTCTCCTGGAAGAAGATGGTCAGCACGAAGAAGATGCCGGTGAAGCCGCCGAAGTAGATGGTGCCGACCGTCGCGCCGGCCGAGTAGCCCGGCACCGTGAAGAGGCCCAGGTCCACGAGCGGGGTGCGTCCCCGGTTGGTGTAGACCCGCTCCCAGGCGAGGAAGACGACGAGGAAGCCCACACCGACGAGGGCGACCCACCAGGGGACCGTCGAGCCACCGCGCCCCGACTCGACGATGGGCAGCAGGATCCCGAGCACGCCCACACCGAGCAGCGCCACTCCCAGCGGGTCGATGTCGATGCGGCGGGAGCGGTCGCGCTCGGGCGGGTCCGGCAGCCAGCGCATGGCCAGCACCACCGCGGCGACGGCGATCGGGAGGTTGACGAAGAAGATCCAGCGCCAGCCGCTCTCCTCGCCGAGCACGTTGAGGATCACGCCGCCCACGACGGGCCCGACCGCGGTGGAGATGCCGATGGTGGCACCGAGCAGACCGAACGCCCGACCACGCTCCGGCCCCCGGAACATCTGCTGGATCAGGCCCGAGACCTGCGGGTTGAGGATGCCTCCGGCAGCGCCCTGCACGAGGCGCGCGACGACGAGGAGCGCGCTGCTCGGTGCCAGCCCGCACGCCAGGCTGGAGACGCCGAAGAGCACGACCCCGACCACGAAGACGGTGCGCCGGCCGAGGGCGTCACCGATGCGGCCCGACGGCACGAGGGTGAGCCCGAAGGTGAGCGCATAGCCGGACACGACCCACTGCAGGTCGCTCGGGCTCGCCTCGACGCCCTTCTGGATCGAGGGCAGCGCGACGTTGACGATCGAGACGTCGAGCAGGGTCATGAAACCCGCGACGAGGCACACCCACAGCGCCTTCCATCGGCGGGGGTCGGGCTCGTGACGCTCGGACGACCGGTCTCGAGTCTGGTCTCGCGGCTCGTCCGGGGAGGAGTGCGGCGACGGGCCCAGAGAGCGGTCGGAGGACTCGATGGAGGGGGTGGGGGCGGAGTCGGTGGTGGGCGACTCGGCGTGCTGCGGGCTGTCGTTCACGAGCCGAGAGCTCCCAGCGTCGCGTCGTCGCGGGTGCCGCCGTAGAAGCGGTCGAGCACCGCGGCGAACGGCTGCGCCTCTCCCGCGTCGGCAGCTGCGCGCTCGAACAGGGTCATGCTTGAGCGCACCTTCGTCGCGTCGATCGACCCCAGCACCTCGACGGGGTCGCTCGTCCCGAGCGAGAGCAGCGCGTCCGTGCACTCGCGCAGCCGGGGTCCGAGAACGGGGTGGCGCAGGTAGGCACGGGCCTCGGGGAGGCCCGAGACGGCATACGTCCTCGACATCTCGCTGTGGCCGAGACCGGCGAGCTGGGGCAGCACGAACCAGATCCAGTGGCCGCGCTTGCGGCCGGCGCGCAGCTCGGCGAGGGCAGCGGCATACGTGCCGCCGGAGTCCTGGGCGCGGACGAACCGCTCGAGGTCGGGGGAGTCCGAGGTCATGGGGACGTCGTACCCGATCGCTGGTCCGCCGGGTCCTTCTGCCAGGGCCAGCGGCCGGTGATCTCGAGCTCGAGCGAGAAGCTGAGGAAGGTCCGGATCAGCACGATGACCGCGAGCACGGACACGCTGGAGAGCGTCGGCGTGACCGCGACGGTGCGGATGATGTCGGCGGCCACGAGCAGCTCGAGACCGAGCAGGATCGTGCGGCCCAGCTGCTGCCGGAAGCGGCGGTAGGTGTCGGGCAGGTGCGCCCGCGAGTTCTGGATCGCGCGCACCGCGGCCACGACGGTACCGATGACCAGCACGGCCACCCCCGCGGTGTCGATGCCCTTGCCCGCCAGCTCGATGGCGTCGCTGAAGTCCACGGGCGCCCCTTCCAGATCGTCGGTCCTCCTCCAAGCAGTACCCATCCCGGCGGGCCACGGCAAGCGTCTCGCGGGTCGGTGCCGCGGCTACGGTGGGAGCTCGCGACCCGAGAGGACCCCACGTGCCCAAGCCACCGCTGCCCCCAGCCATCGCCGACGAGCTCGCCAAGCCCTGGCACGCGACGATCAGCACCGTGCGTCCCGACGGCCAGCCGGTCTCGGTGCCGACCTGGTACCTCTACGAGGACGGCCGGATCCTCGTGAACATGGATGCCGGGCGCAAGCGGCTCGAGCACCTGCGGAGCAACCCACGCGTCAGCCTGAGCGCCATCGACCCGGACGACTGGATCACGCACATCAGCATCCTCGGTCACGTGACCGAACTGGTCGACGACACCGACCTGCGCGACATCGACCGCGTCGCGACGCACTACACGGGCAAGCCGTATGCCGTGCGCGACCGCCCCCGGGTCAGCGCGTGGGTGGCGATCGACCGGTGGCACGCCTGGGGCCGGCTGAGGGACGTCCGGTGAAGGTCTACCTCTCCTTCGACTTCGAGGGCGTGGCCGGGATCGTGGACTGGGCGCAGTGCCGCGAGGGCACAGCCGCCTACGCCACGGGGTGCGCTCTGGCCCTCGGCGAGGTCAACGCGGCGATCACGGGCGCCGTCCGCGCCGGCGCCACGGAGGTCGTGGTCAACGACGCGCACGGGCAGATGCGCAACCTCGACCCGGCCGCCCTGGCCCACGACGCGACGTACGTCTCCGGGCGCCACAAGCCGCTCTACATGATGGAGGGGCTCGACCACTCTTTCGACGTAGCCTTCCTCGTCGGCTACCACGGCTCGATCTCGGGGGAGCCGTCCGCGCTGTCGCACACCTACAACCCCGAGGTCTTCTCGGCTGCTCGGGTCGGCGGGACCGAGGTCGGCGAGAGCGGCCTCAACGCCCTCGTGGCGTCGCACTTCGGCGTGCCCATCGGCCTCGTCACGGGTGACGCGGTGACGATCTCCGAGACGGCGCCCTACGCCCCGGACGCGACGACGGTCGTCACCAAGCGGTCGATCACCCGCTTCGCCGCCACGAACCTGCACCCCCGGCTCGCGCGCGAGCGGATCGGCGAGGCGGCGGCCGAGGCGGTCCGCCGGGCGCGGTCCGGTGCGCTGCGGGCCCCGGATCTGGAACGCCCGGTGCGAGTGGAGCTCGACGTGCAGACCGCCGACATGGCGGAGGTCGGCAGCTGGGTCAAGGGCGCCGAGCGGGTGGGCACCCGCACGATCCGCATCGAGTCGGACGACGCCCTCGCGGCGTTCCGCTCGTTCGTCGCCGTCACCTACATCACCCGTCAGGCCGGGGGGCGCTGACCCTGTGCTGGCCGGGCGCCTGAGGGCTCGGGCGTCAGCGCGGCGGCGAGGTAGGAAGCGGTCTGGCTCTGCCGGCACCGGCTCACCTCGGCGGGCGTCCCGGTCGTGACGACCCGACCGCCCTCGTCGCCGGCGCCGGGGCCGAGGTCGATGACGTGGTCGCACCGGGCGACCACGTCCAGGTCGTGCTCCACGACCACGACGGTGCTGCCGCCGTCGACGAGCCCCTGCAGCTGGCGCATCAGGACCTCGACATCGGCCGGGTGCAGGCCGGTCGTCGGCTCGTCGAGGAGGTAGACGGTGCCCTTGCGCTGGGCGCGCTGCAGCTCGGTGGCGAGCTTGATCCGCTGGGCCTCGCCGCCGGACAGATCCGTCGCGGGCTGGCCGAGCCCGAGGTAGCCGAGCCCGACGTCGGCGAGGGTGCGCAGGCTGCGCTCGACGGCCGGCTCGTCGGTGAAGACGGCAACGGCGTCATCGACGCTGAGCGCCAGGACCTCGGCGATCGTGCGGCCGCGCCACCGGACATCGAGGGTCTCGGCGTTGTAGCGCGCCCCGTGGCAGGTCGGGCACACCCGGTAGGTGCCCGGCAGGAAGAGCAGCTCGACCGACACGAAGCCCTCGCCCTGGCAGGTCTCGCAACGACCGCCCTTGACGTTGAAGGAGAACCGCCCGACGCCGTATCCACGCTGCCTCGCCTCGTCCGTCCCGGCGAACAGCTTGCGGACGGCGTCGAACAGGCCCGTGTAGGTGGCGAGGTTGGACCGCGGGGTGCGCCCGATCGGCCGCTGGTCGACGACGACGGCCCGGCGAACGTGCTCGGTGCCGGTGGCATGCGGGAGACGGGTGCGTATGCCGTCAGCCGCGTCCTGCTCGTCCGTGTCGTCCGTGCCTGGTTCCGTGGGGGAGTCGGGTCTGGCAGCGGCGCCGAGCACGTCGCCGAGCACGTCGCCGAGCACGTCGCCGAGCACCGCGAGCACGGTCGACTTGCCCGAGCCGGACACCCCGGTGATGGCAGTGAGCACCCCGAGAGGGATCGTCACGTCCGTGCCGCGCAGGTTGTGGCGCTCGATGGCGTGGAGGGTGAGCGCACCCGTGGGCGTCCGTGCCGGGCGATCCTCGTGGGGCGCGGTCGTGCCGAGGACGAAGGGCGCCGTCAGCGACTCGGGGGCGTCGGCGATGGCGGCGACCGGTCCGGAGTGCAGCAGCCGGCCACCGAGCTCGCCGGCGCCCGGCCCCACGTCGACGAGCCAGTCCGCGTGGCGCATGACGTCGATCGAGTGCTCCACGGCGATGACCGAGTTGCCTTCTGCCACCAACCGATCCAAAACGGTGAGGAGGGGCTCGCGGTCTGCCGGGTGTAGCCCGGCCGACGGTTCGTCGAGGACGTAGACGACTCCGAACAGCCCGGACCGCAGCTGGGTGGCGAGCCGCAACCGCTGCAGCTCGCCCGACGACAGGGTCGGGGTCTGCCGGTCCAGCGACAGGTAGCCGAGGCCCAGCTCGACGAGGACGTCGAGCCGCGCTTCCAGTTCCGGGGCGAGGCTGGCGGTGACGTCGCCCTCCTCGGCCTCGCCATGCACCTGGCGCACGAGGCCACGCAGCTCGCCCAGCGGCATACGCCACCACCGGTCGATGGGTAGGCCGGCCACCGTGACGGCGAGGGGCTCAGGGCGCAGGCGTCGGCCGCCGCACGAAGGGCAGGGGAGGGTCTCGACGAAGGTGAGCGCGCGGCGGCGTGCGGACGCGCTCTTCGACTCGGACAGCGTGCGCAGGACGTGCCTGGCGGCGCTGACGTACTGCCCCTGGTAGGGGCGTTGGATGCGGCCGGGCTCGCGCTCGGGGTGCACGGTGACGACCGGCTCCTCGTCGGTGAACAGGATCCACTCGCGCTCGGCCGGTGGCAGGTCGCGCCAGGGCCGGTCGATGTCGTGACCGAGGGTGTCGAGGATGTCGCGCAGGTTCTTGCCGAGCCAGGCGCCGGGCCACGAGGCGATCGCCTTCTGCCGGATCGACAGCGTGGGGTCCGGGACCATGAGGTCCTCGGTGGGGTGGTGCACGTGACCCAGCCCGTGACAGGTCGGGCAGGCCCCGGCAGCGGTGTTGGGGGAGAAGGCGTCCGAGTCGAGGCGCGGCGCACCCGCTGGGTAGCTCCCGGCGCGGGAGAACAGCATGCGCAGGGTGTTGGACAGGGTCGTGACCGTGCCGACGCTCGAGCGGGCGCCGGCGCCCGAGCGCCGCTGCTGGAGTGCGACGGCCGGGGGGAGCCCGCTCACCGAGTCGACGCGGGGCGACTCGACCTGGTTGATGAGGCGGCGCGCGTAGGGCGCCACCGACTCCAGGAAGCGGCGCTGCGACTCGGCGTAGACGGTCCCGAACGCGAGCGACGACTTGCCTGAGCCCGACACTCCGGTGACGACGACCAGCCGGTCACGCGGGAGGTCGACGTCGACGTGCCGGAGGTTGTGCAGGTGGGCGCCGCGGACCCGGATGAAGCCGTCGTCGCTGTCACGGTCGGCCGGGGTGCACACAGGCCCACGCTACGACGTGTCGCGTGGCAGGGAGCAGCCCGGTTCGCCCGTCACCTGCGTCGTCGCGTGGGTAGGGGATGCACATGACGTGGGCGAGTGCCACGACGTCGACCGAGACGACGCTGCTCGGCCTGGCGTTCGTGCTGTCGGCGATCATCGGTCTCGAACGCCACCGGCGCTTCAAGAGCGCCGGGCTGCGGACGCACACGCTGGTGGGGGTCGGCTCGGCGGTCTTCACGCTCGTGTCCGCCTACGGGTTCGCGGAGGTCACCGGCCGCGGCCCCGTCGACCCCTCGCGCATCGCTGCGCAGATCGTGTCGGGTGTGGGCTTCCTCGGCGCGGGAGTCATCTTCGTCCGCCGTGGAAGCGTGTCAGGGCTGACCACTGCAGCCTCGATCTGGCTGACCGCAGCGGTCGGGATGGCTTGCGGTGCAGGCATGCCGCCGTTGGCGGTCATGGCGACCGCCTGCCACCTGCTCACCGTGACCGTCCTGGCGAAACTCGGCCGGCGGATGCAGGCCAACCCGGTGAGCACCACGCTTCTCATGCGCTACACGGCAGGTCGAGGCACCCTGCCGGTGGCCCTGGGTCTGGCTGCCGAGCAAGGCGTCACCGCCACCGTCCTCGACGCGAAGACCGTGCGGGAGGAGGGTGAGGAGACGACCGTGAGCGCAACCGTGCAGTTCGAGGCGAGCCCCCATGTCGTCAGCGACCTCCTCGACGAGATCGCTGACCTGGCGAGTGTCCACTCGGTGCGTGTGCTGGGCGACGAGGGCAGTCGCGACTGAGGAGCGCGGCGGCGCTTCCGGCGCCGTCGATGTCGCGTTCGGGCGTCGTGGTGCTGGTGGTCACTCCTTGTGGCGGATCGTTCTGCGCCAGCGGGCCGCGAGAGCGACGGAGCCGAGGACCAGGAGGGTGGCACCGGTGGTCAGGGCAGTCGGGGTGGGCTGCAGCGTCCACGCCCACGGGGCCGGTTGCCCGTCGTCGGAGGTGCCCAACACGGTGAGCAGGCACAGGTAGGCGGCCGGCAGCAGGACGCCGAGCCGCCCCAGGAGGGCGACGCCGATGAGGAGCAGACCGACGGAGCCGACGTACGACGCGGTGACGAGGGCGTAGGTGTCCCTGCTCAGGGCGGGGTTGGCTGCGAGCATGGCGAGGGTGAGGGCCATGACGGCGGCGAGGAGGGCCGCGTGGGTGGCGCGGGCCGGGCGCGGCGCGGTGGCTTCCAGAGCTGCCGCGGGGCTGAGGCAGCTGCGTCCCAGGAGCATGGCGAGCGGGATGGGTTGGACGAGGTAGAGCGGCATCACGGTGGGGCTGGCACTCGTGAGGACCCCGACGGGCAGGGTGAGGGCCGAAGCCAGTGCGAACGCCGCCACGACGAGGGCCGAGAGGACGAGGGTGCTCGGGATGCCGAGGCCCCGGGCCATCAGCCAAGGGCCACGCAGCCCGGACCCGGCGAGAAGGCCTGGTCGAGGCCGGCGGGCGGAGAGCATCGAGGGGCGGGTCACGGCGCCGGCACGGGTGGGAGGGGCCGGCAGGCGGCTGCGGCCGACACGGCCTGGTTCATCCACGAGTCCTGCAGGTCGGGCGACAGCTGAACCAGCTGGTCGTGAGCCGGCGCGTCGAGGGGCATGGAGACGGTCGAGGTGATCCGGTCGGTGAGCGTTGCGGCGACGTCCCGGCTGGCGTCGAGGTCGGTGCGAGCGGCCAGGTCGCTGCGGGCGCAGTCCTCGTCGAGAGTGGGCACGGCGGCGGCGGTGACGAGCTCCACCGCGCGGGAGCGGTCGATCATCCCGGAGGGGACGGGGCTCCAGGCGGCGGTGCGGTGGCGGCTGGTGTCCCATGATTCGGCGGGAGCTCCGGGCTCCCCGGGGGCGATCGCTGCGCCGTACTCGACAAGTTCGGCGGGGAGGAAGTCGAGCGCGGCCCCGGCCCGGCGCAGGTCGGCGAAGGCCGCGGCGAGCGTCGCGAGGTCCTCGGGGCTGGCGGAGTACCCGCAGACGCGGGTCGTAGCGGGGCCGGCACAGTGGAGCGGACGCACCGCCGCGGCGGTGGACATCCACTGCTGGCCGCGCGCGACCTGGGGCACGAGGACGCCGGCGGCGGTGACGCCCGCGAGGAGCGCCGCGGTCGCGAGCGTTCCGGCGCCGGGACGGGTCGCGCGATGCCGGCACCCGGCGATCACCAGCAGCAGCCCCGCGGCTGCCACGAGCCAGGCGGCAGCACTGAGCATCCGCGGCGCGTGCTGGACGACGTCGTCGTCCCACCGTTGCTGGATCACCGGGTACAGGCGTCCCCAGGTGCGTTCGGCATCGGGGAGGTACACCGGCACGAGCGCCCCGTAGAGCAGGACCCCGGTGCCGACGACCGCGACCCACCGCGGCAGCCACGCCCCGAGGAACGCGCCGACGGCCACCTGCAACGCCAGCAGGGCCAGAGTGAGGACGACCACGCCCCACGCCGGGGAACCACTGCCGGCGGTCGTTGCCGTGCGGACGGCGGCGACCGCCAGGACGAGGAGGAACGCCGCGGCCGCGAGCAGCCACACCGGCAGGACGGCCCGGGTCACCACCGCCAGGCCGGTGCGCAGACCCGTCCGCTCGAGCGTCGCGACGCCCCGTGCCGCGGACCGGCCCACGATCAGGGCCGCGACGATGCCGCTGATGATGCCGATGACGATGGAGCCGTAGATGTGGGCGAAGAGCGTCGTGTCGTTCCAGCGTCCCACCCAGTGGGGCGATCCGGTCAGCGCGGAGACGGAGCCGGCGAGGGCGAGCGCCAGCGCCGGCCACCGGGCCGGCGTGGTGCGCAGCTCGGGCAGCAGCCAGTGCCGCGGGCGGTGGTGCACAGCTGGCGTAGCGGGCTGTGCCGGGGTGCGGGTGTGCGTGCTCATCTCCCGTTCGCCGCCAGCACCCGCAGGTAGGCCTGCTCGAGACTCGGACCGTCCACCGTGGGCGGGCCGACACCATCGGAGTGCTCACCCGGTCCCTCTGGCGGGCGCGTTCCCGCGATGAGTCCGGCGAGTGTGTCCTCGGCCACGACCCGGCCCTGCTGCAGCACCACGACACGCTGGCAGACGGCGGCGACGTCCTCGGCGAGGTGGGAGCTAATGATCGTGGTGGTGGTCGGATCGAGGGAGCGCACGATGTCGCGGAAGGCCGCACGTTGCTCGATGTCCAACCCGTTCGAGGGCTCGTCCAGGACGAGTACGCGTGGCTGGTGCACGACGGCACACGCGATCCCGACCCGTTGCAGCATCCCTCCGGAGAGGTCCTTGATGCGCCGGTCGGCCAGCGCCGTGAGGCCCACCAGGAACAGGGCCCGGTCGATCGCGGCGGAGGTCTCGGCGGCCGGCAGCCGCCGCAGCCACGCGGCATACCCGATGAAGTCGCGCACGCGGAAGGCGGGGAACGCCTCGAACCTCTGCGGCAGCACACCCAGCGCCTGCCGCAGCTGCATCCGGGAGCTGCGCGTGGTCACCGGCGCCCCCGACAGGCGGACGTCTCCCAGGGTGGGCCGGACCATTCCGGTCAGCACCCCCATGAGCGTGGACTTCCCGGCGCCGTTGTGGCCCAGCAGACCGGTGACGCCGGGCCCGAACGAGACCGACACCTCCTCGAGGGCGGTCGCGCGGCCGTAGCGCACCGTCACCCCGTGCAGCCCCACTACCGGCGCGGCAACAACCGCTTCCTTCGCGTCGACCATCTGTGCTCCCCTGTGAGCCACCGCCCCCTGCAGGCGGCGCGTGAACCGTACCGCAGGCCACTGCGGCCGCACTGATCCGGGACGGCGACACGAGCCCCCCATCCTGCGATAACACCCACCCGGGAGTGAACGCTGCGGGCCGCAGTCAACGCACTCGGGAGCCTTGAGAGCGGCTCCGCCACTGAAGACGTACGGCGTCCACTTGAGCTTCCAGCCTCATGCCGGACACATCCAGCTCCGAGTCGGTGTCGAGGGGCTCGGCCTGTTGGTGATGGAGCATTTCGAACTCCTCAACCGTGAGGCGATCGAAGAGCCGCATCCCGAAACGCATCCGGCGTGCGGGAGATCTTTTGATCCATCCCGTGAGACGAGCTGGGAAAGCGAATGCCGATCCGTCCACCGCGATGGGCATCGCGGATCGTCCGAACGCATCGTCGCCGCCCTTTCGCGATTTCTGGAGCACTCAGGGCAAGGAAAGGAGCGCGCCCTTTTTTGTTGCCGCGGCGACGGCATTACCGCGTCCGGCGTGAAATTGCCGCGCGACCGCTACCGTGAGCCCCATGGGCTACCACACGAGGCAACTTCTTCGCGGGTTGAGTGGGATCTCGCTCCTCGTATCCGTCGGCTCGATCATCGCCGCGATCAACTGGCACAACAACTGGCGCTCGACCGCGTTAGTCGGTGCTCAGCAGAGCCCGCCGACCACGGGCCCGCTCGCAGTCGAGGCGCAAGCCACATTCCAGCAGTGGGTGATCGTCGCGCTCATCGGACTGGTTCTGCCCCTCGCGTGCTGCGTCTTCCCCGAAGGCCGTTTCGAGCGATGACCCTCGGACAGCAGAGGGCTCTCGTCCGCTGACGTGAACGGTGGCTCCAGAGCCGCCGGTGGGCCGGCGCAGGAGGAGCCAGTCTGCGATGGAGCAGTCTGGGATGAGTTCATCCTCGGAACTGCTGAGAATCCGCTGCGCCATCGGCGCAACGTTGCGCACGTTTTGGTGTGTCGGCAGGTGTAGGGCAGCCTCCTCGGTCTGCCCTGACAACGGTTCGATCCGTGCCGTGGCCGAGCGACGTGCGACCATTGCCGGAGCACCCGACAGCACTGGGGTTGGAGGATGAAGACACGGTTTCTGGGGCTGGTGCTGATGACAACGGGCTGCGCCCTCGCGGCATGCGGCGGGCCGAGGATCTCGAGCGCCGCTCCTCCGCTCGAGGTGTGCGGGCAAGTCATCTCCGACACTCCAGCAGGTGCAGTCCTGACAGATGCCAGCGTCGAGACTCACGTCGCGGGCGTCCCCACTGCTGGATCCGCCGTCTTCATCAAATTGACGCCGAACTGCCTGCACGGCGCCACCATCACCTTCGACCCGCCCACAGGTGCGGTGGTGTTTTCAAGCGCCAAAGCCCAAGACGGCAAGCTGGCTGCAGTGGGTGTGTGCCTGACCGGAGAAGGGCATGCGCACATCGTCCGTGCCGACAGATCGACCTCCGCGGTCGACCTTCCGAGAACCAGAGCCAAGTGCTGAATAAAGAAGTGCGCGAGGCCCGCCGCCGCCAAGTCCGAACGGGCCGCAGAACAGCCGTGGTGCGCGGCTCAGCGCACTGTCCGCACCAGCTTCCGGTTGACGAACTCCTCGATCCCGAAGCGGCCCAGTTCCCGTCCGAAGCCGGAGCGCTTGACGCCGCCGAAGGGCAGCTCGACGCCTTCGGCGCCGACGCCGTTGACGAAGACCATGCCGGCCTCGATCTGGTCTGCGACCCGGCGGGCCTGCTCAGGGTCGGTGGTGAAGACGTACGAGCCGAGGCCGTAGGGGGTGTCGTTGGCGATGCGCACGGCATCGTCCTCGTCGGCGGCCTCGAAGACCATCGCGACCGGGCCGAAGAGCTCTTCGCGGTAGGTCTCCTGGTCGGGCCGTACGCCGGTGAGGACGCCGGGCGGGTACCACGCCCCGCGTCGCTCGCCGGCTGATGCGAGGGTGGCTCCGTCGGAGACGGCCTGTGCCACTTGGCGTTCGAGACGCTCGGCCGCCGCCACGGACGACAACGGTGCCGGGGGCGTCTGCAGGATCCGCTCCGTGAAGCGCGACACGAAGTCGTCGTGCAGCCGGCGGTCGACGATGAAGCGCTTGCCGGCGTTGCAGGCCTGCCCGGTGTTGTCTAGGCGTGCGGCCACGGCTGCGTCGACGGTGGCGTCGAGGTCGTCGGTGCTGAGGACGATGAAGGGGTCGGAGCCGCCGAGCTCCAGCACCACCTTCTTGAGGTGCCGACCCGCGATCTCGGCCACGGCGGCTCCCGCCCGCTCCGACCCGGTGAGGGAGACGCCTTGCACGCGCGGGTCGGCGATGATGTCCGCCACCTGCGCGTTGGTCGCGTAGATGTTGACGTAGGCACCGGAGGGGAATCCCGCGTCGAGGAAGATCTGCTCCTGGGCCGCGGCGGACTCCGGGCACTGCGGCGCGTGCTTCAGCACGATCGTGTTGCCGGCCGTGAGGTTGGGACCGGCGAAGCGGGCCACCTGGTAGAAGGGGAAGTTCCACGGCATGATCCCGAGCAGAACGCCGACGGGCCGCCGTTGGATCACAGCGGTGCCCTCGCCCTCCAGCACCTCGACCGGCTCGTCGGCGAGGAAGCGCTCGGCGTTCTCGGCGTAGTAGTCGTAGATGGCCGCGCTGAAGTCGACCTCGCCGAGTGCGTCCGCGAGCGGCTTGCCCATCTCGCGCACGATGATGTCGGCCAGCATCTCGCGCCGCTCCGTGTGCAGCTGCGCCACGCGCTTGACGAGCGCGGCGCGGTCAGCAGTGCTCGCGTTCCGGGCCCATTCGCGGTACGTCGTGTGGGCCCGAGCGACCGCGTCGGCGACTTCACTGTCCGTGTGGGTCGGGTACTCCTTGAGCCGCTCGCCGGTGGCGGGGTTGACGACTGCGTACTCGCTCATCTGGGACTCCTGGGATGTCAGGTTGTCGGGCTGGGGGAGAGGTGCTCGTGCACGGCGACCCACCGGCCATCGGATCCGCGCTGAAAGACGATCGTCTCGCGCTCGTCGAGCCGCTCCTCCACTGCCCCCGAGCGAACGGTGGTCTCGACCCTGTGGGTGAACACGGCCACGTCGTCCCCGAGGGCCTGTACGTGCTGGTCGTCAGATTCGCAGGCGAGGACTCGGAAGCCCTCGTTCTCCCAGGAGCTCCACACCTCGCGGTACGCCTGGCGCGAGCGCAGCGGCGTGTCGTGGGTGTAGAAGAGGAACGTAGCCTCGGGAGCGAATGCGTCGAAGTACGCGTCCGTGTCGTGACGTCCGAAGGCCGCCACGAGCGCACGCGCCGCCGCGAGCACGTCGTCCTCCCCGCTCACGAGCGGACCGCCGGCTCGGTGTCGCTGGGCGGGCTCATCGCCGACAGCATCTCGTACGCGATGTGCGAGGCTGCGATGCCCGTGACCTCGGCGTGGTCGTAGACGGGTGCGACCTCGACCAGGTCTGCTCCCACCAGGTTGAGGTCTGCGAAGCCGCGGAGGACGGCGAGCAGCTCACGGCTGGTCATGCCTCCCGCCTCCGGCGTGCCCGTGCCGGGCGCGAAGGCCGGGTCGAGGACGTCGATGTCGACGGACAGGTAGACGGGGCGGTCACCCACCCGGGCCCTGATGCGTTCGAGGACGCCACGGGCGCCGAGGTCGTCGATCTCCACGCTGGGCACGATCTGGAAGCCGAGGTCGCGGTCGTCGACGAGGTCCTGCCGGGCGTAGAGCGGGCCTCGGGTGCCCACGTGCAGGCAGCCACTGCGGTCGACCAGCCCCTCCTCCGAGGCGCGGCGGAACGGGGTGCCGTGCGTGTAGCGCGCACCGGAGTAGGTGTCCCAGGTGTCGAGGTGGGCATCGAAGTGGACGACGGCCAGCGGGCCGTGCTTGGCCGCCATCGCGCGCAACAGGGGCAGCGCGATCGTGTGGTCACCGCCGATGGTGACGAGGCGAGCGGCGCGCTCGAGCAGCGCCCGGGCGCCGGTCTCGATCTCGGTGATCGCGGTCTCGATGTCGAAGGGGTTGACGGCGAGGTCACCGGCGTCGACGACCTGCTGGGTGGCGAAGGGCTCGACGTCGGCGGCCGGGTTGTAGGGCCGCAGCAGCCGCGACGACTCGCGCACGTGTGCCGGGCCGAACCGCGCGCCGGGGCGGTAGGAGACACCCGTGTCGAAGGGCACCCCCACCACGGCCACGTCGATGTCGGACACCTCGTCGATCCGAGGCAGCCGGGCGAACGTCGGCGGTCCGGCGTAGCGCGGCACGAGGGTCGCGTCGACCTGTCCGACGCGACCGCCGGTGGTGACGCGGGGCAGTCCGTTCGGTTCGCTGTTCACAGCTCTCTCTCCTTCGTTGGTCATGACTGCGCCGCCGCCGCACGCTTGCGGGCGCGGTGCTCGGATGCCCGGTGGTCGTCGGTCACCTCGGGCATCGGGCCGTCCGCGGCCGGGACGCCGCGCGGCCCGTCCGGCCCGAACACGTACCGAGGCTCCGGGAAGACGTAGAGGAGGACGACGTAGGCGACAGCCGCCACGCCGATGGCAACGACGAGGCTGAGGTCGACGCCGCCGGCGACATCGCGGAACGGCCCCTGGATCAGCGGCGGGTAGTTCGCGAAGAGCAGGCCCAGGACGGCTGCGGGAATCCAGGCCGCCATGCCGCGCCAGTTCGTGCCGGCGTGGAACCAGTACGCGCCGCCGAGCCGGCCCTGGTTGAAGACCTGCAGGTCGCCCTCGCGGTAGTAGCCGCGCCGCACGACGTAGCCGATCGTCATGATCACCATCCACGGCGTCGTGCAGATGACGATGGCGCCGATGAACGCGTTGACGCTCGCGATGAGGTCGAAGGCCAGACGCCCGACGAGGATGAAGACGAAGGCCAGCGAGCCGATGAAGAGCGATGCCTGCACGCGGGAGAGGCGCGGGAAGACCGACGAGAAGTCCAGCCCGGTGCCGTAGAGCGACGTGATGCCGGTCGACAGGCCTCCGAGGAAGGCGACGACGATGAGCAGGACGGCATACCAGGCGGGCGAGGCGTTGATGAGGGCGACGACGTAGTCGGCGTTGCCGGCGACGAGCGTGGCCGTGACGACACCGAAGAGGAACGGCACGAGCGTCATGAGCTGCGCGGCGAAGGTGGCGCCGAGCAGGCGCGCGGCCGAGGTCGCCTTGGGGATGTAGCGCGACCAGTCGCCGAGGAAGGCGCCGAACGAGATCGGGTTGCCCATGACGATGAGCGCCGAGAGCACGAACGTCGGCCAGAACGAGCCGAGGGCGTATGCCTTGGCGCCCGGGTCGTAGCCGAGGTCGACCTTGCCGCTGTAGGCGAAGGCGCCCAGCAGGATCAGCACGGTGTTGCCGAAGACGACGATCTTGTTGACCAGGAGCATGAACGCGTAGCCGTAGATCACGACGACGATGACGATGGCACCCAGGACGGCATACACGATGCCGCGCAGCAGGTCCGAGTCCGAGATGCCGGTGAGGCGGACGAGGGCGCCCACGACGGCGTCGCCGCTGACCCACACCGAGATGGAGTAGAACGCGATCGCCGTCAGCAGGGACAGGAACGATCCGACGATGCGCCCGCGCACTCCGAAGTGGGCACCGGAGCTCACGGCGTTGTTGGTGCCGGTCAGTGGGCCGAAGAGGCCCATGGGCATGAGGAACAGCGCGCCCACGACGACACCCACCACGGTCGCCGCGACCGCCTGCCAGAGGGAGAGGCCGAGCAGCACCGGGAACGTGCCGAGGATGATCGTGGCGAACGTGTTGGCGCCGCCGAACTGGATCCGGAACAGGTCGAGCGGGCGAGAGTGCCGGTGCTCGGCCGGAATGGTGTCGATGCCGTGCTGCTCCACCTCGGTGATGCGTGGCCGGGCGGCTGCCGACGTCGCGCCGGGCGGCAGATCGTGCTGGTGGTCGCTCATGAGGACTTCCTCTCCCGAGGCGCATCGTTGCGCCGTGAACGCGCCCGAGGCTAGCGAGCAAGTTGCATGAGATGCAATAGTTGTTTCCCATGAGGATCACTCGCGTGGTGGACCTGTCGGTCACCGTCGGACCCGGCACCGTCGTCTACCCCGGAGACCCGGAGCCGCGGCTCACCCCGCACTCGACGATCGAGCGTGACGGCTTCAACCTGCTCTCGGTGGCGATGGGCTCGCAGACCGGAACCCACGTCGACGCGCCCTTCCACTTCGACGAGGACACGCCACGCATCGACGAGCTGCCGCTGGAGCGCTTCTTCGGCCCGGCGGTGGTCGTCGACGCCACCGGCCTCGGCGAGCGCGGACGCATCACGTGGGACCAGCACATCGAGCCCGTAGCTGCGCTCCTGCGACCCGGAACCATCGTGCTGCTGCGCACCGACTGGTCCGCGCACTACGGGACCCCGGCCTACTTCGAACACCCCTACCTCGACGCCGACGCTGCACGCCGCATCCTGGCCTCCGGGGTGCGCACGATCTGCATCGACGCGATCAACCTGGATGAGACCCCGGACGACGAACACCCCGGCGAGGGCTTCCCGGTGCATCACTTGATCGCCGAGGCCGGCGGCGTGATCGGGGAGAACTTCCGCAACCTGGGGGCGATCGACTGGCCCGACCCGGTGGTCTCGTGCTTCCCGATCGCGCTCGAGTCGGCCGACGGGGCACCCGTGCGTGCCGTGGCCCTGCAGGTCGAGGTCGAAGCAGCCAACTAGTCTGGCTCGCAAATCACACCCACCGAGCTGTAGAGGAGCGCGATGCGGCCGCTACCCATCTCGCCCACTGCCGACGGCGCCCGGCTCGGCGCCCGCCTACGTGCCGCCCGCAAGGCACACGGCTACACCCTCGAGCAGCTGGCGACGGCGGCCGGCCTGACCAAGGGCTTCCTCAGCCGTGTGGAAAGGGACGAGACCTCCCTCAGCGTCACCTCGCTGGTCACCCTCTGCGAGGTGATCAGCATCAACCCCGGCTCCCTCTTCACCGCCCCCGACGTCGAGCTCGTCCGGGGCGACTCGGCACCGGCCATCAACCTCGGTGGCACCGGCGTCAGCGAGAAGCTCATGACGCCCAGGGGCCAGCCCCGAGTCCAGGTTGTGCACACCAGCGCCGAACCGGGCGCGACCGGCGGTCCCGAGCTCTACACGATCAACTGCGAGATCGAGATCGTCTACGTCATCAAGGGCACGATCGACGTCGTCTTCGCCGACCGGCGCGAGCGGCTCACGGCGGGCGACGCTCTCACCCTGCGCGGCACGGAACCGCACACGTGGGAGAACCCGAGTGCCTCGCGTGGCGCCGAGGTCATCTGGGTGCTGACCCCTGCCCCCTGGAGCGGTAGCAGCTAGTCCTGGTGGTCGACGGTGAGGCGGGTGGCCTCGCCCCTAGCCACCACGAATCGGCCGAAGGGTGTGCCCCGCGGATCCGCGGGAGGCCGCGCTGGCACTGCCCAGCGAAGCTGCGGGCAGCAGGAACCAGTGCCGGTCAACGCAGTCGAGACAGCGCGACGCCCACGCCGGGACCGTGGGTCCCAACGTGGGCGTCGCATCGACTCGGCTTCGCTGCGTCAGATGTCACTGAACCCTTCGTTCGACATCTGACACCGCTTCGCTCCGTCAGATGTCGAAGTACATCTCGAACTCGTGCGGGTGCGGGCGGAAGCGGATCGGGTCCACCTCGTTCTTGCGCTTGTAGTCGATCCACGCCTCGATGAGATCCTCGGTGAACACGTCGCCCTCGAGGAGGTACTCGTGGTCGGCCTCGAGCGCGTCGAGCACGGCCGGCAGTGAGCCGGGCACCTGCTGGATCGCGGCGTGCTCCTCGGGCGGCAGCTCGTAGAGGTCCTTGTCCACGGGCTCCGGCGGCTCGATGCGGTTCCTGATGCCGTCGAGGCCGGCCATCAGCTGCGCGGCGAAGCACAGGTACGGGTTGGCCGACGGGTCCGGCACGCGGAACTCGATGCGCTTGGCCTTGGGCGAGGTGCCCGTGATCGGGATGCGCACGCAGGCCGAGCGGTTGCGGGCTGAGTAGACCAGGTTGACCGGAGCCTCGTAGCCCGGGACCAGGCGGTGGTAGGAGTTCACCGTCGGGTTCGTGAACGCCAGCAGCGAGGGGGCGTGCTTGAGCAGGCCGCCGATGTACCAGCGCGCGATGTCGGACAGGCCGCCGTAGCCGCGCTCGTCGTAGAAGAGCGGCTCGCCGTCCTTCCACAGCGACTGGTGCGTGTGCATGCCCGAGCCGTTGTCACCGAAGAGGGGCTTGGGCATGAACGTCGCGGTGTGCCCCTGGCGCCAGGCGGAGTTCTTGACGACGTACTTGAACTTCATCAGGTCGTCGCCGGAGTGCAGCAGCGTGTTGAAGCGGTAGTTGATCTCCATCTGGCCCGCGGTGCCGACCTCGTGGTGGCTGCGCTCGACGTTGAGACCGACCTCCTTGAGCTCGAGGCAGATCTTGTCGCGGAAGTCCGCGAAGTGGTCGACGGGGGAGACGGGGAAGTAGCCGCCCTTGTAGCGGGTCTTGTAGCCCTTGTTGCCACCCTCCTCCTCGCGACCGGTGTTCCACGCGGCCTCGACGGAGTCGATGAAGTAGTAGCCGGCGTTCTGCTTCGTCTCGAAGCGCACGTCGTCGAAGACGTAGAACTCGGCCTCGGCGCCGAAGTAGGCGGTGTCGGCGATGCCGGTGGACTTGAGGTACTCCTCGGCCTTGCTCGCGATGTTGCGGGGGTCGCGGCTGTAGCGCTCGTCCGTGAAGGGGTCGAGGATCGAGAAGTTCATGACCAGCGTCTTCTCGGCGCGGTACGGGTCGACGAACGCGGTCGCGGGGTCCGGCACGAGCTTCATGTCCGACTCGTGGATCGCCTGGAAGCCGCGGATCGAGGACCCGTCGAACATCTGGCCCACGGTGAAGAAGTCCTCGTCGACCGACTCAGCCGGCACGTTGAAGTGCTGCATGACACCGGGCAGATCGCAGAACCGAATGTCGACGAACTTGACGTCCTCGTCCTTGATGAACGCGAGGACCTCATCGGCTGAGCTGAACATCCAACCTCCTGAAATGGGGCGAGGTCGCACCTCTGGATCCGGCCGCGGGGGAGCGGCGGGCATGGAGGACGGCCCCGTGCTGTCGGTCTCGACCTTACCGAGTGCCGATTTCTCGGCCATGACCCCGATGTTTCGCCGGTGTTACGGCGGCTCCGGGCCGGGTGAGGGGCGGTGCGCCGCCGAGCCGTACGCTGGACCCGTGGTGGACCGCAAGGACATGGGCTCGTGGCTGCAGGGCCCGCGAGCACGCACGACCCCTGACGAGGACTACCGAGGCAAGGACCTCGGCCTACCGCGGATGGGCCCGGGCTCGATCGCCGGTTTCGGCATCCGTCTGGTCGGGGTGCTCATCGACTGGGCCATCGCCTCGGTGATCGCCCGGGGACTGTTCGGGGTGCCGCTGCCCTTCTCGCAGCCGCCTGCCTCGGGCTCGCAGAGCTTCGTCGTGCTGGGCGTGTTCGCCGTGATGCACCTGCTGCTCGTCGGCACGGTGGGCTTCACGATCGGGCACCGCATCATGGGCCTACAGGTGCGCTCGCTCGGCGGCATCGGGCGCGTCCTGCCGGTGCAGGCGATCACGCGCACGATCCTGCTTTGCGTCTTCATCCCGGCCGTGATCTGGGACCGTGACGGGCGAGGCCTGCACGACAAGGTGCCCGGCACCGTCATCGTGCGCCTGCGCTGACAGAGCACGTATGCGGAAGGGCCGGCTCCTCGGGGAGCCGGCCCTTCCGCACATGTCAGGTCACTTGCCGCGCAGGGCCCTGCGGTCCATGCGGGCGCGGGTCGGGTCGACGCCCGGGGGCAGCGGTGCGCGCATCCCGCCGAGGGCCTTGAGGCGCTTGTTGACCATCGCCATCTCGTCCTTGGTGATCTGGGGCTTGAGCCGCTGCACCTTGCTCGCGAGCTTGGGCAGGGGCACCTCGTTGTCACCGGATCCGACGCGGAGCGTCGTCACCGGGACGCCCGGGGCGACGCGCTCGACGCGCTTCTTCTCGGCGGCCAGCAGCTTCTGCACGCGACCGGTCGGGCCCTCACCGACGAGCACGACACCGGGCCGGCCGAGCGCGCGGTAGACCATGGCGGCGGAGTTGATGTCGCCCGGACGGGCGACGTCGGCGGCGACCGGCTCGCGGTCGGTGTACCAGCCGCGGCGGATCGAGGTGAGCGCCGCACCTGCGGCGCCGGCCTGGCCCTCGATCTGGCTGTAGGCGGCACGCTCGGCCCGGCGGCTCATGATGATCGTGGCGGCGAGGATGCCGAAGAGCACGCCGAAGATGCCGAAGATCCACGGCAGCTTGACGACGAAGCCGACGATGAGGAGCACCCCGAAGACCACGAGGAACGCCAGCAGCATGAACCAGCCGATGGCCGGGTCAGCCTGCTTGGAGATCCGGTAGACGTCACGGATCTGGGAGAGCCGTCCCTGCTTCTTCTCCGGCGAGCTCGCGTCGCCGTCCTTGTTGTTGCGTGCCATGGTGCTCAGGATACGGCGGTCTGGGAGCGCGCCACCAACGACGCCGCCTCCTGGCGGGCGGGGGAGCCGGCGGCCTCGGCGAGGTGCGAGAGGTGCTCGGGGATCTCGCGGCCCCACTTGCGCATCGCGGTCGCCCACAGGCGCCCGGCGCGGTACGACGAGCGCACCAGCGGGCCCGCCATGACGCCCTTGAAGCCCATCTGCTCGGCCACCTCGGACCAGTGCACGAACTCCTCCGGCTTGACCCAGCGGTCGATCGGGTGGTGCAGCTTGGAGGGGCGGAGGTACTGGGTGATCGTGAGGATGTCGCAGCCGGCGTCGTGCAGGTCGCGGATGGCCTCCTCGATCTCGACGTCGGTCTCGCCCATGCCGAGGATGAGGTTGCTCTTGGTGACGAGCTGCGCCTCGCGCGCCATCGTCAGGACCTGGAGCGACTTGTCGTAGGTGAAGGCCGGGCGGATGCGCTTGAAGATGCGCGGCACCGTCTCGAGGTTGTGCGCGAAGACCTCGGGCCGGGCGTCGAAGACCTGGCCGACGAGCTCGGGCTTGGCCCCGAAGTCGGGCGGCAGGATCTCGACGCCGGTGTTGGGGTTGAGCAGGTGGATCTGGCGGATCGTCTCGGCGTAGAGGCCCGCCGCGCCGTCGGGCTGGTCGTCGCGGGCGACGCCGGTGACGGTCGAGTAGCGCAGGCCCATCTGGCGCACCGACTCGGCGACGCGCCGCGGCTCGTCGAGGTCGAGCGCGGTGGGACGGCCCGTGGCGATGTCGCAGAAGTCGCAGCGCCGGGTGCAGACGTCACCCCCGATGAGGAAGGTCGCCTCCTTGTCCTCCCAGCACTCGAAGATATTGGGACAGCCGGCCTCCTGGCACACCGTGTGCAGGCCCTCGCTCTTGACCATCGAGTGCAGGGCGGTGTACTCCGGGCCCATCTTGGCGGTCGTCCGGATCCAGGACGGCTTGCGCTCGATGGGGGTCTCGGCGTTGCGCGCCTCGACGCGCAGCAGACGACGGCCGTCGGGAACGACAGACACACGGGCTCCTAGGTGGGTTTGGCTGCTCCGCACAGGTTACGCCCACCTGCCGACAACCCTGGACAGCCCGGGTGCGCTCCCGAGGTCGGCGACACGGCATACGAAAAGGGTCGTATGCCGTGTCGCCGGGTGACCGGGTCAGCCGACGTCGCGCCGGCGGAAGGCGACCAGCCCGACGACGAGCACGAGCACGAGGGCGCAGAGCAGGAAGACCCAGCCGTGGGTGTAGGTGAGGACGTGCTCCTGGTAGTCGCACCGGGAGGCCGTGCAGGTCTCGGCGTAGTACGTCGCGCCCTTCGAGACGAACGCCTCGATGTTCTTCATCACCGACCAGGGCTGCAGGCGCCCCTGGAGCAGGCCGTTGACGGCGAAGCCCTCGACGACGACGCCGTAGCCGAGCACGAAGCCGATGATGGCGGCGGTGTGGCGCAGCAGCAGACCGAGGGCGGCGCCCCCGAGGCCCGCACCGACGACGAGTGCGACGACCCGCAGTCCGAGCAGCGCCAGCGGCTCGTCGGGCGCCGGCGGGCTCGGCAGCTTCACGTCGGCGCCGGGTCGGTTGACGACCGACACCATCCGGGCTCCGAGGTTGGCCAGGACGAGGGCGAGCGCTGCGATCGCGGCGGAGCCGATCGCGACGGCAGCCAGCTTGCTGGCGGCAACCCGCAGGCGCCGCGGCTGGAAGGTGAGCCAGGTGCCCATCGAGCCGGTCGCGAACTCGGCTCCTACAAAGCTCGCGCCGAGCAGGAGGGCGACGAAGGCCAGTAGCAGGGCCCCCGACTTCGCGATCCCCCCGGTGATCGTGTCGGCGTCCGGGAGGACGAGCCCCATGTCCTCGAGCGTCGGCGGGCGCTGCTGGTCACAACCGAAGTCGACGGACTGGTCGCCGCTGCGGTCGCGCTCCTCCGCCTGCGCGGTGCGGCACTGCTCCAGCATCCGCGGCGCTTCCTGCTGCATCGACCGGTAGTTGTCGAGCTGTCGGGCGATCCGCTCGGGCGAGCTCTCGTTGTAGGCGTTGTAGACGGTGGCCCCGATGAAGAGCACGACGGCGACGACGGCCACCTTGGTGAGCCGGCGCCACCAGAGCCGGCGCAGCTCAACGCCCACGAGACCGGCGAACGAGGTCCCCTGCGGTCGCACGTCGACGCGGGGTCGCGAGTCGGGTGTGAGCAGCGTCTCGCTCATGCCGCACCTCCTTGCACGCTGCCCGCGGCGCGGTCGGCGTCACTGCCCAGGCCCTCCTCGGCCGTCAGGGCCAGGAACGCGGACTCGAGGTCGGGCCGCACCGGGACGAGTTCGGCGACGTAGAGCCCGTGCCCGGCCAGCGAGCGGGTCACGGTCGAGGGGTCGCCGGCGCCGACGACGAGGTGGTCGCCATCGCGGGTGACCGCGAAGCCGTCGGCTTCGAGCACCTGCGCGGCGCGGTCAGGGGAGGCCACGCCGACGCGAACCTGCGCGACACCCGCACCGCCGAGGATGTCGGCGACGCGGCCCTCCGCGAGCAGCCTGCCGTGCCCGATGATCGACACGGTGTCGGCGACCTGCTCGACCTCCGCCAGGATGTGCGAGCTGACGAGGAGCGTCTTGCCCTGGGCGCCGAGGCTGCGCATCGTGTCGCGCACCTCGCGGATGCCCGCGGGGTCGAGCCCGTTGGTGGGCTCGTCGAAGATGAGCAGGTCGGGGTCCTTGAGCAGGGTGGCGGCGATCGCGAGGCGCTGCTTCATGCCGAGGGAGAAGCCGGCATACCGGTCGTGCCCGCGGTCGGCGAGGTGCGTGGCCTCGAGGACCTCGTCGATGCGGTGACGCGGGGTGCCGATGGCGCCGGCGAGCAGGCCGAGGTTCTGCCGGGCGGTGAAGCGCGGGAAGAACTTCGGCGACTCGACGATGGCACCGACCCGGTCGATGACCTGGGGCAGCCGGCCTGGCACTCGCTCGCCGAAGACCTCGGCGGTGCCGGAGTCGGCGCGGACGAGGCCCAGCAGCATGCGGATCGTCGTGGTCTTGCCGCTGCCGTTGGGCCCGAGGAACCCGTGGACCCCGCCCAGGGGCACCGACATCGACAGGCCGGTGACGGCGACGCGCCGCGACCCCCGGCTCAGATACGTCTTGCGCAGGTTGACGGTGCGGACGGCGACGTCCATCGGCTTCTCCCCCTGAGAGTCGGCTGTGAGCACACCCTAGGGGCGAGAGCCGACGGTCAGGTCAGGACACGCTGGTTGGGCCGCAGCGTCGGGAGGATGTCGGCGAGGTGCTTCTCGACGTGGGGGAGGACCTCGGTGACGGGCACGTCCCGGCCGAGCTCGAAGGACAGCGACGTCACACCCGCGCCCACGATGCCGCACGGGATGATCACGTCGCCCCACGACAGGTCGGGATTGCAGTTGAAGGCGAAGCCGTGCATCGCGACCTGGCGGCTCACGCGGATGCCGATGGCGCCGATCTTGCGGCGCGGGCCGCGGTCGTCCTCGGCGATCCACGTGCCGCTCTCGCCCTCGACCCGGCCGGCCTCGACGCCGAAGTCGGCGCACACGCGGATCATCATCTCCTCGATGTGCCGGACGTAGCCGACGACGTCGATGGGGGCGGGGAGCCGGACGATGGGGTAGCCGGTGATCTGGCCCGGACCGTGCCAGGTGATCTTGCCGCCCCGGTCGACGTCGATGACCGGCGTGCCGTCCTTGGGACGCTCCTGCGGCTCGGTGCGCTTGCCGGCCGTGTACACGGCCCGGTGCTCGAGGAGGTAGACGGTGTCGGGCTCCTCGCCGGCCACGACCTTCGCGTGGGTCTCGCGCTGGATCTGCCAGGCCCGCTCGTAGTCGACGAAGTCGGGGTCGAGGCCGAGGTGGACGAAGCGCATGCGAGCAGCCTACGCCGGGCGGCATACGATGCCGGAATGCCTGCCACAGAGCCGCCCCCAGCCCCTCGCCCCAGTGCCGGAGCCGGACTGCGTGTCGGACTCGTCGGCTACGGCTCGGCCGGCCGCGGCATCCACGCGCCGCTCATCGAGCGCGCTGGCCTGACCGTCGCCGCGGTGTCGACGTCGAACGCGACGCGGGCCGACGAGGTGCGAGCCGACCTGCCCCACGCCGAGGTGGTCCCGGACCTGGAGACGCTGCTGGGAGTGGAGGGCCTCGACCTGGTGGTGCTCGCTTCTCCGAGCGGCGTCCACGCGGAGCAGGCCGAGCGTGTCATCGAGGCAGGCCGGCCGCTCGTCGTCGACAAGCCGCTCGCGGTCGAGGCCAGCCAGGCACTCGACGTCGTCGACCTCGCGGTCCACCACGGGGTGCCGCTGACGGTCTTCAACAACCGCCGCTTCGATCCCGAGCTCGCGGCCCTGCGCACCGTCCGCGACGACGCGCTTATCGGTGACATCTGGCGCGCCGAATACCGCTGGGACCGTTGGCGGCCCGTGCCGAAGCAGCGCTGGCGGGAGCAGGTGCCCGCCGAGCAGGGAGGCGGCCTGCTGCTGGACCTCCAGACACACCTCGTCGACCAGGCGGTCCTGCTGCACGGCGAGGTGGAGTCCGTCTACGCCGAGGTCGACGCCCGCACCACCGTCGCCGAGGACGACACCTTCCTCGCCTGCCGGCACACCTCCGGTGTGGTCAGCCACGTCATGTCCAGCTCGGTCAACGGCGCGCCCGGGCCACGGGCGCGCGTCAGCGGCTCCGGCGGCGCCTACGTCATCGGGCGGCAGTTCGACGACGTCAGCGCCTTCCGCGAGTTCGAGAACCAGGGGAACGCCGTGGGCTGGATCGTGCGCGGCGAGGAGCGTGTGCCCGGTCCGGTCGTCACCGACGCCGACCAGGCCAACTTCTACCGTGCGGTCGCGGCGGCGCTGACCTCCTCGGACCCGCAGGCCACCATGCCGGTCGACCCGCGCGACGCCGTCCACGTCCTCGCCGTCCTCGACGCGGCACGTATCAGCGCCCGCGACGGACGGGTCGTCGAGGTGGTCACCCCCGGCCAGACGCCCTGACCGGGCCTGCCGTCCCTGTGGATGACGGGCCCGCGCGCGGCGGGCGCCCTGCTTGCATGAACGGGTGAGCAGCAACGAGCCCGGAGACACCGACCCCCCACGCATCCCCGGACACCGCGTCGACGCAGTCCTCGGCGCCGGTGCCTCTGCCGTCGTGTGGTCGGGCACCGACCCGACCGGCCGTCCGGTGGCGATCAAGGTGCCGCACCACGCCCGCGACGTGTTCGACGAGGACGAGGCGCTGGTCGAGCAGCAGGTGCTGCTGGCGGTCCAGCACGAGCACCTCGTCCCTCTGAGGTCGGTCGTCCCGCTGGCCGACGGCCGCGACGCGCTGGTCTTCGACCGGGTCACCGGCGCGCAGCTCGGCGGCATGGTGCGCAGCCGTGGCCACCTCCGCGCGGGCGAGGTCGTCACCGTGCTGACACCCGTCTGCGAGGCCGTCGCCCACCTGCACGCGGCGGGCGGCGTCCACGCCGACATCTCCCCGTCCAACGTCATGGTGACTCCCGACGGGCGACCCGTGCTGCTCGACCTCGGTGCGGCGCGGGTCGCCGGAACCGTCCCGGGTGCCGTCTACGGCACCACCGGCTTCGTCGCCCCCGAGGTGCGCCTGGGCGCCGAGCCCGGTGAAGCCGCCGACGTGTACGCGGTGGGCGCAGTCGCGTGGTTCTGCCTCACCGGCAACGGGGCGCCCGACACGATGACCCGGCTCGACCTCGAGACGGTCGTCAGCCATGTCGGGGCCGAGCTGGGCCCGGTGGTGGCCGCGGCCATCGACCCCGACGCCGAGCGCCGTCCCGGTGCGGCGGAGCTCGCCCGGCTGTTCTACGACGCCGCCCCGGCGCAGCCGGTGGAGGTCGTCGTCGACGCGGACCCGGCCGCGGCCCTGACGCACCGCCTGCGCGCCGACGCGAACGCCGAGTCGGCGAGCGCGCCGGTCGACCGCCGACGGCGCCGGCTGACCCGGCCGACCTGGCTGCCCTCACGCCGGTGGTCGAGCCGGTGGTCGCGCCCCGCCGCCGCGGCGCTGGTGGCCGTCCCGCTGCTCGGGGTCGCCGGCTGGGCCTTCGCCGCCGCCCAGGCGGGCGGGCACCCCGTCGCGGGGGTCACGACCGTGCCCGTGCCTGTGACGTCTGCTGCGTCGCCGACGGCGGACAAAGCTGCGGAGACCGGCGCACCGGCAGGCGCCGTCGCCCCCTCGAAGAGCGTCCCGACCGCCCCCGCAGCAGCCGCGGCGAGCGCTGGGGCGGATGCGCTGCTCCGCGACCCGGTGAGCCCCTCGCGCCGGCCCGAGGACCTGCTCCAGACCCTGAGCGACCGTCGGGCATCGGCACTCACGGCCCGGGACGCCCGAGCCCTCGAGGCCGTCCACGCACCCGGCTCGGCGAGCCTGGCGAGTGACCGCGAGCTCGTCGAGGCACTGGTGAAGGCCGACACCGGGTGGGAGCGCCTCGGGCTGGAGGTGGCCGAGGCCCGGTTCGTGTCCGGCTCACCCACGGCTGCCGTGCTGCGCGCCCGGGTCGACTGGACGGCATACGTCGTCGTCACCGGGGGGCAGACGAGGAGGGCCGAGCCGGCCGACACGGGCCGCGAGCTCGACTTCACGCTCGCGCGCGGCGACCAGGGCTGGCGGCTGGCCTCGATCAGCGCTGCACCAGCCACCTGACGGCAGGCTCGAGGTCGGAGTGCTCGAAGGTGAACCCTGAGGCGAGCAGGGCTGCCGGCTCGACGCGCTGGCTCGCGGTGATGTAGTCGGCGAACTCACCGACGACGGCACGCAGTGCGAAGCGCGGCGCGGGCACGAGCGCCGGACGCGACAGGGCGTGGCCGATCGCCGCGGCGATGTCCCGCTGGCGCGCCACCCCGGGGGAGGTGAGATTGAAGGCCCCGACGAGATCGGGGCGGTCGATCAGGTGCGTGATGGCGCGCACCTCGTCGACGAGCGTGATCCAGGGCCACCACTCCCGGCCGGAGCCCATCGGGCCTCCGAGGCCGAGGCGGCCGAGCATCACGACCTGCTGGAACGCGCCGCCGTCGGGGGCCATCACGAGTCCCGTCCGGGTGAACGCGACGGGTATGCCGGCCTCCACCGCTGACTGCGCAGCGCCCTCCCAGCGCACCACGACCCCGGCGAGGAAGTCCGTGCCGGGCGCGCTCGTCTCGGTGAGGCGCTCGTCGCCGCGGTCGCCGTAGTAGCCCACGGCCGAGGCGTTGACGAGGCGCACCGTCTCGCCGGTGCGCTCGTGGTGAGCGACCAGCGCCTGCGCGACGGTGCCCGTGGCGTCGGTGCGGGAGCGCTCGACCTCCCGCTTGTGCTCGGCGTTCCAGCGCTTGTCGCCGATGCCGACGCCGGCGAGGTTCACCACGGCGTCGACGCCCTCGAGGGCTCCCGGTTCGAGCGTGCCGCGGGAGGGATCCCACTGCACCTCGCCGGGTCCCGAGGGCTGGCGCCGCACGACGCGGACGACCACGTCGCCGCGGTCGGTGAGGCGACGACGAAGCGCGCCGCCGATCAGGCCGGACGAGCCGGTGATGGCGACGCGCTTCGTCATGTGCTTCTCCTCGTTCGGTCAGCGACGGCGAGGTTCAGGCCTCGAACTGGCCCTCTTCGAGGCGGGCCTTCATCGTCGCGAGGAACCGTGCGGCGTCGGCTCCGTCGACGATCCGGTGGTCGTACGACAGCGCGAGGTACATCATCGAGCGGATCGCGATGGTCTCGCCGCCGTCGGCGTCGGTGACCACGACAGGACGCTTGACGATCGCGCCCGTGCCGAGGATGCCGACCTGGGGCTGGTTGATGATAGGCGTGTCGAACAGCGCGCCGCGGCTGCCGGTGTTGGTGATGGTGAAGGTGCCACCGGCGAGGTCGTCGGGCGTGATCTTGTTGCTGCGCGTGCGGGCCGCCACGTCGGCGATCGCGCGGGCGAGCCCGGCGATGTTGAGGTCGCCGGCGTTCTTGACGACCGGGACGATGAGGCCCTTCTCGGTGTCGACGGCGATCGAGAGGTTCTCGGTGCCGTGGTAGACGACCTCGTCGCCCTCGATGCTCGCGTTGACCATCGGGTGCGCCTTGAGCGCCTCGGTGGCAGCCAGGGCGAGGAAGGGCAGGAAGCTGAGCTTGGTGCCCTCGCGCGCCTCGAACTCGTCCTTCACCCGGGCGCGCAGGCGCGCCACCTTGGTGAGGTCGACCTCGACGACCGTCGTCAGCTGGGCGGAGACCTGCAGCGACTCGACCATGCGGGTGGCGATCACCTTGCGCAGGCGGCTCATCTTCTCCCGTGTGCCGCGCTTGGGCGAGACGGCGGCGGTTGCAGCCGGGGCGCTGGGCGTGGCCGAGGCTGCAGGAGCGGCAGGGGCCGGGGCGGCAGGCTGCTGGGCGGGCGCCGGGGCCTTGGCGGCCTCGGCAGCGTCCAGCACGTCCTGCTTGCGGATGCGTCCGCCGACACCGGTGCCGGTGATCGAGCCCAGGTCGACGCCGTGCTGAGAAGCGAGCTTGCGCACGAGCGGCGTCACGTAGGCGGCGGCGTCGTCACGCGAGGACGCCGAGGCCGGTGCTGCGGCGGGGGCCTCAGGAGCCTCCGGGGACTGCTGGGCCGGCGGGCGCTCGGCGTCGGCGGGCTTGCCGGCGGCCTCGACCCGGGTCTCCTCGGTCGCCTGGGAGGCAGCCGCGGCAGGGGCGGGCGTCTCGGCGCGGGCGGGCTCGGGCGTCTGCTGCGGCGCGGCCTGCTCCGGCTCGGCCTGCTGCTGTGCTGGCTGCTGTGCTGGCTGCTGGGCGGGCTGCTCCGGCGCAGCGGCCGGTGCTCCGCCACCGATGACGGCGAGGTCGGCGCCGACCGGGACCGTGTCGTCCTCCTGGACGAGGATCTTGGTCAGCGTTCCGGCGACGGGGGAGGGGATCTCGGTGTCGACCTTGTCGGTCGAGACCTCGAGGAGCGGCTCGTCGACGGCGACCTCGTCACCCTCGGCCTTGAGCCAGCGCGTGACGGTGCCCTCGGTGACGGACTCGCCGAGTGCCGGCATGGTGACCGTCTGGCCCTCGCCACCCTCGGACGACGACGCACCGGCCTGCGGCTGCGCGGCCTGGGAGGCCTCGGGCTCGCTCGTGGCGGGCTGCGGCTCCTGGTCCACGCTCGGCGCCTCGGGGGCGGGAGCGGCCTCGGCCTGGGGCGCCGGAGCCGGCTCGGCGGCGGGCGCGTCGCCGCCGCCCGAGGGAGCGGCGCCGTCGCCGATGACGGCGAGGTCGGCGCCGACGGGGACGGTGTCGTCCTCCTGAGCCAGGATCTCCTGCAGGGTGCCCGCCACGGGGGAGGGGATCTCCGTGTCGACCTTGTCGGTCGAGACCTCGAGCAGCGGCTCGTCGACCTCGATGCGGTCACCGACGTTCTTCAGCCAGCGGGTGACGGTCCCCTCGGTGACTGACTCACCCAGGGCCGGCATGGTCACGCGTTCTGACATGACGTGTTTTCTCCTCTTCCCAGTTTCTGGCTCAAGCGTGTGCGTGCAGGGGCTTACCCGCCAAGGCCAAGTGTGCCTCGCCGAGTGCTTCGTTCTGCGTGGGGTGTGCGTGGATGAGACCGGAGACGTCCTCGGGGTGCGCCTCCCAGTTGACGATGAGCTGCGCCTCGCCGATCTGCTCGCCCATCCGGGCACCGATCATGTGGACGCCGACGACCGGTCCGTCGACCTGGCGAACGAGCTTGACGAAGCCCTGCGTGCCGAGGATCTGGGACTTGCCGTTGCCGCCGAGGTTGTACTCGTAGGTTGCGACGTCGCCGTAGGTCTCGCGGGCCTGCGCCTCGGTGAGCCCGACGCTCGCGATCTCGGGGTCGCAGTAGGTGACGCGCGGGATCCCGCTCTCCTGGATGGGCGCCGGCGCCAGGCCGGCGATCTCCTCGGCGACGAAGATGCCCTGGGCGAAGCCGCGGTGCGCCAGCTGCAGGCCGGGCACGATGTCGCCGACGGCGTAGACGCCCGGCACGCCGGTGCGCAGGCGCTCGTCGGTGGGCACGAAGCCGCGGTCGACGGTGACGCCCGCCGCCTCGAAGCCCAGGCCCTCGGTGACCGGCCCGCGGCCGACGGCCACGAGCAGCAGGTCGGCTTCGATGGTCTCGCCCGACTCCAGCGCGACGGTGACGACCTCGCCCTGCTGCGTCGCCCCCGCGAAGCGCGCGCCGGTCTTGAAGGTGATCTTGCGCTTGCGGAACGAGCGCTCGAGCTGCTTGCTGATGGCCTCGTCCTCGGCCGCCACCAGCCGCGGGAGCGCCTCGACGATGGTGACCTCCGAGCCGAAGCTCTTGAAGACAGAGGCGAACTCGACACCGATGACGCCGCCGCCGAGCACGACGACGCGCGCCGGGACGTGGTCGATCGACAGGGCCTGCTCGCTCGTCATGATGCGGCCGCCGATCTCGAGCCCGGGCAGCGACTTGGCGTAGCTGCCCGTGGCGAGCACGACGTTGCGGCCGGTGAGACGGCGCTCGCCGACGACGACGGTGTGGGGGCCGTCCAGGGCGCCGGTGCCCTCGACGTAGTCGATCTTCGCGGCCTTCACCAGACCCTGCAGGCCCTTGTAGAGGCGGCCGATGACGCCGTCCTTGTAGGCGTTGACACCCGACATGTCGACCGACTCGAAGGTGGTCTTGACGCCGAAAGAGGCTCCGTCGCGGGCGACGTCGGCGACCTCCGCAGCGTGGAGCAGCGCCTTGGTCGGGATGCAGCCCTGGTGCAGGCACGTGCCGCCCAGCCGGCCCTTCTCGACGAGCGCGACCGAGAGCCCGAGCTCCGCCGACCGCAGGGCACAGGCGTAGCCGCCGGACCCTCCACCGAGAATGACGACGTCGTAGTCGCCTGCGGCATCAGCCGGCATGTGCATGTGCTCCTTCGGGTGAGTTGCGTGCTCCCGCGGTCCAGCAGGCAGCAGGCCGGGGGAGGCAGGGCATGCGGGCGACCGTGGAGGCTGGGGGTGCAAGAGCATCTTGTCATTGATCGCGAAGGACGTCACAGGCAGGTCACGGCTGCCGGCGTGCTCCGGCCCGGTGCACGGCTCCAGCACGTACAGTGCCGCCATGGGCTGGTTCTCACGGCGCGGGGGGCGCACCGGAGCGGGCCGTGCCGTCCGCTCCGACGGGCCGAGGATGCAGATCGACCGCAAGGCGGTCGAGCAGCACCTGCGTTCCTTCGTCGACTCGCACCTCGGGGTCGAGGCCTACGTCGAGCCCGCCACGAGCGTCACGACGACGACCATCGTGCTCATCGCCTGGGACGGCGAGTGGACCCGCCGCGCGGTGGGCTCGCCGAAGGAGGGCTTCGAGGTCAGCCAGCGACTCGGCATCCCCGTCTACGACGTCAACCAGACCGGCTACCCCAACCGGATGAGAGAGTGGAACAAGCGTCGGCGCCAGGGAGACGCCTGACCGCGACGCCGCCACGACACCAGCACGACACCGCCACGACACGGCATACGGCTCGGGGCAAACGAGTGGACCGCGGCGACGTTCGCTGACAGGGTCGGGCATGTCCACTCCGGCCGGATACGGCGCCACAGCGACACAGGAGGTTCTCGACATGGCGAAGCAGGACGATGCGCCCAGCGGACCGAGCGAGGAGATGAAGGCCAAGTTCCGGGCCGCCCTCGACAAGAAGCACGCCCACGGCGGCAAGGACGTCTCCGACGACCACGACCGCACCAAGGTGCACGGCGGCGGCCACGGCCCGGCCAAGGCGCAGCAGATGTTCCGCCGCAAGTCCGGCGGCTGACGGCAGGCCGCACACACGAGAGGCCACGTTCCGGCGGGAACGTGGCCTCTCGGCGTACGGGGGTCCTCAGACGTAGGACTCGGCGAGCCCGACCAGGGTGCGCACGCCGAAGCCGGTGCCGCCCTTGGGCCAGTAGCCGGTGGGCGCCTTGTCGTTGAAGGCGGGCCCGGCGATGTCGAGGTGGCTCCACGGGATGCCCTCGCCGACGAACTCGTTGAGGAAGATCCCGGCCGTGAGCATGCCGCCCTCGGCCCCGCCCTTGTGGGCGATGTCGGCGTTGATCGACTCGAGGGCCGGTCGCAGCTCCTTCGGGAGCGGCATCGGCCACATCGCCTCGCCGACGGCCGTGGCCGCGTCGAGCACCCGGGTGCGGAACGCGTCGTCGTTGCCCATCACGGCAGCGGTGTTGGCGAGTGCCACGACCTGGGCCCCGGTGAGCGTCGCGATGTCGACGATGGCGTCGGGCGAGGACTCGGAGGCCAGGGCGATGCAGTCGCCGAGGACCATGCGGCCCTCGGCGTCGGTGTTGAGCACCTCGACCGTCTTGCCGCCGCGCATCGTCACGACGTCGCTGGGGCGCTGCGCCGTGGCGCTCGGCATGTTCTCGGCGAGGCCGAGGTAGCCGGTGATGGCAATGGGCAGGCCGAGCTCGGCGATGGCGAGGACGGCACCGGCGACGGCAGCGGCACCGGCCAGGTCGCACTTCATCGTCAGCATGCCGTTCGCCGGCTTGATGCACAGGCCGCCGGAGTCGAAGGTGATTCCCTTGCCGACGAAGGCGATCGAGGCCTTCGGGCGGGACGGGCTGTAGCTGAGGACGGCGATCCGCGGGTCATTGGCCGAGCCCTGGCCGACGCCGACCGTCCCGCCGAAGCCGCCCGCGCGCAGCGCCTTCATGTCGTAGGACTTGAGCTTGACCTTGGTGCCCTTGAACTTCTCGGCGAGGGAGTCCACGAACGTCTCGGGGTAGAGCAGGTTCGGGGGCAGGTTGACGAGGTCGCGGGTGTAGGCGACCGCCTCACCGATGGCAGCGGCCCGCTTGACCACCTTGCGCGAGGTCGAGTCGGCCGGCCCGACCAGGGTGACCGTCTCGACGGCGTCGGTGCTCGTCGTGCCGGCCTTGGAGACGGCGTATGCCCCGAGCGCCGCACCGTCGGCCACGGCCGACACGAGCTCGACCGACGTGCCCGGCACGACGACGGCGACCTTCTCCTTCTTGCTGAGCGACCGGATCGCCGCACCGATCCCCTTGCGCACGTCCTCGAGAGCCGTCGGGTCCGGCGTGGAGTCGGCCTTCAGCTGGCCGATGCCGGCCAGCACGACGAGACGCGCGGAGACGTCGGGCACGGCGGCGAGGGTGGTGACCTCGCCGACCTTGCCTGCGAGTCCGAGGTCGGCGACGACCGAGGTCAGGTGCGAGAGCGCCTTGCGGGGGAGGTCGTGACCGGGCGCCAGGGCGGCGGTGCCCTCCCCGGACGGGTCGGCGGCGACCAGCGCGACGACGAGGGCGTCGGCTGCGGTGTCGGCCGCCGAGCGGTTCGAGATGGTGAGGTTGGCCACGAAGGACTCCTTTGGTGTCAGGTGCTTCCGGGCGCACGTCGCAGCGCGTCCTCGGGGCGGGTGGTGCGAGTGGCAGCGTTCGATAGTAACGAGCGCGGACGGCATACCCGGTGGCGGTAGGTTGACGCCCATGACGACAGCGACGTCGGGGACGACCTCCCCGCTGACCTCACCCCTGCACGACCGCCACGTCGCCCTCGGCGCCAAGATGGCCGACTTCGGCGGCTGGGACATGCCGATCGAGTACCCCGGCGGCGGCGTCGTCGCCGAGCACACCGCGGTGCGCGAGCGCGTGGGGGTCTTCGACGTCAGCCACCTCGGCAAGGCGTCGGTGACCGGTCCGGGGGCCGCCGACTTCGTCAACTCCTGCTTCACCAACGACGTGCGCCGCATCCAGCCGGGCTCGGCGCAGTACACCCTCTGCTGCGACGAGTCGGGCGGTGTCGTCGACGACCTCATCGTCTACCTGAAGTCCGACGACGACGTCTTCCTCATCCCCAACGCCGCCAACACGGCCGAGGTCGTCCGCCGTCTGCAGGCAGCCGCGCCGGAGGGCATCACCGTCACCAACCTGCACCGCGACTACGGCGTCATCGCCGTCCAGGGGCGGGAGAGCGACGAGGTGCTGCAGTCGCTCGGGCTGCCCACCGGGCACGACTACATGTCCTTCGTCGAGGCCGACTGGCAGGGCCGGCCCGTCATCGTGTGCCGCACCGGCTACACCGGCGAGCGCGGCTACGAGCTCGTCCCGCGCTGGGACGACGCGCCGGCGCTCTGGGACGCCCTCCTCGAGGCGATGACCCCCTTCGACGGCAAGCCCTGCGGGCTGGGCGCCCGCGACACCCTGCGGACCGAGATGGGCTACCCCCTCCACGGCCAGGACCTCTCGCTGCAGATCTCGCCCGTGCAGGCGCGGGCCGGTTGGGCCGTCGGCTGGAAGAAGGACACCTTCTGGGGCAAGCCGGCGCTGGAGTCCGAGCGCGCCGACCCGACGCGTCTGATGCGCGGCCTGCTCGTCACGGGACGCGGCATCCCGCGGGCCCACTGCACCGTGTCCTTCGAGGGCGCCGCCGCGGGCGAGGTCACCTCCGGCACGTTCTCTCCCACGCTGAAGCAGGGCATTGCCCTGGCGCTGCTCGCCCCGGGCATCGCCGACGGGGCGACGGTCGAGATCGACGTGCGCGGCCGGACGCTGCCGGCGACGGTGGTCAAGCCGCCGTTCGTGCAGGTGCAGACCCGCCAGGCCTGATCGACGAGCGGCCCCGGCGCGCAGGCCGCGCCGGGGCCGACGCTCGGCCTCTGGCTCGCCGCTCAGGCGAGCGACAGCGCGATCGTGGCCGCGACGAGGCCCACGGCCAGGGACACCTCGATGGCTGCACCGATGACGTCGCCGGTGATACCGCCGAGGCGGCGCACGGCATGGCGGCGCGTCGCGAGCGCGCCACCCACCGCGGCCACCACGACCGCCGCGGACAGGGCCGCGCCGAGCCACCAGGTGCTCGAGCCGTGGCGCGCCAGGTGGGCCGCGAGCAGGCCGGCAAGGGCCGCAAGGGTCGCCACGCCGACCGACGCAGCGACCAGCTGGGCGCGGCCGACCGTGCCGGCCACCCCTTGGCCGAGACCCTCCGGACGAGCGGGGGGTATGCCGTCCCGCGCGCACACGGCGCACGCGAGCCGGCTTGCGGCGAGCGCCACGACCGCCAGCGCGGTCCCCACGGGGTCACGCAGAAGGGTCGTGAGGCAGGCGGCGTCGAGGAGCAGCACCAGCACGAGGGCGGCGGCCCCGGCCGGTCCGGTGTCGCCCCGCCGCATCACCGCGAGGGAGCGCTCCCGGTCGTGGCCGGACGTCAGGCCGTCGGCCAGGTCGGCGAGGCCGTCGAGGTGCAGGGCCCGGGACTGCAGTGTGGTCACGGTCAGCGCGAGGGTGGCTGCGACTGCCGCAGGCAGCAGGCCCGTGCCCACGACGAGGGCGAGCACGACCCAGGCGAGACCGGCGCCCACGGTCGTCGCCGGTGCGAGCAGCATGGCGAGACCCGTGACACGACGGTCGACGTGCTCCGGCGCACGGACCGGCAGCGCCGTGAACGTGCCGACGGCGAAGCGCCAGGCGTCACGCATCGCGCGTGCCGGACGCGTGGTCGCGGGTCTCGCCTCGAACGTCGGGGTCACCGGGCGTGATGGGCACGACGGGGACGACGGGGACGACGGGCGAGTCGCTGAGGTCGAGGACGCGGCCGGCGACGACGAGGTGCACGTGGCGCGCCACCGAGGAGACGCGGGCGTTGAGGCGCCCGAGCTCGTCCTGGAAGAACCGGCCCGAAGCCGTCGTCGGCACGAGTGACCAGCCGACCTCGTTCGTGACCACCACGACGGGCAGCGTTGCCGCGCAGAGGGACTCGACCAGGCGGTCCTCCTCCTGCCGGACGGCCGCCGCAGCTGCCTCGAGGTCGTCCCAGCCCACTTCGTCGACCACGGCGGTGAGCCAGGTGCCCAGGCAGTCCACGAGGACGGGCCCTGTCGCGGCGGAGACGGCGCCGGCCACGTCGGTGGTCTCGAGCGTCCGCCACGAGGACGGGCGGCGCTGCCGGTGACCCTCGACCCGGCGACGCCACTCCGCATCGTCCGGTCCTGCAGGCCCCGACGTGCCGGAGTCGGCAACCGGCTGCCCGGTCGCGACGTAGGTGACGCCCGACCGGTGGGAGAGCAGGTCCTCGGCGTGCCGGCTCTTGCCGCTGCGGACCGGGCCGGTCACGAGCGTCGTGGTCCACGCCCGGGCGGTGCCGGGCAGGCCTGAGACCTCGTGCCGGCTCATGCCAGGCCTCGCGACTCCGTGTGGGCTGTGGAGGCGGTGGAGCCCGTGGAGTCCGAGGGCGTCGAGGCCACAGAGGCGGCGGAAGCGGCAGCGTCGGTCGGGGTGGCCGAGGTGGGCGAGGTGGCCGAGGTGCCTGTCGGGACCGTGGGCTCGAAGTGCACCGGCACGCCGAACGCCGCGCGCCGGGCACCGCGGCGGAAGACCCGCAGCAGCGCCGGCCCGGCGAGCAGGACCAGCAGGGCGTTGAGCACGCCACGGGGAAGGTCCCAGCCGAGCGAGGTGGCCAGGTAGAAGACGGCGTAGTGCGCCAGGTTCTCCGACAGCGGGGCGCCCGGCACGAAGCTCATCCCGGCCGGTCCGCCGGCGCCGACGAACGGCCAGAACCACAGGTTCATGAAGGCCCCGAAGGCCAGCCCCGTCACGAGGGCGTAGGCGGCGAGGACCCATCGCTCGGCGCGGCTCCCGGCCCGTACCGGCAGCAGCCCGGCGCCGAGCCCGATGCCGCCGGCGCAGATCATCTGGAAGGGCAGCCAGGGTCCGACCCCACCCGTCAGCAGTGCCCCCGTGGTGACGGCGAGCGCGCCGGCGACGAAGCCGACGCCGGGTCCGAGGACGCAGCCGGCGACGATGACGACGAAGAACATCGGCTCGAGACCTGCGGTGCCGGCGCTGAGCAGGCGCAGCCCACCGCCGGCTGCGGCGGCCACCCCGAGCACGGCGATGGTCTTGGGCTCGAGCCGGCCGGCCGTCACCTCGGCGAGGCAGACGACGGCGAGCAGGCCGAGCAGGACGGCGAAGAACCAGGGGGCGTCGTGGCCGTGGTCGCGCGCGACGTCGCTGCTGACGAAGAAGGGCCAGGTGAAGGCGACCAGGCCGACGAGGCCGGCCAGGCACACGGCCGCTGCGGCCGGCCAGCGCAGCGGGATGACCCGCCGGCCGGTCATGCGATCCTCGCCAGGGCGCCTGCGACCTCGGCGACGGTCAGCCACGTCTGGGGCAGCAGCACCTTCGTCACCTGGGGGGCGAAGGCCGGTGACGACGCGAGCACCTCGCGTGCGGGGCCGTCGGTCACGACCTCGCCGTCGGCGAGGATGACCACGCGGTCGGCCACCTCGGCGGCCAGCTCGACGTCGTGGGTCGCCAGCACGACCGTGGTGCCTCGCTCGGCGAGGCCGGTGAGCACCTCCCCGAGCCGCTTCTTCGCGCCGTAGTCCAGCCCGCGGGTGGGCTCGTCGAGGAGGAGGAGCTCGGGCGACCCGGCCAGGATGACGGCGAGCGCGAGCTCGAGGCGCTGCCCCTCGGAGAGGTCCCGCGGATGGGTGTCGGGGGAGATGCCGCCGGAGATGCGGTCGAGCAGGGCCCACGCCGTGCCCGGAGTCGCGCCGAAGTCTGCGTCGGCCGCCTCGCACTCGGCAGCAACGGAGTCGGTGTAGAGGAGCAGCTCCGGCTGCTGTGGCACCAGCCCGACGGCGTGGATGCGCTCGCGGGCGGACAGCGCGTGCGGGTCGCGCCGCGTCGCCCCGACGCGCACGCTGCCCCCGGCGAGCCCGTGCTGGGCGGCGACCGCACCGAGCAGCGTCGACTTGCCGGCGCCGTTGCGGCCCATCAGCATCGTCACCGAGCCGCGGGCGACCGCCAGGTCCAGGCCCTCGAGCACGACCCGGCTCCCGCGCGACACGCGCACGCCGGTCAGGCTGAGGGCATCGCCCGGCCCGGTGGCCCGGCGGTCGGTCACGGCGCTGGGAGCGGTGTCGACGAGCGCCTCGCGCAGCGTCGCGGCCCGGCGCCGGGCGTCGCGGATCGACAGGGGGGTGGGCGACCACCCGGCGAGCCGGGAGAGGCCCACGACGGGCGGGTAGATCTGCGAGCGCAGCATGGCCTCGGCAGGGTCGAGCAGCTCGGACACGTGGCCCGCGTCGATGAGCAGGACGCGGTCGGCGTGGTGCACGACGCGCTCGAGCCGGTGCTCGGCGAGCACGACCGTGACCCCGAGGTCGTGCACGATGCGGTGCAGTGACGCGAGCACCTCCTCGGCCGCCACCGGGTCCAGCGCGGAGGTCGGCTCGTCGAGGACGAGCACTCGCGACCCGGCCGCGAACATCGCCGCGATGGCCACGCGCTGCTGCTGGCCCCCCGACAGGGCCCGCAGCGACCGGGCACGAAGCGGGGTGAGGCCGAACAGGTCGAGCGTCTCCTCGACCCGTCGGCGGATCGTCGTGGGGTCCAGCCCCATCGTCTCCATGCCGTACGCGACCTCGTCCTCGACGACGTCGGTGACGAAGGTGGACGAGGGGTTCTGCTCGACGAGCCCGACTACGGTGGCCAGGTCGCGAGGACGGTGCTCCGCGGTGTCGAGCCCGTCGACGCTGACGCGTCCGGTGAGCGTGCCGCCGCTGAAGTGGGGGACGAGGCCGTTGATGGTGCGCAGCAGCGTCGACTTGCCACTGCCGGTGGGCCCGACGACGAGGACGAGCTCGCCCTCGGGGATCTCGAGGGTGACGTCGTGCAGGCTGGGAGCCGGGGCGCCGGCATACTGCACCGACACGTGCTCGAAGGTGATCATGCGGTGGCCTCCCTGGGGGGCGGCGTGACCCAGGCGGGGACGGCCGCGACGAGCAAGGCGAGGACGGCGAGCAGGGGGACCGCGGGCAGCTGCGCCTGCTGGCTCGGGGTGACGCCCGACCAGCCGCGGGCCGACGCCACGACGAGCACCGCAGCCGGGAGTGTCCCGGCGAGCGCGGTGACGGTCTCGGTCCACGTCCAGCGGTCGCGTCGATGTCCCGACCGCGGGTCGCGGGAGGCGCCCACGAGCAGGCTCGCCGCGGCGAGGAGCATGCCGAGCACGAGCACCGGCAGCCCGAGGACGCCGCCGGCGGACGCGTCGAGCAGCCCGTAGAGCCCGGCGAGGACGCCGACCAGGCCGGCGAGGGCCAGTCCGGTGGCGGTGCGACGGCTGGTCGCGGTCGAGGTCACCGCACGACCGTATCCACGCGACTCCATGGAGGCGGCGAGACCGAGGGAGCGCTCGAAGGCGGTCTCGAGCACGGGGACCGCGAGGCGCCCCATCTCACGCAGCCCTCGGCCGTCGCGGCCACGCAGCGTGCGGGCCGCGCGGACCTCCCGGGCGTCGGAGAGCAGCTGGGGCGCGAAGGTGAGCCCGACGACCACGGCGGTGCCGACGTCGTAGAGCGTCGCCGGCAGGTAGCGCAGCAGTCGTCGCGGGCTCGCGAGGGCGTTCGCGGCGCCGAGGCACGCGAGGACGGCAGCCAGGCGCAGGGCGTCGTAGGCGGCATACAGCAGGGACTCGAGCGTCACCGGCCCGCCGAGGCGGATGCCGGCGGCCCACTCCGGCAGCGGCACGCTCGGCAGCGTCACGACCACCGTGGTGCCCGTGACGCCGTTGCCGAGTACGGCCGTCACGACGACCCGGAAGGCGATGACGACCCCGCCGATCGCCAGGAAGGCCGGCAGGGGGTTGGGTGTGGCCGGGTCCCGGCGCTCGCTGACCACGAGGACGCACACGCCGATGACCAGCACCAGCAGCAGCGGGTTGGTCGTGCGCGACGCCGCCGTGGCAAGGCCCAGCCCCCACAGCCACCAGGCTGCGGGGTGCTGGAGCCTCGCACGGCGCGGGTGCACGCTGACGCCGCCTCTCAGACGTTCCGGCGGCTACGTGAGCGCACGAGCAGGTAGGCGACGAGGGCGAGCAGCAGGAGCGCCACGACGACGTATGCCGCGACCGTCCCGCCGGAGGTGCCCGACGTCGGCGCCGATGCCACGTCCGAGGCCTTCGACGAGGCGGGCGCGCCGGGCGACGCGCCCGCCGACGAGGCTGCGGACGGTGCGGCGATGGTGACCGGCTCGTCCTTGGCCTTCGCCGCGGCGCTGACGTCCTTCACCGCGCCTCCGCAGTCACTCGCGGGGTAGCCGTCGACGCCACAGACCAGGCCCTTCTCGGCGCGCACGTCGCCGGCCGTCGCAAGGACGGCCGCGCTGGTCGCGTCGGTGGGCACGACGGCGCACGACGCCTTGGGCTGCGGCGGGGTGGCGCCCTCCGGGGCGTCCGCGGGACGGCCGAAGTCGAGGACGAGACCCACCCGCTTCTTGCCGCTCTGGGCCGGCGTCGTGCCGCACAGCTGGTCGAACGTGAGCTCGGCGCGCGGGAAGCGGGTCGCCGACTCGTCGGCGACGGCGAACCGCCAGCCGTCGACGGCGCCGTCCTTGGGGACCGTCTGGTCCGGGCCCTTCTGGGCGTAGGCCCAGGTGCCCTTCTCGAGCTGGAAGAAGCCCCAGTAGCGGTAGGCGGCGGCCTGGGCCGGCGCCAGCGTGAGGGCAGAGAGGCAGGCCGCGACGACGGCGGCGAGCAGCACCCGGATGGGGGCGCGACGAATGGTGGACATGGTTCCCTCCTCGCGGTCGGACACCATGTCGGGTCGCTGGCTGGAGCCGGCCCGGCGGGGTGACTCCGGTCCGCATTCCACGACAGACTGACAAAGGAGCCGTTCGGACGTGGGTTTTCCGGCTGTCCGCCCGAGCCGGCAGGCGGCACGGGGCGGAGTAACGGTTGCGGGTCAGCGCCGGATTCCCACCGGCTTGCCCCATCGTCCTTCGGTAGGGCGAACCGTCGCACGCGAGCCCTCGCCGCGTCAAACGGGCCGCCAACTAGGGTGGCGGGCATGAGCGCTGACTGGTCCTGGCTGTTCCTCGACGCCCACGGCAACCCGATGCAGGGGGAGGGGCTCGCGACCGCGGGCTTTCCCACGCAGAGCGACGCCGAGAGCTACCTCGGGGAGTCGTGGCGCGAGCTGCTCGAGGCGGGGGTGGAGGCCGTGACCCTGCGCGAGGGCGACACCGTCGTCTACGGCCCGATGAGCCTGAGGGCAGCGGAGTGACCGCCTCTTCCAGCGAGACGCTGTCGGACGGGCTGGAGCGCGACCTCCTCGGTCGCGTCGTGGCCGCGCAACGCTCGTGGCGCGCCCCCGGCGTGAGCGTCGGCGTGGTCCGCGACGGTCACCTCGTCTGGTCGGCGCACGTCGGCTCCGCTCGGCTCGGGGCCGAGACCGTGCCCGCCGACGACGACACGCAGTTCATGATCGGCTCGGTCACCAAGACGTTCACGGCCCTGGCCGTCATGTCGCTGCGAGACGAGGGTCTGCTCTCGCTCGACGACACCCTGGACACCTACCTGCCCGGCACCCGGCACGCCCGGGTCCCCTTGCGGCAGATGCTGGCCCACGCCTCGGGCTTGCAGCGTGAGCCGGTCGGCAACATCTGGGAGAGCCTCACCGCCCCGGAGCGCGAGGAGTTCCTCGCGGGGGTCGAGCAGGCCGAGCAGGTGCTCCCGCCGCACCACGCGTTCCACTACTCCAACCTCGCCTACGGGCTGCTGGGCCAGGTGGTCGAGCGGGTCGCCGGGGGCGACTGGGAGGACGTCGTGCGCGAACGCGTGATCGACCCGCTCGGCATGACGCGCACCGGCCTGACACCCGCCGACGACCGGGCTCTCGGCTACCAGGTCGACCCCTACGCCGGGACGGTCCGCGAGGAGCCGCTCTTCCCCCTGGGCGCGACGGCTCCCTTCGGTGGGCTCTGGTCGACGGTCGCCGACCTGAGCCGTTACGCCGCCTATGTCGCCGCACCCGACGACCGGGTGGTCCGGCCCGAGACGGTCGAGGAGATGTGCCGGCCGATCATCATGACCGACGTCGACTGGTGGAGCGGCGCCTACGGCCTGGGCTTCGGCATGGGCCGCCGCGGCGACCGGGTCTACGTCGGCCACGGCGGCGCGATGCCGGGCTTCCTGACCGGCCTGCGAGTGCGCCGAAAGGAGGGCGTCGGGGCGGTCGTGTTCGCCAACGCCACGTCGGGTGCGCTGACGCTGAAGCTCGCCACCGACCTCGTGGAGGCGGTCCTCGACGCCGAGCCGTCGCTCGCGGCCGCGTGGGTCCCCGAAGCGCCCCGGCCCGAGTTCGAGCCCCTCCTCGGCCTCTGGTGGTCCGAGGGCTCGCCGATCACGTTCTTCGTCCGTGACGGGCAGCTGTGGTCGCGCCTCGCCGACGACGACCCGCTGTCCGAGACGCGGTACGCCGCCGACGGCACCGACCGCTTCCGAGCCGTGGACGGCCGCGAGCGCGGCGAGCTGCTCGAGGTCGTGCGGGCCGCGGACGGATCGGTCGACAAGCTCTACTTCGCGACGTATGCCGTCACGCGGGCACCGCTCGCGTTCGCCGACCTGCAGGCCTGACCGCGCGGCAGACGTCGGACGCCGGGCAGCCCTGCAGGGGGCTGCCCGGCGTCCGGGGCGTGTGTCTGGGCGGCTTGAGGCGGACCGTCAGGCGGGGCGCTGGCCGCGGTCGACCTGCGGCTTCGGCATCCGGGTGCGCCGCATCTGGAAGGCGCGCATGATCGCGTACCACGCGTCGCCGCGCTCGGCCGAGCCGAACTTGTCCTCGATCTTGCGTCGGGTGCGGCGCCACATCAGCAGGGCGTCGCCGATGGCCACGAGGATGAGGCCGTAGACCAGGACGAAGACGAGCAGCAGGGCCCAGCTCTGGCGCACGAAGCTGAGCAGCAGCACGATGAGCATGACGGGGAGCATGAACTCGCCGATGTTCCACCGGGAGTCGACCGAGTCGCGGATGAAGCGCCGGCGCGGGCCCTTGTCGCGGGCGGGCAGGTAGCGCTCGTCGCCGGTCATCATGCCGGCGCGCTGCTTGGCCATCGCCTCGCGGCGCGCGGTCTTGTCGCGCGCGCCGGCCGCCTTGCGGTCGGTCACGATGAGCGGACGCTTGTTGAGGGCCTCCTGCTCGCGCCGCTTGGGCGTGGGCCGGTTCTTCGCGCCCGGGCGGGCCGGGTCGGCCGGCGCCGTGGGGGCGAGCTCGTCGTTGAGGGTCTTCTTGCGTCCGAACACGGGGACACTCTAAGCCGAAGGGCGCCCAGGCCCCGCATCGCGCAAGGCCGTCGCGGCTGCCCGGCCCTCAGCCGCCGGGCGGAACGCCGCGAAGGGGCACGAAGCGGTAGTGCCCGTGCGAGCTGGTGGTCAACGAGCCGCCTTCGCGCACGACCAGGGTCAGCGTCCCGGCGACCGGCACCACCATCCGGCCGCGCTCGACGAGCTGGTCTACGAGCGACTGCGGAAGCGCAGGCGCTGCGGCGGAGACCAGGATGCGGTCCCACGGGCCGTGGTCGGGGTCGCCGAGCACACCCGGCAGGGCCGGGCGGATGGAGGCCCACGGCATACGGCAGCGAGCGAGATTGGCAGCGCCCCAGCGGACGAGCTCGGGCTCCAGCTCGACACCGAGCACCCTGCCACCGGAGCCGGTCAGGTGCGCGAGCAGGGCCGTGGTCCACCCCGAGCCGGAACCGATGTCCAGCACGCGTTGGCCCGGTCGCACGTCGAGCAGGTGCAGCATCGCCGAGACGGTGCTCGGCTGCGAGCACGTCTGCCCCTGCCCGATGAGGATCGCCACGTCGTCCCGCGCCCGCGAGCGTGCCCCGGGTGGCAGGAACGCCTCACGGGGGACGGCATCGAGGGCCTGGGTGACGCGGTCGTCTCCGTCCACCACCCGATGCAAGCACGCCCGAGCGCCCGCGTCAGCCGCTGCCCTACGGGGTTCGGCGTGGGGCGCGGGCGAGGACGTGCACCAGCGTCCCGAGCGCCCGGTACGGGTCGGTCGAGCCCAGACGCTCCTCGACCTCGAGCAGCACCGACAGCTCCTCGGGGCCTGGGGTCGCGGCGTCCAGCGGGACGTCGTCGCTCGCGACGCGGATGCCGTACCACGCGTCGACGTGCAGACCGGCCGCTTCGAGGTTGCGATGCAACGACGCGAGGCTGTCCGCCCGGGCGTCCACCCCGATCTCGTTGCGGTAGAGGGCATCCCGCCCCTCCTGCGCCGCGCGGCGCTGCTCGTCGAGCATCGCCTGCGCCGCCGGCCAGTCGTGCCGCACGGCCGGGCGCCAGGCCATCGCGTCGCCGTTGCGGGTGACGATCGAGAGCAGCCCGCCGGGGGCGAGCCGTGCCGCGAGCGCCGCCACGGCGGCCCTGCTCTCGGGCAGGTACATCAGCACCCCGTGGCAGAGCACGACGTCGTATGCCGTCCCGCGCGTCGCGTCCGACAGCCCCGCGAGGTCGGCGTCCACCAGCGACACCCGGGCGCGGTCCTCCTCGTCCAGGGCCGCGGCGTCCTCGGTGAAGACGGCCCGCATGCGCGGGTCCGGCTCCACCGCCGTCACGACGTGGCCGGCCCGCGCGAGGCGCAGTGCCTGGGTGCCCTGGCCCGCCCCGACGTCGAGGACCGTGAGCGGCCGGGCGGACAGGTGGGCGGACAGCTGGCGCGCCACCAGCTCCTGGCGCACGACGTTGCGCAGGTTGCCGAGCCGCTCGAGCCAGTGCTGCTGCCCCGCAAGGAAGGTGTTGTCTCCCACCCGGCGAACCTACCCAAGGCGGACCCGCGACGCGGGTGATCAGACCGGCGACGGCACCGGCCTGCTCGTGGGTAGGGTCGGGCAGGTGACTGACGACGTGCTCACCCCCGACCAGATCCAGCAGATCCGCGACCGTGTGGCAGGCCTGATGCCAGAGGTCCGCGCCGACCTCGAGGCGCTGGTGCGCATCCCCAGTGTCTCGGCGTCCTCGTTCGACCAGAGCCAGGTCGCCCGCAGCGCGGAGGCCGTCGCCGAGCTGCTCCGCCGGGAGGGCCTCGACGTCGAGATCGTCGTCGAGGGCGGCCGCCCTGCCGTCATCGGGCACATCGACGGACCGGAGGGCGCGCCCACCGTCACCCTCTACGCCCACCACGACGTGCAGCCGCCCGGCGACGACGCCGACTGGGACACCCCGCCCTTCGAGCCCACCGAGCGTGACGGCCGGCTCTACGGTCGCGGCGCCGCCGACGACAAGGCCGGCGTCATGGCGCACGTCGCGGCCCTGCGGGCCCACGCCGGCAACCTGCCCGTCGGGGTCACCGTCTTCGTCGAGGGGGAGGAGGAGTACGGCTCGGCCTCCCTGCCCCAGATCCTCGAGAAGCACGGGCACCGCCTGTCCGCCGACGCCATCGTCATCGCCGACTCCGGCAACTGGGCCATCGGCGAGCCGGCCCTCACGACGACGCTGCGCGGCGGTGTGCGCGCGGTGGTGCGCGTGCAGACCCTCGACCACTCGGTGCACTCGGGGATGTACGGCGGCGCGGCGCCCGACGCCGTCACGGCCCTGATCCGGCTGTTGTCCTCGCTCCACGACGAGAAGGGCGACGTCGCCGTCGGAGGCCTCGACGAGGGCACCGCGGCCGAGCTCGACTACGACGAGGCGCGCTTCCGTGAGGAGTCCGGGCTGCTCGACGGCGTCGACCTCATCGGCACCGGCTCGATCCTGACCCGCCTGTGGAACAAGCCGTCCATCACGACCATCGGCATGGACGTCACGTCGGTCGACAAGGCGTCGAACACGCTGGCCGCCAAGGCCGCGGCCAAGGTCTCGATGCGCCTGGCCCCGACCCAGGACCCGGCCGCGGCGTTCGAGCTGCTCAAGCAGCACCTGCTCGAGCACGCCCCGTGGGGCGCCAAGGTCACGGTCGAGCTCGAGGAGCACGGCTCTGGCTTCGCCGCCGACGCCGACGGCCCGATCTACGACGAGGCGCGCGCGTCCTTCGCCGACGCCTGGGGCACCGAGCCGGTCGACATGGGCGTCGGCGGGTCCATCCCGTTCATCTCCGACTTCGTGGCCCGCTTCCCCGACGCCTCCATCATCGTGACCGGAGTCGAGGACCCCGACACCCGCGCCCACGGCGCCAACGAGTCGCTGCACCTCGGGGAGTTCGAGAAGGTCTGCGTGGCCGAGGCCGTCTTCCTCGCCCGGCTGGGAGCGCTGCGACCCACCCGCTGAGGCGAGCGCGTACGCACGCGAGCGCCCGGGAGCCGTACCGGCCCCCGGGCGCTTCCGTATGCCGTCACCCCACCCCCACGCGTCAGTCGGCCGTGCGTGCCGACCCACGGAAGATGCCGTCGCGCAGCTCGAGAGCGTAGGCGTCGGCCTCCGGCATGCCGAGCTCGAGGGCGACCGCGATCTCCGCCTCGATGTCGTAGGGCACCCGGCGGAACGACACCGAGAACGGCGCCGGCTCGAGCAAGTCCGGGACTCCCTCGAGGATCGCGTAGGGCGCGCTCGGGGCGTCGAGGTGGTTGCCGACGGCCCCAGCGTTGAAGAGCGTCAGGCCCTCGTCGACCTCGAGGTAGGCGCTGTGGATGTCGCCGTAGCCGACGACGTCGGGAGCGCTCGCCGGCGACGCACCGCCTGCCGTGAACTCGCCCGTGAACTGCGTGTTGGTGAACATCCCGCGGAACTGCTCCTGCGTGTGGCGGACGTGAACGCGGTGGAACTCGCTCGTCTGGGAGGCATGGAACAGCCGGATGCGGCGCCCACTCATGACCAGCTCGTAGGTGTTGGGCAGCCCGGAGAGCCAGGCGATCTCGTCGTCGCCGAGCTCGTCGCGGACCCACTGGCCGTGCTCCCACGGCTGTCGGTCCTTCGCCGAGATGAACGTGTCCCAGTTGCCGCGGACGGTGGCCTCGCACGCCTCGCGGCAGAGCTTGACCGACTCGGCGCCGCGCGGGCCCTTGCCGACGACATCGCCGAGGTTGACCACTCGCCCGATGCCGCAGGCCTCGATGTCGGCCAGCACGGCCCGCAGCGCGGAGACGTTGCCGTGGACGTCCGAGACGACGGCCACGCGCTCCGTGCCGCGCGGTGGACGACCGGGGTACGCCACCCGGTCAGTCCTTGTGCGTCTTGCCGGGCAGGGCGAGCATCCGGTCGAGGGCCGCGCGGGCCTCGGCGGCCACCGTGGCGTCGACGCGGATCGGGTTGACCACGCGTCCCTCGACGAGCGACTCGAGGGCCCAGACGAGGTGCGGCAGGTCGATGCGGTTCATCGTCGAGCAGTAGCAGACGTTCTTCTCGAGGAAGGCGATGCGCTGGTCGGGGAACTGCCGGGCGAGCCGTCGCACGAGGTTGAGCTCGGTGCCGACGACCCAGGAGGTGCCGGGCGGTGCGGCGGCGATCGTCTGGATGATCTTCTCGGTCGACCCCACCTCGTCGGCGAGCTCGACGACCTCGTAGCGGCACTCGGGGTGCACGATCACCTTGACGCCCGGGATCTCGCGACGCGCGGTCTCGACCGCGTCGACGGAGAAGCGTCCGTGCACGGAGCAGTGCCCGCGCCACAGGATCATCCGGGCCCGTTCGAGCTGGTCCCGGGTGAGACCCCCGTTGGGCCGGTGCGGGTCCCAGATGACGCAGTCGTCGAGGGAGAGGCCGAGCTCGCGCACCGCGGTGTTGCGGCCGAGGTGCTGGTCGGGCAGGAAGAGCACCTTGCCCGTGCCGTCCACGCCGCCGACCTGCTCGAACGCCCACTCGAGGGCCGTGGCGGCGTTGGAGCTGGTGCAGATGGTGCCGCCGTGGCGGCCGGTGAACGCCTTGATGGCGGCGGAGGAGTTCATGTAGGTCACGGGGATGGTCGCCTCGGCGACACCCGCGGCGGCCAGCTGCTCCCAGCAGTCCTCGACCTGGGCGATGGCGGCCATGTCGGCCATGGAGCAGCCGGCGGCGAGGTCGGGCAGGATGACCGTCTGCTCGTCGCTCGTGAGGATGTCGGCCGACTCCGCCATGAAGTGAACGCCGCAGAAGACGATGAACGGCGCGTCGGGACGCGCGGCGGCGTCGCGGGCGAGCTTGAACGAGTCGCCGGTGACGTCGGCGAACTCGATGACCTCGTCGCGCTGGTAGTGGTGTCCGAGGACGAAGACACGGTCGCCGAGGGCGGCCTTGGCGGCCCGCGCGCGCTCGACGAGGTCGGGGTCCGAGGGGGAGGGCAGCTCGCCCGGACACTCGACGCCGCGCTCGGTGTGCAGGTCGCTGCCGTGGCCGAGCACGAGGAGGGGGAGCGGAGCGGGTGCCGTGCCCGGTGCCGCGGCCGTGGCCGTGTCGCTGGTCATGGTCAGATCGTATGCCGCCGCGCCGACCGCCCGGACCGCCAGTGGGAGGATGCGCCCGTGCACGTCATCATCGCCCCCGACAGCTACACCGGCACCCTGACTGCGAGCCAGGCCGCTGCGGCCATCGCCGAGGGCTGGAGCCGAAGCGCCCCGACCGACCGGCTCACGCTCATGCCGCTCTCCGACGGTGGCCCAGGCTTCGTCGACGTCCTCGCCCAGTCCCTCTCCGGCGAGGTGCACGCGGTGGTGACCACCGACCCGCTCGGACGCGAGGTGCCCGGCTCGATCCTGCTGACGACCGGCGCCGGCGGGCGGACGGCATACGTGGAGTCGGCGCAGGCTTCGGGCCTGCACCTGCTCGCCCTGGACGAGCGGGACCCGACGCGGACGACGACCACGGGAGTGGGCACGCTCGTGCTCGCCGCGCTGGACGCCGGGGCCCGGCGCGTCGTCGTAGGGCTCGGCGGCTCCGGCACGAACGACGCGGGAGCCGGTCTGCTCGCCGCCCTCGGGGTCGGACCCGTCGAGCGGCTCGGCCGCGGCGGCCTCGCCCTCGGCGCGACGGGCCCGGAGGACGTCGCCGGGCTCGACGCCGCCCGGGACCGCCTGCGCGGAATCGACCTGGTCATCGCGAGCGACGTGGACTCGCCGATGCTCGGCCTCAAGGGTGCGAGCGCCGTCTTCGGGCCGCAGAAGGGAGCCTCCGAGGAGGACGCCCAGCGGCTCGAGAACGCGCTCGGCCACTTCGCGAGCGTCGTCGCCCGGGTGCGGCCGCCCGCGAAGGACCTGCTCACCGGAGCGCTCCTGAAGCCCGAGCGGGAGCCCGGCGCCGGCGCGGCCGGCGGTCTGGGCTACGCCCTGCACCTGCTCGGGGCCCGGCGGGTCTCGGGCGTCGAGGCGGTGCTCGACGCCGTCGGCTTCACCGACCTCGTCGCCTCCGCCGACCTCGTGGTCACGGGGGAGGGCACCTTCGACTGGCAGTCGCTGCGCGGCAAGGTCGTCGTGGGGGTGGCCGAGGCGGCGGCACGCGTCGGGGTCCCGGTCGTCGCCGTCCCCGGTCAGTCGCTCGTCGGCCGCCGCGAGTCCATGTCTGCCGGCCTGTCGGGCGTGTATGCCGTCGCGGAGCGTCCCGACCAGGTGGCCGCCGCGCTTGCCGACCCCGCCGCCCGGCTCTCCGACCGCACCGCCAGGGTCGCCCGGACGTGGTCGCCCTCGTCCGCCTCCTGAGCAGCGGGGCGCCTCCGGTGGGGGAGCTGCACTCTTTGCCCTCGTGCCGGACGTATGGTGGGAAGGCGCCCGGGAACACATCCGGCGCTGCACGGGTTGTCACTCCAGACCCGTGCTCCACGACGTGAAGGACCAACACATGAGTGTCGAGACGAACGCATCTCCCGCCGAGGCTCAGACGGGAGCCCAGACCGAGGCTCCCGCCCACGGCGTCGTCCTGACGGACGTCGCGGCCTCGAAGGTCAAGAGCCTGCTCGAGCAGGAGGGCCGTGACGACCTGCGCCTGCGCGTGGGCGTGCAGCCCGGCGGCTGCTCCGGCCTGATCTACCAGCTCTACTTCGACGAGCGCAGCCTCGACGGCGACCTCGTCCGCGATTTCGACGGTGTCGAGGTCGTCGTCGACCGGATGAGCTCCCCCTACCTGGAGGGCGCCACGATCGACTTCGCCGACACGATCGAGAAGCAGGGCTTCACGATCGACAACCCCAACGCCGGCAGCAGCTGCGCGTGCGGCGACTCCTTCAGCTGAGCGGCCCGCGCCGCTCGCCTGCAGGCAGCACCTGACGGAAGGGCCCGACCGCCACGGTCGGGCCCTTCCGCATACCCGGGCGGCGAGGGCGGGTGGTCGCGCGATCGTCGCGCGATGGTCGGGGCGACCCCCGGGCCGGGTAGGTTCGTCCCGTGCAGATCGCGATCACCGGTTCCATTGCCACCGACCACCTGATGACCTTCGACGGTCTCTTCGCCGACTCGCTCGTCGTCGAGCAGCTCGACAAGATCTCCCTGTCGTTCCTCACCTCGGACCTTCAGGTGCGTCGCGGAGGGGTGGCCGCCAACATCGCCTTCGGCATGGCCAACCTCGGCCAGCGACCGCTGCTCGTCGGCGCCGTCGGGGAGGACTTCACCGACTACCGCAGCTGGCTCGAGCGACACGGCGTCGACTGCGACGCCGTGCACTACTCCGAGTCGCAGCACACCGCCCGGTTCATCTGCACGACCGACCGTGACATGGCCCAGATCGCCACCTTCTACGCCGGCGCCATGACCGAGGCCCGCGACATCGAGCTGGCCCCGGTGGCCCAGCGCGTCGGCGGCCTCGACCTCGTCGTCATCGGCGCCAACGACCCCGAGGCGATGCTGCGCCACACCGACGAGTGCCGCTCCCGGGGCATCCCGTTCGCCGCCGACCCGTCGCAGCAGCTCGCCTTCTGCGACGGCCCGACGATCGAGCGCCTCATCGACGGTGCCGAGTACCTCTTCACGAACGAGTACGAGAGCCACCTCGCCTGCCAGAAGACCGGCTGGAGCGAGGACGAGCTCGCCGAGCGCGTCCGGGTGCAGGTCAAGACCCGCGGCAAGGACGGCGTCACCGTCCGGGTCCGCGGCGAGGAGCCGGTCGAGGTCAAGGTGGCCCGCGAGGTGCGCCGGGCCGACCCGACGGGTGTCGGTGACGCCTTCCGCGCCGGCTTCCTCACCGGGCTCGCCGTGCAGCTGCCGGTCCAGCGCTGCGCGGAGCTCGGCTCGATGCTGGCCACCTACGTCATCGAGACGGTCGGCACGCAGGAGTACGCCCTCGGCAAGAAGCGCTTCCTCGAGAGGATGGCCGAGGCGTACGGCCAGGACTGCGCGGACGAGATCGAGCCCCACATCTCCTGCCCCCGCCCCTGACGCCACGGCCGTGCCCACGCCACCACCGTCGACCTCCTGGGACTTCGGGCTCGACCGCGTGCCGGCCGGCGAGGACCTGGTGGGCATCGGCGCCGACCTGGAGGTGGCGACGCTCTACGAGGCGTACTCCGTCGGCGTGTTCCCGATGGGCATCGGTGACCACGGGGCCGAGCCGATCGGGTGGTGGTCGCCCGACCCGCGGGGCGTGCTGCGCCCCCGTGAGCTGAGGGTGAGCCGCTCGCTGCGCAAGGCGCTGCCGCACTTCGAGGTCCGGGTCGACACCGACTTCCTCGGCGTCGTCGAGGCGTGCGCGGCCCCCGACCGGGACGGCCGATGGATCACCCCGTCGGTCATCGAAGCCTACGTCGAGCTGCACGAGGCCGGGTGGGCGCACTCCGTCGAGGCGTGGCAGGACGGCCGGCTCGTCGGTGGGCTCTACGGCGTCGCGATCGGCGGTCTCTTCGCCGGTGAGTCGATGTTCCACCACGAGCGCGACGCCTCCAAGGTGGCCCTCGTGGGCCTGCGCGACCTGCTCCTGGCCGACGGGGACCCGCGGCGCCTCGTCGACGTCCAGTGGCAGACGCCGCACCTGGCCACGCTCGGCGTGCGGGAGGTGCCGCGCGAGGAGTACCTCGCGGTCCTGCCGACCGTGCTCAGTGCCCCGCTGCCACCGTGTTGGGCCTGACCACCTCGACGACGTATGCCGTGTGGTCGGCCTGCGGGCGCGCGCCGACGTAGCGGTGCCCCCGCATCCGACACCAGGCGGGCACGTCGTGAGCCGCCGCGGGATCGGTTGCGAGCAGCACGACCACAGCCACGTCCGGGCTCTCGCGCACGAGCGTGGCCAGGCGGATGACCGGCAGCGGGCAGCGCTCGCCGCGGGCATCGAGCACCGTCTCGGCCGTCACAGGCCCGCCACGCCCAGCTCGGCCCGCACGGCCGCGACGGTGGGCGCCAGAGCGGCCGTGAAGGCCTCGACGTCGTCCGCGACGGCGGGGGAGGCGGCGGGCAGTGGCAGGGTGACGCGGACGTTGCCGTGGGTCAGCACGCCCATGGCGGCGAGGACGTGGCTGGGCTCGAGGGTGCTGGAGGTGCACGCCGACCCGCTCGCGACGGCGAAACCGGCGCGGTCGAAGGCCCCGACCACGGCCTCGCCGTCGACGTAGAGGCTGGAGAAGGTCACCACGTGCGGCAGCCGGTCCTCCGGGTCGCCGACGACCTCGGTATCGGGCACCTCGGCCGCGGCGGCGCGGATCCGTGCGACGAGGGAGCGCGTCGTGCGCTCGTCCTCGGAGCGGGTCGAGGCGCTCTGCTGCCAGGCCTCGGCCGCAGCCAGTGCCAGCGGCACCCAGGGGGTGACCTCGGCTCGGCCGTGCTCCACGTCGGCGCGGGCGTCGGCCCACTGCCACCGCACGCCCTCACGCACGACGAGCAGGCCGAGGGGAGGTCCGCCCCACGACCGGGCATCACCGACGAGCACGTCCCAGTCGACAGGAACGTCGTCGCGGCCCAGGCCCGCCATGGCGTCGACGACGAGGGGTACGCCGTGTGCTGCGGCGAGATCCCGAGCCGCGCCCAGCGGCTGGCGCGTGCCCACCTCGCCGTTGGCGCTCTGCAGGGCCGCCACCACCGTCCCGGGGGCGGCCACCGCGTCCCGCCAGGCCCCGAGGTCCACGCGCCCGGCACCGTCCACGGCCACCTCGTCGAGCAGTGACCGGTCGTCAGCCGCGGCCGCCCTCGCGCGAGCAGGAACGAGCACCGCGGAGTGCTCGACCGCGGAGGCCACGGTGCGCGCACCACGCCGGCGGCCGGCATACGCCAGCCCGTCGACCGCCCGGGCCAGGGCGGCGGGGCCGCTGGGCAGGAAGCTCACCTCGGCCGGTCGCACCCCCAGGCCCGCGGCCAGCACCTCGCGCGAACGGTCGAGCAGGGCACGCGCCCGGCGTCCCTCGGCGTGCAGCCGGTCGGGGTCCGCCCAGCCGACCTCGACCGCTGCCCGGAGCGTCTCGCGGGCCACGGGGTGGAGGGGGCCGGCGGCCGCGTCGAGCAGCCGCCGAGGCGGTGGGACGGGCCCGTCGTCGCGGGCTCGGGACGGCGGCTGGGGCGTGGGTAAGGGGGTCTGCATGGAGGCCGACGCATCGGGTCCAGGGTTCGTGCCCGGATCGTGACTAGCCACCCCGCAACGTTAGCCGCCCCCTCCGGACGGCGTGACGAATGGGGCGGTAGGGTTGCGCCGTGGGTCCTGCTGGCCCTATGGATTGACGCGAACTAGCTCGACGCGCGCGACGCGCGCCCATGTACTTGAACGAAAGGTGCACCTGGTGCCTGAGCACGAAGACACCCCAGCGGCCACTCCCGTGGTGACGTCGGTGGTGGCGAGGACCGGGCGCCGACGCCTGGTCGGCACTGCCGGCATCGCGGGGCTCGCGGCGCTCGCCCTCGGCGGCTGCAACACGCAGGTCTCCGACGGCTTCCTGCCGCCGGCGGCCTCCGACACCGCCCGGCGCGTGACGGACCTGTGGATCCCCAGCTGGATCGCCGTGCTGGCCGTCGGTGCCATCACGTGGGGTCTGATCCTCTACGCCGCCATCCGCTACCGCCGTCGCAAGGACGACGACGGCAGCCTGCCGGTGCAGCTGCGCTACAACGTGCCGCTCGAGATCCTCTACACCGTCATCCCGGTGTTCATGATCGCCGTCTTCTTCTACTACACGGCCCGCGACGAGTCGGCCCTCGTCGACACGAGCACCAAGAAGGACCTGACGATCAGCGTCGTCGCCAAGCAGTGGAGCTGGGACTTCAACTACGTCGACTCCGACGTCCACGAGACCGGCGTCCACACCGAGCTCGACGGCACCACCGGCAAGCGCGCCGAGATGCCGGTGCTCTACCTGCCGGTCAACAAGCGCGTCCAGTTCGTGCTCAACTCCCGCGACGTGGTCCACAGCTTCTGGATCCCCGCGTTCATCATGAAGATGGACATCATCCCGGGCAAGACCAACGGCTTCCAGGTCACGCCCACCGAGGTCGGCACGTTCCAGGGCAAGTGCGCCGAGTTCTGCGGCGCCTACCACTCGCAGATGCTGTTCATGGTCAAGGTCGTCCCGCAGAACGAGTACGACCAGGAGATGGCTCGCCTGAAGTCCATCGGCAACGAGGGCCTCATCCCCGTCGACGTCAGCCGCGAGTCCATGGTCTCCGGCGACATCCAGAAGATCCCTGCACCTGCCCGGACTGAGAGCAACCGATGACTTCAGCAACGCTCAACCGCGAGGCCCCCGTCACGGGCGTGAGGGCCGCCCGGCCGCGCCTGTCCAAGGGGCAGACGTTCGTCAAGTGGGTGACGACGACCGACCACAAGGTCATCGGCAACCTCTACTTCATCACGTCGTTCATCTTCTTCCTCTTCGGTGGCGTGCTGGCCCTGCTCATCCGCGCCGAGTTGATGGCGCCGGGGCTGCAGGTCGTCGACAACGTCGACCAGTACAACCAGCTCTTCACGATGCACGGCACGATCATGCTGCTGCTCTTCGCGACGCCGCTCTTCGCCGGCTTCGCCAACGCCGTGATGCCGCTGCAGATCGGTGCCCCCGACGTCGCGTTCCCGCGCCTCAACATGTTCGCCTACTGGCTCTACCTCTTCGGTGGCCTCATCGCCTCGGCGGGCTTCCTGACGCCGCAGGGCGCCGCGTCCTTCGGGTGGTACGCCTACGCACCGCTGTCCGACGCCAGCTACACGCCAGGACTCGGCGGTGACCTGTGGGTCTTCGGCCTGGCCCTCGCCGGCTTCGGCACCATCCTCGGTGCGGTCAACTTCATCACCACGATCATCTGCCTGCGCGCTCCCGGCATGACGATGTTCCGGATGCCGGTGTTCACGTGGACCGTCCTGGTCACCTCGCTGCTGGCGATCCTCGTCTTCCCGATCCTCGCCGCTGCGCTCTTCGCGCTCGGTGGCGACCGTCGGTTCGGGATGCACATCTTCGACCCGCAGAACAACGGGGCGATGCTGTGGCAGCACATGTTCTGGTTCTTCGGTCACCCCGAGGTCTACATCATCGCCCTGCCGTTCTTCGGCATCATCAGCGAGGTCATGCCGGTCTTCTCCCGCAAGCCCATCTTCGGCTACAAGACCCTGGTCTTCGCGACCATCGCGATCGCCGCGCTGTCGGCGAGTGTCTGGGCGCACCACATGTACGCGACAGGGCAGGTGCTCCTACCCTTCTTCGCGGTCATGACGATGTTGATCGCGGTGCCCACCGGCGTGAAGTTCTTCAACTGGATCGGCACGATGTGGGGCGGCAAGGTCGTCCTCGCCACCCCGATGATCTGGGCCATCGGCTTCCTCGTGACGTTCCTCTTCGGCGGCCTGACCGGCATCATCCTGTCGAGCCCGGCGCTCGACTTCCACCTCAACGACAGCTACTTCGTCGTCGCACACTTCCACTACACCGTCTTCGGCACCGTGGTGTTCGCGATGTTCTCGGGCTTCTACTTCTGGTGGCCCAAGCTGACCGGCCGGATGCTCGACGAGACGCTCGGCAAGATCCACTTCTGGATGCTGTTCATCGGGTTCCACACCACCTTCCTCATCCAGCACTGGCTCGGTGTCGAGGGCATGGCCCGTCGCTACGCCGACTACCTGCCGGAGGAGGGGTTCCAGGCGGCCAACATCGTCTCGAGCCTCGGTGCCTTCCTGCTGGGCGCCTCGATGATCCCGTTCATCTACAACGTCTGGAAGACGTGGCGTCACGCCCCGCTCGTGGAGTCCGACGACCCGTGGGGCTACGGCGCCTCCCTCGAGTGGGCCACCTCCTGCCCGCCGCCGCGGCACAACTTCACGTCGCTGCCGCGGATCCGCTCCGAGCGTCCCGCCTTCGACCTGCACCACCCCGAGGTTGCTGCGGGCCACGCACCGATCGCCGACCAGGGCACGCTCGTGCAGGTTATGGGTCCGGCCGACGTGCACGGTGGGCACGAGGCACCCGGTGCGCACAGCGGCACCACCGAGACCGAGAACCGGGAGCACTGACCGATGCGCATCGAGACCAAGCTCTTCCTCTACCTGGTCGGCTTCTTCATCCCGGTGACGCTGATCTACGGCTTCTGGTCCAAGTGGGAGCCGATCGGCACCACGGCCCTGACGCTGAGCGCGCTGCTCTTCGCCCTCACCGGCTTCTACCTCTGGATGACCGGCAAGAAGCTGCCGCTGCGTCCCGAGGACAATGCCGCCGGTGAGATCGAGGACGCCGAGGGCAACTACGGCTACTTCGTGGCCAGCTCGTGGACCCCGCTGTGGGTCGCAGGTTCCGGCGCGATCATGTTCGCCGGACTGGCCGTGGGGTGGTGGCTGTTCATCATCGGCGCCTTCTTCGCCATCGTCGCCGTCTGCCTCTGGGTGTTCGAGTCCTTCTCCGGCGAGTACTCCATCTGAGCGTCCTGTCGCGGCCGTGAGCCCGCCTCGGGCCCACCACGAGCGCAGAGGGCCCCGGTCGTCGACCGGGGCCCTCTGGCGTGTCTCAGGCCTGGATCTCCCGGTGCCAGCCGTGCCTTGGCTCGAACCCGATGAGGCGTCGCGCCAAGGCGTTGGAGAGCAGGGTCTCGCGTCCGGTGAGAGCTGCCCTGACCTCGACGTCGGGGAACACCTCAGCGAGAAGCTCGGCGCTGGGGCGTTCCATGATCGTGTCGTCGTTCGCGATGATCACGTTCACCGATCCGGTCGTCTCCGCCTCGAGGGCGTTGCGGCACGACGCCGCGGCGTCCCTCACGTCGATGTAGCCCCAGAGGTTCCACATCCGGCCGGTGGGGTCGTGCTGGAACGAGGGCACCGCGCGGTAGTCCTCGTCGGTGAAGATGTTGCTGAACCGGAGCCCGACGAAGGGGATGCCGCTCCAGGCGCTGATGTGCTCGGCCATGGTCTCCGAGAGCACCTTCGACAACGCGTACGTCGACTCCGGGTGCGGGTAGTGCTCCTCGTCGACGGGGGCGTATCGCGGGGGAGTGTCAGGACCGAACGCCAGGCCGAGCGTGGTCTCGCTGGAGGCCCACACGACCTTGGCCAGACCGAGAGTCTGCGCCGCGAGGAAGACGTGGGCATTCATCGTCGTGTTCTCGGTCAGCGTCCGCGCCGCCGGCCGCAGCCCTGGTGCGGGGATGTTGGCCAGGTGCACGACGGCATCGGCGCCGCTCAGCACGTCGACCACCTGGCCCTGGTCGGTCAGGTCGGCGCGGACGAAAGGGACATCGAGGCCGTGCGGGGCCGGGACCACGTCGGTGGCGCAGACGTCATAGCCGTGCGCGCGCAGCTCGGCGACGGCGGCTCGGCCGGCCTTGCCGGCAGCGCCGGTCACCACGACCTTGTCGGGGGAGCTCGTCATTCCTGCACCCTAGCCGCAGGACTGTCGGGGGCCGGGGGCGGGGACGCGCGAAGGGGAAGGCCGTTAGGGCCTTCCCCTTCGATCAGTCGTGAACCTTCACGGGCCGAGCGGCTCGCAGTGCGATCGTGTGGGAGACACCATCTTCGTCGCGCACCTCCATCCGATCGGTTGACGGTTCCTCGACGGTAGCCCCGAGGGGTGCCGATGGGAAGAGTCCGGCCCAGCCGAGTGTCGAAAGTGTCCCCGATGGGAGACGACCGGGCGCTCAGCCCCAGCCGAGCTCGTGCAGGTGGGCGTCGTCGATGCCGAAGTGGTGAGCGATTTCGTGGACGACCGTGACGGCGATCTCCTCCCGCAGCTCCTCAGGGGTGGAGCACATTCGCTCCAGCGGTCCCTGGAAGATCGTGATGCGGTCGGGCAGGGCCCCCGCGTCCCACCAGCTGCCGCGCTCGGTCAGGGGCGTGCCGTCGTACACCCCGAGCAGGTCGGGGTCGTCCGCAGGCGGCTCGGGCTCGACGAGGACCACCACGTTGTTCATCGCCTGCGCGAGCTCCACGGGGATGGCGTCGAGGGCATCGCCCACGGCCTCCTCGAACTGCTCGTCGGACAGGTGGTGCATGGGCCGAGTCTGTCACGAGGCGGCTGGAGGGCTGGTGCAGGTCCGTGGCCCTCAGGCCGGTCCGTGGCGGGCGGGGGACGGGCGGGGGACGGGCGGGGGAGCCTGCCGGCCCCAAGCGGTATGTTGTCCCCGCTGACACGACGAGAGGGACCTCCCTGGGGAGGTCCCTCTCGTGTTGGCCGTGCGTGAGCGGTGAGGCCTCAGCCGCGGTGCTTGTCGGCCTTGATGGTCTCGCGCTCCTGGCCGGCACCTGCAGCCTCGATCGCCTCGTGCTCTCCGGTGAGAGCGGCTGCGTGGTCGTGCTCGTGGTGGGCGGCCTCGAGCTCGGCCGGGGTGGCGGGCGGCACCCGGTCCTTGAAGTAGAACCTCGAGAACTTCGCGCGCAGACGCTGCTTGCGGGCCACCGGGTTGTCGACGCCGTTCGCGTCGGTGGCGGCGGCCAGCTGCAGGGGAGCAGGGGCCTCGTGCTGCACGAGGGCCCAGCGCTCCTCGGGCGTCAGCGGGGCGTGGATCTCCTCGAAGCGACCGTCGGCGTAGCGCCAGATCGTGCCGGTCTCGCGGCCGTGGAGGACCTTCTGGCGGTCGGCGCGCTGCAGGCTGAGGCAGATGCGCTTGGTGATCCAGAAGCTGATCGGCGGTGCGATGAAGAAGAGCAGGCGCAGCATCTGCGTGATGTCGTTGATCGACAGGTGCAGCTTGATGGCCATGAGGTCGTTGCCGGCCGCCATGAAGAGCACGACGTACATCGAGATGCCGGCGACGCCGATCGCGGTGCGGGTGGGCGCGTTGCGCGGGCGGTCGAGCAGGTGGTGCTCACGCTTGTCGCCGGTGACCCAGGCCTCGACGAACGGGTAGGCGCCGATGATGCCCCACATGATCGGCAGGAGCAGGATCGAGCCGGGGAAGATGTTCATGCTCCAGGTGAAGCCGAACGTCTCGAACTCGAGCCAGCCCGGGAGCAGGCGCAGCGCGCCGTCCGCGAAGCCCATGTACCAGTCGGGCTGGGATCCGGCGGTGATCGCCGAGGGGTCGTACGGCCCGTAGGCCCAGATCGGGTTGATCGTCACGACGGCGGAGATCAGCGCGATCACGCCGAACACGATGAAGAAGAACCCACCGGCCTTGGCGATGTAGACGGGGAGCAGCGGGTAGCCGACCACGTTGCGGTTGGTGCGGCCCGGTCCGGGGAACTGGGTGTGCTTGTGCACGAAGACCAGCAGGATGTGCGCCGTGAAGAGGCCCACGAGGATGGCGGGGATCAGCAGCACGTGTGCCGAGTAGAGGCGCGGGATGATCGCCTCGCCGGGGAAGGCGCCCCCGAAGATGAAGTAGGCCATGTAGGAGCCGATGACGGGCACCGACTGGACGAAGCCGTTCATGGCGCGGATACCGGTGCCGGAGAGCAGGTCGTCAGGCAGTGAGTAGCCGGCGAAGCCCTCGATGCAGGCGAGCATCGACAGGATCGTGCCGAAGACCCAGTTGATCTCGCGCGGCTTGCGGAAGGCACCGGTGAAGAAAACGCGGGCCATGTGCACGAAGACCGAGACGATGAAGATCAGGGCGGCCCAGTGGTGGATCTGCCGGATCAGCAGACCACCACGGATGTCGAACGAGATACCCAGGGTGGAGCGGTACGCGTCGGAGACGGTCACGCCCTGCAGCGGGACGTAGGAACCGTCGTAGACGACAGGGCTGGCGCTCGGCACGAACCAGAACGTCAGGAACGCCCCGGTCAGCAGGCAGATGATCATCGAGTACATCGCGATCTCGCCGAGCATGAACGACCAGTGGTCGGGGAAGACCTTCTTGGCCAGGAACGAGACGCCCTTGGCGGCGCCGAGGCGGTCGTCCATCCAGCCGGCGATGCCTCCCAGAGGCTTCTCGGCGGCAGCTCGTTCGTCGGCCTGACGGTCGCCGGCGCGCAGGGCGTCGGCGGGACGGGACTCGTGAATGGTGCTCATCGGGCACGCTCCCAGAAACTCGGTCCCACGGGCTCCAGGAAGCCCTGGGGGGCGACGAGGTAGCCCGCGTCGTCGACGGTGATCTTGAGTTGCGGCAGCGGCCGACGGGCCGGGCCGAAGATGACCTTGCAGTCCTCCGTGACGTCGAAGGTCGACTGGTGGCACGGGCAGAGCAGGTGGTGCGTGGTCTGCTCGTAGAGGCCCACGGCGCAACCGACGTGCGTGCAGATCTTTGAGTAGGCGACGGTGCCGTCGACGCCCCAGTCCTTGGCCTTCTGCACCGTGATGAGGTCCGGGTCGAGGCGCATCAGGATGACGGCGGCCTTGGCCTTCTCCTCGAGGACGTCCTTGCCCTCGTCGAGGTACTTCTGGAGGGTCTCGGGCATCACGTGGAAGACGGAGCCGTTCGTGACCTCCTCGAGGCGGATCGGCGTCATCTCCGGGTCACGCATGAGCCGGATCGGCTTGCCGTCGTTGTACTTGGGATCCCAGATCGTCTCCTTGAGCTCCCCGACGTTGACCGGTCCGAGGGAGCCGACGACCTGCAGGCCGAGGGGGAGTGCGAACAGGCCCAGGGCACCGCCCAGGGAGTACTTGATGAGCGGTCGACGCGAGATCTGCGTCGAGGCGACGCCCTCGCTGACCGTGGCGACCGCCTTGGCGCGCTGCTCGGGCGTCGAGGCCTGCTCGTGACGCTCCTCGACCATCTCGACGTCGGACATCAGGGTCTTGGCCCAGTGGACCGCCCCGATGCCGATGAGGAAGATCGCGACGCCGAGGGAGAGGCCCAGGACGACGTTCTGCGTCTTGGCCAGGCCGATGCCGGGGAAGAAGAAGGTCGCCTCGTCGGGGATCGCGAAGTAGCTCACGAGGAAGACGAGGGTGGCCACCATGGACAGGCCGAACATCGTGGCGACCTGGCGCTCGGCGCGCTTGGCGGCCGCCGGGTCGTCGTCCGCGGCGCGGTGCACGTGCGGCGGCAGGCCGGGGTTCTCGAACCGGTCCTGGTCGGGGATGAGGTACGCCGGGAGGACGTCGCTCTCGTGGCTGCTCGCCGGGACGAGGGAGGCGCCCGGTGCGGGTTCCGTGGTCTCGTGGTCGTTCATCGGGAAGTGGTCCTGTCGTCGTTCGTGAGCGAGCCGTCGCGGCGGGGGCTCATGCGGCCTTCTTGCCGAGCCAGACGGCGCAGCCGATGAGGATGCCCAGGCCGAACACCCAGGCGAACAGGCCCTCGGAGACCGGACCGAGGTTGCCGAGCGTGAGGCCGCCGACGTTGGTCTCGGACTCCTGCGCCTTGAGGTAGGAGATGACCTTCTGCTTCGCCTCGGGCGAGATGTTCATGTCGTTGAAGACCGGCATCGACTGCGGTCCGGTGACCATGGCCTCGTAGATGTGCTTCGGCGAGGTGTTCTGCAGCGACGGGGCGTACTTGCCGCGCGTCAGGGCGCCGCCGGCACCCGCGAAGTTGTGGCACATGGCGCAGTTGACGCGGAAGATCTGGCCGCCCTCGGCGATCGCCTTGTTGTTCTCCGGCGTGCCGGGCTGGATCACCGTCGTGTACTTCGAGTCCGGGACCGAGGGGCCGGGGCCGAGCGAGGAGACGTAGGCGGCGAGTGCGGCGATCTGCTGGTCGTCGAACTTCACCTTGTTGACCGGCGCCTGCACGTTCGGGCCGGGCAGCGGCATACGGCCGGTGCCGACCTGGAAGTCGACGGAGGCGGCGCCGACACCGACGAGCGAGGGGCCGGACTTCGTGCCCTGGGCCTGCACACCGTGGCACGTGGCGCAGTTGGCGACGAAGAGGTCCTTGCCCTGGGCCGTCACGTCGGCCGTGGGAGCCGCGGCGTTGGCGTCCTTCGGGGCGAAGAAGGAGTAGGCGCCACCGGTGACGAGCAGGCCCAGCAGCAGCAGCACCGCGATCGCGGCGGGGTGTCGGCGTCGGGCGGCCAAGGCGTTCACTGTTGGTTCCTGTCGTCCGTGGAGAGGGTGTTCGAGATCGTCTGCGTGCTCATGCGCCGGCTCAGCGCAGGATGTAGATCGTCGCGAAGAGGGCGATCCACACGACGTCGACGAAGTGCCAGTAGTAGGAGGTCACGACAGCGCCGGTGGCGTTGGCGTGGGTGTAGCGCCGCGTGGTGAAGGTGCGGGCGATGATGAGCAGGAACGCGATCAGGCCGCCGGTCACGTGCAGACCGTGGAAGCCGGTCGCCATGTAGAAGACGGAGCCGTAGGCGTCGGAGCTCAGCGTGATGTTGTCGCGGGTCAGCTCGGAGTACTCCATGACCTGGCCGGAGATGAAGAAGGCGCCGAAGAGGTAGGTCAGGACGTACCACTCGCGCATGCCCCAGCCGCGCAGGTCGAGCAGCCGGCCGGTGCGGGCCTTCTGGCCGCGCTCGGCCTTCCAGACACCCAGCTGGCACCACACCGAGGAGATGACGAGCACGAGCGTGTTGATGCTCGCGAAGGTCACGTTGAGCTTCTCGGTGTGGGTCGCCCAGAGGTCGCCGCGGACCGACTTCAGCTGGAAGTACACGGCGAAGAGGCCCGCGAAGAACATGAGCTCGCTGGAGAGCCACACGATGGTGCCGACGGCGACCATGTTGGGCCGGGTCGCGGGCCCGTGATGGGCCGAATTCGCCACGGTGCTTGAAGGAACTGCCGATGCTGTCGCCACGTTGGACATTATTCCCACATTCAGGTCCGGCTACGCGAGCGCCCCCCCGAAGGGAACGCCTGGTCGCGCAGGTGTAGAGGGTTCGTGACCGTTTCGACACGAACCCTGAACAGCCGCCGAGGCCGTCCGGTGCCTACCCTCCCATGCCCCGCGCGAGGGTTTCGAACAGGTGCCACCTTCAAGGTGTGACCGCTTGTTCCGGGTGCGCCGGGACCCCCGGAGGAGGCACGCGATCGGCGCGGCGAGGTGCGTGAGGGAGGTGTTCGGGGTCCCGGTAGCATCGGGCGCATGACCGCCTCGAACGACAGCGCAGCGCAGGGCACGTCCAACACCGTCGCGACGACCGGCTCGACCGGCTCGAGCCGCCCGGTGGCCCAGGTCAGCGTGCTCCTCTACAGCGACGACATCACGACCCGCGACGCCGTGCGGGCCGCGGTCGGTCGCCGTCCTGCGCGTGACGTGGAGGTCGTGCGCTGGCACGAGTGCGCCACGGCCGACGCCGTGATCAGCGCGGTCGACAACGACCGGTTCGACATCCTCATCCTCGACGGTGAGGCCGCCAAGGTGGGCGGCCTGGGCCTGGCTCGGCAGCTGAAGAACGAGATCTTCCGGTGCCCCCCGATCATCGTGCTGACGGGTCGCCCGCAGGACAGCTGGCTCGCCGCCTGGTCGCAGGCCGACCTCGCCGTCCCGCACCCTCTCGATCCGATCGCGCTGACGTCGGCTGTTGCCACGCTCGCCCGACCGGGCGTGCCGACGGCCTGAGCATGCCGGCAGACGCTCCCGCGACCTGGCCTGCCCTCCTCAGCGCCCTGATCGCCGGCCACGACCTCGACCGGGCGACCACCGAGTGGGCGATGTCCCAGATCATGACGGGGGAGGCGTCACCGTCCCAGGTCGCCGGCTTCCTCGTGGCTCTGCGCGCCAAGGGCGAGAGCGTCGAGGAGATGCTCGGTCTGGCCGAGCAGATGCTCGCGCACGCGCGGCGCATCGAGGTGCCCGGCCCGAGCCTCGACATCGTCGGCACCGGTGGCGACCGGGCGCACACGGTCAACATCTCCACCATGGCCTCGATGGTGGTGGCTGCCGCCGGGGTGCGCCTCGTCAAGCACGGCAACCGGGCAGCGTCCTCGTCCTCGGGCTCGGCCGACGTCCTGGAGGCACTGGGGGTCGACCTGTCGCTCCCGCCCGAGCGCGTGGTCGAGGTGGCGTCCGAGGCGGGCATCACGTTCTGCTTCGCGCAGACCTTCCACCCATCCTTCCGTCACACCGCCGTGGCGCGACGGGACCTGGGCATCGGCACCGCCTTCAACTTCCTGGGCCCGCTGACCAACCCGGCGCAGCCGACGTATGCGGCTGTGGGCTGCGCTGACGCCCGCATGGCGCCGCTGCTGGCTGGCGTCTTCGCGGATCGCGGCAAGGATGCTGCCGTGTTCCGCGGTGACGACGGCCTCGACGAGGTCACGGTCTCGACGACGACGCACGTCTGGTGGGTGCGGGAGGGCGTCGTGACGGAGCGCTCGCTCGACCCGACCCGTCTCGGCCTGGCGCTGCACCCGATCGAGGCGCTGCGCGGCGGCGACGCGGCTCACAACGCTGGGGTCGTCCGCGACGTCTTCTCGGGTGCGTCCGGCGCGGTGCGTGACGCGGTGCTGCTCAACGCCGGCATCGCGCTCGCGCTGACCCGACCCGACTCCGGGCCGGCCCAGACCGACTTCGAGGCCGACGTGCGCGCTGGCATGGATGTCGCCGCCCAGGCCATCGACAGCGGGGCCGCGGCCGCGCTGCTCGACCGCTGGGTCGCGGCGACCCGAAGCTGAGCGCAGCCGGGCCGCAGCGCTCCCGAACGCAGGCGGCGGGAGGAGGGAAGGCCTCCGAGACGGGCCCCGCCCCTCGGCGTGCGGGCTACTCCTCGAGGCCGAGGCTGAACGCCGCCTCGAGGTCGTGCGAGGAGTAGGTGCGGAAGGCGATGTGCGTCGACGTGCCGACGATGCCCTGGACCTTGTTGAGGCGATCGGCGATGACGTCGGCGAACTCCTCGTGGGCCTTGACCCGCACCATGGCGATGAGGTCCGCGTCGCCGGTGACCGAGTAGACCTCCGAGACGGCGGGGATGTCCGCGACGGCCTCGGCGACCTCGGGGATGCGGTCGACCTCGCAGCTGATCATGACGATGGCGGTGATCACGGGAGCCACCCTAGCCGGGGCTAGACCGCCCGGCGCAGGGCGCTGCCGGTCCGGTGTGCGCGTGCGCCGTGCCGGCGGGGTCCTGCGCTCGCGGCCGGCACGTCGTTGTCGAACCCGATGGCGTCGTGCGCGGAGGCCACAGCGGGCTCGAGCCGGCTGCGGATCAGGCCCGCGCCTCCGACCGGGCAGGTCCACGACCCGTCGAGCTCGACGATGCGCACTCCCGGAGACTCGAGCCAGCGCAGGAGGATCTCGGTCTCCTCGGTCAGGGCCGGCGGGTGACCGGGTCGCGGGGTGGGCACGACCTCGGCGGTGGCCTGCATGGCATCGATGTAGGGCATGGGGTCGGCCCCGCGCGGGCTCACGGCAGTGCCGGCGAGCCTGCCGTGGCGGATGCTCACCAGCTCCCAGCCGCCGAGGTCGCTGCGGCGTGCCGCGACGACCTCGGGGGAGCGGACGAGCGGGGCGAGCCGCTGCGCCCGGGCAGCCCCGCGCACGAGCTGTAGAAACCTGTCGCGCACGCGGGAGGCGTCCTCGAAGCGCTCCTGCGAGGCGAGCTCCTCGAGACGGCCCTGCAGCAGCTCGGCCGTGGGGCGGGCGTCGCCCGCGAAGATGGCGCGGCAGTCGTCGACGACCACGGCGTAGTCGCCCTCGCTCTGGGCGCCGGTGCACGGAGCGCCGCACCGCCCCATGTCGGCGAGCGCACAGGCGGTGCCGCGACCGGTGAGCCGCCCGGTGCACTGGCGCAGGGGCACCACCTCGTGGACGGCGTCGATCGCAGCCTGGGCGGTGGCGCGGGACCTGAACGGCCCGATGTGGTGGGCGCCGTCGTCGCTGACCCTCTTGACGATGGACAGCCGTGGGAAGCGCTCGTGCGTCAGCCTGACCCAGACCCCGGACTGGCCGTGCTTGGAGCGGCGGTTGAACCGCGGCTTGTGCTCGTCGATGAGGCGCAGCTCGCGGACCTGCGCCTCGAGTGCGGTCTGGCAGACGACCGGGTGCACCACCTGGGCCAGCCGCACCATCTCGGCCATGCGGCTGCGCTGCTCGGAGGCGGTGAAGTAGGTGCGCACCCGCGCGCGGATGTCCTTGCTCGTCCCGACGTAGAGGACCCGGTCGTTGCCGTCCTTGAAGAGGTAGACGCCCGGGGCGCTCGGCAGCGGGTCGGCCAGGAACCGCTTGCGGCGCTGGGACGGTGTCACCCGTGAGCTGTAGCTCGAGAGCTCCTCGAACGTGTGCACCCCGAGGTTGCCCACCCGCTCGATGAGCCCGTGGAGGACGTCGACGGTGGCCCGCGCGTCGTGGAGTGCACGGTGGTCGGGCGTGGTCGGCGAGCCGAAGACCTGGGCGAGGGAGGAGAGCCGGTGGTTGGGGGACTCGTCGCGCACGACGAGCTGCCGCGCCAGCTGCAGCGTGTCGAGCACGGGAAAGCCCGGCCAGGCGGCCCCCACGCGTGCCGCAGCCGCCTTGAGGAAGCCGATGTCGAAGCCGGCGTTGTGGGCCACCAGCACGCTGCCGGCGGCGAACTCGAGGAACGCGGGCAGGGCGCTGTCGATGCGTGGCGCGTCCCGCACCATCGCGTCGGTGATGCCCGTGAGGACCGAGATGAACGCCGGGATGGGCTCCGACGGGTTGACCAGGGTCTGGAACTCGCCGAGCACCTCACCGGCCCGGACCTTGACGGCGCCGATCTCGGTGATGCCGCACTGTGCCGGCGTGCCGCCGGTGGTCTCGAGGTCCACGACGACGAAGGTGACGTCGGCCAGGGAGGTGCCGAGGTCGTCGAACGTGGACTGGATCGCCTGCATGCCCTGGACCGTATGCCGGGCCACCGACAACGGCGTGAAGGCGCGGCCGGGCGGCACTGCGCTGCAGGCATCCTCGTCCACCGCCCTCTCGGGGCAGCGGGTCGTCCCCGCGGGGGCTGTCGGTGGCTGGACCTAGCGTCTCTCCTGACAGATCGCAAGGAGAGACGAAAGGTGGACCAGGATGCTCGTCGACTGCCAGACCTGCCCCGTGCGGGACGTCCACTGCGCGGACTGCATGGTCACCGCGCTGACGGCGATTCCCATGCGCCCCGGCGCCAGTGCGTCCGGACCCGACCCTCACGAAGGAGATCGGTTCGACACCCGCACGGTGCCGCTCGACCGGGCCGAGCGGCGCGCCGTCTCCGCGTTCCTGGCGGCAGGACTCGTCACCACGGCCGTTGCCAACGCCGCGCGAGCCGAGGTCACGTCAGCGGGTCACGCCGCCGGTCACGCCACCCGTCGGGCGGTGTGAGGGCGCGGCGAGCCCAGTGCACGCTGTGCGGCGCGACCCAGGCCGGACGCCGTGACACCATGACGCGATGCGGAGTGACACCTGTCGTCCTCGGTCCGGGCGGTCAATCGCAGTGGTCTCCGCGCTCATCCTGTCGCTGACGGCGTGCACCTCGTGGTCGGTATCTCCTGACGCCCCGGCACCCACCGCCACCACGTCAGCCGTCGGCACTGCGAGCGCCGCGGCCCCGCCGACGGAAACCGCGTCCACGTCAGGCGGCGACATCGACCCCTCGCAGTGGGCGGCTGCCCGACAGAGCGCAGTCGCCGACCTCGTCCGCCGACGCCTCGCTGCCCTCGAACACTCCGACCGCACCGGTTGGCTCGCTGCACTCGACGGCGCCGCGGACGATTCCCTTCGCCGCACGCAGGCCGCCGTCTTCGACCGGATGACCCGGATGGGCGCCGGCGACTTCGTCGTGACCGACCTGGAGGAGAGCACCCCGCCGGTTCCTGCGCCCCGGACCGTCCCGGTCGAGTGGGACGCGCGGGCCAGCCTCACGTACCGGCTGCGCGGGTTCGACACGGCGCCACGGGCCTTCGACCTCGACCTCACCTTCAAGGCCGGTCCCGGTGCTCCGACGCGGCTCGTGGTGTCCGGGTGGGCCCCCTCCGGGCGACCACAGCCGTGGGACCTCGACGGCCTGGTCGTGCGACGGTCCCCGAGTGCGATGGTGCTGGCCGTCGGCTCCCCGGCCCGGGTCGACGAGGTCGCCGCACGAGCCGCGACCGCCGCCGCACGCGTCGCGGCTGTCTGGGGATCGGCCCGGCCCGCGGTGTGGGTGGCTCCTGCCACGGACGCGGATGCCGCCCGCCTGCTCGGTCGGACCTCCGCCGATCTCGGAGAGGTGGCCGCGGCCACGGAAGGCCCGCTGACCCCCGGACAGCACGCCGGCGCCGACCGCATCGTCCTGGTCCCGGGCGCCTGGACGTCGCTGCAGCCTGCCGGACGCGACGTCGTCATGACGCACGAGCTGACCCACGTGACCGTGCGAGCAGCGACGACGCAGGCCGTCCCCCTCTGGCTGTCCGAGGGCTTTGCGGAGCTGGTCGCGTACGCACCGATCGACCTGCCCGAGGGGAAGATCGTCGCCCCAGCCCTGCGGCACGCGAGGTCTGCCGGACTTCCGCGTATGTTCCCGGCCGACGCCGACTTCGAGCCGGGCACCGCCTCGCTGCCGTCGGCATACGGCCTCTCACTGCTCGCGCTGCGGACCCTGGCGGATGCCCATGGGACGGCCGCCGTCGTACGCCTCTACCAAGCTGCGGCCGGCGGCCTCGACGTGCGGACCGACCGGGTCGGTGACGGCGAGGCGGCCGTGGACGACGCGCTGCAGGCCGTGCTGCACACCGACCGTGCCGCCGTCGTCCGCGCGTGGCAGGCGCGCATCGCCCGGCTGCTGCGCTGAGGCTCAGGCGTAGAGCTTCTCGACCTCGTCGCCGAAGTCCTTCATGACGACGTTGCGCTTCAGCTTCAGCGACGGGGTGAGGTAGCCGTTCGCCTCGGTGAAGTCGCCGGCGAGCACCGCGAACTTGCGGATCGACTCCGCCTTGGACACTGCCTCGTTGGCGCGGTCGACCGCCTCCTGCAGCGCCTCGAGCACCTTCGGATGGGTGCGGGCCTGCTCGAGGCTGACGCCCTCCAAACCGTGGCTCTTGGACCACAGCGGCCACATCTCCTCGTCCAGGGTGAGGAGCACACCGACGAACGGCTTCTGGTCACCGACGACGATGCACTGCGAGACGAGCGGGTGGGCACGCAGCCGGTCCTCCAGCACGGCGGGTGCGACGTTCTTTCCACCGGCCGTCACGAGGATCTCCTTCTTGCGGCCGGTGATGCGCAGGTAGCCGTCGTCGTCGAGCTCACCGACGTCGCCGGTGTGGAACCAGCCGTCGACGATTGCGTCGGCAGTCGCGGCGGGGTTGCCGTGGTAGCTGGTGAAGACACCGACTCCCTTGAGCAGGACCTCGCCGTCCTCGGCGATTCGGATGCCGGTGCCGGGCAGTGGCGGTCCGACGGTGCCGATCTTGATCTTGTCCGGGGTGTTTACCGCGACGGGTGCGGTGGTCTCGGTGAGGCCGTAGCCCTCGAGGATGACCACGCCGATGCCGCGGTAGAAGTGCCCGAGCCGGGTGCCGAGGGGAGCGCCGCCGGAGACGGCGTAGCGCACGTTGCCACCCATGGCGGCCCGGAGCTTGCCGTAGACCAGGCGGTCGAAGACGGCGTGCTGCAGGCGCAGGCCCAGCCCGGGGCCTCCCGCGTCGAGGGCCTCGCTGTAGGCGATGGCCACCGTCGCGGCCCGCAGGAAGATCTTGCCCTTGCCCTCCGCCGACGCCTTGGCCTCGGCGGAGTTGAAGATCTTCTCGAAGACGCGGGGCACGGCGAGCACGAAGGTCGGCTGGAAGCCGGCGAAGTCGTCGAGGAGCGTCTTGATGTCGGCCGAGTGACCCATCCGCGCCTTGCCGGCCACGCACAGCACCTCGATGAAACGCGCGAAGACGTGCGCGAGGGGCAGGAAGAGCAGCGTGGAGGCGTTGTCGGTCAGCACGACCGGGCCGAGCTTCTGGATGGCGTTCTCGGCCAGGTCGAGGAAGTTGCCGTGCGTCAGCTCGCAGCCCTTGGGCCGCCCGGTCGTGCCGGAGGTGTAGATGATCGTGGCGACGGAGCGGCGGTCGAGGCCGGCCCGGCGTGCGCTGAGCTCGTCGTCGGACACCTCCGAGCCCTTGCCCCGCAGCGCGTCGAGACCGCCCTCCTCGATGGTGACCACGGGGCCCAGCGAGGGGAGGTCTCCGCGCAGCTGGTCGACCACGCCCCGGTGCGAGGGCGTCTCGACGACGACCAGCCGGGCATCGGAGTCGGAGAGGATCCACTGGACCTGTTCGGGGGAGGAGGTCTCGTAGACGGGCACCAGCACGGCCCCGGCCGTCCAGGCGGCGAAGTCGAGCAGGGTCCACTCGTAGCGGGTGCGCGACATGAGGGCGATCCGGTCGCCGGGGGCGACGCCCTCGGCGACGAGGCCCTTGGCGACGGCCGTGACGTCGTCGGCGAACTGCGACCAGGTCAGGTGCGTCCACCCACCGGAGGGCGTCTTGCGGGAGAACGCCGTCTCGGCGGGCGACTCGGCCGCGTTGCGACCGGGCAGGTCCGCGAGGCTGCCCTCGGTTGTGACAGGGGCGAGTGGTGCGACGACGTTGTCCTTCAACTGTCACTCCTCGTGGGGGCGGGAACCTGGGCTGCACCATACCGACGGGTAACCGTGCGTGGTACGTCAGCATGGTCACAGGCGGGTCAGGTGCGGACGAGGTCCGTCGGTTCCGGCTGCCGTCCTGCCATCCTGTCACGCAGCGCAGCCGCGGTGGCGGCGACGGGGCACGCCGGCGGCGGGACCGGTGCGGCCGGGGACGACGCGATAGCCTTCCGCGCATGGCCGATCGCACGGAGTCCTCCATCGTCATCGACGCACCCCCCGGCGAGGTGCTCGACGTCATCGCGGACTTCGAGGCCTACCCCGAGTGGGCGGGCGAGGTCAAGGACGTGACGGTGCTCGCCGAGGAGGGTGACGGCTGGGCCGACCAGGTCCAGTTCACGCTCGACGCAGGCGCCATCAAGGACACCTACGTCCTCGACTACGACTGGGACGTCGTCGAGGACGGCACGGGCGTCGTGTCGTGGTCACTGGTCTCGGCGCAGGTGCTCAAGACGATGAACGGCTCCTACACCCTGGTGGGCGACGGCACGGGCACGAAGGTGACCTACCGGCTCGCCGTCGACGTGAAGATCCCGATGATCGGCCTGCTCAAGCGCAGGGCCGAGAAGGTCATCGTCGACACCGCGCTCAAGGAGCTGAAGAAGCGCGTCGAGGCCTCCGACCGCGCGTGACGCCCATCGACCCCTCCGAGCACCCGCCTGCTCCGGCCGGAGGACCTGACGCGCCTCCGGTCGGGAGCGTCGCGCAGGAGGCGGCGCTGCTCGTCGACCTGCTCTCCCGCGGCGGCTGGTCGGGCCTCCCGGGTATGCCGGCCGCCGACTCGGGCCCCCACGCGAGCTCTGCCGACCACGACCACCGTGACGAGCGCGGTGGCGACCACCGCGAGGACCGCCGGAATGACCGCGACGACCGCGGCCAGGACGGGAAGCCCGGCGCGACGCGACCGTGCACCTGCGGCGGGACGACGCCGAGCGCCTGCCGGGTCTGCCCGGTGTGCCAGCTCGTCGCGTTCGTGCAACAGGTCAACCCGGACACCATCGAGAAGGTCGCCGACCTCGTCGGGTTCGCGGCCACCGCGCTGCACGACCTCGCGACGGCGCAGCGCGAGCGCCAGGCGGCCAAGGACGGGGACGACGGCGCAGGACCGGAGGGCGGGGCATGAGCAGGCGGCTGGCCATCGGCATCGACATCGGCGGCACCAAGGTCGCCGGCGGGGTCGTCGACGAGTCGGGGACCATCCTCCATCGCACCCGCCGGGACACCCCGCACCGCTCGACCTCGCCGTCGGTGGTCGAGGACACCATCGTCGAGTCGGTGCAGGAGCTGCTGCACCGGGTGGAGCCCAGCGACGTCGTGGCCGTCGGCATCGGCGCGGCCGGCTTCGTCGCGGAGGACCGGGCCACCGTCGTCTTCGCGCCGCACCTCTCGTGGCGCAAGGAGCCCCTGCGCGCAGCCCTGTCCCAGCGCATCGACCTGCCGATCACGGTCGACAACGACGCGAACGCCGCGGCCTGGGCCGAGGCGACCTTCGGTGCCGCTCGGGGGGAGTCGCACGTCGTCGTGATCACGCTCGGCACCGGCATCGGCGGCGCCCTCATCATCGACGGCCGGGTGCAGCGGGGCCGCCACGGCATCGCCGGCGAGTTCGGCCACATGCAGATCATGCCGGGCGGTGTGCGCTGCGAGTGCGGCAACCGCGGGTGCTGGGAGCAGTACGCGAGCGGCAACGCCCTCGTGCGGGAGGCCCGGGCCATGATCGAGGCCGGGTCCCCGGTCGTCGCGGACCTGCTCGCCCGGCTCGGCGGTGACTCGAGCGGCCTCACCGGTCCGTTCATCACCGAGGCGGCCCGCGACGGTGACCCCACCGCCCGGGAGCTGCTGGCCGACATCGGCGAGTGGCTCGGGGTGGGCCTGGCCAACCTCGCATCGGCGTTCGACCCCGGCCTGTTCGTCATCGGCGGCGGCGTCAGCGCGGCCGACGAGATGCTCATCGGCCCCGCCCGCGAGGCCTTCCGCCGGCAGCTGCCCGGGCGCGGCTACCGTCCCGAGGCGCGCATCGTGCGAGCGGTGCTCGGCAGCGACGCCGGCCTGATCGGCGCGGCCGAGCTGGCCCGCGCCGGTCACTGACCGGTGGGGCCGAGCCGGCACCCGCACACGCTGCGGGTGATGAGCTACAACCTCCACGACCTGCGCGACGACCGAGCGGCGGCCGCACGCATCGTCCGTGCCGTGGCCCCCGACGTGCTGTGCGTCCAGGAGGTGCCGAGGAGGCTCACGACCGAGCTGCGGGTGCCGCGCTTGGCCCGGGCCTGCGGTCTGGTCTGGCACCGCCGGCGCCTCGGCACGGGCGGCACCGCCGTGCTGACCGCTCCCGGCCTCACGGTGCACGAGGTGCTCCGCGGCCGCCTGCCCGTGCGCTTCCCCGACCGCACCCGCGGGTATGCCGCTGCGACCGTCTCGCTGCCGGGTGACGGCCCGAGGACGTCCCCTGTCACGGTCGCCAGCATCCACCTCGGGCTGAAGCCGGCCGAACGGGCGCGTCACGCTGCGGCCGTCCTCGAGCGGCTGGGGGAGCGAGCCGTCGTCGCGGGGGACCTCAACGAGGGACCGGGCGGCACGGCATACGCCATCGTCGCCGAGCGCTACCCCCTCGCATCGTCCGGCGCGCCGACGTTCCCGGCGCGACAACCGACAGCAGCACTCGACGCGGTGTTCGCGGCAGCGGCGCTCCGGGTGCTCCCCACGGACCCGGTGCCCCTCGACCTCCGTGATCTCGAGGCGGCGTCCGACCACCGCCCGGTCTGGGTCGACCTCGACGTGTCCGCGCCCGCGCCAGGGCGACCGGGCTAGATGCGGGTGCCGTCGTCGAAGGGGTCCCGCTCGGTGCCGCCCCGCAGCACCAGCAGGACGAAGCCGACGACGACCATGGCGACGCCCGTGACGACCCACCAGCCGCTGCCGTCGCGGTCGAAGAACAGCAGGTAGAGCAGCAGGAGCGGGCCGCCCGCCAGGCCGACGACGATCGCCCAGAACATCGGGTCGTTCTCGGCCGAGGGCAGGTCGATCTCCGACGGGGGGATGAAGTGCTCGTCGTCGTCGACCCCGCCGTCGGCTTCCTCGCCGGCATCCCCACCCGCGGTGCTGCCGCGCCACACGTGCGCCGTCGTGGGGGCGATGGGCAGGTCCAGCTGGCCGGACGGGGCCGGCAGCGCCGATGAGGCGGAAGGCCCCGCGGCGGCCGAGGTCTCGGTGACTGCCGCGCCCTGGGCTGTGGGCCGGTCCGTGCCGCCCGGCCCGCGCGGCTCGCTGTCCGCAGCGGGCGACCCGGACTCGGCCGGACCGACAGAGCCGGCCGGGTCACCGGGAGCGTCCGCCTCCGGCAGGACGTCGTCCGTCGACGGTCGGCGCAGCTGCGGGTCCGGCGCCTCGTCGTCCCAGCCGGCGATGATGCGGGCGAACTCGGCGTCGAGGTCACGATCACTCACGACGGCTCCTGGGGCGAAACGACTGGTTGCGATGATCCTCGCATGCAGCGCCCGGCCCGCGCGAGTGACGTAGAGTTCGACCGGTCACAGATGGAAGGCGGACACGGTTGTTCTACTGGTTCCTCAAGACGATCGTCATCGGGCCGATCATCAAGCTCCTCTTCCGTCCGTGGGTCGAGGGCGAGGAGAACATCCCCGAGGAGGGTGCCGCGATCTTCGCGAGCAACCACCTGTCGTTCTCCGACTCCATCTTCCTGCCGCTCGTCGTCTCGCGCCGGGTGACCTTCCTCGCCAAGAGCGACTACTTCACCGGCCGCGGCATCAAGGGCCGGCTCACCGCAGCCTTCTTCAAAGGCGTCGGTCAGCTGCCCGTCGACCGTTCCGGCGGCAAGGCGAGCAACGCCGCCCTCAACTCGGGCCTGAAGGTCCTGCGGCGCGGCGAGCTGCTCGGCATCTACCCCGAGGGCACCCGCTCACCCGACGGGCGCCTCTACCGCGGCCGCACCGGCGTCGCCCGGATGGCGCTCGAGGGCAAGGTCCCCGTGATCCCGGTCGCCATGATCGGCACCGACAAGGCCCAGCCCACCGGAAAGGTCATCCCGCGGATCATGCGGGTTGGGGTGCGGGTCGGCAAGCCCCTCGACTTCTCGCGCTACGAGGGGATGGAGGACGACCGGTTCGTCCTGCGCTCGATCACCGACGAGATCATGTACGAGCTGATGCTCCTGTCCGGCCAGGAGTACGTCGACATGTACGCCACCTCGATGAAGGACCGGCTCGTGCAGGCCGCTCGCGCCAAGGCCCGCGAGCTGCAGGAGGCGGCCAAGCCGGGCACGGCAGCGCCGGAGCTCGAGGCAGCCCTCGACGCGGCCGAGGGCAAGGTCCGCGCCGAGGAGTCCAGCGCCGCCGCGGACGTCGCGTACGCCGACGCCGGTAGCGACGCCGGCGGAGACGTGGTCCACCACGACGACCACGACGAGGGGGACACTCCCGTCGTGGCGGCCTCCTGAGCCATGGCCGCCGGCTCGGCCCTGCCGGGCGCGCGCCCCGGAGACGGGCCTGACGTCCAGGCCGCCTCAGTCGGCCGGGTCCTCGCCGACGAGCACGCCGTCGTACGAGGGCTCTGGCGGGTCATCGACGTCTTCCGCTGGCTGGCGCTCGCGTATGCCGTGTGGTCGGCCTGGGAGCGCCGTGACGCGATCGCGCACCCCGCCACCGCAGTCGCCGTCCTCGCGGTCCTCGCGGCGTGGACCCTGGCCGTCACCCTCCGCCCGGTGCGCGATGTGCGCGCCTACTCGGTCGAGCTCGCCATCGGGTGTGCCGCGATCCTCGCGACCCGGCTCGTCGACGACCCCGCAGTCATCACAGCCGGCGCCAAGACGGTCCCCTCCATCTGGCCCACCGCAGCGGTCGTCGGCTTCGCCGTGCTCCGCGGCTGGCGGGGCGGTCTCGTGGCGGCCGCGATCGTCGCGGCGTGCTCGTTCGTCGAGGTCGTTGAGCCGACGCCCAACACGTTCACGAACTCGATCTTCGGGCTGATGCTCGGCGGCTGCCTCGGCTACTGCGTCGACCTCGCCCGAGCCAGCCACGCGGCCCTCGCGGAGTCGATGCGCCTCGATGCCGCCCGGGCCGAGCGCGACCGGCTCGCGCGTACCGTCCACGACGGGGTGCTGCAGACCCTCGCCTTCATCAACCGGCGGGCCGGCGACCTCGGTGGCGAGGCTGCCCGGCTCGGTGCCATGGCGGGGGAGCAGGAGCGCATCCTGCGCACCCTCGTGAGCCAGACCGACCTTGCCGAGGTCGGACGCGCGGTCAGCGGGGACGCCGACCTGCGTGGGCTGCTGCGCCACATCGAGCGCGAGGACGTGCAGCTCGTGTCGCCCGCCGACCCGGTGCTGCTGCCGCGACGCACGGCCGACGAGCTGGTCGCCGCCGTCGAGGCAGCGCTCGACAACGTGCGACAGCACGCCGGGGCGGGGGCGCGCGCCTGGGTCCTCGTCGACGGCGACGACGACCAGGTCGAGGTCACGGTCCGCGACTCCGGCACGGGCGTGCCACCGGGCCGGCTGCAGGAGGCGGCGGGGCAGGGCCGGCTCGGGGTGTCCTCGAGCATCCTCGGGCGGCTCGCCGATCTCGGCGGCAGCGCCACCGTCACCTCCGGACCCGCAGGCGGCACGACGGTCGAGATGCGCGTCCCCATCCCGCAGTCCCGGGGCCGAGACCGCCGCCGCAAGGATCACCTCGAGGGCCCCGACCGCTCCGACCGCCCGACTCCCCAGTCCGACACCCACGTTCGAGGAGCATCGTGACGAGACAGCAGGACGGCATGCCCGCGCACCGCGACGGCGGCGGCGTCGAGCACATCCGGGTCGTCGTTGCCGACGACCACCCGATGTGGCGCGACGCGGTGGCACGCGACCTCGCCGACGCCGGGTTCGAGGTCGTCGCGACCGCCGACGACGGGCACTCGGCCGTCGCCCGCACCCGCGCGACCGTGCCGGACGTGCTCGTCCTCGACCTCAACCTCCCCGGCATCAGCGGCTCGCAGGTGTGCGCTGCGCTCACCGCCGCGGAGGTGCCGAGCCGCGTGCTGATCCTCTCCGCCAGCGGGGACCACCAGGACGTCCTCGACGCGGTCAAGGCCGGGGCGCTCGGCTACCTCGTGAAGTCGGCCGGACGCGAGGAGTTCCTCGCCGCGGTCCGTGCCACCGCCGCCGGGGAGCCCGTGTTCACGGCCGGGCTCGCCGGACTGGTGCTCGGCGAGTTCCGGCGGGTCAAGGCGGCCGGCGGAGGGACGCCCGAGCGTCCGGTGCCCGAGCTCACCGAGCGCGAGACCGAGATCCTCAAGTACGTCGCCACCGGAATGGGCTACAAGGAGATCGCCGCCACCCTGTTCCTCTCGCACCGCACCGTCCAGAACCACGTGCAGAACATCTTCGGCAAGCTCCAGATGCACAACCGGGTGGAGCTCGCCCGGTTCGCCATGGAGCGTGGGCTCGACCTGGCCGACCCCACCTGAGCGCAGCGGCCCCCGATCACGGACTCGGCGGTGCCCGGCAGGCCGCGCGGGACGGCATACGACCTCTGACGGTCCGGTCCTCCGTCGGGTCGGCGGTCGGGTTTCGGGATGCGGACCCCGGCGGGGGCTGCCCCCGGCGGCGTCTACGCTTACGGGGTGAACATGAGGACCGTCACCGCCGATGTCGGCCTCGCACCCGCTGACGGGTCCGAGGCCCTCGCCGCCCTCACGGCTGCGGCCACTGAGCTCGAGGCCGCGCAGCAGCCCGCCTGGCCCGACACGGCCGCCCTGGCCGAGGTGATCGAGACCCTCGCGTCGTATCCGCCGCTCGTGTTCGCCGGCGAGTGCGACATCCTCACCGACCGGATGGCCAAGGCCGCCGTCGGCGAGGCCTTCGTCCTGCAGGGCGGCGACTGCGCCGAGACGTTCGCGTCGGCGACGGCCGACAACATCCGCGACCGCATCAAGACGATCCTGCAGATGGCCGCGGTGCTCACCTACGGCGCGTCGGTGCCGGTCGTCAAGATCGGCCGCATGGCCGGGCAGTACGCCAAGCCGCGCAGCTCGACCGTCGAGACCCGTGAGGGCGTGACGCTGCCGGCCTTCCGCGGCGACATGGTCAACGACTTCGCCTTCCACGAGGCCGCGCGCGTCCCCGACCCGCAGCGGCTCGTCCGCGCCTACCACGCGAGCTCCGCGACCCTGAACCTCGTGCGCGCCTTCACCACAGGCGGATTCGCCGACCTGCGGCACGTGCACGACTGGAACCGCGGCTTCGTCGCCAACTCGGCCAACCAGCGCTACGAGAAGCTCGCCAAGGACATCGACAAGGCGATGCGCTTCATGGCGGCCTGCGGCGCCGACTTCGACACCATGCGGACCGTCGAGTTCTTCGCGGCCCACGAGGCGCTGCTGCTCGACTACGAGCGGCCGCTGACGCGCATCGACTCCCGCTCGGGACGGCTCTACGACACCTCGGGCCACTTCGTGTGGGTCGGCGAGCGCACCCGACAGCTCGACGGGGCCCACGTCGACTTCGTCTCGCGCATCAGCAACCCCATCGGCGTCAAGCTCGGCCCCAAGGCCGACATCGACGAGGTGCTGCGCCTCATCGACAAGGTCGACCCGCACCGGACGCCCGGGCGCCTCACCTTCATCACCCGCATGGGCGCGGGCACCATCCGCGACGCGCTGCCGGCGATCGTCGACAAGGTGACCGCGTCCGGCGCGACCGTGACGTGGATCTGCGACCCGATGCACGGCAACACCTTCGAGAGCCCCTCCGGCTACAAGACCCGCGACTTCGAGGACATCGTCGAGGAGGTGCGCGGCTTCTTCGAGGTGCACCAGTCGCTCGGCACGATCCCCGGCGGCATCCACGTCGAGCTGACCGGCAACGACGTCACGGAGTGCCTGGGCGGGGCGGAGAAGATCATCGACTCCGACCTCGAGAAGCGCTACGAGTCGGTGTGCGACCCGCGCCTGAACCACCAGCAGTCGCTCGAGCTGGCGTTCGTCGTCGCCGAGATGCTCGGCCAGGCCTGAGGTGGCCTCGGGCGACGCGGGAAACGCCTTCAAGGCGGACCTCCTCAGCGACACGCTGACCCGGCCCTCGCAGGCCATGCGGGAGGCCATGTCCCGCGCCGAGGTCGGTGACGACGTCTTCGGTGAGGACCCGACGCTGCGGGCCCTCGAGGAGCGCGTCGCCGAGCTGCTCGGGCACGAGGCGGGGCTCTTCACGCCCTCGGGCTCGATGGCCAACCAGCTCGGCGTGCGCCTGCACGTCAAGCCGGGGGAGGAGCTCATCGGCGACTCCCTGGCCCACGTCGTCCGCGCCGAGCTCGGCGCGGCCGCGGTCCTGTCGGGCATCTCGTCGCGCACGTGGGTCTCCGAGCGCGGCCGGTTCCGGGCCGACGACGCGGCGTCGCTGATCATCACCGGCGTCGGCCCCTACCAGGTGTGCACGTCGCTCGTGCTCGTCGAGAACACCCACAACTTCGGCGGTGGCACCGTGCAGTCGCTGGAGGAGATCCGGCGCGCCCGCCAGGTCACGCGTGAGCGAGGCGTCGCCATGCACCTCGACGGCGCCCGCCTCTTCAACGCCTCCGTGGCCTCCGGTGTGCCGGTCGGTGACTACGGCCGGGAGTTCGACACCGTCTCCGTCTGCCTCAGCAAGGGCCTCGGCGCCCCGGTCGGCAGCGTGCTCGTCGGCTCGGCTGACGCCATGGCCGAGTCGCGGGTGTGGCGCAAGCGCTTCGGCGGCGGAATGCGGCAGGCCGGGATCCTCGCCGCCGCAGGGCTCTTCGCCCTCGAGCACAACGTCGAGCGGCTCGCCGACGACCACACCCGCGCGCGGCGAGCGGCCGAGGCGCTGGCCGAGGCGGCTCCCGGCGTGGTGGACCTGGCCACGGTCGAGACCAACATCGTCATCCTCGACGTGGCAGCCGCGGGCTGGTCGTCGGCCGCCTTCGTCGCGGCGGCCCTGGCCGGTGGGGTGCGGACGTATGCCGTCGGGCCGGGTGCCGTGCGCCTGGTCTGGCACCTCGACGTCGACGACGCAGGCACCGACGTCGCGATCGACGTCCTCACCGCACTCGTCCGGTCCGCCCCGACCGCCTGACGCCGCCGCTTTCCCTGACCGAACGCAGCGTTCGGTCGCGAACTTAGTGCTCTACCGCGGTTTTCGAGACCGAACGCAGCGTTCGGTCACTGCGAGCGTGGGGAGTGGGCGCGCTCAGAGCTCGTGGTGCAAGGCTTCGGCGGGCAGCTCGCGCGGGCGGCGCCGGGTCGCGACGAGCTCGACGGCATACATGGCGGTGAGCACGAGCGCTCCACCGGCGACCATGCGCCATGTCGGTGACTCGCCGCCGAAGACCACGGCGAAGAAGGCTGCGAAGACCGGCTCCATCGTCATGACGATCGCGGCGCGCGTCGCCGGCAGGTGGGCCTGTGCCCAGGTCTGCGCCCACAACGCGAGGATGCTGGCGAAGGCGACCATGTAGAGGACCGAGGCCCACTGGCCGGCCGTCTGCGGCAGCACGATCCCGCCGGGCAGCGCGCCGATGCCGCACAGCACGGCGATGACGACCATCTGCACCACGGAGAGCCCTGTCGCGACGTGGGACGCGCTGTAGCGGCCGAGCCCGAGGATGTGCAGGGCGTAGAGCAGGGCCGACAGCAGCGTGACCGCCTCCCCGGCGCCCACCGAGAGGCCGTTGAGCGACAGCAGGGCAAGACCGGCCGTGGCGAGAGCGACCGCGAGCCACGTGGAGGCAGCGACCCGTTCGCGTAGCAGGACCGCCGTGAGCAGCGGGGTCAGCACGACGTAGGTGCCGGTGATGAAGCCCGACACCGAGGCCGGGGTGGTGGCCAGGCCGACGGTCTGGGCGATCTGGGCCAGGCCGTAGAGCGCGCCGAGGCCCACGCCGACGAGCACCTGCCGCGACGTCAGGGCGCGCACCGGCCGCCAGAAGAGCACGAGCATGACCACGGCGGCGATCGCGAACCGCACCGCCAGGAAGTCGATCGGCGGCACGTGCACGACGAGGTCGTGGATGAGGAAGAAGGTCGAGCCCCAGACCGCCGTGAGGGACACGAGCAGGATCGTCGCGAGGCGCGAGCGCGCCCTCTCGTCCACGGCGGCTCAGACGATCGTCAGGACGATGGTGCTGCCCTTGGGCGCCGAGTCGCCGGCCTTGACGCTCTGGTGCTGGACCAGGTCGAACACCGGGCCGAAGAGGCCGGCCTCCTTCTTGACGGTGAAGCCGAGGTCGGTCAGCGTCTTCTCGGCGTCGCCCGAGGGGCGCCCGACGACGTTGGGCACCTGGACCATGACCGGGCCCTTGGAGACGACGAGGGTGACCGGGTCCCCACGGAACAGGGTGCCCTTGGCCGGCGACTGAGAGACGACCTGCCCGGCCGGCACGCTGTCGCTGTTGACGTCGGCGCCCCGCTGCACGACGAGCCCCGCCTTGGTCACGGCGGCGGAGGCGGCGTCGAACGACGAGCCGGTGACCGTGGGCACCTCGATGGGCTGGCGTCCCTTGGACACGACGACCGAGACGGTGGTGTTGCGCTTGACCGAGGTGCCGGGCGCGGGGTCCTGTGAGATGACCACGCCCTCCGGCACGGACTCGCTCCATGCTTTGGCGGAGTCGCCGAGCCGCAGCGTGAGCGGCGACAGGCTCGCCTTCAGGTCGGCCGCCTTCGCCCCGACGATGCGCGGGACGGCATACCGCTCCTTGCCCTTGGACACGACGAGCCGCACGGTCGACTCCTTGCCGAGCTGGCTCCCCGCCCCGGGCTCGACCCGGAGCACCACGCCCTTGGCGGCCGTCTCGGAGAACTCCTGCGTCTCGTCGGCCTGGAGCGAGGCCTGGTCGAGCTCGCCGCGGGCCTGGCTGAGCGGCTGGCCGACCACGGCGGGCACGGTGGTCGACCCGCCGGGTCCGGCCGTGAACCACCAGCCTCCGACCCCGGCCGCGACGAGCAGCAGGACCGCTGCCAGCCACAGCGGCCACCGACGGCGTCCGGCGGAGCGGTCGAGGCGGCCCACCGGCATGGCTGCCGTGTGCTCCAGCACCGGCTCGTCGTGGACCGGGCGTCCGGCGAGGGCGGCGCGCGCGGCTGTGGCCGGACGCTCGACACCCGGCTGGGGCATCGTCGGATGCTGCTGGGTCGCGTCGAGGGGCCGTCGACCCGACGTGGTGGCCGGGTCGGGTGCGATCGCCGCGCCGCGGCGATCGAGCTCGGCACCGGACAGGCCGCGCCGGACGGCGCGCAGGGCCGTCACGAAGTCCGCCGCGGACTCGAACCGGTCGTCCGGGCTGGTGGCCGTGGCTCGCGCGACGAGCTCGTCGAGGGCCACCGGCACCGACGGCACGACCGACGAGGGCGCCGGGATGCTCCCGTGGACGTGGTTGTACGCGATCTGGATCGGGGTGCCGCCGGTGACGGCCTTGTGCCCGGTGAGCATCTCGAACAGGAGCAGGCCGGCGGCGTACACGTCGCTGCGGGGATCGGCGACCCCACGCTCGACCTGCTCGGGGGAGAGGTAGGAGACGGTGCCGAGCAGGACGCCGGTCTGGCTCGTGGTCGTCTGGTTCGTGATGGCGCGGGCCAGGCCGAAGTCGGCGACCTTCACCTCGCCGTCGCCGCGCACGATGACGTTCTCGGGCTTGACGTCCCGGTGGATCATGCCCGCGACGTGGGCCGCCCTCAGGGCGAGGAGGATCGGCTCGAGCACGGCGAGCGCCTCGCGGGCGGTGAGCGGCGCCTCCTCGTGGATGACCTCCCGGAGGGTCTTGCCCTCGACGAGCTCCATGGCGAGGAACACCTCGCCGGCGTCCTCGCCCTGGTCGAAGACCGCGACGACGTTGGGGTGGCTGAGGCGGGCTGCCGAGCGTGCCTCAGCCCGGAACCGGTTGACGAAGACCTCGTCGGCGGCCAGGCCGGGTCGCATGATCTTGAGGGCCACCTCCCGGTCGAGGCGTCCGTCCAGCGCCACGAAGACGGAGGCCATGCCACCGTCCGCGAGGTGCGAGAGGATGCGGTACCGCCCGTCGATCACCCGCCCGACGAGCGCGTCCGCCACGCTGGACGTCACTGCACGGAGTTTACGGGCAGGGGACGCTCATCCGGCGCAGGCCGGCCCGAGCCGGCGCATCGCGGGGTTCTCGCGGGTTCTCCCAGGGGTTCGCGCACGGCTCTCGCGGGGCTCGCCTCTCGGCGGCCCCGCGAGAGGGCGGCGACGGTCACATGCGGGCGTAGATCGCCAGGACGTTCGCGACGTAGCGCTTGGTGTCGTCGTACATGCCCTTGGTGCGCACCGAGTAGAGGCCCTGGTAGTAGCCGGCGATGGCCTGCTCGCGGGAGTCCGCGCCGGCCTGCAGCGCCCGGATGATGAGCACGCCCGCGGTGATGTTGTCCTGGGTGTCGTAGCGGTCGAGCCGGCGACCGGCGAGGTCGGAGGCCCAGGTCTGCGAGACCGGCATGATCTGCATGACGCCCACCGCGTCGGTGTAGGAGACGGCCCGCTGGTACCAGCCGGACTCCAGGTAGCCGATCGCGAGCGCGAGCTTGGGGTCGACCCCGTTGCGGATGGCGGTGGCCCGGATCATCGCCGAGGTGTCCGTGCGGTTGGGCACGTCCCTGGCGGCGAGCTTGGCCTTGCTCTCGGCCACGGCCTGGGCCGTCTTGTTGGGGTACTGGTAGCCCGCCGGCGGAGCCGGCTGCGGCGTGGGCGTCACAGGCTTGGTCGAGGTGCCGACGCCCGGCACGACGATCTTCTGTCCGACGAAGATCATGTGCGCGTTGGGGAGCCGGTTGGCGGCGAGCAGCTTCGTCAGCGAGACGCCGTAGCGCTGTGCGATGCCGCTCATCGTGTCGCCCGAGACGACCACGTGGACCCGGTCGGACGTCGACGGCCGCACGCTCGTGCTCGGGGCGGTCGTCTTGACCGTGCGCAACGTGGAGGCGGCGGCCTTCGCGGGCGCTGCGCTCGACGAGGTGGGCACGAGCAGCTTCTGGCCCGGCATGATCAGCGAGCCGCCGTTGCCCAGCCGGTTCTTCTCGACGATGGCCTGGACCGTCGTGCGGTGGGTGATGGCCAGCTGCCAGAGGGTGTCGCCCGGGCGGACCGAGACGGTCTTCCAGGAGGTGGTGGCTACCGGCGCAACGGCCGCGTGGGCGGGTAGGGCGAGCGCGGCGACGTCGGCGAGGGGCATGAGGTGGAGTCCTTTCCTGGTGCCCGAGCTGGGTGCTGTGGAGGGGCGTTCGGGGAAGGTGCGGGGGTGACGGACGAAGTCCTGTGTGACGGTTGTGAGTCGAGGGACTGGTGTGACGATAGCGCACAATTTCAGCACTAAAGAATAAATACATCGGTGTAATTCCCCGGGGCTTTTGTCCCTGTTACCGGCGTGCTCGCCCCTGGGCCCCGCTCGACCCTGCCCTTCGCCCATACGCGCCGGTGCGTCCACCAGGGCCTCGGTGCGGTGGCAGACTCTGGTGCTGTGAGCGAGAACCCCGTGCCGCAGCCCAGTGAGCAGTCCCTCGAGTCCCTGGTGGGCGAGTGGCTGACCGTGCCCGACGCCGCTGAGCGGCTCGGCGTGCCCCTGTCGCGCGTGCGTCAGCTGATCGCCGACCGGGAGGTGCTCGCCGCCCGCATCGGCGAGCGTCACGTTCCGGCCATCCCGGCCAAGTTCTTCGACGAGTCGGGTCCGCGGCCCGAGCTGCGGGGGACCTTCACCGTGCTGGCCGACGGCGGCATGGACGACGGCGAGATCATCGGCTGGCTCTTCACGCCCGACCCGACGCTGCCCGTCGAGGGCGCACCCATCGACGCCATCCGGGCCGGGCACAAGACCGAGATCCGCAGGCGCGCCCAGGAGCTCGCCTTCTGACACCCCCGGCGCCCGGCGAACGCGTGGGTATGCCGTAGCCCCCGGTAGGTTCCGCGTGTGGCCTCCGGGGCGGCCGGGTGGGCGAGCGGGTCAGGAGTGGCGGGCGGTCGAGACCGCCACGAGCTCCCCGAGCACGTCGAGGGCCGACGCGTCGTAGGAGCCCGTCGCCCCGGCCCGCTCGAGCGCCGCACGCGCGTCGCGGGCCAGCTCGCCGATGAGCGACTCGACCCGATCGACCGCGCCCGTGTCGACGAGCACGCGACGGATCGACTCGATGCCCAGCAGGTCGAGGTCGTCGCGTCCCAGCAGGCTCTCGACGCTCTTGCGGTCCCCGTCGGAGGCGGCGTCGAGGGCGTGGGCCACGAGCACCGTGCGCTTGCCCTCGCGCAGGTCGTCGCCGGCGGGCTTGCCCGTCGCCTCGGGGTCCCCGAAGACGCCGAGGAGGTCGTCGCGCAGCTGGAAGGCCTCGCCGAGGGCCAGGCCGTAGTCCGACAGCGGCGCCAGCGACTCGTGGGGGGCGCCCCCGACGAGCGCGCCGATGAGCAGCGGGTGCTCGATCGTGTACTTGGCGCTCTTGAAGCGGATCACCTTGCGTGCCGAGGCGATCCGGGCGTCCAGGTCGAGGCCGTCCCAGCCGCGGGCCGACTCGAGCAGGTCGAGGAACTGGCCGCCCATGAGCTGGGTGCGCATGGCGTCGAAGAGGCGGCGCCCGCGAGCCAGCTGCTCGTCGGGCAGCCCGCACGTGGCATACAGCTCGTCGCACCACGTCAGGCACAGGTCGCCGGCCAGGATCGCCGTGCCCTCGCCGAAGCGGTCCGCGTCGCCCGCCCAGCCACGCTGCGAGTGCAGCGAGGCGACGGCGCGGTGCGCGGACGGCATACCGCGCCGGGTGTCGCTGCGGTCCATGACGTCGTCGTGGAGCAGGGCTGCGCCCTGGAAGAACTCCATGCTCGCGGCCAGGCGCACGAGCGCGTCGGAGTCGGGGCCGCCGGCGGCGCGGTAGCCCCAGTAGAGGAAGCCCGCACGCAGGCCCTTCCCGCCGGTCAGCAGCCCGGACACGGCCGAGACGAGGGGCGCGATCTCCTCACCGATCTCGGCGAGCGACTGCGTGGCCCCGTCGATCTGCCCGTCGATCGCCTGCTGCACCCGACGGCGCAGCACGTCCAGGTCGGTGGGGGTCTGCACGGGGTCCTCCATCGAGTCGCGGGAATCGTGGTCAGCCTACGCGGAGGCCGGTGCGCTCCGTGCGCGGCCCGCACGCGCGCGGACGGGCGTCCGCCTAGGGTGTTCACATGGCATACGGCACGGCGTCCTCGATGGCGCGGGCGGAACGGTTCACGCGGTCGATCCCCGCGATGATCGAGGCCGACACCCCGACGTTCAGCTTCGAGTTCTTTCCGCCGAAGGACGACGCCGCCGAGGCCCAGCTGTGGAGCGCGATCCGGCGCCTCGAGAAGCTCTCGCCGAGCTTCGTCTCGATCACCTACGGCGCTGGCGGGGGCACGCGCGACCGCACGGTGAGGCTGACCCAGCGTGTCCTCGAGGAGACCTCGCTCACCCCGATGGCGCACCTGACGTGCGTCGGGCACTCCGTCACCGAGCTGCGCGGCATCGTGGGGTCGTATGCCGCAGCCGGGGTCCGCAACATCCTCGCCCTGCGCGGCGACCCGCAGAGCGGTCTGGGCCAGCCGTGGGCGGCGCATCCAGAGGGTCTCGACCACGCCGAGGAGCTCGTCGCGCTCGTGCGTGGCCTCGGCGACTTCACCGTCGGGGTGGCGGCGTTCCCCGACGGCCACCCCGAGTCCCGCGACGTCGGCGAGGACGCGGAGACGCTGGTGCGCAAGGAACGGGCGGGCGCCGAGTTCGCGATCACCCAGATGGTCTTCGACGTGGACAACTACCTGCGCCTGCGCGACGAGCTCGCCCGGCGCGGTTCGAGGCTTCCCGTGGTGCCGGCGATCATGCCGATCACCAACGCCCGCCAGGTGGTCCGGATGGCGCAGCTGGCGGGGCAGCCCATGCCGAGCGCCGTGACCGACCGGCTCGACCGCCACGGCGACGACGAGGCGGCCGTGCGGGCCGAGGGCATGGCGATCGCGACGGAGTCGTCGCGCCGCCTGCTCGACGAGGGAGCGCCCGGCATCCACTTCATCACCATGAACCGCTCCTCGGCCACGCTCGAGGTCTACGGCAACCTCTGAGCGGGCGTCAGGACCGCGGCGGCGGCTCCTCGTCCTGCCCTGCTCGCCAGTGCCGCCACTCCCGGGCCAGCATCGCGTACTCGTAGCCGTCCACCCAGCCGAGCTCGGCATGCCAGGAGTCCTCGATGCCGTGGCGCTCGCGGCGCATCCCCGCCTTCTCCAGGACCCGTGCCGACGCGAGGTTGTCGGCGTTGCACCCGGCCGTCACCCGCCGCAGTCCGAGGCGGCCGAAGGCGCCGGCCAGCAGGCCCCGAGCGAGGTTCGTCGCCACGCCCCGGCCCGCGAACCGGGGGTCGACGATGTAGCCGATGACGCCCTCGGTGCCGGTGGGCATCCCCGGTTGGCCCATGCCGTCGACGACGTCGAGGAAGCCCATCGCGACGACGGACCCGTCGAGCTCGGCCACGCACGAGAAGTCGGTGGGGCTCTCGGGCACGGCCAGCCACTCGGTGCGGAACGCCTCGGGGTCGACGCTCGTCCGCAGCATCCACCGGTTGACGGCGGGGTCGTTGCGGAAGGTCAGCAGCTGCTCGACGTCGGTGGCGCCGGCCTCGCGCAGGAGCAGCGGACCGACCCGGAGCGGCCACGGCGTGGGAGTCGGGCTGGGAGTCACGCTGGCATCGTCGTCGGCGCTCGTCCACGTGCACAACCGGTTTGCGGCCGCCCGCCTGCGACGGTGGGGAACGGGACGGTGGGGAACGAGGCGGTGGGGAGCCTCATGCCTCCTGGTCGAAGGGCGCTTCGGGTCCGCCGTCGGTTCGCGCCCTCCGGCGACGCGGCGGACCACCGCGGGACGGAGGACGGCGTGGATCAGCAGATCCGGCAGGTCCGCGTCCTTGCCGACCGCTCGGGGCCGTGATGCCGACGCGCTCGCCCCAGGCGTCGTAGCGCCGCTTGTAGCGACGGATGCGGCCGGCCACCTTGTAGACGAGGAAGGCTCCGGCTGCAAGGAGCACGAGAGCGATGGAGGCCGCCCACCAGGGGTGGGCGATGGCGAGGGCAGTGACACCGGTGACGGTGACGTCCTCGGCGGTGCTGACGACGACGTTGCTCGCCGGCTCGGGGGAGGTGTTCACGGCAGCGCGGAGCCCGGCCTTGATGGTGTGCGAGACGAGTGCGGTGACGCCACCGGTGGCAGCGCCGATGGCAGCGTCGAGGCTCGCCGTCTCGTGGCCGATGAGGTAGCCGATGGTCGCGCCGACGGCCGGTCGGACGACGGTGTGGACCGAGTCCCAGACGGAGTCCACGTAGGGGATCTTGTCGGCGAGCATCTCCACGAGGAAGAGGATCGCGGCGCCGACGAGCACGTCGGTCCGCGCGAGGGCGTCCGGGATCTGGCTGATGCCGAAGACCCGGTCGGCGAGCCCGAGGACGAGCACGACGGCATACGCGTTGATGCCGCTGCCCCACCCGGTGGTGAAGGCGAGGGGGATGAGCTCGGCGCCCACGGCACTCCTTCGGGTCGCGCGCCGCCGTCGGTGCGCCGGTGCTGCTGTCGCCAGTGTGCCAAGGTCCGCGTGTCGGTGCACTGCTCGAGGGACGTGCAGGCACGGAGAACGGGCCCGGTCCGCGGGCGGACGGGACCCCTGCACCCCTCCGTTCGCGGACCGGACCCGCGAGGCCCACTCTGCCGGTCGGCGCCGACAGGGGGCCTGAGCACCACTACTCACGTGGGGTGGCCCGAGCCGGCGGGAGGTGCTGCGCAAAAGGGTCGGGGCACCCGGCGGGACTGCCTTGACAGGCTGTCGGCGGCAGGGGTTACGCTTTGAACATCGAACAAGTGTTCGAACGCCTTGCTCGGCCCGTGCCGAGTGGCGTCGGGACTGGTTCGAGCCGAGGCCGAGGTCTCGGGCAGGTCCAGTCAGGTTGTCAGTTTCAGTCGTCGGTTGGTGTCGGGCCGCCCGTGTGGGGCGCGGGTGGCCTGGGTCGTGATGTCCGGCCTCGACGTGTCCGAGGGAGACGTGTCGTGGTGCGTAGGTTCAGTGACTCCGTGCAGGTGAGGCTGCAGGAGCGTCAGCGGTGCAGGGTGGCCCAGCCCGCCGGCTCGGCCGGTGCGGTTGCGCCGGGCGGTTCGGCCGCCTCGGGAGGGGCGGAGCCCTTCGAGGGCGGGGTCGCCGGCCCGCCACCGGAGGCGTTCATCTGGCGTGGCCGGCTCTATGTCGTGCGCCAGGTGCTCGGCCAGTGGCGCGAGCGTCGCGCCTGGTGGCATGACGCGCTCGAGGCCGACGAGGAGCAGGTGCGTCCCGGCGAGACGCTCGTCGCCGCAGCGAGGGAGCAGCACGTCTGGCGCGTGGAGGCGAGCCCGGGGTGGTCGTTCGCACCAGGGGTCTACGACCTCGCGCACGACGAGTCCCCGCGGGGCGACCGGTGGTCGCTCGTGCGCGTCGCCGACTGACCAGCTGCACCGTCCAGAGGAGAGAAGGCCACCGTGACCGCCGCCCACTCGCACACCCCCGTCTCGGGTCCGTACGTCTCGCGCCCGTCCGTCTCGCAGCCGCCCATCTCGGTGGCCGTGCTCGACCTGCTCGCGCGAGCTCGCACGACGCTCGAGTCCGCCTGCCACACCAGTGACGCCTCCGAGCGCTACCGCGGCGCCCATCTCGGGGCGCTCCGCGCGGCTGCAGCCCTGGTGGCGGCCCGGACCGCCCCCACACCGCGTGCCCGTCCGCGCAGCGTCTGGCAGCTCCTCCCGGGTGTCGCGCCCGAGCTGGGGGAGTGGGCCGCCTTCTTCGCGGCGTGCTCGGCCCACCGGTCGGCCATCGACCGCGGTGAGCTCATCAGTGCGCGTGAGTCCGACGACCTGCTGCGCCAGGCCGAGATGTTCCTCGAGATCGTTCAGGACCTGCTCGGCATCCCGCTGACCGTCCCCCTGCCGCAGTCGATCACGCCCGTCTCGAGGAGCCGGGCGAGCGGGGCGTGAGACCGGCATGCCCACCACCAGCCCGCCCGTCAGCACCACGCCCATGAACACGACCATGAACTCGACCATGAACTCGACCATGAACTCGACCGTGGACACGACCCCGAACGCAGCCCCGACCACAGTGACGAACACGGTGACGAACCCGGCCCCGACCACGGGAAGGAGCGCCGCCCAGGGCCCGGGTGGCGCCGGCGGCGAGAGCTTCGTGCACCTGCACGTCGCCTCGGGCTACTCGATGCGCTACGGCACCGCCAAGCCGCGCGAGCTCGTCGAGCGGGCCGCCGCGTTCGGGCAGCCGGCCCTCGCCCTGACCGACCGCGACGGGCTCTACGGCGCAGTCAAGTTCGTGCGCGCGTGCATGGAGCACGACGTCGCCCCGATCCTCGGCGTCGACCTCGCCCTCGGGCCCGACCGGCCCGAACGTCCCCGCCCCGTGCGCACACCGGTCCGCGGTGGTGCGCTCGTCGACCCACGGCTGCCCCGGATCACCGTGCTGGCGCGGGGCAGCGGCACCGGCCTCGCGCCGGGCGAGGGCTGGGGGGCGCTCTGCCGGCTCGTCACCGCGACCCACCTGCGCGGTGAGCGCGGCAACCCGGTCACCACCGCCGGGCTCGTCGCCGAGCACGCACGCACCCGCCCTGAGCCGACGCCCGGATCTGCGCCGCCCAACCCCCTATCCGGACCCGAGTCCGTGCGCGCACCTCAGTCCGCCCTCGGCTCGGCCCGTCGCACGGCGGCGGGGTCGCCCGCGGGCTCGGCACCCTCTCGCCTCGTCGTCCTGCTCGGGCCCGACTCGGACGTGGGCCGCGCCGTCCTCGCCAAGCGGCGCGACCGGGCCCGTGCGGCGCTCGAGCGCTGGGTCGCGCTGCTGCCGCGTGGCGCCGTCGTCGTCGAGGTGGTGTGCCACGGCGGACCGGAGCACCAGCCCGGCAGCCTCGGACAGGCCGCGCGCATGCTCGCGCTCGCGCGGGAGGTCGGGGTGCCGAGCGTCATCACGGCCGCGGTGCGGCACACCGACCCCCAGGACGCCGCCATCGTCGACGTGCTCGACGCGGCGCGCCGGCTCGTCGCCCTCGACGCCCGGCACCTCGACCGGGTCACCACCGCCGGGCACCTGTCGCCGACGCCCCTGATGCACGCGCTGGCCCTCGATGTCGTGCAGGTCTCCGGGCCGGGCCTCGTCGGCGGCGGGTCCCTGGCCCGGGAGCAGGCGCGCGAGCTGCTCGCCCGCACGACGGCCCTCGCCGCCGAGTGCATCCAGGACCCTCGGGCCGACCTCGGCATCGGCTCGGTGCACCTGCCCGAGCCGGGGATCCTCGGCATCCGGCCCGGCACCAATCCCCACCACGTCCTGGCCCGCCGGTGCCGTGAGGCGATCCCGACCCGCTACCCCGGGCGGTCCGAGACCGAGCTGCGAGCCGTCAGCGACCGCCTCGAGGACGAGCTCGGCGTCATCGAGACGCTCGGCTACGCCACGTACTTCCTCACCGTCGCCCAGGTCTGCGACCTCATCCGCGAGATGGGGGTGCGGGTCGCGGCGCGCGGCTCCGGCGCCGGGTCGCTCGTCAACTACCTCCTCGGCATCTCCGGCGTCGACCCGATGCGCCACGGCCTGCTCATGGAGCGCTTCTGCTCGCCGCTGCGGGCTGAGCTGCCCGACATCGACATCGACGTCGAGTCCGCCCGCCGCACCGAGATCTACGAGCGCATCCTCGACCACTTCGGCGGCGAGCGGGTCACCTGCGTCTCGATGATGGACACCTACCGGGTGCGCCACGCGATCCGCGACGCCGGTGCTGCGCTCGGGCTACCACCACCCGAGGTCGACGCGATGGCCAAGGCCTTCCCGCACATCGCCGCACGCAACGTGCGGGCCGCCCTCGCCGAGCTGCCCGAGCTGCGGGCGAGCGGGCTCGACGTGCCGCGTCTGCAGCTGATGTTCGACATCGTCGAGCGCCTCGACGGGCTGCCCCGGCACATCGCCCTGCACCCGTGCGGCGTGGTGCTCTCCGACTCCGTGCTGCTCGACCGCACCCCGGTCGAGGCGAGCTGGCTCGGCTTCCCGATGAGCCAGTTCGACAAGGACGACGTCGAGGAGATGGGGCTGCTCAAGCTCGACGTCCTCGGCATCCGGATGCAGTCGGCGATGGCCCACGCGGTCGCCGAGGTCGAGCGCGTCGACGGCGACCACGTCGACCTCGACGACGAGTCCCAGGTGCCCTTCGACGACGAGCCCACCTTCGAGCTGGTCCGCTCGACCAAGACCCTCGGCTGCTTCCAGATCGAGAGCCCGGGGCAGCGCGAGCTGATCGGCAAGTTCGGGCCGCGCAGCTTCGAGGACCTCATCATCGACATCTCGCTCTTCCGGCCCGGCCCGGTCAAGAGCGACATGATCATCCCGTTCCTCAACGCCCGCCAGGGCTGGGACGACCCGTCCTACCTGCACCCCTCGCTCGTGCCCGCGCTGGAGGAGACCGAGGGGGTGGTCGTCTTCCACGAGCAGGTGCTCATGATCGTCGCCGAGACGACAGGGGTGACCCTGGCCCAGGCCGACGAGGTGCGTCGCGCCCTCGGCACCCCGGAGGGGCAGCAGCGGATCGAGGGGTGGTGGCGGCCGGCCGCGAAGGCGCGTGGCTACGCGCCCGAGGTCGTCGACAAGATCTGGGAGGTCCTCAAGGCCTTCGCGTCGTTCGGCTTCTGCAAGGCCCACGCCGCCGCCTTCGCCCTGCCGACCTACCAGTCGGCCTGGCTCAAGACCCACCACCCCGCGGCCTTCCTCGCCGGGGTGCTGACCCACGACCCGGGCATGTACCCCAAGCGGCTCATCCTCGATGACGCCCGCACCTTCGGCATCGCGATCCTCGGGCTCGACGTCAACGTCTCGACCGGCGCCTACCGCTTCGAGCGCACCGACGACGGCGGCGAGGCGATCCGGCTCTCGCTCGCCGACGTCCACGGCATCAGCGAGGCCGAGGTCGCCCAGATCGTCGCCGGACAGCCCTACTCCAGCCTGTCCGACTTCTGGCAGCGGGCGCACGTGTCACGACCCGTCGCCGAGAAGCTGGTGCTCGCCGGGGCGTTCGACTCCCTGCACGGCATCGACCTCGGCGGTCCCATCCGGATCGCCGAGGGAGCCGCGGGCGTCGTGGCCCGCACCCGGGGTGGCCTCGGCCGTCGTGGGCAGGTCACCCGGCGCGACCTGCTGCTCCACGTCGCCGAGCTCGACCGGTGGTCGGCGTCGCAGCGCTCCTCCCGCCGGCGCGTCTCCGCCGCGAGCCGTGGCTCTGGGCCCGGCACGGCCCGGGGACGGGTCACGTCGGTCTCGGCCACCGGCGACATCCGGGCGCTCGCGGCGGCGCAGTCGCAGGCCTCCGCCGGCGCACCCGCCCACGTCGCCACCCAGCTGACGCTCGACCTCGGCGACACGCCCCGACTCTCGGCGACGAGCGGCCTGCCGGAGATGACCGGCCCCGAACGGGTCCGGGCCGAGCTCGAGGTGCTCGGCCTCGACGCGAGCGGTCACGTCGTCGACTTCTACCGCCCGATGCTCGACGCGCTGGGCGTGACCCGGGCGCGTGACCTGCTCTCCGGGCGCAGCGGCCGCGAGGTCCTCGTCGCCGGCGTCAAGGTCGCCACCCAGACCCCGCCGATCCGCACCGGGCGGCGCGTCGTCTTCCTCACGCTCGACGACGCCACCGGGCCGGCCGACCTCACCTTCTTCGAGGACGTCCAGGGCCCGTACGCCGCGACCGTCTTCCACTCGTGGCTGCTGCTCTGCCGGGGGGTCGTGCGCCGCACCGGACCCCGCGGTGTCTCGGTCCGCGCCACCGGGGCGTGGGAGCTGTCCGCCCTGCAGGACGCGTGGACAGCCGGGGGCATCACCGCTGTCCGCGACACCCTCGACGCCGCCGACCGGGCAGCCTGGGAACGGGCCACTGCGCTCGCCGGAAGCGCCGGAGCGAAGGGGAGCGGCGTCGGCGAGGGGCCGGACGGGCGTCGGGTGCTCGTGCACGCCTCGGGGTTCAAGCAGTCGCCGTACGCCGACATCAAGCCTGCCGGTGACGACGTCAGGGGGCCGCGGGCCACGAGCGGGCTGGTGCCCACCGACACGGTGGGTGGGCCGCCACGCAAGCTGTGGCACGCGAGTCCGGGAAGCTCAGGGCACTAGGGTGAGGGGCCAGATGACACACGCGCAGCACCACGCGTACCACGTTCCCCGACGGAGGATCCCGTGCCCGACGAGCAGCGCCCCCAGCGACGTGGCGGGCCCCGTCCGTCGGCCGTCGTCGCCGCCGTCGCCCGCATCGCCGACGACGACGGGACGCGGCTCGGCCGACCCCTCGAGGTCCTCGACCTCGGCGGCGGCACCGGAGGTGTCGCCGTCCCGCTCGCCGAGGCCGGCCACCGCGTCACCGTCGTCGATCCGAGTCCCGACGCCCTCGCCTCGCTCGCTCGCCGGGCCCGCGAGGCCGGCATCGTCGATCGGGTCACCGGCGTGCAGGGCGACGGTGACTCGCTCGAGGCCATCCTCGCCGGTCGCCACGTCGACCTCGCCTGCTGCCACGGCACCCTCGAGTTCGTCGACGACCCCGCCGCGACGCTCCACGCGATCGCCCGGGCCCTCGGTGAGGGCGGCGTGCTCTCGCTGCTCGTCTCGGGTCGGCTGTCCGTCGTCTTCGCCAAGGCCATCGCGGGAGAGTTCGGCCAGGCCCGGGCCGCCCTCGTCGACCCGTCCGGTCGGTGGGGGAGCACCGACCCCCTGCCGCGCCGCTTCGATGTCGAGCAGCTCGAGGCCCTCCTCACCGAGGCCGGCTTCACCGACGTGCACGTACGCGGCACCAACATCCTCGGCCACCTCGTGCCGGCCTCGCTCGTCGACTCCGACGCGGACCGGGCCGCCCTGGCCGAGCTCGACGAGCTGCTCGTCACCGGTCCGGGACGCGAGTTCCTCCGGAGCCTCGGCAGTGCCCTGCACGTCGTCGCCCGGCGCGGCTGAGGCAGCCACGCCGCGGGCCTCGACCCGACGACAGGCAGCCCTGCGATGAGCCGCCGGCAGTTCACCGCACCGACCCGCACGAGCGCGGAGCCCCCCGACGACACCGGCTGCACCGTCCTGCACGTCGACATGGACGCCTTCTACGCGTCCGCCTCCCTCATCTCGAGGCCCGAGCTGCGCGGGCGGCCCGTCATCATCGGCGGGGCCAGCGGCCGGTCGGTCGTGCTGTCCGCCACCTACGAGGCGCGTGCCTTCGGCGTCACCTCCGCGATGCCGATGGCGCGGGCCCAGCGGCTCTGCCCCCAGGCGGTCATCATCGAGCCGGACCACCGCCGATACGCCGCCATCTCCGAGGCCGTCATGGCGACCTTCGCGACGATCACTGACAGCGTCGAGCCGCTCTCCCTCGACGAGGCCTTCCTCGACGTCTCCGGGGCCGTACGCCGTCTCGGTCGTCCCACCCGGATCGCCGAGCAGCTGCGCGACACCATCGCCGACGAGCAGGGCATCACCTGCTCGGTGGGGGTGGCCTCGACGAAGTTCGTCGCCAAGCTCGCCTCAAACCTCGCCAAGCCCGACGGCCTGCTCGTCGTGCCGCGGGAGGAGGTCGTCTCGTTCCTGCACCAACTGCCCGTCGGCGCGATCTGGGGTGTGGGCGACCGCACCGAGGAGCACCTGCACCGGCTCGGCCTGCGCACCGTCGCCGACCTCGCCCACACCCCGGTCGAGACGCTCCAGCGGGCTCTCGGTGACGTGTCCGGGCGCAGCCTGCACGACCTCGCCTGGGGCCGGGACCCGCGGCCGGTCAAGCCCGAGCGCCGCGAGAAGTCGATCGGCGCCGACGAGACCTTCGCCCACGACATCGACGACCCGGAGCGCATCCACCGCGAGCTGCTGCGGCTCTCCGACCGCACCGCCGCCCGCGCGAGGTCGGCCGGGATGACGGGACGCACGGTCTCCATCAAGGTCCGCTTCGCCGACTTCACGACGATCACCCGGGCCAAGACCCTGCGCCACCACACCGACGTCTCCCGTGACATCTTCGCCACCGCCCGCGAGCTCTACGACCGCCTCGGGCTCCAGCGTGCCCGGATCCGGCTCGTCGGCGTCCGGCTCGAAGGGCTCGTCCCGTCGGCGGTCGCACCCATCCAGGCGACCCTCGACGAGCCCGAGCACGGGTGGCGCGAGGCCGACCGGGCCGTCGACCGCGCCAGCGCCCGATTCGGTGCCGGGTCGGTGCGTCCAGCGTCACTGATGGCTGATCCACCCTCGGGTTCCCAACGTGCTCGGGGGGACTTATCCTGAGGTAAACAAGTCCGCGTCGACGGTTCCGGCCTACGATTCGGGCACAGTCGATTTCGCACCAGGGAGGTGCCGGGTGGCACTCTCGGAACACGAGGAAGCACTCCTCCAGCAGATGGAGGAAGCCCTCTACGCCGAAGACCCTCGATTCGCATCGCGCATCGAGAAGACGAAGTCACGCGGCCTCGGCGGCGGCCGCGTCCTGGTCGGTGTCGTCGCGGGCGTTGCGGGTCTCGCCCTCGTCGTGTTCTCCGCGATGAGCAGCAACATCTGGCTCGGAGCCGTCGGCTTCGCAGTCATGGTCGCCGGCATCGTCTACGCCATCACGCCCTCGAAGACCAAGCTGGCCGCGGTGGGCTCCGACGGCACTCCCAAGCCGCGAACGGGCAAGACCAAGACGCCCAGCCGCCGCTCGGCCTCCTTCATGGAGCGCCTCGAGGAGCGCTGGGACAAGCGACGCCGCGACCAGTGGTGACAGCCCGCTAGGACGACGACGAAGGACCCCGGACGGATGCCGTCGGGGTCCTTCGTCATGCGGGCGCCGGTCGCTTCGGTCGACCGAGCCTCAGCCCAGGGTCACCAGGACCCCCACGCCCCACGCCGCGATGATCGCGAAGGCCGTGCCCAGCTCGATCCCCATGCTGAGGGCCACGGCACGGATGGACTGGCTCGTGGCGCGCCACGCCGCCGCGTGCTCGCGGTGCTTGACCCGTTCGAGCACGTAGACGGTCAGGACGAAACCCAGGGGAGCGCCGACGACGGGCACGAGGAAGAAGCCGACCACCGCCACCGCGAGGGCCACCGCCACGACCGGCCCGTCGACGCCGGCCTGCTTCATCCGGCGCCCGGGCAGCAGGTACTTCGCGACGAGGCCCACCGCATACAGCACGGTGGCCACGCCGAAGACGAGCCAACCCGGCCCGTCCTGACGCGCGATCGCCCACACGAGCGTCGCGCCCCACACCACGACCAGTCCCGGCAGAACCGGGACGACGACACCGACGGTCCCCACGAGCATCGCGGCGAAGACGACAACGTCCGTCGCGATGGTCACGGGAGAGCCGTCGGTGGTCTCAGGGTCGGGGTGAGGTCAGGAAAGGGCCGGGTCGGAGTCGTCTGCTGGTCTCAGCGTTCGTCGACGGGAGCGGATCCCGGTACGTCGTTGAGTCGGTCCGTCTCGTCGCGGATGTCGAGAGCCTTGTCCTTCAGCGCCGGGAGGTGCTCCCGACCGTGGTGTGCGCAGAAGAGCAGCTCTCCGCCGGAAACGAGGCGGGCGCGGATGTAGGCCTGGGCCCCACATCGGTCGCAGCGGTCAGCAACAGTCAGCTCGGGTGCCAGTGCTGTCGTCATCGTGTTTCGCCTCTTTCCTCCCTCAGGGGCCTCCTCAACGGGAGACCCTGTCATGTGCCTGCGACGCTCGAGCGGTCCAGCGGGTGGACCCTTCGTGCTTCGCGGACGTTCCAACAGTGAACCATGTGCAAACCTTCCCGCAGAGAAGGCTCGGTCGCTGAGACGCCGGTCATACCAACATCGTTACGTGTCGGTGATTCGCGACGGTGGCCCGTCCGGATGGTTCGTACCCGCTCCGGGCCCGGCGCAGCACCCGTGACGTCGGTGCGGCAGCGAGCCTGCGGGGGCCCGTCGGTGCTCATGGCTAGGCTGCCCCTGCCAGCTCCTCCACAGCCCGACCGCTGGCCGCTTCCCGACCGAAAGAGATCGACACACCGTGGCCTCCGCCTCCCGACCCGCTTCCTCCGGCAACGGCGACTACACCGCCCGCCACCTCCAGGTCCTCGAGGGCCTCGAGGCCGTGCGCAAGCGCCCGGGCATGTACATCGGGTCCACCGACCAGCGCGGGCTCATGCACTGCCTCTGGGAGATCATCGACAACGCGGTCGACGAGGCCCTCACGGGCGTGTGCACCGACATCGAGGTCATCCTCAGCGGTGACGGCTCCATCGAGGTGCGCGACAACGGCCGCGGCATCCCCGTCGACATCGAGCCGCGCACCGGGCTCTCCGGTGTCGAGGTGGTCTTCACCAAGCTGCATGCCGGCGGCAAGTTCGGCGGCGCGTCGTATGCCGCCACCGGTGGCCTCCACGGCGTGGGCGCCTCCGTCGTCAACGCCCTCTCGGCCCGCCTCGACGTCGAGGTCGACCGCGGCGGCAAGACGTACGGCATGAGCTTCCGGCGGGGCGAGCCGGGCACCTTCACCGACGCGGCAGGCCGGCCGCACTCGCCGGAGGCGTCCTTCACCCCCTACGAGCGCAAGAGCGCGCTGCCCGTCGTCGGCAAGGCCAAGCGCGGCGTCACCGGCTCACGGGTGCGCTTCTGGCCCGACCGGCAGATCTTCCTCAAGGACGCCGAGCTCGACTACGACGCGATCCTCGGGCGCGCCCGGCAGACCTCCTTCCTCGTGCCCGGCCTGCGCCTGGCGATCCGCGACGAGCGGCGCCTGAAGGGCACGCCCGGCGAGGAGGGCACCATCGAGGAGGTCTTCCAGCACGACGGCGGCATCACCGACTTCGTCGAGTTCCTCGCCCCCGACACCCCCATCACCGACGTGTGGCGCCTCGAGGGCTCCGGCACGTTCACCGAGACCGTCCCCGTCCTCGACGTCAACGGGCACATGACGCCGACCGAGCTCGAGCGCGAGTGCGGCGTCGAGGTCGCGCTGCGCTGGGGGCAGGGCTACGACACGAAGGTGCAGTCCTTCGTCAACATCATCACCACGCCCAAGGGCGGCACCCACGTCACCGGGTTCGAGCAGGCCGTCCTCAAGGTCTTCCGCAAGCAGCTCGAGGTCAACGCCCGCCGCCTCAAGGTCGGCAACGACAAGCCCGAGAAGGACGACATCCTCGCCGGCATGACGGCCGTCGTCACGGTGCGCCTGGCCGAGCCGCAGTTCGAGGGCCAGACCAAGGAGGTACTCGGCACCAACGCCGTGCGCGCCATCGTCGCCAAGGTCGTCGAGAAGGAGCTGACCGACCGGCTCACCTCGACCAAGCGCGGCGACAAGGCACAGGCCGCGCTGCTGCTCGAGAAGGTCGTCTCCGAGATGAAGTCGCGCATCAGCGCCCGGCTGCACAAGGAGACCCAACGCCGCAAGAACGCCCTCGAGAGCTCGACGCTGCCCTCGAAGCTGCGCGACTGCCGCACGACCGACGTCGAGCGCTCCGAGCTGTTCATCGTCGAGGGGGACTCGGCCATGGGCACCGCGAAGGAGGCCCGCAACTCCGAGTTCCAGGCGCTGCTGCCGATCCGCGGCAAGATCCTCAACGTCCAGAAGGCGTCGGTCTCCGACATGCTCAAGAACGCCGAGTGCGCCTCGATCATCCAGGTGATCGGCGCCGGTTCGGGCCGCAGCTTCGACCTCGACGCGGCGCGCTACGGCAAGGTCATCATCATGACCGACGCCGACGTCGACGGCGCCCACATCCGCACCCTGCTGCTGACCCTCTTCTTCCGCTACATGCGCCCGCTCGTCGACGCCGGTCGGGTCTACGCGGCCATGCCGCCGCTGCACCGCCTCGAGGTGATCAACGCCGGCGCAAAGAAGAACGAGCTGATCTACACCTACAACGAGCCGGAGATGCGGCGCACGCTGGCCCGCCTGGAGAAGTCCGGCAAGAAGATCAAGCAGCCGATGCAGCGCTACAAGGGCCTCGGTGAGATGGACGCCGACCAGCTCGCCGACACCACGATGGACCCGCGTCACCGCACCCTGCGCAAGGTGACCATGCGCGACCTCGAGGCCGCCGAGCGCGTCTTCGAGCTGCTCATGGGCAACGAGGTGGCGCCGCGCAAGGACTTCATCATCGAGTCGGCGGCCGAGGTCGACCGCGAGCGCATCGACGCCTGACGCGCGAGTCGCCGGGCAGTACCGGCCGGCCCGCCGGCCGGCGACTGTCCACACCTGCCGCCCGGCGGGCCGTGTCGTGCTTACGATGAGGGCCTGCCGGGCGCGACTCACCTCGCCGGCGCGTCGAGAAGGGGAGTCGATGGTGGCCAACGTCAACGCCGAGGAGTCGGTCGCGGACGACCCTTTCACCGCGCCGCAGGAGCGCCCGGCTGACGGTGCAGGTGACGGCCCAGGTGACGACGCCGTCGACGGTGCCGTCGACGGCCAGTCGTTCCCGGTCGACCTGCCCGGCCTGCAGCCGGAGGCCGACTCGGCGGTCCGCCCCGAGGCGCCCAGCCCGGCGCCGGCCCCGGCTCGCTACCTGACCACCGACGAGCTGCAGTGGGCTCAGGAGGTCGTCGGGGCCATCTCCTCCGCGTACGCCGCTCGCGTGGTCGGACAGGCTCGGCTGCAGGAGACGCTGCTCATCGCCCTGCTCACCCAGGGACACGTGCTGCTCGAGAGCGTGCCGGGTCTGGCCAAGACGACCGCCGCGCAGACGATCGCCCAAGCGGTCGGGGGACGCTTCCACCGCATCCAGTGCACTCCCGACCTGCTGCCGAGCGACATCGTCGGCACACAGGTCTACAACCAGCACTCGGGCACGTTCGAGACCCAGCTCGGGCCCGTGCACGCCAACTTCGTGCTGCTCGACGAGATCAACCGCAGCAGCGCCAAGACCCAGTCGGCGATGCTCGAGGCGATGCAGGAGCGCCAGACCTCGATCGGCGACAGGAGCTACGCCCTGCCCGACCCCTTCCTCGTCCTCGCCACGCAGAACCCCATCGAGCAGGAGGGCACCTACCCGCTGCCCGAGGCCCAGATGGACCGCTTCATGCTCAAGGACGTCCTCGACTACCCGTCACCGGCGGAGGAGGCGGAGGTGCTGCGGCGCATCGACTCGGGCATCTTCGACGCCGCTTCGGAGCCGGTCGTCTCCATCGAGGACGTCAAGCGCCTGCAAGGCCTGGTCTCCCGCGTCTACGTCGATCCCGCGATCGTCAACTACATCGTCGGCATCGGCTACGTCACGCGCCACCCGCGCGACTACATCGAGCCCCGCCTCGCGGCATACGTCGGCTTCGGGGCGAGCCCCCGGGCCAGCATCGCGTTCGCGAGCGCTGCCCGGGCGCGCGCCCTCGTCGCCGGGCGCAACCACGTGGTGCCCGACGACGTCAAGGCACTGACCCACCGCGTGCTGCGGCACCGGGTGACGCTCGGCTTCGAGGCGGTCGCCGACGACGTGGCCGTCGAGACGGTCATCGACGCCATGGTGGGCGGGATCCGCACGCCCTGACGGGCGGCCGGACGAGGACCCGGGATGACGACGACGCTGCTGACGAGGGTGAAGAGCACGCTCTTCGTGCATGCCCACCGCCGGTCGCGCAGCCTGCTCGAGGGGGAGTACGCGTCCGTCTTCCACGGCCGCAGCCTCGACTACGACGACCTGCGCGACTACGTGCCGGGTGACGAGGTGCGCGACATCGACTGGCGCGCCACCGCGCGACACCAGGCCCCGCTCGTCAAGCGCTACGTCGCCACCCGCAAGCAGAACGTCATGCTCGTCATCGACACCGGGCGCGGCATGGCGGCCGCGACCCGCAGCGGGGAGCCGAAGAAGGCCGTCGCCATCGCCGCCGCCGGGCTGGTCGGCTACCTGGCCCAGCGCCACGGCGACCTCGTCGGCCTGGTGCGCGGCACGGCCGGCTCCACGGTCGCGCACGAGATGCGGGGGAGCGAGGCCCACCTCGAGCTGCTGTTGCGGGCGATCGACACCGCCACGACCCTTCGCGCCGACCAGAGCAACCTGGCCACGCAGCTTCGCTGGGTCGTGCGACACGTCCGGCGCCGGCTGGTGCTGCTCGTCGTAGCCGACGACCGGGAGCTGGACCCGGCGCTCGACGACCTGCTGCGCCGGCTGCACGTGCAGCACGAGATCCTCTGGATCACGGTCGAGGACGCCGACCCCACGGCCATCGGCGGGGACCGGACGGCATACGACGTGGCCGACACCTACACGCTGCCGACCCTCGTGCGGCTCGACCCGCGCGTGCGCGGCGCGTATGCCGCCTCGGTCGCCGAGCGCGTGCAGCGCACGAGCGAGCTGCTCGACCGGCGCGGCGTCAACCACGCCCGGATCGGGTCGTCCGACGAGGTGGTCTCGACCGTCTTCGCCCTGCTCGAACGGCAGCGCCGTGCCCGTCGCTGACGCCCCGCCGCCGGGCTTCTACGCCCCCGACCCGTATGCCGCCCGCTGGCTGTGGGTGGGCGTCGGCATCCTCGCGCTCATCGCCCTCTGGTACGCCTTCGTCTGGTGGTCGACGCGCGAGCGCACCGTCCCGGCGCCCCGCCCGGTCGCGACCGACCGCGTGGCCGCCCTGCGCGCCGAGTACACCCGCCGCATCGACGCCGTGCTGGCCCGTGCCGCGGCGGGGGAGATCAGCCAGCGGCGCGCGCACCAGCAGCTGAGCGTGCTCGTGCGCCACTTCGTGCAGGAGGTGTCGGGCATCGAGGCGCCGATGATGACGCTGACCGAGCTGACCGAGAGGGGGTCGCGCCTGACCCCCGTCTCCGAGGTCGTGGGCGCGCTCTACCCGGGCGAGTTCGGTCCCCGCGAGACGGCCACGCTCGCGGGCGCGGGCACCGTCGCGAAGCAGGTGGTGGCGCGTTGGAGCTGAACGGTCCCGACCTCAAGTGGCCCGCGGTCCTCGCCGTCGGCGCCGTCCTCGCGCTGCTGATCGCGTATGCCGTCCACCTGCGCCTCGCGCGCCGCTCGACGCGTGCGTCGGCGGCCGTCGCGAACTCCGAGGCGCTGACCCGGCTCCCGGAGTACCAACGGGCGCTGCGGTTGCACCGCATCCGCATGGCGGTGCTGGCGCTGAGCGCCGTGCTGCTCGCAGGGGCAGCCCTGGTGGGGGCGGCACGTCCCCTCGACACGGTCGTCGACAAGCCCCAGGCGCGCAACCGCGACATCCTGCTGTGCCTCGACATCTCCGGGTCCATGGCGGCCTACGACGCCACCCTGGTCTCCACCTTCAAGACCCTCGTCAAGAGCTTCGAGGGCGAGCGGATCGGGCTGGTCATCTTCAACAGCTCGGCTGCCACCGTCTTCCCGCTCACCGACGACTACGACTTCATCAACGACGAGCTCGACACGGCCGGCCGGGCCCTGGCCGGTGGCTCGGAGTCCGACTCGTTCTTCGCCGGCACCTTCAACGGTCGCGGCACCTCCCTGATCGGCGACGGGCTGGCCACCTGCGTCTCGAGCTTCGACAAGGTCGACACCCAGCGCGCCCGGTCGGTCGTCTTCGCCACCGACAACCACCTCGCGGGCCGGCCGATCATCGACGTCGAGCAGGCAATTGAGCTGGCCAAGGCCAAGGGGGTGCGGGTCTACGGCCTCAACCCCGAGGAGGACGGGCCCGACGAGGAGGCCGTGCAGATGCGCGAGCTGGTCACCGGCACCGGCGGCCACTACTACGCCATGAGTGACCAGTCCGCCATCAAGGGCATCGTCGACGCCGTCGAGGCGCAGGAGGCGACCCTCGTCGACGCGGCGTCGCGCTCCCTCCACTCCGACAACCCGGCACTGGCCATCGCGCTCGCAGGCGTCGGGCTGCTCGTCCTGGTCGGTGCGAGCCGGAGGTGGGCGTCGTGAGCCTGCTTCCCGTCGCACCGTGGCCGGTGCTGCTCGTTCTCGCCGTCGCGGCCCTGGCCGCCGTCTGGTGGAACCCGCCGTCGCGGTCGGTCCCTGGGGAGTCGCGCGCGACGCACTGGCGGCTGACGGCCGCCGTGCTCCTGCTCGGAGGAGCCGCGCTGCGGCCGGGGGTCCCCGGCGACCTGGCGGACACCACGGCGGCCAACCTCAACGTCTACTTCGTCGTCGACACGACGAGCAGCATCATCGCCGAGGACTACGGCACCGACCGGCCCCGCATCGAGGGTGTGGCCGCGGACATCTCCGCCATCGCGGCAGCCCTCCCGGGAGCGCGCTACAGCATCGTCACCTTCGACCAGGACACGCGTGTGCGCCTGCCGCTCACGACCGACACCACGGCCCTCGACGCCGCCGTCGAGACGTTGCAGCCGGAGTCGTACGAGGTGTCGCACGGCTCGTCGGTCACCGAGGCGAACGACCGGCTCCGGACGCTCCTGCAGCAGGCCGACGCCCGCACCCCGGAGCGCGGACGGGTCGTCTACTACTTCGGCGACGGTGAGCAGACGGCGGCCGAGCCACCGGCCCCGTTCGCCATCGACCGCGGTCTGATCAACGGCGGGGCCGTCCTCGGCTACGGCACCAGCGCCGGCGGCCGGATGAAGGCCACCCGCTCCCGCTTCGACACGAGCGGCAGCTACATCAAGGACCCGACCACGGGCGAGGACGCCCGCTCGGTGATCAGCGAGGACACGCTGCGCTCGATCGCCGGTCAGCTCGGAGTGCCCTACCTGCACCGGCAGCCGGGCGATGACATCGGTGCCGCGGTGGACGGCATCGACCTGCAGCAGTTCGGCACGAGCGAGCAGATCGAGCGGCAGAAGGTCCTCGCCCGCAGGGAGCTCTACTGGCCGCTGCTGCTCGGGGTGGCCGGCATCGCAGCCTGGGAGCTCGGAGCTGCCGCCACCGCCCTGCTCCAGACCCGGCGACGCACGGAGACGCGCCCATGACGCTGCTCGACGACCCGCGACGCGCGACCGCGTCCCCGGAGCAGGCGTCCGCACGCCGGCGCCTGCTGCGACGAGGCGACGGCCGAGCGCGCCAGCCGCTCCCGCCGCACCTGCGACGCCGGCGGCGCCGGATGCTGCTGGCGTCGGCGCCCGTCGTGGTGCTCCTCGTCGTCGTGGCGGCGCGCCTGCTGACCCTCAACCTCGTGCACGCCCAGACCCTCGCGGCCTACCAGGCGGGCGACAAGCCACGCACCCTGCAGTGGGGCGAACGGCAGGGGTGGGTCAACCTGGTGGAGCGGTTCCGCTCGCCGTTCGCGATCGGTGACGCCCACGTGCTCTCGGGGCACTACGACCTCGCCCGTCCGTGGTTCGAGCAGGCCTTCGAGCAGGTCCCCAAGGGAGGCATCGACGACTGCAAGGTGCGGGTCAACCTCGGCCTGACCTACGAGGCGCTCGGCGACGCGGCCAAGGCGCGAGAGCGCACCGAGGAGTGGAAGCAGTTCTACGACAAGGGCATCCGCATCACGAAGGAGCGGCCGCCGCTGTGCGAGGCGCCCGAGGGCGGCCAGACCGGTGAGCAGCTGAAACAGGCCCAGCAGCGCCTCGAGAGCAAGCGCTCCGACGCGCCGCCGCAGGACCAGCAGCAACAGCAGGACCCAGGGCCGAAGCCGGCACCGAGCCAGCCGGCGCAGCCCACCCCCGACCCGGGGCAGACCCCCAGCCAAGAGGAGCAGGACTACCTCAAGGAGCAGCAGCGCCGGAACACCATCGAGCGCAACCAGCAGCAGGGCAACGAGGACACGATCCCGGGGGACGGTTCACCGACCTATCCCAAGCCGTGGTGACCTGTGAGGCGATCCGAACGGCAGCTCGAGGCGCGGCGGCCAGTGGTTGGATGAGTGCATGCGCACGCTGCTCAACCTCATCTGGGTGGTGCTGGCCGGGTTCTGGCTCTTCGTCTGCTACGTCGCCGCAGGGATCCTGCTCTGCCTCCCGATCATCACCATCCCCTGGGCCGTCGCGTCCTTCCGCATCGGCGTCTACGCGCTGTGGCCGTTCGGGCGCACCGTCGTCGACAAGCGCACGGCCGGCGTCGGCTCGATGCTGGGCAACGTCATCTGGCTGCTGCTGGCCGGCATCTGGCTCGCCATCGCCCACGTGGCCACCGGCATCGCCCTGTGCGTCACGATCATCGGCATCCCGTTCGGCATCGCGAACTTCAAGATGATCCCGATCTCGCTCATGCCCCTCGGCAAGGAGATCGTGCCGGTCAGCGCGACGCGACGGGCGCTCATCGGCTGAGTCCGCCTCGCCGGACGTCGAGGCACCGAGGACGTTCAGGATCTCTCGGCGCGCAGGGCCTGGGCGACGAGCTGGGCGCGGTGACGGACCCCCGTCTTGGCGAAGATGTGGTTGACGTGGGTCTTGACGGTCGCTGTCGAGACGAAGAGCCGCTCGGCGATCTCGCCGTTGGACAGTCCCTGCGCGATGAGGCCGACGATGTCCCTCTCGCGTGGGGTCAGGCCCTGGAGGATCGCAGCGGATCCGGGGCTGGTCAGCGTGGCCCCGGACTCCTGCGGCACCCCGGCATGCGCTCCGGACCGCAGGGCGTCGAGCAGGCGCAGCTGGACCTCGGGAGTCAGGGCCGCCTGGCCTCCGGCGGCGGCCAGCACGGCAGCCTCGATCTCGGCCGCGCCGGCGTCCTTGGTGAGGAAGCCGCGGGCGCCGGCCCGGAGGGCCGCGAGGAGGCGTTCGTCGTCGGAGTAGGTGGTCAGCACCACGACCGGCACGTGCGGATGGCGCTCGGTGAGGGCGCGCGTGGCTTCGATCCCGTCCAGGCGCGGCATGTTGAGGTCCATGAGCACGACGTCCGGGTCGAGCTCGTCGACGAGCTCGAGGGCGGTGATGCCGTCCGCGGCGGCGCCGACGACCTCGAGCGTCCCGAGCAGGCCGAGGAGGGTGGTCAGTCCCTCTCGGACGATCCGCTGGTCGTCGACCACGAGGACGCGGACGCGCAGTTCGGTCACGGGGCTGTCCCATCGAGGTAAGGGAGGGTGAGACGCAGGGCGAAGCCGCCCACCGTCGGGTGCGCCTCGAGGCCACCTCCCGCGAGCTCGGCCCGCTCGCGCAGGCCGGTCAGTCCGTAGCCGCTGCCGGGCAGGGCCGGCCGGCCCGTCACGTCGGAGGTCTCGGACGTCGCGGATGCGGCAGACGGAGTGGTGGGCCGGCGGTCGGTCATGGTCAGCTCGACCTCCTGCTCACTCCAGTCGAGGCGGACGGTGCACGAAGCTCCCCGTCCGGCGTGCTTCGCGGTGTTGGTCAGCCCCTCCTGGACGGTGCGGTAGAGGGTCAGCGCCGCCTCCGGCGCGAGCGGTCGCGGTGTCCCGGTCGTCGTGAGCTCGACGTCGAGGCCGTGGCTGCGCGAGGCGTCGCGGGCGAGCTCGGCGATGCGCCGGGAGTCGGGGGCGTCCTGTCCGCGCAGGGCCTGGATCGCCTGTCGGGTCTCGTCGAGTCCGGCGCGGGCCAGGTGGTGGGCGCGGTCGATCTGGTCGCGTACGCGTTCGTCGGCGCCGGTGCGCTCGGCGAGCATCGACGCGGCCTCGAGCGACATCACCTGACCGGAGAGCGAGTGGGCGAGGATGTCGTGGATCTCCCGGGCCAGCCGAGCTCGCTCGGCGAGCGCGGCCGCCTCGGCCTGCGCCGCCCGGGACTGCTCGAGGGCCTCGACGAGCGCTGCCGAACGAGCGTGCGCCTGGCGGGCGCTGCGCATCGCGGCGGCGACGGACCCGGCGAAGGCGACGCCCAGCAGGTCGGCGGCGAGGGAGGAGGCTGTGTGGTTGCCGCCTCGGGCGATGACCGCAGCCGCCATGGCGAGGACCAGGACGCCGAGCACGGCCACGGCCGGCCGGGTCGGCAGCCGCAGCCCGATCGCGGCCGCCGCGAAGTAGGCGAAGAGGAACCCGGCCGACTCGGCGGCCAGGGCGTTCAGGCCCGCGCCACCGAGGCCGATGAGGAGCAGCAGGCCGGCCTCGACCCGCACGTCCGTCGGGGTGGCGAGCAGCTCGACCACCCACAGCGCGGCTGCCACGACGAGGAGCGCGGCCGCAGAGCCGTGCAGGTCGTGCAGGCTCGCGGCCACGGTCGCGAACGCGACGACGAGACCCAGCGCCCGGACGCCGCGACGCCAGCGCCGGTCCCCGCTCGCGGTGGCGAGGGGGAACGCGGCGTCGTCCCGGCGCGTCGTCGTGCTCATGCTGAGGTCACCCTACGGCCGGCTCGCGCCGGCGGACGCCCTCGACGGCGACACGTCGGTCCCGCGCGAGCAGCACGATGCCGAGTGCGAGAAGGATGACGTCTTCGGCGACGAGCACCGGGATCTTCGGCAGGGCCCCGACGGCTGCCGCGAGGTCGGTCACGGCGTGCAGCACCATGAGGGGCACGATGCTCCCGAGCCGGTTGCGCACGGCCCCGTAGGCGATGCCGAAGCAGAACGCGCCCCAGGCCTGCGCCACCACGAGGGCGACGCTCTCGCGGAACAGCACGTTGGCCAGGTGCGACGCCCCGAACAGCGCGGCGGTGACGACGACGCCCCGGACCGGGCCGAGCGGCGCCAGCACGCGCTGCGCCATCCCGCGCCAGAGCAGCTCCTCGGTGAAGCCCGTCAGGGCATAGCCGGTGACGAGGACGACCAGGCCGTCGGCCGGCATGCGCACACCCCCCACGAGCGGGCTGAGGGCCACTGCCGACAGGACCGCCAGGACCGGGAGATGGCTGCGCAGATCGGGCCGGGTCACGCCGACCTGCTTCCAGCTCCACCACCTGGCCCGGGCGACCAGGACCGCTGCGAAGAGCACCAGGGTGACGAGCAGGGCTCGAATCGTCCCGCCGACGTCGGGCAGCAGGACGAGGGTGACGAGGCCACCGGCTGCGATGAGGGCCACGACGGCCGCCCAGAGGGCCAGGGCCCGTCGCAGGGGCGTCATGCCGTCACCGCCACGGCCGAGTGCCGCCTGCTGCGTCGGGCCCGGGCCACGCGCACCCACGTGACGGATACACGGGCGACCACCATGGCGAGAGCCATGACGATGAAGGCTGCCGTCCACGCGTCCGCGCCGGTGATGCGGTTCTCGAGCGAGAAGCGCCGGATCCAGCCGGTGAACCAGTGGTCCGCGCCGTAGGCGAAGAGCACCCGACCGACGATGACGACCACCCACAGGAGGGCGTATGCCGTGCCGGCCGTCATCACGAGCGATCCCGAGCGCTCGTGCACGGTGACGAGCAGGCCGGCCACGACGCCGAGCATGACGCCGGCCACGAGGCCGACGGCCACGAGACGGCCGTCGTTGCCCAGGGTGGGCACGTCTCGCAGGAACACGGCCGCTGCGACCGCCACAAGCACGAGCGGCTGCAGCAGACGGCGTCGGGTCACCTCACGCGTACCGACGTTGCTGGCGAGGATGAAGACGAGAAGCCCGATGTTGAGGGCGTACTGGGCGAGCGACATACCTACCTCTCCGCGCCGCCGACGTGGCGTGCGCTCTGAAGCAGGACGGTAGGGAGCCGGGGAGCACGCTCGCGTCGGCCGACGGGTGGACGTCGCGATCTCCACCCACGGGTGGAGCAACCACCGGGTCGGGCAGGGAGGGAGCACCGGTGGGCGGTTTGGTTCGATTCGCCCGGATGCGGGTAGGTGGCTCGCTGGCATCGTTGCACGGGCGCAACGACCTGACCCACGAGGAGAGGCACCCGATGGCAACGGTCGAGACCAGACAACAGCAGGAGACCCCGGTCCTCAAGAGGCACGTCGGGGTCGTGGGCCTCCTCTTCGCCAGCGTGGGCTCCATCATCGGCTCGGGCTGGCTCTTCGGCGCTCTCAACGCGTCGCAGGAGGCCGGGCCCGCCGCGATCATCTCGTGGGTCTTCGGAGCGATCCTCATCCTGCTCATCGCCCTGTGCTACGCAGAGCTGGGGACGATGTTCCCGCTGTCGGGAGGCGTCGTGCGCTTCCCGCACATGGCGTTCGGCAACTTCGCGAGCTTCACGAGCGGCTGGATCACCTACGTCGCAGTCGGCACGACGGCACCGATCGAGGTCGAGGCGGCACTGCAGTACGGCACGCAGTACGCCGACTTCACGACCAAGCACATGATCGGCGGCGAGCCGGTCTACACGCTGACGCCACTCGGCTACGCGGCTGCGGTGGTGCTCATGGCCATCTTCGTGGTCATCAACTACTACGGCGTCCGCTGGTTCGCGCGCATCAACAACGCGCTCGTGTCCTGGAAGCTGTTCATCATCCTGCTCGTCATCATCGCGTTCTTCTTCGCCGCGTTCCACGGCGAGAACTTCACGAGCCACGGGTTCACCCCCTCGGGCTGGCACGGGGTCTTCACCGCGATCGCCACGAGCGGAATCGTCTTCTCCTACCTCGGATTCCGGCAGGGGATCGAGCTGGCCGGTGAGACCGACAACCCGAAGCGCAACGTGCCGCTCGCGGTGATCGGCTCGGTGCTCATCACGGCCGTCATCTACGTCCTGCTGCAGGTCGCCTTCATCGGTGCGCTGGAGCCGTCGACCCTCTCGTCCTCCGGTGGCTGGGCCACGCTGGCGTTCAAGAACGACTTCGGCCCCTTGGCTGCCCTCGCGACGATCCTCGGCATGGGGTGGCTCGCGGTGCTGCTCTACATCGACGCCATCGTCTCTCCCGGCGACACCGGCCTGATCTACACGACGGTCACCTCCCGCATCTCCTTCGCGATGGCGCGCAACGGCAACGCCCCCAAGGCGCTCGGCCGCACGAGCGAGCGCGGCGCGCCGGTGGTCGGCCTCATCCTCGCGTTCGTCATCGGGCTCATCGCGTTCCTGCCCTTCCCGAGCTGGCAGCAGCTCGTCGGCTTCATCACCTCCGCGACGGTGCTCTCCTTCGCCTCGGGCCCGCTGGTGCTCGCGGCCCTGCGCCGTCAGGTCCCCGACGCCGAGCGTCCGTTCCGGCTCCCCGGCGGGCACGTCGTGCCGTTCCTTGCCTTCTGGGGCTCGAACCTCATCGTCTACTGGTCCGGCTGGCAGACCGACTGGAAGCTCATGGTCGCCGTGCTCCTGGGGTTCGTCCTGCTCGCCATCTTCTCCGCCACCGGCGTGCTGCGTGGACAGTCCCTCGACTTCAAGGCCGGCTCCTGGGTGCTGCCGTGGCTCGGCGCCCTCACCCTGGTCTCGTGGCTCGGTGACTACGACGGTGGTCTCGGGCTGATCGGCTTCGGCACGGCGATCCCGGTGCTGTTCGTGGTGTCGCTGGCGATCTACGTCATGGCGTACCGGATGCGCCTTCCGGACGACCGGGCCCAGGCCTACATCGACGAGACGACGCACGAAGCGGCGGTCGAGGAGCACCAGCTCGAAGGCCGCTGACCCCCCTGCGGCAGAGGCGTTTTCGTGGCTCGCAGCCCGGGATGCGCCTTTCGTCCCGTATGCCGTCCGGCGCGCCCGGCGCGGCCCCGTCGGCTTGGTCGATTTCCCCCCGGGTCGCCCCGTTCGGGGTGTAGACCCGGTGGGGTCGGCCTGGCCGAGGGCCGCGATAGAGATAGGGGTGGGACATGCCGAAAGCCAAGGGACTCCGTGTTCTGGGGACCATGGCCGCTGCCGGAGCACTCGCGCTTGCAGGGGCTCCGGCGCTCGCAGCCGGAGCCAGCGCAGCGTCTTCGCCGGCATACACGTGCACCGGCGGATACATTCCGTCGGGAAGCTACGCCAGCATCACCGTCACCGGGATGTGCTCCGTGCCCTCGGGTACCGTCATCAACGTCACGGGGAACATCGACGTCGCCGCGGGTGCCATGCTCGACGCGCAGAGCGCACCGTCGACCATCACGGTCGGGCACGACGTCACCGCTGCCGCAGGGTCGCTCGTCGGCCTGGGCTGCCAGCCGCCTTCCTACACAGGCAACTCCGCCCACGAGTGCATGGTCGACCCGGAGGGGCACTCGACCATCACCGTCAAGGGCAACATCACGGGCACGGATGCGCTCGCCGTCCTGCTCAACGGCGTCACGGTCGGCCAGAACGTCACGCTGACCGGTGGCGGCTCCGACATCCCGTGGTCGGTCAAGAACAACACCGTCGCGGGCAACCTCACGATGAGTGGGCAGAGGAACGCGTGGCTGGGCGTGATGTTCAACCGCGTCGGCGGCAACGTCAACCTGAGCGACATCACCGTCATGGACGAGCACCCAGGTGCGCCGGGCGTCTACATCGTGCGCAACACCGTCGGGCGCAACCTCAACTGCACCAACCTCAAGCCGGGAGTCTCCGGCGGCTTCGTCCCCGGCAGCGTGAACGTCGTGGGCCACAAGGCGACAGGGCAGTGCGCCGCACTGGTCTGAGCTGACGCCTCGACCGTCCGTCTGCCGCGTTGGGGTGAAAGGCGGCAGACGGACGGTCGCGCGCAAAGTGGCTGGCGCACCGGGTCGCGGGTTGGGACGATGCGTCGTGCATGCCCTGCACGACCGTCCGCCCGCGCACGCCCTCCAGCGTGCGCCCACACGTGATGAGCCCATGAGGAACTACCCGCTGCTGGACGTACGCGTCAGCACCCCCGCGCTGGAGCTGCGCGCCGCGACCGACGACCTGCTCGACGAGCTCGCCGACATCGTGCGCGCCGGCAAGACCCACGCCGACCCCGCCCCGTACGACGACCCGATGTCCTTCTACGAGAAGGACCCCGACATCCGCGTCGCCCGTTGGCTGCGGGCCATCTGGCGCCGTCGCGGCATGATAGAGCCCGATGCCTGGCGGCTGTACTTCGTCGTCATGGTCGATGGTCGACCTGTCGGCGAGCAGACCCTGATCGCAACGGACTTCGCCGCCCTGGGGACCGTGTCGACGTTCTCGTGGCTGTCCACGGACGAGCGCGGCCGGGGGATCGGGCGCGAGATGCGCGCAGCCGTGCTCCACCTCGCCTTCGAGGGTCTGGGCGCGAAGGAGGCCGCCAGCGACGCCTTCGTCGACAACCATGCCTCCAACGCCGTATCGAGGGCGTTGGGCTACGAGCCCAACGGCTTCGACTGGGCGACGCGGCAGGGCGAGCCGGCGCTGCTCAACCGGTGGCGCCTGACGAGGGACGTCTGGGAGCAGGGGCGGCGTGACGACATACGGCTGCACGACCTCGACGCCTGCCGCGCGCTGCTGCCGCTGTCCTGACCCGCGCCGGCGCCGGCCCGTCCTGTTGGGCTAGGCCGGCGCGCGGACGGTGCGAAACGGGCTGAGGGACAAGCCGATCGCGACGAGCGCGAAGACGCCGGCCGCGACGAGCAGGGTCGGGGTGATGCCCCAGGAGTCCGCCAGCATGCCGGCGAGCGGCGCCACGACCATGGCGACGGCACGGTTGAACGACCGCAATGTGGTGTTGGTGCGGGCCTGCAGCCCGTCAGGGGTCATCAGCTGCCGATAGCTCATCTCGTGGGAGTTGCTCATGCCCATCGCGAGCCCGTAGAGGAACTGGCCGGTCAGGACGGCGGGAAGGGCTGGCACACCGCCGTGCCCGGCGAGCACCAGGGCGACCACTCCGGCGGTCGTGATGACGTGGCACGTGATGATCGTGCGGCCGGTGCCGAGCAGCCGTCCGACCCGGGTGGTCAGCACCGCGCCGACGACCGCACCGACGCCACCGGCCGCACCCGCGATGCCGAACTGGAACGCCGTCAGGCCGAGGGTGACCAGCGCGTACGGGGCGAGCACGACCCCGATGATCGCGTTGCCGACGAACCAGGCGTGGGTGGCGACCGCGATCGTGGCCAGGCCCGAGGACCGGTAGACCCAGCGGACCCCCTCGACGACCTCGGTGGCGAGTCCTCGCACCGTCACACCCGTGCGTGGAACGGGCTCGTCGACCACGATGCGGCGAAGCGTGAGGGCGGAGTAGACGTACGTCACCGAGTCGAGCAGGACGGCCAGCGGCGCGCCCACCGCGTTGACGAGCACGCCGCCGAGCGCGGGGCCGGCGGTCGAGGCGGCGGCGTCGGTGCCGTCGATGCGAGCGTGCGCCGGCTGCAGGTGGCGCGGCTCGAGCAGTCGCGGCAGGAACGACATCTCGGCCGCGCCGCCCACGACCGCGGCGGTCCCGGTGAGCACCACGATGACCAGGAGAGCGGGCAGGGACAGAGCCCCGAGCCACCACAGCAGCGGGACCACGAGGAGCAGGCCGGCCTGCGCGAGGTCGGTCCCGACCATGAGGGGCAGACGCCGTCTCCCGTCGACGACGGCGCCCACCACGAGCCCGAAGACGAGGTAGGGCAGCCAGCGAGCCGCATTGAGCCATCCCACGTCGGTGGCTGTGCCGTGCAGCGTGAGGACGACGAGAGCCTGCAGCGAGAAGACCGTGACGTACGAGCCGAGGCCCGACACGGCACCGGCCCTCCAGAACCGTCGAAAGGCGGCGGAGGTCGGGGCGGTCGGGCTCGGCCTGCTCAGAACCAGGCCTCGAGGGTGGTGGCGCGGTGCTCCAGCACGTCGACGGGCTTCTTGCCGCAGGACTCCGGCCGCGCCAGCCCCACCGGCTCCCGGGTGACGTGCACGCGCCAGCGTCGCCCGTCGGTGTGGGTGACGATGACCTCCGAGCCGCCGTCGACCGGCTCCGGCTCGCCGGCCCACAGGGCCTCCAACCGGACCTCGCCGATCTCGACACGGATGTGCGACTCCGCGCACTGCGCAGCCCCCGGCACCGCCGAGCGGCCGCGGTCGTGGATCGGGCCGAGCAGCTCCTCGGGAAGGTGCCCGTCCGCGCTGGACTCCAGGAGCGACTCGCAGGCTTGCTCGTCGAGGCGTGCGACGGTCTGGCCCCAGGGCAGCAGCACCGCCGTGGGGGCGAACCGGTGCCCACCCGTGTGCGAGACCTCCCAGGCGCGGCCCGGCGCCACCCGTGCTGCGTGCGCTGCCAGCGGGCGGCCCCGCACCGCACAACAGACGTCCCGGCGGCCGTTGGTGCACACGAGCAGGGCCGGCTCGGCCGGTTCCGAGCCCAGGAGCGAGGCCTGCACCAGCGCGCGACTGCCCCGGGCGAGAGCGCCCCAGTCCAGGCCCAGCAGGTCACCGACGTCGGCGACGAGAGCCGTGAGCAGCCAGGCGTCAGCCGGGCGCCGGCCTGCGTGGGCGACGAGCACGCGCCGCGGTCCGGCCTTGGCCGGGTGGCCACCGGGCCGGCGGATCAGCATGAGCCGGCCACCGGCCCCGCTGGTGCGTGCGTCGAGCTCGGCTGCGAGCTCCGGGTCGAGGCCGGACTCGCGGGCGGCGTCGCGACCCCAGGGGCCGGGCTGTTCGATCGCGATGAAGAACAGCGCGGACGCTGCCGTGCCGTACGCGCTGGTGGCGTCCTGGTCCCAGAGCACCGAGCAGGCCTCCGGGGAGGGAGTGCCGTAGCCGGCCGTTGCCGGGTGCGTGGCGTGCTCCGGGGCGTGCTCCGGCGCGTCCTTCGGGGCGGAGGCGCCGAGCGCCTCCTTCACCGACTCGACGACCTCCGATGCCTTCGCCGACGCTGCCGCGGCGACTCGCCGGGCGGCCTTGCTCCCGGGGTTGCCTCCGGGGTTGCTTTCCTCGGCCGGCGCGCCTGTCACGAGGTGCTCCCATCGTCCGGCGCCGCGTCTCCGTGCTCAGCGTCGTCCGTGTCACCCGCGGCGGCTCCCGCTGCCGGGGGGTCCTGCGGCGGCGGCCCGGCGACGTGAGCGATGACCGTGGTCGTGGGCAGCCCGGAACCGTCGCGTCGACCGTCGGCCGCCGGGAGCTCGATCGCGACGCCGTTCGCGGCAGCGGCGCGGGCGGGCGTGTTGCCGACGAAGGCGAGCACCAGGGTGTCCTCGCCCTTGAGGAAGCGGTGGCAGCGAACGCCTCCGGTGGCGCGTCCCTTGGCGGGGTACTCGGCATACGGCGTGACCTTGAGCGAGCCTCCCTCAGTGCCGGGGAGGGCTCCTGAGGAGCCGGCGGACGTCACGACGACCCCGTCCCGGGCCGGGTCGACGACGCCGAAGAAGACCGCGCGGCCGAAGCCACCCAGCTTGATACCCGCCATGCCACCGGCCGAACGGCCTTGCGGGCGTACCGACTTCGCGGGGAAGCGCAGCAGCTGGGCGTCGGTGGTCACGAAGACGAGGTCGAGGTCGTCGCGGTCGGCCACGCCGGCGCCCACGACCCGGTCGCCGTCCTTGAGCGCGATGACGGGCCAGTCGTTGCTCTTGGGCGCGTCGGGCGTCACGCGCTTGACCACGCCGCCGGCCGTGCCGAGCGCCACCACCGGCGCGTTCTCGCCGACCGCCAGGATCGTGATGGGCTCCTCGCCCTTGGCCAGGTCGACGTATGCGGCGAGCGGGGCGCCGCCCGAGAGCGTCGGTGCGCCGTTGGTCGGGGGCAGGGTGGGCAGGTCGAGTGCCGAGAGCCGCACCATGCGCCCAGCAGAGGTCAGCAGGCCGAACTCGCCACGAGCACTGGTGAGCACGGCACCGGTGATGACGTCGTGCTTCGAGCGGGAGCCCTCCGCCGACACCGGGTCGGCCGTGCCGGTGCGCGCGAGCAGTCCGGTGGACGACAGCAGCACCCAGCACGGGTCGTCGGCGACCTCGAGCGGGGAGGTGGCCGACGCGGCGGCGCTCGCGCCGGAGCTCTCGAGGAGCACCGTGCGACGCGGGGTGCCGTGCGCCTTGGCGACCTCGGCCAGCTCGGTCGAGACGAGCTTCATGAGCAGCTTCTCGTTCTCGAGCAGGGCCCGCAGCTCCTCGATGGCCCGCTCGAGCTCGGTCTTCTCGTTCTCCAGCTCGAGGCGCGAGAACTTCGTCAGGCGGCGCAGCTGCAGGTCGAGGATGTAGGTCGCCTGGACCTCGGACAGGTCGAAGACGTCCATGAGACGACCGCGGGCGGTGGCGGCGTCGTCGGAGGAGCGGATGACCTGGATGACCTCGTCGATGTCGAGGATGGCGATGAGCAGCCCTTCGACGAGGTGCAGCCGCTCCTCGCGCTTCGCGAGGCGGTAGGCGGTGCGCCGGCGGACGACGTCGGTGCGGAAGTCGACGTAGACGCGCAGCAGCTCCTTGAGGCCCATGGTGCGGGGCTGGCCCTCGACGAGCGCGACGTTGTTGATGCCGAAGTTCTCCTCCATCGGCGTCAGCTTGTAGAGCTGCTCGAGCACCGCGTCGGGGTTGAAGCCGTTCTTGACCTCGATGACCAGGCGCAGCCCGTGCTGGCGGTCCGAGAGGTCCTTGAGGTCGGCGATGCCCTGCAGCTTCTTGCCCTGGACGAGGTCCTTGACCTTGTCGATGACCTTCTCGGGGCCGACGAGGTAGGGCAGCTCGGTGACGATGATGCCCTTGCGGCGCGGGGTGAGCGACTCGATCCGAGCCGTCGCCCGGGTGCGGAAGCTGCCGCGCCCGGTGAGGTAGGCGTCGCGGATGCCCTCGAGCCCGACGATCTTGCCGCCGCACGGCAGGTCGGGGCCGGGGACGAACTTCATGAGGTCCTCGAGCGAGCACGAGGGGTTGGCGATGAGGTGCCGGGCCGCGCCGATGACCTCGACGAGGTTGTGCGGCGGCATGTTGGTGGCCATGCCGACGGCGATGCCGGACGCGCCGTTGACGAGCAGGTTGGGGTACGCGGCCGGCAGCACGCCGGGCTGGAACTGGGTGTCGTCGTAGTTGGGGACGAAGTCGACGGTGTCCTCGTCGAGGCCGCCGACCATGAGCAGCGCCGCGTCGGCCATCCGGGCCTCGGTGTAGCGCGCGGCGGCGGGGCCGTCGTCGAGCGAGCCGAAGTTGCCGTGCCCGTCGATGAGGGGCAGGCGCAGCGTGAAGGGCTGCGCCATGCGCACCAGGGCGTCGTAGATCGCCTGGTCGCCGTGCGGGTGGTACTTGCCCATCACCTCGCCGACGACGCGCTGGCTCTTGACGTGGCCGCGGTCGGGCCGCAGGCCCAGCTCGTTGGCGCCGTAGAGGATCCGCCGCTGGACCGGCTTCAGGCCGTCGCGCGCGTCGGGCAGGGCCCGGCTGTAGATGACGCTGTAGGAGTACTCGAGGAAGGCGTTCTGCATCTCCTCCTCGACGTCGATGCCGACGATCTTCTCCTCGAAGTCCTCGGGCGGAGGCGGGGTGGTCGTTCGACGGGCCATGCCGGGTGGTGCTCCTTGCCGCTAGCGGATCAACGCCCCATCATCGCGCAGGCCGCTCAGGCCTCCTCACCTGCCACGCCGGAACCCGCCCCGAAGCGGCCCCAGTGCGCCACCTCGCGACCCGACCGGCGGTGCCGGCGCAGGCTGGGGCTCCTGGGTCCCGGCACGGCATACCCGATCGAGACGACGCCGACGATCGTGCGGCTCGCCGGGATGTCGAAGGCCTCGTGGACGGCCGCGTGCCGCTCGGGCGGCACGCCGAAGAAGAGGCTGCCGAGTCCCTCGTCCGTGGCGGTGAGCAGGATCAGCAGCGAGGCCATGCCCGTGTCGACGTCCCAGTACGGCACCGGCCAGCGGGCCTCGTCGCGGTCGGTCCACCCCTTGTCGGGCGCCGCGTAGCGGTCGAGGTAGGCGTCCTTGTGAGAAAGGCACAGCACGAGCACGGGGGCAGCACGTATGCCGTCCAGCCAGGGATCGGGGTCACCGCCGGGCTCCGTCGTGGCCGACCAGAAGGCCTCGCGCTCGGCGTCCGTGGACAGCACGAGGAAGTCCCAGCCCTGGCTGAACCCGGCGCTGGGGGAGCGGACGGCGTTGTCGAGGCAGCGCTCGACGACCTCTCGCGGCACGGCCCGGTCGGGGTCATAGCGGCGGACCATGCGGCGGGCGCGGACGACCTCGGTGAACTCCATGCGACCACCCTGCCAGCCGCGAGGCTCCGCAGCCGTGACGTGGCACCATGAGCGCATGGATCGCGGCGAGCCCAGCGACGAAACCGGCGTCTTCGAGCGGGTTGCCGCGCGGGCCGCCGGGGCGCCCGTCGAGTGGGAGGCCGACGTGGTCCTGCGCGACGGCACCGTCGCGCACGTCCGGCCCATCACGCCGGAGGACGCGGACGGCATACGCCAGTTCCACAGCAAGCAGTCGGCGGAGTCGATCTACCTGCGCTTCTTCGCGCCGCTGCGCGAGCTGAGCGAGCGCGACATCCACCGGTTCACCCACGTGGACCACCACGACCGCGTGGCCCTCGTCGCGACCCTCGACGGCGAGATCATCGGCATCGGCCGCTACGACCGGATCGACCCGACCTCGGCCGAGGTGGCCTTCAACATCTCCGACCACTTCCAGGGCAAGGGCATCGGCTCGGTGATGCTCGAGCACCTTGCCGCGATCGCCCAGGAGCTCGGGATCAACCGGTTCGTGGCCGAGGTCCTGCCGCAGAACCGCAAGATGCTCACCGTCTTCAAGGAGGCGGGCTACGAGGTCAGGCACCACATCGAGGACGGCGTCGTCGAGGTGTCCTTCGACATCTCGCCCACGGAGAAGAGCAAGGCCGTCCAGCTCTCGCGCGAGCACCGCGCCGAGTCGCGCAGCATGCACACGATCCTCTTCCCCGAGCGGGTGGCGATCATCGGGGCGAGCCGGCGGGAGGAGTCGATCGGCGCTCTCGTCATGCGCAACATCCTCGCCGCGGGCTACCAGGGCGAGCTCTACCCGATCCACCGCGAGGCCGAGCAGATCCAGGGCATCAGGGCCTACCCGACCATCCACGACGTGCCCCAGCCGGTCGACCTGGCGATCATCGTCGTGCCGGCCGCGCAGGCCGTCGACGTCGTCAAGGACTGCGGCAAGGCCGGGGTCAGGGCGCTGCTGGTGCTGTCGGCCGGGTTCGCCGAGGCGGGGGAGGAGGGCGTGCGCCTGCAGGAGAAGCTGCGCCGTCGCGTGCGCCGGGCCGGAATGCGCCTCGTCGGTCCGAACAGCTTCGGCCTCGTCAACAACGACCCCGGCGTGCGGCTCAACGCCACGCTCGCTCCCGTCATCCCCGAGCGGGGGCGCCTCGGTCTCTTCGCGCAGAGCGGCGCGCTGGGGGTTGCCGTGCTCGCGTCGGCGGCCCGGCGCGGGCTGGGCATCTCCGTCTTCGCCTCCGCGGGCAACCGGGTCGACGTCTCCGGCAACGACCTCATGCAGTACTGGATCGACGACCAGGAGACCGACACCGTCGGCCTGTACCTCGAGTCGATGGGCAACCCGCGCAAGTTCTCGCGGATCGCGCGCCACCTCGCGACGGTCAAGCCGGTCATCGTCGTCAGCTCGGGCGTGTCGAGCTACGCCGCCCCTCCCGGCCACCGCACCCGCGTGACCAACGTGCCGCCGCAGGCGTTCCGCGCGCTGCTGCGCCAGGCCGGCGTCATCCGTGTCGAGAACGTCCACCAGCTCTTCGACGTCGCCCAGCTGACCCTGCACCAGCCGCTGCCGAAGGGCGACCGGGTGGCCATCGTCGGCAACTCCGACGCCCTCGGGGCACTGAGCGCGAGCGCCTGCCTGAGCTGGGGCCTCAAGGTGACCCACGGCCCGGTGTCGCTGCAGCCGCAGGCGTCGGCCGAGGAGTTCGCCGCGGCCCTCGACGCGGCCTTCGCCGACCCCGACGTCGACAGCGTCGTGGCCGCCTTCATCCCGCCGCTCGTCACGCAGGACGAGGAGGTCCACGCCGCCGTGCGAGAGGTCGTCGCGCACTACGAGAAGCCCTGCGTCGCGACCTTCCTCGGGATGCGCGGTGTCGGTGACGGCCTGTCGTACGAGCAAGCGGGCGTGCGGAGGTCCGTGCCCGCGTACTCGATGCCCGAGGACGGCATCCGCGCGCTCAACGCGGTCACCAGGTATGCGTTGTGGCGCCAGCGCGACCGCGGCACCCCGGTGTCCCCGGTCGGCATCGACCGGCTCCGCGCGGAGTCGCTCATCGAGGCCTGCCTCGCCGGCAGCCCCGACGGGCGCGCGCTCACCCGGGAGGAGGCGCGCGAGCTGCTCGGAACCTACGGCATACGCCTGTGGCCGGCGGTCGAGGTCACGAGCGCCGACGAGGCCGTAGCGGCGGCTGATGAGCTGACCTACCCCGTCATCCTCAAGTCGACCTCGCCGGTCGTGCGGCACCAGCCGGGCATCGCGGGCGTGCGCGGCGACCTGGTGGACGCCGAGGCGGTCCAGGACGCGTACGCGTCGCTGACCCAGCGCCTCGGACCGCTCGGCGCCGACCGCTTCGTCGTGCAGCGCATGGCGGTGCCCGGCGTCTCCTGCGTCATCCGGGCGAGCGAGGACCCGCTCTTCGGCCCGGTCGTCAGCTTCTCCGTCGCAGGGCCGCCCACGGAGCTGCTGGGGGACGTGGCGCACCGCATCCCGCCGCTGACCGACGTGGACGTCACCGACCTCATCGACGGCGTCAAGGCGGCGCCGCTGCTGAGCGGCCACCGCGGGTCGGCGCCGGTGCACCGCGCGGCGCTCGCCGACCTCGTCGCCCGGCTATCGGTCATGGCCGACAACCACCCGGAGCTCGCCTCGGTGGAGCTCAACCCGGTCAACGCCTGGACCGGCGGCGTCGACGTGCTCGGTGCCGAGGTCGTCGTGCGGCCCGCGCTGGTGCGCAAGGACCCCGGCCGCCGCCGGATGACCTGAGGCTGGCAGACGGCGAGGGCGTTGTGGGCGGCTGACCGGGGCACCGCCCGGTGGGTGCAAGGATGGTGGCATGCGACGCGCCACCCCGGGCACCACCCACAGCCTTCCCGACGACCTCACCGAGGCGATCACCCGTGCCGGCTACTACCCGTCGCTGGTGTGCGACGTCGTCGAGTCCGCGGTGGCCGACGACGAGGTCGTGGCCCACCTGGTCCACCAGGAGACGACCTTCGACCACGAGACGGTGCGCCGTCACGTCACCGTCCTCGTCGTCACGCCGCTGCGCCTCGTCATCGCCCACGCCGACGACCACGCCGAGTCCGAGGACCGGCTGATGGCCACCGCGACCACCGAGACGGTGCCGCTGGCGGCCGTCCGCGGGGTGATGCTCACGCACGTCGTTGCGCAGCCCGACTCGTTCTCGCCCGGCACGCACGGCCGCGACCTCACCCTGACCCTCGGCTGGGGCGCCGTCAGCCGCGTCGACATGATCCCGGCCGCGTGCGGCGACCCCGACTGCACGGCCGACCACGGCTTCGAGGGCACCATCGCCTCCGACGACATCTCGCTGCGGATCAGCTCCGCCGCCGACGGTGAGGACGCCGTCGGGCGCGCGATGCACTTCGCTCGCGTGCTCTCGGCGAGCATCGGCGGCGGCACGGCCCACTGAGCGACGTGGCTGACGCCCCCGACGACGGCGCACTGCGACCTCCCGACTGGTCCGCCGGCACGCTCGCGTCCGTGCTGCCCTCGGTCGCCGACCGGCTCGGGGTGCAGCGGTATGCCGGTCGCGACGTCTTCGCGCTTCCCGCGGTCCAGCGCACGGTCGTCGTGCTCGTCGACGGCCTCGGCTACGACCTGCTGCGCCAGCGCAGCGGCCACGCGCCTTTCCTGCGGAGCCTGCTGGGCACGGCCAGCCGCGTCCCGTGTGGCTTCCCGACGACGACCGCCACCTCGATGGGGACCTTCGGCACGGGCCTGCCGCCCGGGGCGCACGGCCTCGTCGGCATGCAGGTGCTCGACCCCTCCACCGACCGGCTGCTCAACGAGCTCTCCTGGGAGGACGGGCCCGACGCGCGGGCCTGGCAGCCCAACGAGACGGTCTTCGAGGCCGCCGAGAACGCCGGGGTGTCGGTGACGATGGTCGGGCCGCACTACTTCGACGGGTCCGGGCTGACGACGGCCGCGCTGCGCGGGGGCCGGTTCCGGGCCGGACGCACCCTCGACGACCGCGTCGAGGCCGCCGTGGCCGCGGTCCGCGCCACGCCCCGCTCACTCGTCTACCTCTACTGGGGCGACGTCGACAAGGTCGGCCACGTCCACGGCTGCCAGTCATGGCAGTGGGGTGAAGAGGTCGAGGCCGTCGACGGGGCGCTGCGACAGCTCGCCGCCCGGGTCCCCGACGACACGTCGATCGTCGTGACCGCTGACCACGGCATGACCGACGTCCCGTTCGAGCGCCGCGTCGACCTCGCCGACGAGCCGGCGCTGATGGCCGGAGTGCGGCACCTCGGGGGCGAGCCCCGCAACCTGCAGCTCTACACCGAGCCGGGGGCGGTCAGCGACGTCGCGTCCACCTGGGGCGCGCGCTTCGGCGACGCCGTCCGTCTGCTGACCCGTGAGCAGGTGATCGAGGAGGGGTGGATCGGAGCGGTGCGCCCTGGTGTCGAGGCCCGGGTCGGCGACCTCGTCGTGGTGACCCGCGGCTCCTTCGCCGTGGTCCACTCGGGCCTCATGCGCCCGCAGGTGGTGGCCCTGCTGGGCCTGCACGGATCCACGAGCGAGGCCGAGCTGGCCGTGCCGGTCATCGTGGTGCCGCCCCGACGTGGCTAGGGTGGTGCCTCGTGGCTGAGCTCGTCTTCTTCTCCGGGACCATGGACTGCGGCAAGTCGACGCTGGCCCTCCAGATGGACCACAACCACAGCGCCCGCGGACGGGTCGGCCTCATCTTCACCAAGATGGACCGCGCCGGCGCGAACGTGCTCAGCTCGCGCCTCGGTCTCTCGACCGGCGCGCTCGAGGTCCGCGACGACCTCGATTTCTGGGACGCCATCGTCGACCGTGCGACCGCCGGCACCCGCATCGACTACCTCATCTGTGACGAGGCGCAGTTCTACACCTGCGAGCAGGTGGAGCAGCTGGCCCGCATCGTCGACGAGATGGACGTCGACGTCTTCGCCTTCGGCATCACGGCGGACTTCCGCACCGAGCTGTTCCCGGGCAGCAAGCGGCTCATCGAGCTCGCCGACCGAGTCCAGGTGCTCCAGGTCGAGGCGCTGTGCTGGTGCGGTCGCAAGGCCACGACCAACGCCCGCGTGATGGACGGCGTCATGGTCGTCGAGGGGGAGCAGGTCGTCGTCGGCGACACGAACCCGGGCAGCTCCGGCCTGGTCGAGTACGAGGTGCTGTGCCGCCGCCACTACATGAGACGGATGACCTCGCACGCCGCGCGGGCAGCTGCGATCTCCCCGGAGGTCCTGCCCTTCGACCTCGACGTGTGCCCGGTGCCGCCGCTGCCGATCACCCAGGCCGACTAGAGCCAGCCGGCGGCGCCGAGCACGCACGGTGGCAAGAGCGCCTCAGCCCTCCAGCCGTTCGATCGTCAACGCGACCGGGTCGACGCCGGCGACGCCCCACAGGTGGGTTGCGACGCGGCTGAGGTCACCCGCGACCTGAAGGACGTTTCTCGCCGTCGCAGGCACGGCTACCTCTGTTCCTCCCCTGAGTGGGTGCGAGACGACCGTGCCGGGCACGAGGGCGAGCAGACGCTCGTCGACCTCCACGGACAGCACCTCGTCGAAGGCGGCACGGACGGCGTAGTCGGGCATGGTGGTGATGGTGTCACTTCCATCTCCTCGGCCGGGAGGGCCTTTGGTCCCGACTGACGGTCTCGTCTTGGTCGCCGGCCTCCGGCTCGGTCACGACGGACCATGCCGCCATGCCACGAAGCGGAGAACCGAATGTTTCACGAGTCCGACCGTCGGACCTTCCTCGTCTGGCTTGACCAGGCCGAGTCGTTGCCCTCGAGACTCGCCAAGGACGAGTCGTCCACGATCAACGAGCCGCTCACGTGCGACGGCACCGTGCCGGGGCCTCCACTGCTCACAGCTCGGCCTTCCTCAGGGCTCGAGCTACGCCGTACATCGACAGCACCGATCAGCGGCATTGGGGACGTCCGCGTTCACAGTTGCCGGCAGTAATGGGGGCTGCTTAGGCTCCTCGGATGCCTACTTCGCAACGCCCGCATCGACGGGCAGACCTGACCACCGTCGAGCTGGTCGGTGGCATCGAGAAGCGCGAGCTCGTCATCGTCGATCCCGATCCCACGTGGCCCCAGACCTACCGACGCCACGAGGACTGCATCCGCGACGCGCTCGGGCCGCGGGGTGCCGTCGCCATCGAGCACATCGGATCGACCTCCGTGCCCGGCCTCGCCGCCAAACCGATTGTGGACATCCTCGTCGTCGTCAACGACATCACCGCCGAAGAGGACTACCTGCCCCAGCTCCTCGCCGCCGGCTACGTCCTGCGGGTCCGCGAGCCCGGCCACCGCCTGGTTCGTACACCGGAGCGTGATGTCCACGTGCACATCCTCGAGACCGACGACCCGCAGATCGCCGAGTACCTCCTCCTACGTGACCACCTTCGCCGCGACGAAGCCGACCGCGAGCTCTACGCGCGTACCAAACGCGATCTCGTCGTGCAGGACTGGCCCAGTATGGATGCTTACGCCGACGCCAAGACGGAGGTCATCACGCAGATCAAGGACCGGGCGCGACAGCGCAGGTGATGCCCACCCTCGACCGACACGTCGTCGACGGCAGGGTCGGAAGAACGTCCTCCGCGCGGCCTTGTCAGACGGCGCCGGACACGCCGCGGGAGAAGATGCCGTATGCCTGAAGACCGTGAGCCGCTGAGGCGTTCATCGCGAGAGCAGCGCCAAGAAGACGAGTTCCAGGCGCTTTACGGTCGGTGGTCGCCGCTGACGCCGATGGAGGTCGCCGGGCTGCTAACCGGGTTCGACCGGCCGTGGTGGGTGGTCGGTGGTTGGGCGATCGAGGCCGCGACCGGCTACCGGCGTGAGCACGAGGACACCGACATCTCGTTGTTAGCTCGTGACGTTCCCGCCTTTGTGGCCCATCTGTCCGGTGACTGGCATGTGTGGAACAACGTCGGCGGAGTCCTGCACCCGCTCGGCGGGCAGTGGCAGAGCGTCGACGACCCCGGCAGCCAGCTGTGGGTGCGCAAGGACGCTTCGAGCCCATGGGTGCTCGACGTCCCTCTGACCCCGGACCGTCAGGGCCGGTGGACCAACAAGCGCGATCCGGAGCACGTGGCCGACCTGGATCAGGTGACCTTCGTCGCCGACGACGGGATCCGCTACCTGAACCCGGAGATCGTCATGTCCTACAAGGCCGCTCTTCGTAGGCCGAAGGACGAAACGGACCTGGTGGCAACGCTCACGGTGCTGCCGTCCGTCCGGCGGGAATGGCTGCGAGCCGCTCTGGTAGGCCAGGACCCAGAGCATCCGTGGCTCGCATGCGTCCTAGCCAAGTGAATGCCGTTCTCCGCGAAGCGGCAGTCCCGGACGTGGGACAGGGCTCCGACGCTGAGGAACTGGCGGGGCTCTCCATGCGCGTCTTGAATGCCGGCGCGAGTTTGGCTGGCAGACTCCGGGCCATGGGCAACGACTCGCGAGGCGCCAGACGCTCGCCGCGCCGGGCGCCTGCCCTAGCGGTTACGGCCGCCGTCGTCGTGTTGCTCGCAGGCTGCACAAGCGGAGGACCCACGGCGCCGCGCCCGTCCGCGGTGCAAGGGACTGCGTCCGCGCCGAGGATGACAGCGGTGCCCGAGGCTGCCCAGTGTGTCAGTCACCAGAACCTTGGCGAGGGCGGGGGAGCTGGCCTTCCGTTCACAGGTCTGTTCGAGGGAAGGGTCGCCCGCGGTATCGACGCGAATGACGAGTTCGTGCTGGGGGTCGACGCGGCTGATTTCGGCCGCTGCGGCGCGGTGCTCCCCGGCGGCGATGACGTCTGGTGCGGGCAGCCACCGCCGTGGGCGTCCATGGGCATGGACCGGTTCACCATCGCGTCAGGCGCCACCCGGCTCCGCCGCGTCGCGATCACTACCGACGAGGGCCGGTCGAGCTCAGGCCGGCACGTGTCGCGCTCGCTCTCCTACGTCGAGCTCGAACTCGGTGGCACCGACCCGAAGGGGCTGGCCGACTTCATGCAGCGGGCGTTCCGACGTTGCGCTGATGGCACTGTGACTCGGGAGCAGGGTCTGTCTGCCGTCATCGGCGTGCTCCCGTCGATGAGTGGCGGCGTGGATGAAGCGGACGCGGTCGCGTTCCTGACACCCACGCGCGTCGCGTGGGTCGTCCTCGACGGGCGGCCCTGGACGCCAGCGGAGCGAAACCAAGCCCTGGGCGCGATTGCGGCCCATCTTCGTCAGGCGTGACCCGCCGGAACGAGCCGCACAGGTGTGGCACGCTCCATCGGCGACGAAGCGGCCGGTCGTCGCAGGGTCCGAGGTTGCCCTCCTAGCGGCAGTTCCGGATGCGACGCGAGGCGTTCTCGCCCAAGGCCGTGACTAGGCAGCCATGCTCGTTGACGTGACCGATCGTGACGACTTCCTCGCTTGGGTGAGCACGGCTCTGTACCAGGCGGAGCTCGCCCTTCACAACGGCGACCCCGCGCCACGACGGGCGCTATGGTCCCGAGAGGAACCGGTAAGCGTCCTAGGTGCATGGCGCAGCGCACATGGCCAAGCCGAACTGGACGAGCTCTTCACCGCCTTGGGCAACTCATTCTCCGAGTGCACTTCCTACACGTTCGAGCTGCAGGCGTACGACCTCATGGGCGACATGGCCTACACCGCAGGCCTCGAGCACACATCGGCTTCCGTCGACAGCGAGCCCCGCACCTACACCTTGCGGGCCACTCAGGTGTACCGCCGCGAGGACGGCGCGTGGAGGGTGGTCCACCGCCACGCGGATACCGCGAACGAATGACGATGGGCACGATCCGCGGCATGTCCGGATGTCTGCTCAGGACGTCAAGAGTCCCGTTGCATCGCCCTGCTTCCTGTCGCTCGTACTGAGCGGCGGGTTGATCGCGGCGGGGATTCTGGAGTCCTGCGTGCGATTGCAGGTGCTTCCCGGTTCGAGGGCTTGTAGACAAGGGCACATGTCATCGGAAGGTCCTCGTCCGCGAGATCCACGACTCGAGCTGTACCGGGACGCCGTCTGGGAGCTGAGCAGAAACGGCAGGCTCGAAGCGCATCTTGTGACGCAGGTGACCTACTTCCGCTACTGGCCGTTCGGGCGCAGGTATCACGAGTGGCTCTTCTGCAGAGTCTGCTGGCTCGACGGGCGCTCGGAGCCGCCGGAGGAGGACTACGAACCGTGGACAATCGTTCCGGAGTTGGAGCAAGGCAAGTTTGAGAGCTCATACGCCCAAGGCGGCATGTTCGACGCCAGGCCGCTAGAGGGCAGTGCCCGTGACCTAATCTGGGAGCGGTACGGCCCACCGTGAGAGTGTGTCCGGGCCGGGTCGAGAACGTCCAGGTGCCTGAGACGGCGGTCGCGCTTCTTGCAGTCAGTCGAGCGGGATGTGTTGGGCGCCGGCCTCGGAGATCATGATCTTGGCGGCGCCCCGCGCCCGTGCCCATTCGATCACCGCGGCCCGTTCACCGTCGAACGTGACGTGCTCATTGCCCTCGCCCTGCCACGATGCATGCCACGGCCCAGCTTCACTGCCCGACATCTCGTCCGCAGACTCGCCGCCAACCCTGATGATCCAAACGACGCCTGTCCCGGCCGCTGGCTCCTGAGTTGCCTCGCGGGCGTCCGTCGACTCCTCATCCAGGAAGAGGCCGCCATCGTCCGCAGTCGGCCTCGACTCATCCGCCGCGTGGGTAGGCCCGTCCGCAGAAAGCGCGTACCAGCCGCCGACGACGCCGGCCTCGGACGGGATGTAAGGCGTCCGGTCGGAGTCAGAGCACATACCGAGGATGTTCCTATGCCGAGTGGTTTCCGGGGAAGGGGCCCGGTTGCCGCCGGCGGAGTGGTAAGACCCGTCCTCATGGGGTCAGCCAGCGTCCCTAACTCGGCTCGACCGGTCGGCGGCATGATCGCGCGTCAGCGCCGACCGCCGATCTCCCGATGCCAATAGGCGGCATCGTCACTGCTGACTTGCACGACGGCGTCCAGTTCGATCGGTGCAGCCCAGAACTCGAGCAGATAGGTGTCCAGGACGCCCTCGGCGAACTCGCCGTCTCGGCCGGCGTCCCGACCGCGTGCGCTCACCCGGAGGCGATAGGTCCCGGCAGGGATGAGCAAGGCGCCCCCGTCTTCACCGGCCCACGATGACCACCGAGGATCAGCGCCTTCCGGAATCGTCACCGACACCTCTACGACGTCCTCCCACGTCTCGAGATGAGGGTCCGGAGCGTGCTCAACCAGTTCGATCCGCACCCTCGAGCCCCCGGATCGTCGTGCGAGGTTGAGGTAGACGCCGTTCGCGTCGGCAGCCCCAACCAGGCCGTTGAGCTGCCCTTCAAAGAACCGGTCGAAGTCGCCGTCGAAACCGAAGGGGAAACGCCAGCCCACGTCGAGCTGGCCGTAGTCCGTGTGAACGACGCGGTTCAGCAGGACCGTCGGCATGAGCGGATTCTGACGGATCGCACCGCTGACGGTCTGGCCTTCGCGCGCAATGCGGCAAAGTCGGACGAGCGTAGCCGTCCTCAGCGCGGCATGACCGGAAAGGTCAGACGGCGAGACCCTGAGCCTTCAGACGCTCACCCAGGGGGCCAGTGGCCCAGTCGCGGTCGTACAGGCTGACCTGTACTCGCCGTGTGGCCGGATGGCCCGCCAGACCTTGAGGCAGCGTCGTGGTGTTGTCGCTGCGGTCCAGCGCGAGGATCGTGCTCTCACCGAGAGCCAGTTCATCGGCAGTGACCAGTCCGCGTCGACGCCCCCGCTCCACGCCGACTATCGCGCCCCATGGGGCCTCCAGTCGGTAGTTGTCGCGCTGGAGCTGTATGCCGGCCTCTGTCACCGTCAGTGTGCGCCGGGACACCCGACGTAGGGTCCATGCCCCGAAGCAAAGAAGGACGAGCACCACGGGTAGCGCGAAGACGAACGGTCGTACTGCGAGGAGCACGAGGACAGAAAGGACAGAGGGCAGGAGGAAAGACTCGAGCAGCGCGATCGGCCTTCGCAGGCTATAGGTCCTCACGGATGCACCCTAGAGCGCAAGAGCGCGCGCGTATGCGATCAGCGCAGCGACTCAAGGTTGGCGCCTCGAGGCATGACCCGTCGGCGGCATGAGCGGTAAATGCCGCACGCTGATGTCCGGAAGTCGACTGGCGATTGCGCTGGGTGATTGGTTACATCATGAACGTGAGGACAATGGGACAAACGGGCTCACCTCGGGGGCTGTGAGACGTGCTCGTCCCGGCGAAGTCTCGAGAGTATTGGCTAACCCACCGCGGAGAGTCAGTGCGTGACTGGCTGGAGCAGCTACCTCGTTTGTCGACGCAGTTGATGGCTCGCTGGTCCTGCGTGCCGGCCGGCGACGTACGGGCCGGGCACGGCGGGGTCGTCGTGCCGGTGCGTCGCGCCGACGGCACCCGCGCCGTGTTGAAGATGTCGCTTCCGAGCGACAGGGACGATTTCGAGTCCACAGTCCTGAGCGTCTGGGGCGGCCGGGGTGCCGTCCTGCTGCTGGAGCGCGACGACGAGCTTGGGGCGCGGCTGCTGGAGAACCTTGAGGACCGTTCGCTTGCCGAGGTCGAGGACGCGGAAGTGTCGATGGCGGTGGTGGGCGGCCTCGTTCGCCGACTAGCCGTGCCGGCCCCGGAAGGCCTGCCTCGGCTGACTGAGGCCTATCAGCAGTGGGCGCTCGAGCTGCCGGACATGAACCGACGCTGCGGCCGGGCGCTGCCGGACCGCACCGTCGCCGCTGCCGTGGCGTCCTGTCGCGACCTCGGCTCAGAGCAGCCCGACACGGTCCTGCACGGAGACTTGCATCAGAACAACGTCCTGCGTGGAACGCGAGAAGAATGGCTGGCGATCGACCCGCTCGGCGTGGTGGGTGACCTGGCTACTGAGTGTCTCACCCACCTGCGCGACCGGTGGGTCGAGCTCCACCATCAGGACCAGCCCGAACGAGCGCTGCGGCGCAGGATCGATGTCTTCGCGGAAGCCGCGCACATCGATCGCGAGCGAGCCCGCAGGTGGACGCAGCTGCGAGCGACCGTGACGATCCTTCGCTCTCCTGTCGACCTCAACGACGGCGGCCTGCACGCCTGGGTTGCCACTGCCCTTACCGACTGAATCACCCCGGCACCTGACGCAGTCTCACGCGTTGCGGCAGATCCGCGCGTCCTCGGTTCAGTCCTGAATGGTGTCTGTGGCCTGAGACCAGCGGCAGCGCCAGCCAGCAGCAGCATCACGTAGGTAGGTGTCCAGATGCCAGCACTCCAAATGGCCGCCGCCGTGCGGTGTCTTGAGGTCGATGACCGACAGGTAACGGACAACAGCCAGATCGCCGCTGCGTAACACCTCGATCGGGGTGATGGCTTCGAATCGGGTGTAGCTCACTGAGCCGTCGCACAGGCCGCCGACGTATCGCTCCCGATCCCAGATCCCGCCGCCCGGGCTGCACAAGACGAAGTTCGGGTCATGCAATGCCCACAACGCTGGCCCGTCGGCGCTGACGATCGCCCGCAGGCGCGCTCGCTCATTCGCTGCCAGATCATCCGAGGCCTGATCAACTACGTCCATCGGGGAAGCCTTGCACTACTAGGACCATCAAACGTGCCGCCCGCGGCAGAAGTGTGCATTCGCAGACGGACGGCCGTCAGGCGGTGCCGATTGTCCCCGGCTGTTGCGTGAACCTCAGCCGAGAACGGTTTCGAGGTGTCGCATGCCGCGGGTGCGGCCCTGCTACCCCACCGGATTCGGCCTCTTCCGAAGCGCAGCCTCCGATCCGGAAGCGCTCCGCCCGGAATCCCCCCTATTGTCGAACCACGCCCACGAGAGGACTGGCATGGCGACATTCGGCAATGAAGACCTCAGCGGTTCAACATTCGACTGGACCAACTTGAGCGGGTCGACCTTCCGCGCGGCGTCGCTGAGCAACGTGACCATCCGGGGCACCGACCTGCATCATGTGAAGATGACCGGCGTCGAGTTGATCGACGTCGACATCAGCGGCGAGATAGAGGGCCTGCGGATAAACGGCGTTGACGTCACGCAGTTCGTCGCCGACGAAATGGACCGGCGCAATCCCGACCGGATAAAGATGCGCCCCGACGACCCGGCGGGATTCCGCGAGGCGTGGGATCTGCTGGAGGAGGTGTGGGGCGGCACCGTAGAGCGCGCGCGGCACCTCGACCCCGCGCTGCTGCACGAACGGGTCGACGGCGAGTGGTCCTTCATCGAGACGCTGCGTCATCTCAACTTCGCGACCGCGGCATGGATCGCGCGGGCGATCGACGGAGACTCTGCGCCCTGGCACCCACTCGACCGTCCCTGGGACGAGGCGCCGACCGACCGGGGCTTTCCCCGCGACCTCAACGCGCGGCCCACGTTGGATGACGTGCTGGAGATACGCCGCGAGCGACAGGCCGCTGTGCGCCGCGTGATTGAGGGCCTCACCGACGAAGCGCTCGCCGCCCCGTTCCGCCCGCCCGCCGACGGCGGCTGGCCTACTCCGGCGTACGAGCTAACGGTCAAGGACTGCCTGCGCATCGTGCTCAACGAGGAGTGGGAGCACCGGCAGTACGCCGAGCGCGACCTCGCGCAGCTGCAGCAGCAAGCCTCCGGAGGGGATGTGGGATGAGCCTGGCCCTGTCATACAGGGTGGCCCGCTTAGCGCAGGTCCCCTCATCTGGCTTGAAGCTGCACGCCGTCGACGCGGAAGCGCGGTCACCCGGACGCCCCAGATCGCGCGCTCCCCGCGCACACTAAGCGGCAAATGAGTGCGTCCTTAAGGTGCGTCTGGCACGCTGCGTTGGTGTCCTTCGATGTCTTCTTCCAAGGGTTCATCGCAGGGGAGTCGTCAGAGCATGGCGGCTCCCAGATGCGCGAAGTGCTAGCGCCCTACGTCATGACGCGGAAAGGGTCGTTCTGGCGGGTGCAGATCGGCGATGGTCAGGCCGATGTGTACCTGAGTGATGACGGGATGATGGCAAATCACATCTCCGGGCAAGACCCGTGGCACGTGCTCCTTGCAGGAGCTCAGGCGGCGAACTGGGTGATCATGCCGATGGACAGGCCCACGTGCCTCACTCAGCCGGGGCAACACGATGAACTTCCTGAAGAGCTTACGGAGGACGTCGTTTTCGTTGAGACGGCGGCCGAGTTGCTATCGGTGATCGAGAGAGCCTGATCGCGGCAGATCCGCGCGTTCTCGGTTCAGTCCTGGATGGTGTCGGTGGCCTGAGACCATCGGCAGCGCCAGCCCGCAACGGCATCACGTAGGTAGGAGTCCATATGCCAGCACTCCAGATGGCCGCCGCCGTGTGGCGTCTTGAGGTCGATGACCGACAGGTACCGGACAACGGCTAGGTCGCCGCTGCGCAGGACCTCGATCGGAGTGACGGCCTCGAATCGGGTGTAGCTCACTGAGCCGTCGCACAGGCCGCCGACGTATCGCTCCCGATCCCAGATACCGCCACCCGGGCTACACAGGACGAAGTCCGGGTCATGCAAGGCCCACAACGCTGGCCCGTCGGCAGTGACGATCGAATGCAAGCGCGCCCGTTCGATCGCAGTCAGGTCATCCGAGGTCTGATCGACTACGTCCATCGGGGAAGCCTCGCACTTCGGGGACTGCAAACGCACCACGCGCGGCATGTGCGGACGTTGGCGGGTTGCTCGCTTCCGCCTCACCTACGGGTGTCCAGCCCTCCAGCCGGCGCGAACGCGCCAGACTGTCATTGCGACCCAGAACAGGCCACAGACCCAGAGCCACCCGGACGCGGTAGGGGCGGCCATGAACGAGAAAGCGGCAGCGCCGGCGAAGTACACGACGTGCAGGAAGGCGATGCGCTGGACCCAGCCTGGCTTCGCTCGGCCGAACGGGTCGAGGAGCGGGCGACCTGCCACCGCGGCGAACACTACGACCGCCAGAACACCGCCGGCGTTGCCGATCAAGGCGATCCCGAGATACTTCAAGCCGACCGGCCACGGGTGCTTGACCCCGGGCCACGACGCCACGAGGACCGCCACGCCTGTGAGCAGGGCCGCGAGCCCTCCGGCGATGTCGCGGCCTGTCCAGACCACCGGCTTCCGGGGCTGGGCCAGCTTGCGTGGAGGCTGCACCGGCCAGCTGACGTCCTTCGTCAGGTGAGGAATGGCCGGGTCTCTCTCCACGGAGGTCACGGTAGAGCGCACGGGGCCCGTTAGACGATGAATCGGCAACCTTTGAGCCGCGCTCTTCAGTGTGGTGCGCACTGCGGCGCCTCAGGAACATCAGGATCTCGGCACGATCGGTCGCACCATCCGCGGCATGAGCGGTAAACGGCTTTGGCAGATTGACGAGGCGGGGCAAGACTCGTGCGACGCCCGTCGGTCGTTCCGGAGATTCGCCTACCGTGACCGTCGTGGCAGGCCAAGCGGACCGACGGGCAGCGTTACGGGCACTCTGGTTCCCAGCTGCGATCCCTGCAGTTCTGGCCCTCTGCGTGGCTCTCTCTTTCGCGACGGGGGAGGCCTGGCCGCTTGCCGTGGCCGTTGGTTCGTTTGCACTGCTGGACGCGGCCTCGGCGCGACTCGTGCGGGCGTACGTTGACGAGCACCCAGCCGCCGCGCGCGGCACCTACACGGCCGCTACGCCGGCCTATATGCGTTACTGGGCCCGGCGCGCTGATGTTGATTGGCGCCTTCCGGCGGCTGTGCTCTGGGGAGGCGCCGGGCTCCTTGGATGCTTCTTCATCTTCTTGGCCCTCCACGCAGTCTGGGATTTCGCCGTAGCTGGCTAGGCGCGTAGCGCGGCATGAGCGGTAGACGTCTCACGCTGATGCTCGGGCGGTGGCCGATCTCATCACTCGCTCGTCCTTGCCTGCGTGTCCGGCTGTCCATGCTTTGTGGTTGGTAGCCAGAGGCGAACGATCACTGTGACTGCGACGGCGAGGCATGCGAGTCCCAAGAGCGCGAAGCACGTGGTTAGGGGGACGATTTCCCCTGTGCCGTTATCCCGCACGCTCTGTATGTACAGCATCGCCCGCAGGAATGCGGCTGCAGTTGCGAGGCACCAAGCGATCGTGGCAAATCGCCGAAGCTGAAGTGCGCCCCCGACAACGCAGCCAGCGCAGACGAAGTACAAGAACACTGTGATCTCGACAGAGCTTCCGCCTCACGACGCCAACGTCGTGTAGATGCCGACTGCGATACCAAGCCAGATAAGAACCACGGCGCGCTTCACCTTCTCCCCGCTTGTTATCAGACAATACTCAGCCTTGCCGCGCGGGCGACGAGCATGTCGAGCCATCCGGGGACTCAGCGCCAGGCCACGCCGTGCGGATGCGCCATGCGTGGTAGCCGACCGCGCCCCACTTGGCCAGTTCGCCAGCCCCTGATGTGCAGCCGCATGGCGGGAATCTCGAACTCGACTCTGACGACGCCCTGTCATCGGCAGGACCGCGGATCGCGGCAAAGTAGTGCGGTCCCGCGCGTCAGAGACGCACCCACACGCCTAGGCCTTCGACGTCGGCACCCTTCGCGAACGCGTTGAGGACGTCGATACCGCGAGCTGCTGTCGTGATGAACCTGCCAGTGAAACCCGCGGGGTCGTCCTGAATCTGGAAGTCGCGGATCTCGTCAGCCGGGACTTGCCCGGTGCCCTCGAGAAGGAGGCATGTCTCGGCATCGTCGAAGCGGTGAACGACGGCCAGGTCTTCGTTGATCGACAGGGTGAGTGCAGGGTAGGCGGAGCCGGCCCTGGCGACTTCCGTGTAGCCGGTTCCTTGACGCAACAGTTGGGCCAACTGCTGGCGATAGTCCTCGTGTTCCGAGGTTCTCAGCACCTGGTGAGCCCGTCCGGTTGCTGGTGGTATCACGGTCCATTCGACGTCCATGCGCTCCTCCTCGACGGAATCTTCGCGGCTTGGGATCGCCTTCGACAACGTCCTCAACTCGGCAGGACCGCGCGGACAGCGGCAAATCCGGACGTTCTCGGGGGGCCTATGAGAGCGCGTGGACCAGCCAACGATTGCGCTGCGTCAACAGGCGGGTCATGTATTTGGTCAGGATCACGGCGTCGACCAGACGGCCGATCGGGCCGGCCGGTGATGTGAACTCCACCGTGTCAGTCATCAAAGTCGTCTTCTCGCGCTGCTCGAAGACATGTTCATGCCACCAATGTGCAAACGGTCCCGATACCTGCTCGTCGACGAAGCGGTTGGGAGCGACCAGATCGGTGATCCGAGACGTCATGGTGAACGGTAGGCCGAAGTGTCGGGCACGCCATGTGACAGTGTCGCCAAGCTCCATCACGCCAGCACGGACGCCACCGACGACGCGCTCACCCGATCGAGACATGGATGCGGTGTGGGCATCGACAGACAGACTCAGCTCGAAGCACCGTTGAGCCGATGCAGGGACGCTCGTTGCCAACACGATTCGCGGCACCCGCCAACCGTATAGGGCTGCACGTCGCCCGCACCTTGGTAGAGCGATCAGCGGCATGGTCGGGCGATCGTAGTCGCCCTCAGAGCGGCATGTTCGGACGAGTAGGGCTCCGCGCAGAGCTCACCCGTTGGTCGAGACGGTCAACTTGGAACCGGTGATCCCGTCAAGGAGCGTGCGTCCGTCCAATGGATGCTGAAGGTGAACCTCGGCACGCATGCGGTGCTCTGATGCTGCACAGGCCCCGCCGACGGTTCGTGTCTTCACATGCAGGGTGAGCGTCACAGATTCCTGGTTCTCGCTCGCGCTCAGCGATGCACTCTGACACCCGCCGCCGACAGTCTCAGTGGCCAAGTTCGTGCCCGCGGAATCGGTCGACACGGCGTTCGTGATGGGTCGATCCGCGTTCGACTCATTCAGGCCCGAGGACGAGCAACCGGCCAATGCCAAGGTGGCCGCTGCGGCGATGGCCAGTGCACCGCCGGTCGCGCGCCAGGAGGTGCTCATCTTCTGATGCTTTCATTCACCGAGCACACGGCTTGGCAAAGCACGCAAATCCTCCTCCAGGCCTTCGCGCGGGTAGCGGCATTTCCGGATGTTGCCGCGCGCCCTCAGGGCCGCCGTTCGCGGCGGCAAAATACACGGGCCCTGCTCGCATCCGCCCTGGCCCTTGTCACGGGGGGATGCTCCTCCGCGGTGGTCCGGACAAGGCCCGTCGCCGCTGCCCTCGTCAGCGGCGCTCTCGCGGGGCTCGCCCTAGATCTGGTGACGTTCATCCTCGTGACCATCGCGTTCCCGCAGACGCCGGATCCGATCCAATGCAGATGCGGCCGACAACGGCGGGACCGGCCCCTCCCTCAGCGCTGCGCCGTCGCCTCCGACTTCAAGGTCGCGATCTGCTCAGCGCTCAGGTACGAGGCCGCCTGTCGGGACACCAGCGCCAGAGTGGCCATATCCACCTGCGTCAGGCTCCCCGCACGGTCGGTGTAGCGGGCCGGCAGCGTCACCGGTCGCAGAGACAGCTTGGCCAAGGTCAGCCTGCAAAACTCGTACGGGCTCAGAGCCCCCGACTGGAGGTCTTCGAGAAGGTGGCGCACCCCTGGCGCGAACTGGGACAGATCCACGGGGGCTGAAGTCCGTCCGGCACTGTTCGTCTGCGGGCTGCTCACGGGCCGGTACGGGCCAGGCGGAGCCAGTATCGGCGCCGTCGGTGTGGGCGGCCCCCCGTGCGGACGATGCGTGTGGCCGAGCTGACCGGGCTGACTTGTCGGGCTCGGCTGCCCCTCCGCGGCCACGGCGGTACTCGCCGGCGCATCGGCGCTGACCTGGCCGCAGCCGGCCAGCAGCGCAGCGCTCAGAGCGCCGGCACTGAATGCACCCCAAGGCCGTGGTGAACGCCTCCTGCCCATATCGCACCCCCCTGTCGGCCGCCCCCGCGGCACGGACGCAGATCTACGGGCCGGTCCCGGCCCGGAGCCCCGCGACTCTCTCCCAGTCCGACGAGGGCCGTGCGGGCGACACGGCGCCCAACGGTTTCTACCGTGACGGACACGGAGGCACTTGTCACGATTTCGCTGTAAGTCGCATCACGGCGGTGGACTGTGCGTACGGCTCCGCGCGCCTGTGCCCGGGTTTCCGCGGAGCGGCAGATGAGTGCGTTGCGCTGGCGCCCGTCGCGTCTTGTCCCTCCGTTCGCGGCACAGCCCTCAGCTACCTCAGGCCATTGGAGTGACCGTGACGAACGCGCGCCAGACTGTTGGCTCGCAATCAGGTCCGTTGGGCTGATACGCCGTCGGGACGACCCTCGTCGTCTGCCCAGCGACCAAGGCCTCTGACCATTGACGGCGAACCGTAACGCGTACAGGGGTAGGCCATCCCGAGACAAGACCACGGTTCATGACGAAGAGCCGCTCGGTCGTGCTGGCCACTGACGGTTCGACCGTGCACTGTCCGGCCACGCAGACCTCGACGAAGACTGGGCGCTCGGCCGGTCAGTCTGTAACGTGTGCCTCGAGCAAGACGTTCACGCTGGTGTTGCGACCCCATTGGTATGTGTCCTGCCAGTCCCGTGGCGACAGGCACGCCTCGGATGCCGCAAAGGCGTCATGAATCTCGCTCTCCTGTAGACGAGCTCGCGGGTATCCGCTGCGCTCGCGCAAAGCGTCGACCGCACCCAACAGCTTTACCGCGTCGTGATGCTTCCCCAAGTCAGCGAGGATCGCGCCGAAGTCCTCGGCGATGGTGATGAGGTTCCATGTGCTCGGGTGTCGGAGCGCCGCTGGGATCAGGTCGAGCATCTCGTCGCGTGCCTCAGCAACTCGGCCGACCAGTCTGAGCACGCAGGCCCTGTTGTGCTGCCAGACGCGGGCCGCTCCGGAATGGCCGGCGGCCTGAGCGAGTGCGATCGCCTCCTCGTGCAGCTCAAGAGACCGGTGGTAGTTGCGCTCGTGGCTTTCGACGTTGGCGAGGTTGTCCAGAATGCGATGGTATGGCCCTCCATCGGTCAAACCCCGGCCGACCTCGAGGGCCTCCTCCAACAGGAGACGGGCCGCACCCGGGTCGCCGCAGTAATGTGTCGCAACGGCATAGACCCGTAGGGCCTCGGCCAGCTCATACCCCGTGTCCCCTAGGTCGCGGAGCATCGAGACGGCCTGCAGGCCGCGACGCCTAGCCTCCTCCGCCTCGCCGATGGTTGCCAGGGCACCGGTCAGGAACGACAGGCACCGAGCCAGCTCACTGCTGCTCGTGGTGCCCGCGCGGTCGATGACCGGCTCGAGCCATTGGCGGGCCTCGACATACTTCGCGCCATCGGTCCAGTAGTCACACAGACCCCAACACAACCTCAAGGCCAGCTCGGAGCGGTCCACGGTGATGTCAGTGCCGGCTTCAGCCTCGGCGTCGAGGCACCAGCGCAGCGCGGCGCGGACGTTGCTCTGTTCCGCATCGAGCTCCTCACGGGCCTGCCAGAACCGGTCTCCGCGGAGCTGGCGCCCGACGGTCTCGACCACGCGTAGGTAGTGCCGTGCGTGCTGTGCACGGACGCTGTCGAGGGCGCCTGTGGAGACGAGCCGGTCCACGGCGAAGGCGCGGACGGTCTCGAGCAGCTCGACGCGCGGTTCGCCGTCGTGGTTCTCGGTGACCATGAGGAGGCTGGCATCGACCAGGGGGGTGATCGCCTCGAGCGGATCGGCGCCTGCCGGGTCGGATCCGTCGTCCAGGACGGCGGAGACGGCGGCCAGGTCGGCCCCGGAGTCGAAAACCCCGAGACGTGCGAACACTGACTGGGCCCCGGGTGGGAGCAGGTCGTAGGACCAGGCAATGGTGTTGCGCAGGGTTCGTTGCCGGTCAGCGACGTCGTGCATCGTCGTGGACAAGTCCAGCCGGGTGTTCAGTCGGGCGACGAGCGCGTGCGGCGTGAGCACCTTGAGTCGGGCACTGGCGATCTCGATTGCCAGCGGCAGTCCGTCCAGTCCGCGGCACAGTGCCATCACATCGGCGGCGTTTTCCGCGCGGAGCTCGAAGTCGGGCCGCACGTGCTGGCCCTGCTGCACGAACAACTGCACCGCCGGTGAAGCCTGCGCCGAGGCCAAGTTCTCGTCCCGCGGAACAGCGAGCGGCGACACGGGGTACTCGTGCTCCTCTGCAAGGTGCAGCGGACTGCGTGAGGTCACCACTAGCGTCACCCCTCGGGCGTCCCGGAGGATTTGGGCGACCACGCCGTCCGCACCGTCCAGCTGCTCGAGGTTGTCGAACACCAGGAGGAGCCGCAGGGTACCTAGGCGCCCGAGCACCGCGGTGCGTCCCGGCGCGGTCCCCAAGCCCTCGGCGAGGAAGTCCCACATCTGGTCTGCGGTACGGGCCTCCGCCAGCGGGATGAAGTGGACCCCGTCGGGGAAGTCGTCGACGCATCGACGGGCCAGCTCAAGGGCGAGTCGGGTCTTGCCCGATCCCCCGGAACCGGTCAAGGTCACCAACCGAGCGGCGTCTCGCCCCACCAAGGCCGCCAACTGCGCCAGTTCGTCCTGACGCCCGACTAACGGCGTCGCAGGACTGGGCAGCCGAGAGACCGCACCCAGCGACTTCAACGGCGGGAACTGGCGTGGCAAGCCGTCGGCGACCACCTGGTGCAGGCGCTCCAACTCGGGCAGGTCCTTCAACTGATGCAACCCGAGGTCGAGCAGCCCCACATCTTGGGCCAACCGGCCGCCGAGATGTTCAGCCGTGGCCTCCGAGATGACGATCTGGCCCCCATGAGCGGCCCCGGCCACCCGAGCGCATCGGTGCACGTCCATCCCGACGTAACCGCCGTCGTATGCCGTCGGCGCCCCGGTGTGAATGCCCATCCGAACCCGCACTCGCTCACCCTCCGGCCACGAAAACCTCGTCAGTTCGCGTTGAGCCCGGACAGCGGCTGACACCGCGTCACCGGCCGCCTCGAACGCGACGAAGAAGCTGTCTCCCTCGGTTCCCAGTTCGGTGCCCCGGTGCGCGGCCCAGGCCGAGCGGAGGATGCGACGGTGCGCGCCCAAGGCGTCGGCATAGGCGGGACCCAGCCTGCCCAGCAGCACGGTCGAACCTTCGATGTCCGAGAACAGGAGCGTTACCGTCCCCGATGGCAACGTGCCCATGACCCATTGAATCGCTTGGCCCACGAAGTTCCGCCGAGTCGCACCGAGCAGAGCTCTCTCCGCTGCTCACCTCGGCAGATCCCACCACCTTTGTCCGTTCACCACTGACGCTCGACCCGATGCTCACCCGGCTCGAAATGCGCACATCGACACGACCGCGCCAACCGCGGCAAAAGAGGACGTTCCCCAGTTACGGCGTGGGCCCCTAAGTTGACGCCCCGCACATAGGAAGAGAGTCTTCGACGATGGGAGCATGGGGTGTCGGGCCGTTTGAAAATGACGACGCCGCTGACTTTGTGGATGAGCTCGTCCGGGGCAGTGTGACCGAGGCTCACCAACGGGTTGAGTGGGCCCTGCGTGTGCCCTCAGGACGTATTGAATACCCCCGCGGTGCGACAGCCATCGCCGCGGCAGCACTAGTCGACACATGCATCGACGATGCGCGAGAACTCGAGCCAGAGTTGCGAGACTTCGCTGGCCGTCTCCGTATCGACCTGTCCGACGAAGTGGTCAGGTCGGCCTATGCCTCACTCATTCGCGTCGAGCAGGGTGATAGCGAGTGGAACGAGCTCTGGCTCGATGTCGAGACATGGGCTGCCGCTCGGCAGGTCCTGCGGGACATCAGGACCCGGGTGGCGGCTGACCCGCGGGTCAGTGGTGTGAGCCTCGGGCAGAACACCCTGTTCTGACGCTCCCTGCCCGCGGCATGTCCGGAAGGCGATCCATGACTGGACTGGCTCGGCCAAGCACGCTCAGGTGTAAGTGGGTTTCAGGCCGGGGTCGGGCTCAAGCAGGCGGACGTCTCCTCCGCTCTCGCGCACGCGCTCGACCAGCTCGACATATTCGCTGGGGCTCACCCAGAGCTCGACAAATGTCTCTGTGTCCAAGGCGATGCTCTGATCCGCGGAGATCGCAGTCATCCAGGTGTGCGCAGCCAAAGCGCACGCGATAGCGAAGTCGCCATCGGCGCTGGGATCTAGATCCACCGTTGGGTTCATCGGCACTTTGGTCCTGCCAGTCAGGCGACTGATTTTCGGCTTGATCCGACCCTCGAGCTCCGCGGCGGCCCATCGGACGTCCTCCGGCCACTCGCCCTCTAGCGGTGCAGCGTCGACAGTGATGTCCTCCAGTCGGTGCCGCGTCACATCCAGAAGGGCACGACAGATGCGGTCACGGTCGCTGGCGTTGACGTGGAGCGGCAACTGGATGCCCACAAGCGGGGCCCGGCTCCTTCGTGTCATGAGGTCACGATGCCAGAGGCAGTCGCGCGCGGCTGACTAGGCGAAGCATGTCTCCGCCAATCGCGGCATGAGCGATCGCGCCGGCACGGCTGAAGGAGCCTAGAGCGTGGAGGCTTGTTCGCGGCTGCAGCGGTCCTTCGACCTCCCGGCTGACGGTCTACTTGGGCCTAATTTCCACGTCGATGATGTCGCCGGTCGCTGCGTTAGCAACGACAGTTCCGGTGCACGTCGTCGGCTGGGTGGAACCGGGCGCCGGCGTACCGGCCCCGCCACCGCTAGATGGTGGGCATGGCCCCGTGTCCAGACTGAACACGTACGCGGGGATGCCCTCAGTTGAAGTGGACGGCTTGGACCCAAGGGTTGCTGCCGTCAAGCCGTAGTACATGCCGGACTGCACGAGCAGTGTTGGCGAGTCGGCGACCCAGGGGGCCGATGCGCCATCCTTGGCCAGCAGCGCCTGTACCGCCCCGGCGGTCAGCGGGAACGTGGTGGCGCCGGCGGGGGCGAGGGTTCCGCCCGAACTGTCGGCGAATGCCGGCACCGCGCTGGTAACGGGGACAGCACTCAGCGGCCCACCGCTGGATGTCGTGATGCCCTCGCTTCCAGCGCCCTGAGGGGCGGATGGTGCCACGCTGGGCCCACACCCGGAAACCACCGTGGCTACCAGCGCGCCGGTGAGGAACATGACCGATGGCGTTCTCCGGATAGATGTCATGGCTCTTCCTCAATGGAGCATTGCGGCGGGAATACGAATCGCCGCCGCCCAGCGCGGAGCCGGGCAACGTGGTTCAACTATGACCATTTGACACTCAAGAGCGCGTGAACGTTGCGTTCTCGGCGATGATCGGCGATCACGCGCTTCGCAGGAAGCTCACCCACGGCGAGGTTTTCATAACTACCGCTCATCGGCATGACAGGAAGGACACTTCCGCGGTTTCTTATGGCGCGCCTTGGGTTGACCTAGCCGCTGCGCGAACCCGCTCCAAGGTCCTCGCGTCGATGCAGCTGAGCGGGCCCGCGTGACTGGGTGCGTCGCACTCAGACAACCATGGCGTACGAGCGTGCGCCTTGTCGCGGACGAGACGGCAGCTAGCAGCCATGTCGGCATCGCGGGGCCCGGCCGGTACGTGGGGCCCGGCCGGTACGTGGGGCCGCAATCTTGCCGCCACGGCAGGTCCGCGGCCCAGCGCGTATGCCGTCAGGGCTTCGTTCGGGCGACTCGGGCTCAGTCGTTCTTGCGGCCGAACATGATGTCGTCCCAGCTCGGGACACTCGGGCGGCCGGACTTGCGCGCCGGCGGAGCCGGGCGTGGGGACGGCTTGGCGGCCGAGGCGGCAGGGCGCTGCTCGACGACGTCGTACGTGTCGTCGTCGTCAGCGCGACGACCACGGTCGGCTCGAACGCCCCCGTCGCGGCGGTCCCTGGTGTGGCGCGGAGCGTCCTCGCCGTCGACTCGGACCCCTGGGCGGGACCCATCGCGGCGGCGGCCGGCAGGGCGAAGCCCCGGCTCCTCGAACGAGGCCTCGTCGGTCGACTGCTCGGTCGCCCGAGCAGCCGTAGGTGTCTCCGAGGGCTCCTCCGCAGCGAGCTCGCCGTCGTCCTCCGCCTCGACAGCGTGCGTGCCAGCCGGCATCTCGGTCTGGTCCGAGGTCTCGTCCTCGCCGGTGGCGAGCTTACCCGCCGCGGCGACGTCGTCCGCGGGCGAGACGTCGTCGCGCAGGTCGACGTCCTGTGCCGGCACCGCGCCGGCCTCCTCGTGCACCGGTGCCGGGGCGTCGGGCTCGGGTCCAGTCTGCCCGGCGGCCTCGTCGGGGGCGTCCGGCGCGGCCGCTGTCTCGCGTGCCTGGCGCACCGGCTGGGTGGGCTCGGTGCGACGGGCCTTGCGTCGGGCCGCCTCGACACCCACGCGCTGCTCGACCGTGCCGGTCTTGACGACTTCGGGGTCGTCCTCGGGGTGCGTGTGCGCCGGCGGCGGGAGCTCCTCGCGCGGGTCGCGGGCCAGCTCCTCGAGCGGCAGGGCCTCCTCTGGGGCCTCGTCGAGGCCGGGCACCTCGGTCGACCTGGGGCGACGTCGCCGGCCGCGCTGCGAGCTGCGCTCACGGATCGCCGCCATTAGGTCGACGGTCTCGCCCTGGCGCCGCCGCGACGGGGACGCGCCGACGCCACCCTCGGCCTCCACGTCGTAGACGCGGCTCGGCCGGCTGGAGGCGCTCAGGTGCGGAGCCGGGATGGGACCGGGCGCCTGCTGGTCCTCGTCCTCGCTCAGCCAGCGTGCCTCGTCGTCGACCGCCGAGACCGTGCGGGCCAGCGGGTCGAACTGCCACAGCGCCTCGCGCTGCCGGCCTCCGGCGTTGAAGAGCAGCACGACCGTCCAGGCGCTCTTGTCGGTGCGGCGCGAGTCCCAGCGGGCGCTGCCGGCATCGATCTCCCGGGTGCGCAGCCGCTCGGTGACCCGGGCCTCGAGCGTCGGGGCGCCGCCCTGCGAACCGCCCCGGGCGCGCAACCGCACCTGACGGGCCAGGCCCGCGACGTGCTCGCGCTCGGCGAGGATCGGGCCCTCGTAGCGGTGGACCTTCTCGACGGTCCACCCGGCACGCTCGGCCACGTCCTCGGCCGTCATGCCGGCGCGGATCATGGCCTGGACGTCCTTGGGGCGCAGTCCGCCGGTGGTCTCGATCTGCAGCTGGCCGAGTCGGGGACGGTCGCGCCGCGCGGCGGCGCGCAGCGCCTCGTCGAGCGGGAGGGAGAAGCGGTTGCCCTCGTCGTCGGCCAGCAGCAGGTGCAGTCCGTCCTCGTGGACGCCGACGAGCCTGAGGTGCTGCATGGGTGGGTCTCCCGGTGGCGAGTCTGCGGGTCGTGCCGTACTGGTCGTGCCGTAGCGGTCGTGCTGGTGCGGCCCGGATCGTGCGGGGCGCGGCTCCCGTTGTGCCCGAGGTCGGTTCGGGTGGGCGGGTCGTGCAGTCGAGCATGCCACCGCCATGGGCACGCACCAAAGCGACCACGCCGCAGAGGTAGCGTTTGCCCTGGCATGCCTACCTCCTTCGCGTCTGCGCAGCTCGCCCTCGACCTCGTCGGCGTGTTCGTCTTCGCGCTCTCCGGTGGGCTCGTCGCCGTCAAGAAGCGTTTCGACCTGTTCGGCGTGCTCGTCCTGGCCTGCGCTGCGGCCCTCGGCGGCGGCATCGTCCGCGACCTGCTGATCGGTGCGGTCCCACCCGTGGGCATCAGCGACTGGCGGCTGCTCACCGCCGCCGCCCTCGGCGGCCTCGTGACGTTCGTCTACCACCCTGGCGTCGAGAGGATCAGCCGCTTCGTGCGCGTGCTCGACGCAGCGGGCCTCGGCGCCTTCGCGGTCGCGGGCAGCCTCAAGGCCATCACGACCCACGGCGTCTCGCCGGTGGCCGCCGTCCTCGTCGGCATCATCACGGCGGTCGGAGGCGGGGTCGTCCGTGACCTGCTCGCCGGCCAGGTGCCGGAGGTGCTGCGCCGCGAGCTGTATGCCGTGCCCGCCGCCCTCGGCGCCGTCACCGTCGTCGTGGCCGCCGGGCTCGGGTCGCTGCAGGACTGGGTGCTGTGGAGCGCCGCCGGGATGGTCTTCGCCCTGCGCGTGCTCGCCGTCAGGCTCGACCTGAACGCACCGACTTCCTTGCGCTCCACCGTGACCTGAACCTGCGCGCGCCACCGACCCGTCCACCACCCAGCCACCCATCGAGCTCACCCGACGAGCTCACCCAACGAGGCGGAGACATGACAGCACCAGCAGCCCCGACACCCGAGACGTCGCAGCCCCCGCTCGCGCCCTACGACGCCGTGCTCCTGCTCGGCTTCGGCGGCCCCGAGGCGCCTGACGAGGTCATGCCCTTCCTGCGCCGGGTGACCGCCGGTCGCGGCATTCCTGACGAGCGGCTCGAGGCAGTGGGGGAGCACTACCACCACTTCGGCGGCCGCAGCCCGATCAACGACCAGAACCGGGCCCTGATCGCCGCCCTGCGCGCGGAGCTCGACGCCCGCGGCATCGACACGCCCATCGTGTGGGGCAACCGCAACAGCGCCCCCTTCATCGACGACGCCCTGAGCGAGAGCCACGCGGCGGGCCACCGCCGTGTCGTGGCGCTGACGACGAGCGCCTACTCCTGCTACTCCTCCTGCCGGCAGTACCGCGAGAACCTCGCGGACGCCCTCGCCACGGTGACCGAGGAGGGGATCGACCTGCGGATCGACAAGGTCGCGCAGTACGCCCGCCGCCCCGGCTTCGCGGAGGCCAACGCCGGCGTGCTCGTGCAGGCCCTCCGGGCCCTCGACGGGGCACCCGACAGCGAGATCGCGCTGCTCTTCGTCACGCACTCCATCCCGGACGCCATGGACGACACGTCCGGTCCGGGTGACGGCGACGGCAACCTCTACCAGCGCCAGCACCTCGCGCTCGCCTCGCAGCTGACCGAGGAGGCCAACCGCGTCCTCGGCCGCGACCTCACCGGCGAGCTCGTCTTCTGCTCCCGTTCGGGCCCGCCGAGCCAGCCGTGGCTGGAGCCGGACGTCAACGACCGGATGCGAGAGCTGGCTGCGGCCGGCATCCGCACCGTGGTGACGGCACCCATCGGGTTCGTCAGCGACCACATGGAGGTCGTCTACGACCTCGACACCGAGGCGCAGGAGACCGCCGACGAGCTCGGCCTGACCCACGTCCGCGTGCCGACCGTCGGAGTCGACCCCGTCTTCGTGCGCGACCTCGTCGACGCGCTCCTCGAGCGCGCCGCCGAGGCCCGAGGCGAGTCCGTGCCGCAGTTCGAGGGGCGCATGCCCTCCGTGTGCGCACCGGGGTGCTGTCCCAACCTGCGCCAGGCCCGCCCGGCGCTCTGCGGCAGCGACTGACCCGCCGTGGGCACGCATCCCGTCCCGGGCCTGCCCGGCGGCGTCACGGTGGCCGAGCTCGAGCGGCTCTGCATCACCTTCGCCACCGAGGCGGCGCGCTTCATCCGTGACGAGCGGCCACCGCGGATGGGGGTCTCCGCCACCAAGTCGAGCGAGACCGACGTCGTCACGGTCATGGACCGTCGCTCGGAGGAGCTGCTGCACGCCCTGATCCAGCGCTCCCGACCGGACGACGGCATCCTCGGCGAGGAGGGCGCCGACGTCGCCGGCACGTCGGGGCTGACGTGGGTCCTCGACCCCGTCGACGGCACCGTCAACTACCTCTACGAGATCCCCGCGTATGCCGTCTCGGTCGCCGTCGTCGTCGGCGACCCTCATGGGCAGGCCGGGTGGACTCCGGTGGCCGGGGCGGTCGCCGACCCCTCGCTGCGCCTCGTCCACCACGCAGGCCGGGGCACCGGCGCCTGGACCAGCCAGGAGGACGCGACGAGCGACCGGACCCCGGTGCGGCTGTCGGTGTCGGGGGAGGAGCGGCTGGCGCGCGCGCTGCTCGCCACCGGTTTCGGCTACTCCGCAGACGTCCGGGCCCGTCAGGCCCGGGTGCTGCTGCGCGTCCTGCCACGGGTGCGCGACATCCGGCGCATCGGCAGCGCGGCCCTCGACCTCGTGCGGGTGGCCGACGGCTCCGTCGACGCGTACGCCGAGTCCGGGCTCAACGCGTGGGACCTCGCCGCCGGATGGCTCGTCGTCGAGGAGGCCGGCGGCGTCGTCGTCGGGCAGGACCTCGACGGCCCACCCGGCAAGGCGCTCACCGTCGCGGCCGGCCCGGGCCTGGTGGGGGAGGTGCACGCCCTCTTCACGACGGCCGACGAGCCCGACCAGGACCGCGACCACGCTCCCGACCCGGACTGACCCGCCTTCGGGCACACGAGGAGCGCCCCACCTGGCCGTGCTGGGTGGGGCGCTCCTCGTGGTCGGGTGCCGGCGGCATACGGCCTCGGCGACGGCTCAGGCAGCCTCGAAGCGTGCCAGCTCGGGCACGCGGACGCCGTTCTCGGCCGCCAGCCGGGCGTAGGACTCCAGCTCACCGGTGCAGACCTGCACGCGGTAGTCGTCACCGGCCCGCTTGGCCTCGGCGAGGTCGCCCAGTGTGTCGTTGACACGCTTCCTGATCTGGTCGACGAACTCGGTCATGGTGCACCTCCGCGTCTGGGGTTGTCGTTCGGTCGGGTTCGCAGACCCTACCGTGCCGTGGGACCCCCACTGTGCACCCCCGTCGGTCGGTGGAAGGCAAAGCGGCGGTGTTCGGTTGGTCCGGAAAGGGTAGGTGTGGTGCGCCGTGGGACGGGCTGTCCCGCCCCTCGGAGACCGCAAGATGACAACGGCCGGTCGATCGGGCACCATACGCGCACGCGGACATGTTCCGGACCCCTCGAGAACGCCTTCCGCCGCGCCGGTCCACCCGGGAAATCCCTTGGGAACAAGCGCGGGTCCACGAGCGTTCTCCGCGTCACAGGCCGCAGGCGCATCACGAGTAGAAGCGAGAAATCCAGATGGCAACCGATTACGACGCGCCACGCAAGACCGACGACGACCTGAGCGAAGACTCGATCGAGGAGCTCAAGTCCCGTCGGGTCGACAAGACGTCGTCGAGCGTGGATGTCGACGAGACCGAGCAGGCCGAGGGCTTCGAGCTCCCGGGCGCTGACCTCTCCGGTGAGGAGCTGTCGGTCCGGGTGCTGCCCAAGCAGGCCGACGAGTTCACGTGTGGACGGTGTTTCCTCGTCCACCACCGCAGCCAGCTCGCCAAGGAGAGCAACGGCGTGATGATCTGCACGGAGTGCGCCGCCTGATCGCACTCCGGTCGCGCCGGCGGCAGGTTCAGGAGCAAGTAGGGTCGGTCCTCGTGACCGACCCTTGTGCTGTCCCGGTCCGCCGGCTCGACCCGGACCTGCCGCTGCCGTCCTACGCGCACCCGGGAGACGCCGGCGCCGACCTGTGCGCGCGCGTCGACGTGACTATCCAGCCCGGCGAGCGGGTGCTGGTGCCGACGGGCGTCGCGCTGGCGCTACCGCCCGGGCACGCCGGCTTCGTCCACCCGCGCTCGGGGCTCGCGGCCCGCCACGGGATCTCCATCGTCAACGCCCCGGGGACCGTCGACGAGGGCTACCGCGGCGAGCTGCTCGTCAACCTGGTCAACCTCGACCCGCGGGAGCCCTTCACCGTGCGGCGCGGCGACCGCATCGCCCAGCTCGTGGTGCAGCGAGTCGAGCGGGTCCGCTTTCTCGACGTGGATTCGCTCGACGAGACGAGTCGGGGTGACACTGGACATGGGTCGACCGGAGGTTTCGGTCCGGGGGACGCCGCCTCGCCGACACCGGGCTAGTCGCCCGGCACGGCCACATCATCGGATACGGTTCGCCGGGCGCTGCGTCAGCGCCACGACGGCCACTGACGGACACGGACGGGCAGCGCGCCCGCCGGGTTGCAGGACTTCAAAGGACGGATTGACGTGGGACTCTTCAGCCGGGGCAAGTCGAAGGACCGCCCGGACACCAGTGCCGTGGACGCCGAGCGCGCGGACGACCTCGCCGGCGACGTCGACCTCGAGGACGAGCGCGAGCCCGATGACGCGGTGGTCGGCGAGCCCGATGCACAGGGCAACGTGCCGGGCGACGGCACCGCGGGGCCGCTCGACCGTTCGCAGGTCCCCGACGACAGCGACTACCTCAACCTCGGAGCCATCTGGCTGCGCGGCCAGCAGGGCATGGAGCTGCGGCTCGAGGTCAACGAGCAGGAGCAGCAGATCACCGGCGTGACGGCCGTCCTCGGCGAGTCCGCCGTGCAGCTGCAGGCGTTCGCGGCGCCCCGCACCGAGGGTGTCTGGGTCGACATCCGCAACGAGATCGCGGCGAGCATCGTCGACGCCGGCGGCACCGCCGAGGTCATGACCGGCGAGTTCGGCGAGGAGCTGCTGACGCGGATGCCGCAGGCCGGTCCCGACGGACGCACCGTCTTCATGCCGGCCCGCTTCGTCGGCATCGACGGGCCGCGGTGGTTCCTGCGCGCGGTCGTGTCGGGCCGGGCTGCCATCGAGCCCACTGCGGCCGAGGCGGTGCACGAGGTGATCCGCACGACCGTGATCGACCGTGGCGACGAGGCCATGCCGCCGCGAGAGCTGCTGCCGCTTCGACTGCCCGACGCCGAGGGCGCCGAGCAGGCCGAGGGCCCGGCAGCGCCGCAGGGCGGCCCGCGCGACGCCGACGACCTCCAGCCCTTCGAGCGCGGTCCCGAGATCACCGAGGTGCGGTGATGGACGGCCGGTGTGCGGCTCGCTGCGCCGCACCCATCCCGGCGGGGATGCGCCCGTGAGCGCGGGCCAGCCCGGCGCGCTGCGCCGGCTGACCGAGCGGCTGACCCGCTCCTCGCACGAGCTGGAGGCCGCCGAGCTGCGGCGCGAGTCCTCCGACCTGCTCGGCGTGGTGCACATCGGCGAGGCCCGGCTGCGCACCAAGGTCACCATCTGCGGCGAGGTGCGCTCGGTGACGCTGCGCCCTCGCGAAGAGACTCCGGCCCTCGACGTCGAGGTGTGGGACGGCACCGAGTCGCTGCATTTGGTGTGGCTCGGCCGTCGCCGCATCGCCGGCATCGTGCCCGGCATCAAGGTGCGCGCCACCGGCCGCATCACCACGCGCCGCAAGCTGCGGGTGATGTTCAACCCGGCCTACGAGATCGTCGGCCGGGCGGGGCAGGCGCATGGCTGAGACGCCACGCGAGGACGCCGTCCCCGGCACCTCCGAGGTCGAGCCTGGCGCCGACGCGGTGGCGCGCTCCGAGGCGGACCTGCGCCGCTACGTCTACGTCGAGGAGCTGCTCCGCGACAAGCTCTCCGAGGCCCTCGGCGGATGGCGCGGCGCCGTGGAGTCGGCGGTCCCGACCCTGGCGTTCGCACTGGTGTGGGCCCGCACCGAGAACCTCCGCACCGCTCTCGTCGTCGCGGGCGCGTGCGTCGCCCTGCTGCTGGTCGTCCGTCTCGTGCAGCGCCAGGACGCGCGCTTCGTCGCGTATGCCGCTGCCGGCGTGGGCATCTCGGCGTTCTTCGCGCTCCGGTCGGGTCGCGCCGAGGACGCCTTCCTCCCCGGGATGCTCCAGAACGCCGGCCTGCTCGTGCTCCTGCTCGTGACGAACCTGACGCGGTGGCCGCTCTTCGGCTTCGTCGTCGGGGTCGCCGAGCCCGAGGCCTTCGCCGAGAACCCGACCTGGTGGCGTCGCCACTCCGGCATCGTCAGGGTCGCGGCCCGGCTGGCGTGGGTGCTCATCGCGCTCAACGTGGTGCGCCTGGCGATCATGGTGCCGCTCTACCTCGCCGAGCAGGTCGCTGCCCTCGGCATCGCCAAGGTCGTGCTCGGCTGGCCCGCCTACCTCGTCGCGATCACGGCGATGGGAGCCATCCTGCTGCGCGGCCGGACGCCGATCGACCCGAGCCGCGTCTCCTGACGCATCGCCTGGCGCTCAAGCACGGGGCCGAGTCGGCCGGTCAGCCTTCGGGCTCAGCCCTCGGCCGCCAGCCGGTGGCGCTCCGCGGGAGCCACGAGCTCCTGGAGCCGGTCCTCCTGCTCGGTCGTGGTGATGAAGAGCAGCTCGTCGCCGGCCTCGATCGCGTCGTCGCTCGTCGGGGCCAGCGGGCGCTCCTCCCGGATGATGGCCACGAGCACCGTGTCGGTCGGCCACTCGACGTCGCCCACCCGGCGCCCCGCGAAAGGGCTGCCGTCGGGGAGGGTGATCTCGACCATCGAGGCACGCCCCTGCTGGAACTCGAAGATCCGCACGAGGTCGCCGATGCTCACGGCTTCCTCGATGAGGGCCGTCATCAGGCGCGGCGTGGACACGGCGACGTCGACGCCCCAGGACTCGTCGAACATCCACTCGTTCTTGGGGTTGTTGACCCGGGCCACGGTGCGCGGCACCCCGAACTCGGTCTTGGCCAGGAGCGACAGCACGAGATTGGCCTTGTCGTCGCCGGTGGCGGCGACGCAGACGTCGGACTCCTCCAGGCGGGCCTCCTCGAGGGCCGCCAGCTCGCAGGCATCGGCCAGCAGCCACGAGGCCTCGGGGACCCGGGAGGCCTGGACGTCGTCGGCGTCCTTGTCGATGAGCAGCACCTGGTGGCCGTTGGCCAGCAGCTCGCGGGCGATGGACCGGCCGACGCTTCCGGCTCCGGCGATGACGACGCGCATGGGGGTTCTCTCCTGGGTGCCGGTCAGTGGGGGGCCGGGGCCTGGTCGCAGACGCTCTCGACCCGGGCGAGGTCGTCGCGCGGGACGGCCAGGTGCACGAGGTCACCCTGCTGCACGACCATGTCGGGACGCGGCAGCATGCCCTCACCGAGACGGGTGACGTAGGCGACGCGGGCGCCGGTCTGCTCCTCGAGGTCCGTGAGGTGCCGGCCCACCCACGGCTCGGCGAGCGGCACCTCGGCGATGACGATCTTGCCGCTCGGGTCGGTGAGCTCCGGCACGGCGCCCTGGGGCAGCAGCCGCTGGATCATCTGGTCGGCCGTCCAGCGCACGGTCGCGACCGTGGGGATGCCGAGCCGCTGGTAGACCATGGCCCGCTGCGGGTCATAGATGCGCGCGGCCACGTGCTCGACACCGAAGGTCTCCCGCGCGACACGAGCGGCGAGGATGTTGGAGTTGTCGCCGCTGCTCACGGCGGCGAACGCGTAGGCCTCGCGGATGCCGGCGGCGACGAGCGTGTCGCGGTCGAAGCCGATGCCGGTCACCGTCTGGCCCTCGAAGGAGGTGCCGAGACGACGGAACGACGAGGCGTCCGAGTCGATGATCGCGACGTCGTGACCGGCCCGGCCGAGGGTGCGCGCGAGGGTCGAGCCGACGCGGCCGCAGCCCATGATGACGAAGTGCACGGACGCGACGGTACACCGTGGGGACCGAGCCCACCGTCCGGCTCGCGACGCGCGGGGAAGGGCGCACACGGCATACGTCCTCGGTGGCCGCAGGCGGCTGTCGGGGCACCTCCGCGATCCGTCATACTCTGTCGTCGTGCCCGGTACCGGTTCGCTGTTCAAGCGCCTCCTCGTCGGTCGCGCGATGCGGAGCGACAAGCTGGGGGAGACCCTCCTGCCCAAGCGACTCGCGCTGCCGATCTTCGCCAGCGACGCCCTGTCGTCCGTGGCGTACGCGCCCGACGAGATCCTGCTCATGCTCGGTCTCGCCGGTGGCGCCTTCGTCACGACGCACAGCTGGCAGATCACCGTCGCCGTCGTCCTCGTCATGGTCGTGGTCGTCGCCTCCTACCGGCAGAACGTCCACGCCTACCCCTCGGGCGGCGGCGACTACGAGGTGGCCACGGAGAACCTCGGACCGAAGGCGGGACTGACCGTCGCGAGCGCCCTGCTCGTCGACTACGTCCTCACCGTGGCCGTGTCGATCTCCTCCGGCGTGCAGAACGCTGCCACCGTCCTGGGTTTCGTCCGCGGCCACGAGGTCATCGTGGCCGTGGCGCTCATCGTGTTCCTCACGGCGATGAACCTGCGCGGCGTGCGCGAGTCGGGCAAGGCGTTCGCCGTCCCGGTCTACGCGTTCATGCTGGCCATCATCGGCATGGGCATCTACGGCTTCATCCAGCACTTCACGGGATCGTTGACCCCCGCCGAGAGCGCCCCGCTCACCCTCGTGCCGCAGGAGGGGCAGGGCGTGACCGGGATCGCCGCGGCGTTCCTGCTGCTGCGCGCCTTCTCGTCGGGCTGCGCGGCACTGACCGGGGTCGAGGCCATCTCCAACGGGGTGCCCGCCTTCAAGAAGCCCAAGAGTGACAACGCGGCGGCCACGCTGCTGCTCATGGGCACCATCTCGGTCTGCATGCTCGGGTCGATCATCGCCCTCAGCCAGTGGACCGGCATCAAGATCGCGAACGACCCTGCCACGCAGCTGCTGCGCAACGGGCAGCCTGTCGGCGACGGCTACGTGCAGCAGACGGCCATCGGCCAGCTCTCGACCGCCGTGTTCGCCCACTTCCCGGCCGGCATCGTCTTCGTCTCGATCGTCACCGGCCTGATCCTCGTCCTCGCCGCCAACACCGCCTTCAACGGGTTCCCGGTGCTCGGCTCGATCCTCGCTCGCGACGGCTACCTTCCGCGACAGCTGCACACGCGCGGCGACCGGCTCGCCTTCAGCAACGGCATCCTCATCCTGTCCGGCGCCGCGATCGTCCTCGTCATCGTCTTCAAGGCCGAGGTCACGGCGCTGATCCAGCTCTACATCGTCGGGGTGTTCGTCTCGTTCACGACCTCGCAGATCGGGATGGTGCGGCACTGGACCCGCCACCTGCGGCTCGAGCGTGACAGCAAGGAGCGGGCCCGCATGCAGCGCTCCCGCATCATCAACGGCGTCGGTGCAGCGATGTCGGCGATCGTCCTGATCGTCGTGCTGCTGACCAAGTTCCAGGCCGGCGCCAAGTACGCCATCCTCGCGATGATCGTGCTCTTCGTGCTGATGCTCGGCATCAAGAAGCACTACGCCCGCGTCCGCGACGAGCTCGAGATCGACTGGAGCATCGAGCGGCCGATGCTGCCGAGCCACGTGCACGCGATCGTCTGCATCTCCAAGGTGCACAAGCCGACGATGCGAGCCCTCGCCTACGCGCGGGCGAGCCGGCCGTCGTACCTCGAGGCGGTCACCGTCGACGTCGACCCGGACGAGACGCAGGCGCTGCTCGACGAGTGGGACAAGCGCGACATCCCCGTGCCGCTCAAGGTCCTCGCGTCGCCCTACCGCCAGATCACCAAGCCGATCCTCGACTACGTCCGCTCCATCCGCAGCGGCAACCCGCGCGACATCGTGACGGTCTACCTGCCCGAGTACGTCCTCGGGAAGTGGTGGGAGCAGGTGCTGCACAACCAGAGCGCCCTGCGCCTGAAGGCCCGGCTGCTCTTCACCCCCGGCGTCATGGTCGTCAGCGTGCCCTGGCAGCTGCAGTCCTCCGAAGGTGCCGAGCGCGGCTGGATCGACGAGCCGCCGATCAGCGGCTCGGTGCGCGGGGGAGCGCTGTGAGCGGTCGCCGTACGCGTGAGCGGGCCGAACGCGGGCCCTCGCTGGTCGGGGAGCGCTGGACGCTCGACGTCGGCCCCGTGGCCCACGGTGGCCACTGCGTGGCCCGTCACGAGGGGCAGGTCGTCTTCGTGCGCCACACCCTTCCCGGTGAGCGCGTCGTGGCCCTCGTCACCGAGGGAAGGGTCGGCGACAGCTTCGTGCGCGCCGACGCCGTCGAAGTCCTCAAGGCCGCTGCAGGACGCGTCGAGGCGCCGTGCCCGTATGCCGGACCGGGCCTGTGCGGCGGCTGCGACTTCCAGCACGCCTCCCTCGACACCCAGCGGGCGCTGAAGGCCGCCGTCGTCCGCGAGCAGTTCGCCCGCGTCGCAGGGCTCGACGTCGACGTGGTCGTGCGCGCGGTGCCGGGCGACGAGGAGGGGCTGCGCTGGCGCACCCGCGTCGAGTTCGCCGTTGACCCGGCCGGCCGCGCCGGCCTGCGGCGGCACCGCTCCCGCGACGTGCTGCCGGTCGACACCTGCCTGATCGCGACCGAGGGTGTCCTCGACTCCGGCGTGCTCGACACCGAGTGGCCCGACGTGGAGGCGGTGGACGTCATCGACGCCGCCCACCCCGACGAGCCGGTGCTCGTGCCGCTGCCCGCCCCCGAGGGGTCCGACGGCAGCGGCGGCCTGGTCGGCGAGCTCGTGCGGTCCGGTGACTGGCAGGGCGAGTACGTCGTCGCCGCACGCGGCTTCTGGCAGGTGCACCCGGGCGCCGCCTCGACGTTCCTCTCCCGGGTGGAGGCGCTGCTGGGCGCCGCGCCCGGCGACAAGGTCGTGGACCTGTATGCCGGCTCCGGCCTGTTCACGATGCGGCTCGGCGAGCTCGTGGCGCCCGACGGCTTCGTCCTCGGCGTGGAGGGGGACCGCGGCGCGGTCGAGAACGGCGGCCGCAACACCGAGCACCTCGACAACGTCGAGTGGCGCGCCAACCGGGTGGACCGCGAGCTGCGCTCGCTCGTCGGACAGGGCGTGACCGCCGACCTTGCCGTCCTCGACCCGCCTCGCACCGGAGCGGGCAAGGACGTCATGGCGCAGCTCGCCTCGATGGGGCCGCGCCGGGTGGTCTACGTCGCGTGCGACCCCTCCGCCCTGGCTCGCGACGTCAAGGCGGCGGGGGAGCACGGCTACTCGCTCGTGTCGCTCGAGGCGTGGGATGCTTTCCCGATGACCCACCACGTCGAGTGCATCGCGGTGCTCGAGCCGACCGACCGGGACTGACCGCCCGCCCGGGTTCGGGCGGGTCCATGGGGCGGTGCCGGGCACGCATACGGCACGGGGGACGATGGAGCTCATGTCGTTCAGCTATCCCGTGGCCGTCAAGTTCTCCGAGATCGACCTGGCGGGTGTCGTCTTCAACTCGCACTACCTCACCTGGTGCGAGGACGCGAAGATGGCCTTCCTCGACGACGTCGGCTACGGGCCCTACTGGTTCAGCGAGCACGGCCGCCTCGCGCTGGTGCGGCACGCGGAGATCGACTGGACGGCGAGCCTCAAGCCTCTGGATCACGCCGACATCAAGGTGGTCGTCGACCGCGTCGGCACCTCGTCGTTCACTCTGCGCCACGAGATCTGGCGCAGGGGAGAGGTGCCCCTTCTCACGGCGACGTGCGTCATCACCTACGTCTGGTTCGACAGCGGTGCCGGCGCCAAGGCGGACCTCGACCCGGGCTTCCGCGAGGCGCTCGAGTCCTCTGGCGTCGACCAGGCGGTCAGTCCCTCGCCCTGAGGGCGGGCGAGACGGGGCGCGACAGGGGTGCGGGAGCGGTGAAGGATTGGCGGGTAGGGGTGCACTGACAAGAACCGGCCCGTGTGGTTAGATATCTTGACGTCAAGATAAATGACGCAGCGTGACACCAGAGTCGCTGGAAGGAGCCCGTCGTGGGCAGTGTTGACAGCTTCAAGGCCAAGGGAACCCTCGAGGTGGGTGACCAGTCCTACGAGATCTACCGGCTGGCCGGGGTCGAGGGTCACGAGACCCTCCCGTACAGCCTGAAGGTCCTCCTCGAGAACCTCCTGCGCACCGAGGACGGCGCGAACATCACCGCCGACCACATCCGCGCGATCGGCTCCTGGGACGAGAACGCCGAGCCCTCCACGGAGATCCAGTTCACGCCCGGCCGCGTGATCATGCAGGACTTCACCGGCGTGCCGTGCGTCGTCGACCTCGCCACGATGCGCGAGGCAGTCGCCGACCTCGGCGGCGACCCGGCCCGGATCAACCCGCTCGCGCCGGCCGAGCTCGTCATCGACCACTCCGTCATCATCGACGTCTTCGGCCGCTCCGACGCCTTCGAGCGCAACGTCGAGATCGAGTACCAGCGCAACAAGGAGCGCTACCAGTTCCTGCGCTGGGGCCAGAGCGCCTTCGACGACTTCAAGGTCGTCCCCCCGGGCACCGGCATCGTCCACCAGGTCAACATCGAGCACCTGGCCCGCACGGTCATGGTCCGCGACATCGACGGCGAGCGCGTCGCCTACCCCGACACCTGCGTCGGCACCGACTCGCACACGACGATGGTCAACGGCCTCGGCGTCCTCGGCTGGGGCGTCGGCGGCATCGAGGCCGAGGCGGCCATGCTCGGTCAGCCCGTCTCGATGCTCATCCCGCGCGTCGTCGGCTTCAAGCTGAGCGGCGCCATCCCGACCGCCGCGACCGCCACGGACGTCGTCCTCACGATCACCGAGATGCTGCGCAAGCACGGCGTCGTCGGCAAGTTCGTCGAGTTCTACGGCGAGGGCGTCTCGCAGGTGCCGCTGGCCAACCGCGCCACCATCGGCAACATGAGCCCCGAGTTCGGCTCCACCTGCGCCATCTTCCCGATCGACGACGTCACCCTCGACTACCTGCGCCTCACCGGCCGCTCCGACGAGCAGGTGGCGCTCGTCGAGGCGTACGCCAAGGAGCAGGGCATGTGGCTCACGGCCGGCGCCGACCAGCCGGAGGCCCGCTACAGCGAGTACCTCGAGCTCGACCTCTCGACGGTCGTGCCCTCCATCGCCGGCCCGAAGCGTCCCCAGGACCGCATCGCGCTGAGCGACGCCAAGGAGGCCTTCCGCAAGGTCCTGCCCACCTACGTCTCGCACGAGGAGGGCGACCCGGGCGACGCGCGCTCCTTCCCGGCGAGCGACCCCGGCCTCGACGACGGCGGCGACAAGCCCGCTGACGGCGCCACCGACGGCCGCCCGAGCAAGAAGGTCAGCGTCACCGACGCCGAGGGCCGCGAGTTCGAGATCGACCACGGCATCGTCTCGATCGCCTCGATCACCAGCTGCACCAACACGTCCAACCCCTCGGTGATGATGGCGGCCGCGATGCTCGCCAAGAACGCCGTCGAGAAGGGCCTGTCGGTCGCACCCTGGGTCAAGACGTCGATGGCGCCCGGCTCGAAGGTCGTCACCGGCTACTACGACAAGGCCGGCATGTGGCCCTACCTGGAGAAGCTGGGCTTCCACCTCGTCGGCTACGGCTGCACGACGTGCATCGGCAACTCCGGCCCGCTCAACGACGAGATCTCCAAGGCGATCAACGACAACGACCTCGCGGTCACGTCGGTCCTCTCGGGCAACCGCAACTTCGAGGGGCGCATCAACCCCGACGTGAAGATGAACTACCTCGCGAGCCCGCCCCTCGTCATCGCCTACGCGCTGGCCGGCACGATGGACTTCGACTTCGACTCGCAGCCGCTCGGCCAGGACCCCGAGGGCAACGACGTCTTCCTGAAGGACATCTGGCCCGCTCCGGCCGACGTCGAGCGCACCATCGCCGACTCGATCAGCCAGGAGATGTTCACCGAGGACTACGCCGACGTCTTCGCCGGTGACGAGCGCTGGCAGTCGCTCCCGACCCCCGAGGGCGACACGTTCGCCTGGGACGCCGAGTCGACCTACGTGCGCAAGCCGCCGTACTTCGACGGCATGTCGATGGACACGACCCCGGTCGCCGACATCGAGGGCGCCCGGGTGCTGGCCAAGCTGGGCGACTCGGTCACGACCGACCACATCAGCCCGGCCGGTGCCATCAAGAACGACAGCCCCGCCGGCAAGTACCTCGCCGAGCACGGCATCGAGCGCAAGGACTTCAACTCCTACGGCTCGCGTCGCGGCAACCACGAGGTGATGATCCGCGGCACTTTCGCCAACATCCGCCTGAAGAACCTGCTCCTCGACGGCGTCGAGGGCGGCTTCACGCGCGACTTCACCAAGGGCGGCGAGCAGACGACGATCTACGACGCCGCTCAGAGCTACGCCGAGGCCGGCACCCCGCTCGTGATCCTCTCGGGCAAGGAGTACGGCTCGGGCAGCTCGCGCGACTGGGCCGCCAAGGGCACGAGCCTGCTGGGCGTCAAGGCCGTCATCGCCGAGAGCTACGAGCGGATCCACCGCTCCAACCTCATCGGCATGGGCGTCATGCCGCTGCAGTACCCGGCCGGCCAGAACGCCGACTCTCTCGGCCTCGACGGCACCGAGACCTTCTCGATCACCGGCATCACCGCCCTCAACGAGGGCACGACGCCGAAGACCGTCAAGGTCGTCGCCACCAAGGAGTCGGGCGAGACGGTCGAGTTCGACGCCGTCGTGCGCATCGACACCCCCGGCGAGGCCGACTACTACCGCAACGGCGGCATCCTCCAGTACGTCCTGCGCTCGCTCGTGAGCGCCTGACCGGAGCCGCACGCCACGACGGGCCCCGTATGCCACATCGCGCGGTGTGCGGGGCCCACTCGTTTCGCCCGGGACCCCGCCCGACGGCATACGTCGGCAGGTGGCATGCTGCTCGCGTGAGTGAGCGACACGCGTCCTTGAGCCTGTGGGAGAACGCTTTCGACTGGACCGGGGTGCCCGACGTCAGCTACGCCGACCCCCACGTCGATGGCGCTCCGGAGGTGACCTACCGCGCGCGCTCGTGGGAGTCGCCCGTGGTCGAGCTCGACTGGGGCGCAACCGAGCTCATTCCCTCGTGGAACGCGCTGACCCCGCCCGGGACGTGGTTGACGGTCGAGGGACGCGTCGCCGGTGAGCGCGGCTGGTCACCGTGGTTCACCTTCGCGCGCTGGGCCGAGGACGACGTCGCGGGGGAGTCCCCGGTCGTCCGTTCGTCGGTGCCTGGCCAGGCGTTCGAGGTGGGGCGCGTCGCGTCCGACACCTGGCTCGCCGCGGCTGGGCACGAGTTCGACCGGTGGCAGCTGCGCGTGACCGCCCTGACGGGAGCGGGCGACGAGCGGCCTTGGCCCGAGGTCTCGCTCGTGTCGGCGGTAGCCAGCCGCATGCGCATCGAGCCCGGCGAGCCGACCAGCAGCCCGGGTGTCGGACGTGGACACGAGGTGGCGGTGCCGGCCTACTCACAGCGCCTGCACGTCGACTCCTTCCCGCACTGGGACAGCGGCGGTCAGTCGTGGTGCTCGCCGACGTCGACCACGATGGTCCTGGCCCACTGGGGGCTGGCCCCGGCGGCCACGGAGTCGGCGTGGGTCGGGCACGACACCGACCCACAGGTCGTCCACGGCGTGCGCCGGGTCTTCGACCGTGCGTACGGGGGTGCCGGCAACTGGTCGTTCAACACGGCCTACGCCGGCGCGCGCGGGCTGCGTGCCTACGTCACCCGGCTCCGGGACCTCACCGAGGCCGAGGCCTTCGTCGCGGCGGGCGTGCCGCTCGTGGTGTCCGTGACGTTCGACGAGGACGAGCTCGACGGCGCCGGCTACTCCACGAAGGGGCACCTGCTCACGGTGGTCGGGTTCACTGCCGAGGGAGACGTCGTCTCCAACGACCCGAACTCGCACCGGCTGGCGAGCAACGACGAGGTGCGCACCGTCTACCGCCGGGACCAGTTCGAGAAGGTGTGGCTCGGCACCGACGGCGGCCTGGCGTACGTCATGCACCCGCGCGAGGTGGTCCTCCCGCAGCCTCCGGCGGAGGCCAACTGGGCGTGATCGCGGCACGCACGGTCAAGGGCGCGTAAATTTCCTGCGCCAGAGGCCCGCATCGCGAGAATTTTGCACGTCAACCGCCCCACGGTGAGGCGCCGCGGTGTTGACTGACCGCGCCCAGCCCCGTCCGGAAGGTGTGCCCATGTCGCTCCAGTCCTCCTCCGCCGGCTCCCCGAGCCGACGCGTCGTCCTCGGCTCCGCCGCCGGAGCCACCCTGCTCGGCATCGCCGGCGCCCGAGCAGCGGGCGCTGCGCCCGCCGTCGCGGCGCCGTCCGCAGCCCCCGTGTCCTCGCCGCACTACGACACCGGCGACCGCCACATCTCCTACCGCGAGTGGAGCGGCCGCGAGCTGCACGTCGGCCGCTTCACCAGCACGCGCGACTACGTCGACCCCTTCGACCCGACCGCGACCTCCCGGTCCTACGACGTCGCGACCTGGGTCTCTCCCGTCGTGCGCCCCGGCTTCGGCCTGACCGAGCTCGTCTCGTCGTGGAACGCCGACACCCCGGGCAGGTCCTGGGTCGAGGTGTCGGTCCGCGGGTGGAGCCAGGGAGCCGCCACCAAGGAGTACGTCCTGGGCCGCTGGTGCCGCTACGACCCCGACCAGGGCGGCGGCATCCACCGCACGTCCGTCAACGGCCAGGGCGACACGGTGGCCACCGTCTACACCGACACGCTCGCCACCCGCTCGGGGCACACCCTCGACGCGTGGCAGCTCGTCGTCCGCCTGATGCGGCCCGCCGGCACCCACGACACCCCGCGGCTGCGCTCGGTCGGCGCGATGGCCTCGGACCTGCCGGACGACCCGCGCGTGCCCCGCAGCCCCAACGGTCGCGCCCGCGGCCGGGTCCTCGACGTGCCGACCTTCTCGCAGGAGAAGCACATCGGCCACTTCCCGCAGTGGGACAACGGGGGAGAGGCCTGGTGCTCGCCGACCTCGACCGCGATGGTCCTCGCGTACTGGGGCGCCGGCCCCCGCCGTGACGAGACGGCCTGGGTGACGCAGGCCATCCCCGACGAGACGGACCCGCAGGTCGACTTCGCCGCGCGCAACGTCTACGACTACACCTACGACGGCGCGGGCAACTGGCCCTTCAACCCCGCCTACGCCGCGACACGACCGGGGATGCGCGGGTTCGTCACGCGCCTGCGGTCCCTCACCGAGGCGGAGGAGTTCATCGCTGCCGGCATCCCGCTCGTCACCTCGGTCTCGTTCAAGAAGGGCGAGCTCGACGGCGCCGGCTACGGCACGAACGGTCACCTCATGGTCATCGTCGGCTTCACCCGCGAGGGGAACGTCGTCTGCAACGACCCCGCCTCGCACCTGCTCCGCGACAACGCCCAGGTGCGCGTGGTCTACGACCGGGAGCAGTTCGAGAACGTGTGGGTGCCGCACAGCGGCGGCATCGTCTACGTGATCCACCCCGAGCGTCACCGGCTGCCCCGGCCGCCGCGCACCGAGCCGAACTGGTGACCCTGTAGCAAAGTGCCCACTCGACTGTCGGAAAGTGCCCACTCGACGTGTTCACGTCGAGTGGGCACTTTGCGACACCCCCCCACGTCGAGCGGGCACTTTGCGACGCCCCAAACGTCGAGTGGGCAGTTTGCGACGCCGGCCACGTCGAGTGGGCACTTTGCGACGCTCAGCGGCCGAGTCCGCTCCGCGGGTCGCGGTCGGTGACGCAGTAGAGCAGGCCCGCGGGGTCGCGCAGCGTCGTCCAGCCGCCGCCGTGGTCGGCCACAACCGTCGCGCCGAGACCGACGTGCCGGTGCACCTCCGTCGGGCGGTCGTCGCAGGCGAGGTCGACGTGCCCCGTGACCGGCCCCGATGCGGCGTCCAGCCGCTGCAGCAGCAGCCGGAGCGGTATGCCGTCGGGCCGCACGAGGTGGCGCAGCTCGGGCCGGCTGACCGACCGGCGCACCGGCCAGCCCGTCAGCGCGGACCAGAAGCCGCACTCGCCGTCGTAGTCGCCGGCCGGGATGTCGAGCGCCACCTGGTCGACGATGCTCTCGTGCTGCTGGGGCCACCGCGTCGGCAGCGGGCGCTCGAGAAGCTGCTCGTGGACGAAGCAGAACGTGAAGCCGCCGGGGGAGCGCAGCACGACGTAGCCGTGCTCGGAGCGGTCCACCACCTGCGCCCCCAGGCCCTCCGCCCGCGCCGCGGACTCCGGGGCCGACGCGACGTGCAGGTCCAGGTGGACCCCCGGGTCGGTCGGGCCCTCACCGCACCCGGTGCGCTGGATCTTCAGGAACGGGTCCCCGACGGGCGGCAGGAGCGTCGTGAACTCCGCCTCGTCCCCCCGGGGCGGCGACACGGCATACCCGGTGACCGCGGCCCAGAAGCGGGTGCCCACCGCGTGGACGTCGGGCGGTAGGTCGAGGAAGGCCGTGAGCCAGCTGACCCTCGTCATGCTCCGAGCGTAGGCGAGGCAGACTGTTCGCATGCCGACTCCGCCGCGCTCCGCGCCCACCGGGCACACGCCGCCCGGCTGGCCTCCGGGCGTGCCACCGGCCCATACCCCGGGCTGGGAGGAACGGGCCGTCCTCTGGCTGCTCGACCAGTGCCCCCCGGACTACCGGGCGTATGCCGGGTGGCGGCGTCACCCGATCGCGCTCGCCTGGCTGGCCGGCCGGCACATCGACGGGCAGGTGGTCGCGATGCGCGAGGCGTGGCGCGAGGCGCGGGTGGCGATCGGGCCGCACGTGCCCGCGGAGGCGCTGACCGAGATCCTCGGCCACATCGAGGCAGAGGGCATCCGCCTGCTTGCGGCGTCGCGGTCGGCGCGCCTGCTCCACGAGGCGCTGCAGGGGAAGGTCTTCGCGCCGCGCCTGTGACGGATGTGAAAGGTGGGTGAGGCGCTCGTCACGGGCTCGTGCGCAGGGTTCGGCCCGCGCAAGGCCCGCGCCGTAGACTCGGGCGCGACCCACCGGTGACCGACGGGGGTCGACGCTCGATCGACAAGGACCGGAAGGACGGCGCCGCGTGGCTCTGCTGGAGACGATCACGAGCCCCGCTGCTCTCAAGGCGCTGCCGGCCGAGCAGCTGCCGGCCCTGGCCGAGGAGATCCGCACCTTCCTCGTGACCGAGGTCTCCAAGACGGGCGGCCACCTGGGCCCCAACCTCGGAGTGGTGGAGCTGACGATCGCCCTCCACCGCGTCTTCGACTCCCCGCTCGACACGCTGGTCTTCGACACCGGCCACCAGTCCTACGTGCACAAGCTGCTGACGGGTCGCCACGACTTCAGCAAGCTCAAGAAGCAGGGCGGTCTCTCCGGCTACCCGAGCCGTGCCGAGTCCGAGCACGACGTCGTCGAGAACTCGCACGCCTCCACCGCCCTGTCGTGGGCCGACGGCATCGCCAAGGGCCGGCGCCTCGCCGGCGAGACCGACCGCCACACGGTGGCGCTCATCGGCGACGGCGCCCTCACCGGCGGCATGGCCTGGGAGGCCATCAACAACATCGCCGTCGACAAGACCCTGCCGCTCGTCATCGTCGTCAACGACAACGAGCGCTCCTATGCCCCGACCATCGGGGGCCTCGCCGAGCACCTGGCCACCCTCCGGACCACGCGCGGCTACGAGCGCTTCCTCGACTGGGGCAAGCGCTCCCTGGCTCGGACCCCGGTCGTCGGTGGCGCGATGTTCGAGACGCTGCACGGCGTCAAGAAGGGCATCAAGGACATCGTTGCGCCGCAGGGGATGTTCGAGGACCTCGGCCTGAAGTACCTCGGCCCGGTCGACGGGCACGACGAGCAGGCCCTCGAGCGGGCGCTGCGCAACGCCAAGGACTTCGGCGGACCCGTCCTCGTGCACGTCATCACCCAGAAGGGCCGCGGCTACCAGCCGGCCATCGACGACGAGGCCGACCAGTTCCACGGCGTCGGCAAGTTCAACCCCGAGACCGGCCTGCCGTTCGAGGTGTCGGGGCGCATCTGGACCGACGAGTTCAACGAGGAGATGGTCGCGATCGGTCGCGACCGCCCCGATGTCGTCGCCCTAACCGCCGCCATGCTCATCCCCGTCGGTCTCGACGGCTTCGCCGCCGCCTACCCCGCCCGCGTCTTCGACGTGGGCATCGCCGAGCAGCACGCGGTCACCATGGCCTCCGGCCTCGCGTACGCCGGGATGCACCCGGTGGTCGCCGTCTACGCGACGTTCCTCAACCGCGCCTTCGACCAGCTGCTCATGGACTGCGCGCTGCACAAGGCCGGCGTGACCTTCATCCTCGACCGGGCCGGGATCACCGGGAGCGACGGGGCCTCGCACAACGGCATGTGGGACATGACCCTCACGTCGATCGTGCCCGGGCTGCGGCTGGCCGCGCCACGCGACGGCGAGCAGGTGCGCCGGCAGCTCCGCGAGGCCGTCGACGTCTCCGACGGCCCCACCGTCATCCGCTTCCCCAAGGGTGACGTGTCCGACCCGCTCGAGTCCGTACGCCGGATCGGTGCGGTCGACGTGCTCTTCGAGAACGCCGGTGACGACGTCGACCTGCTCGTGGTCGGCGTCGGCGCCTTCGGCGGCCTGGCCGTCGAAGCGGGGGAGAAGATCGCCGCCCACGGCCGGAGCGTCCGCGTCGTCGACCCGCGCTGGGTGCTGCCGGTCAGCGACGACGTCGTCGAGCTCGCCCGCCGCGCCAAGGCGGTCGCGGTCGTCGAGGACAACCTCGTCAGCGGAGGCGTCGGCGCGGCCGTGACGCTCGCCCTGCGCGAGGCCGGCGTCGACGCGCCCGTGCACGGCTACGGCATACCGAAGCGCTTCCTCGAGCACGCCTCACGGGGGCAGATCCTCGAGGAGCTCGGCCTGACCGCCGACCAGGTCGTGGCGGACCTCGAGCCGAAGCTCTGACGGTCACGTCGCCAGGGCGAGCCGGCGCGGCCCCCGAGATGGGTGCACAGGGCGGCTGCCTACGATCGGGGCATGCAGCTTCGCAACGCAGCAGACGTGAGCACGGCGCCCATTGCAGCCCTCGGGCTGGTCGGCGGCTATGTCGCCGCCCGCGAGACCGGCATCCGCCCCCTCGGCGGCGTCGTGCTCGGAGCGGCCGGGCTGTACGCCGGGCGCACCTGGCTGACCAAGGCGGGGGCTCCGGCCACCGCCGGTCTGGCGGCGCTCTACCTCGGTGGTTTCGGCGCCTCGCACCCGCTGGCCAAGCGGATCGGCGCCTGGCCCTCCGTCCTCACGGTCGCTGCCCTCAGCGCGGCAGCCTCGTGGGCCGTGGCCGACCGCCGGCGCTGAGGCGCGGGCTTTCCGTCACCGGGCTCTCAGCGCCGGGCCCTGATGCGCCGAGCCGGCGGATCAGGGCCTTCGCGTCGCCGACCGGCCCGAGGTGGGCCAGCTTGTCGGGGTTGACGATCGCGCGGACGCCGGCCACCTGCCCGTCCCGGATCTCCAGGGCCCAGACGGCCATGAGGTGCCCGTCGACGAGGAACGTCGCGCCGGGGTCACCGTTGACCTCGACCGGCCGGATCTCCATGTCCGGCAGCCTCCGCAGCACCCGCAGCCAGTTGGTGAGGGTGTGCGCGACCCGGCTGCGGCCGTGCTGGGAGCGCGCGAGCGAGGGTGCCTTGCCGCCGCCGTCGCCGACGAGCTCGACGTCGTGGGCCAGGAGGGACTCGAGGCCGGCGAGGTCGCCCGACCGCGCAGCGGCGAAGAAGCGGCTCGCCAGCTCGCTCTGCTGCTCGGGAGTGGTCGTGAAGCGGGGCCGGCGGTCCTCGACGTGGCGACGCGCACGGACCGCGAGCTGGCGCACGTTGCTCTCACCCTTGCCGACGATGGCCGCGACCTCGCCGTAGGAGTAGCCGAACACGTCGTGGAGCAGCAGAACCGCGCGCTGCTCGGGCGACAGGCTCTCCAGCACGACGAGCAGTGCCATGGACAGCGTGTCGGCGGTCTCGGCGTATCGTGCCGGGTCCATCTCGGCGCTGTGCCCGTCGGTGAGGATCGGCTCGGGCAGCCAGTCCCCGACGTACCGCTCGCGGCGTGCCCGCGCCGACCGCAGCTCGTCCATCGCGAGGCGCGTGGTCACGGTGGCGGTGAACGCGCGGGGTGAGGCGATCTGCTCGCCCGCCTCGAGCGAGCGGTGCACCCGCAGCAGCGCCTCCTGCACCACGTCCTCAGCCTCCGTGACGCTTCCGAGCATCCGGTAGGCGATGCCGAACGCCATCGGCCTCAGGTCGGCGAGAAGCCGCTCGCGCTCGGGAACGGCGGTCGTGGGCTGCCTCTCGTCGGTCACGCGGGGGTGCCGCTCTCGGCGCGGTCCTCGACCGCCAGCTGCCGGAAGCCCTCCCGCCAGGACGCGTGCCCGGGTGCCCAGCCCAGCTCCCGCTTCGCCTTGGCGTTGGAGGCGCCTCGTAGCTCGGTCATCATCACCGTGCCAGTCTCGCCCGCCAGCAGCCTGCCGACCAGGCGCGGCACGCGCATCGGCGGCCTGGCGCCCAGCGACTCGGCGAGGACCGGCAGCCAGGTGGCCACGTTCGCCGGCTCGTCGTCGACGACGTTGTAGACGCCCGGGGCGCCACGCTCGACAGCGGCCACCGTCGCCTCGGCCGCGTCGGCGATGTGGACGAACGACCACACGCCGGCCCCGTCCCCGACCACGGGGAACCGGCGACGGCGCACGGCCTCGGTCTGCTCGCCCCGGGGCCCGAGCGAGGTGTGCGGGCCGTAGAAGCCGCCGTATCGCAGCACGAGCCCCTGCGTCCACGACGCAGCGAGCACGCTGTCCTCGACGTGGCGGATGGCTCCCACGGTCTCCTGCATCCCGCTGGGAGGCTCGGTGCCGAAGGGGTCGTCCTCGGTCTTCACCGGGCCCCCGACGCGGTCATAGCCCGCGAAGAAGCTCTGGGCGACGAAGCGCCTCACTCCCACCGCGCGGGCAGCCGAGAGCAGGTGGTCGGTGCCCTCCGTGCGGAGGCGGTTCGTCCCGGCGAAGGCCCGGTCGAAGTGCCGCAGGTCCATCGGACCGATCGCCGTCAGCTGGTGCACGACCACCTCCGGCCGCGACGCGGCGACGGCGCGCGCCACCTGGTCGGGGTCGAGGGCGTCGGCCACGACCGGCACCGCGCCGAGCCCACGCAGGAACACCTGCTTCGACTCGCTGCGGGTCATCCCGTGCACCTCGTGCCCGGCCCGGACCAGGCGCGGCACCAGCTGCCGCCCCATCGCACCGGTCGCTCCTGCCACCAGGATCCTCATCTCAGCTCCTCATCGCGTTGTCTGCCTACGCCAACTCAGACGAGACAGCCACCGCTGCTGTGACACCCGGGCGCCGATGGTCCCGGCGACGTGGCGGGGACGCACATGAGCGTTCCGGCAATGTGGTGTTCGGGCCCACCGTGGCCGATCACGCGCTGATCTACCTTCGCCGGGAGGTTGGGCGTCGACGGATCTCGTTGCGGCAAAGGCGCGAGCGCCCACCAGAGGTGGAGGACAACGGTGTCCAAGCGGTGGAGTCTCGCGCTCGCGAGCGCCATGATCACGCTGTCGGTGGCGGCCTGCGGCTCGCCCGGCCAGCCCGGAGCGGCGGCCGACAACGGCACGGCGGCGGGCGGCGGCACGTCCAGCGGCCCCTACAAGGTCGGGCTCGTCTACTCGAAGTCCGGGCCCCTCGCCAGCTACGGCCAGCAGTACCGCCAGGGCCTCACGGCCGGGATCGACTACGCCACCAAGGGAACCGGCGCGGTGGCCGGTCACCAGATCCAGATCACCGAGCAGGACGACGCCGGTGACCCCGCCAAGGCCGTCGCCTCGGCGACCGACCTCATCGGCCAGGGGAACAAGATCATCGCCGGCTCCACGGCGAGCGGCGTGGCCCTGCAGGTGGCGCCGCTGGCCAAGGACAACAAGGTGCTCTTCATCTCCGGTCCCGCTGCGGCCGACGCCGTCACCGGGGCCAACCGCTACACGTTCCGGTCGGGTCGTCAGACCTACCAGGACGTCGCGACCGCCGGCACCATGCTGGGTGACGTCAAGGGCAAGAAGGTCACGGTCCTCGCGCAGGACAGCGCCTTCGGCAAGGCCAACGTCGCCGCCGTGACCGCGGTGCTCGGCGCCAAGGGGGCCAGTGTCAGCGCCGTCGAGGTGCCGGCTGCCGCCACCGACCTGACGCCGTTCGCCACGAAGATCAAGTCAGCGGCGCCCGACCTGCTCTTCGTCGCCTGGGCCGGCGAGAACGCCACGGCCATGTGGACGACGCTCGGGCAGCAGGGGGTCTTCGACGCCACCAAGGTCGTCACCGGTCTCGACATCAAGGCCACCCACGCCCTCTTCGGGCCGGTCGCCACCAAGATCGACTTCCTCTCACACTTCTTCGAGGGCGCCGCGGACAACGCCGCCTACCAGGCCCTCGACGCGGGCCTGAAGAAGCAGGGCGCGAGCGTCGACCTGTTCACCAACGACGGCTTCGTCGCGGGGCAGATGATCGTGCACGCCCTCGAGGCGGGCGGCAACGACGTCGACAAGATGGTGACCTCGCTCGAGGGCTGGAAGTTCGAGGGGCCCAAGGGCTCCCTCGAGATCCGCGCCGAGGACCACGCCCTGCTGCAGCCGATGTTCACGGCCACCCTCAAGAAGGAGGGCTCGAACGAGGTCCCGCAGCTGGTCAAGACGCTCGACCCGGCCGCGGTCGCCCCGCCCGTCACCCCGTTCAAGTGACCGGACAGCGCGCGAGGTGATCACGGCAGAGGCGGTCGGCTGGAGGGTCGGCGGCGCACAGATCCTCGAGGACGTCTCGCTGTCCGTGGGGGCCGGTGAGCTGCTCGGCATCATCGGCCCCAACGGCGCGGGGAAGTCGTCCTTCGTCAACATCCTGAGCGGGGTGACGAGGCCGACCAGCGGGCGGATCACGCTGCAGGACAAGGAGGTCACCCGAGCCAGTGCCACCCGGCGGGCGCGGATGGGGCTGTCGCGCTCCTTCCAGACCTCGGCCCTGTTCGACGGGCTGACCGCGGGGGAGAACGTGCGGCTGGCGGTGCAGGCGGCCGGGGCGTCCGCGCTCTCGCCGTTCCGCGCCCCGGGCTCGGCGTCGTCCGGGGCCGTCGAGTCGCTGCTTGCGAGAGTGCGTATGCCGGGTCGCGCGGGCACGCTCGCCCGTGACCTCTCGCACGGTGACCGTCGCAAGCTCGAGCTGGCGATGGCGCTGGCCTCCGAGCCGGCGGTGCTGCTCCTGGACGAGCCGATGGCGGGCGTCTCCGCCGAGGACGTCGACGGGCTGGCCGAGATCATCAGCGAGGTGCGTGACTCCGGTGTCGCCGTCGCCATGGTCGAGCACCACATGCACGTCGTGCTCGGGCTCGCCGACCGCGTGGCGGTCCTGCACCACGGCCAGCTGCTCGCGGTCGGCCCACCGTCCGAGATGACGGCAGACGACCGAGTCCAGCAGGCCTACCTGGGAGAAGCACTGTGACACAAGGAAGCCGCACCACACCCGACCCGGGTCCCGCAGAACCGGTCCTGCAGCTCGAGGACGTCCACGTCCGCTACGGCGGCTCCCACATCCTGCAGGGCGTGACCTTCGACGTGCCGGCCACCGGGGTGACCGCGCTGCTCGGACGCAACGGCGTCGGCAAGACCACGACCCTCAAGGCCGTCATCGGCCTGGCGCCTCGCACCGGCCGGGTCCTCTTCCGGGGCGCGGAGATCCAGCGGCTCACGACCGCGCGCATCGTCCGCGGTGGCATCGGCTACGTCCCCGAGGACCGGGAGGTCTTCGGCGGGCTCACCGTCGAGGAGAACCTGCGTCTCGTCGACCCCGAGCGAGGCGTCGAGGCGCCGGTGGTCGAGCGCCTCTTCCCCGAGCTCGTGCGGCGTCGCGGCCAGCGTGCCGGCACGCTCTCCGGAGGCCAGCAGCAGATGGTCGCCCTGGCTCGCGTGCTCCTGCGCGACAACGCCCTGCTGCTGGTGGACGAGCCGACCAAGGGACTCGCCCCGAAGCTGGTCACCGAGGTCGCCGACGTGCTGGCCGAGGTCGGCCGGACGACGCCGATCCTGCTCGTCGAGCAGAACCTGCCGCTCGTGCGACGGATCGCCGACCGGGTCGTGGTCCTCGACGCGGGCGAGGTCGTGCACCGCGGGTCGGCGGCCGAGCTCGTCGCCGACGCCGGGCGCACCCGGGAGCTGCTGGGCGTCTCGATGCGCCGGGAGGGAGCGGCATGAGCGACCTGGTCCTCATCCTCGTCACCGGTCTGGGCCTCGGCGCCCTCTACTTCATCGCCGCCAGCGGTCTCAGCCTCATCTACGGGTTGATGGGGGTGCTGAACTTCGCCCACGGGGCCTTCATGACGGCCGGCGCGTATGCCGCGTGGCTCGTCATGGGCGCCCTCCCCGCCGGGTGGCCGGTGGCCGGCCGGCTCGTCGTGGGCGTCGTCGCCGCGATCGTCGTCGGCGGCCTGGTGGGCCTGGTCGTCGAGGTCGTGCTGATCCGGCCGCTCTACCGGCGCCACATCCAGCAGGTGCTCGTCACCGTCGGGCTCTCGCTGGCCGGCGTCGCTGCGGCACAGGGGATCTGGGGAGCCGACCCGAGGGCGGTCGACAGGCCCACCTGGATGGCCAGCACCACCGACCTGCTCGGGGCACGGCTGCCCAACGACCGTCTCGTCTACGTCCTCGTGGCCCTCGTGCTCTTCGCCGGCCTACTCGCGCTGTTGCACCTGACCCGGCTGGGGCTGGTCATCCGCGCCGGCGTCGAGAACCGCACGATGGTCGAGGCACTCGGCATCGACGTCCACCGCACCTTCACTCTGGTCTTCGCCATCGGAGGGGCCGCTGCGGGCCTGGCCGGCGTGCTCTACTCCCAGTACGCCGGGGCGGTCTCGCCGGCGCAGGGTGGCTCCCTGCTGATCTTCGCCTTCATCGTCGTCGTCATCGGCGGGATGGGGTCGCTCACGGGGACCGGGGTGGCCGCGGTCGTCGTGGGTCTCGTCCAGCAGCTGGCCAACTACTACGCCGCGACCGGCGTCGGCGACCTCTCCGTGGTCCTGCTCCTGGCGCTGGTCCTCCTGCTCCGACCGACCTCCCTGAAGGGAGCGACGGCATGACGTCGCCCACCGACCACCTCAGCACGACGCATACGACCCCTCCCTCGTCACCCGATCCCTCGCAGCGCAAGCAGGACGGGTCGCTGGGGCCCGACGCGGGCACGGCGCGCCGCCGCGGGCTCCGCCGCCTGCGCACCGTAATCCCTGCTGTGCTCGTGCTCGCCCTGCTCGCCTATCTTCCCTACCTGCCGGTCGACCTGCCGGGCATCCTCCCGGGGCGCGTCAACGGGCCGGGATCCATGCAGCTGCTCGCAACGTGCCTCGTCGTCGGCGGGGTGGCCCTGAGCTACGACGTCCTCTTCGGGCGCACCGGCCTGCTCAGCTTCGGGCACGCGCTCTTCGTCGCGGCGGGGAGCTACCTGCTCACCGTCTCGGTCTCCGAGTGGTCGATGCCCCTGCCGCTCGCGCTCCTCGCGGCGCTGGGCCTCTCCACGGTGCTCGCGCTCGTCGTGGGCGCGATCGCCCTGCGGGTCGGGGGCATCGCCTTCGCCATGGTGACGCTGGCCTTCGCCCAGGCGGCCTCGATCGTCGTGCTGCGCAACCCCGGGGGAGTGACGGGCGGCGAGGAGGGCCGCACGCTCGACCGAGACGCGCTGCCGGACCTGCTCGTCGGGGTCGCCAACGCGCCCTACCGCTACTGGCTGGCCCTCGCCTTCGTCGTGGTCGCCTGGGTGACCGTGACGCTCGTGGTGCGGTCGCACGCCGGACACGCGATGGCGGCCGTGCGGGAGAACGAGCAGCGGGCGGCCGTGCTCGGCTTCGGCACCTACCGGGTCAAGCTCCTCGCCTTCGTGCTCGGCTCGGCCCTCGGGTCCCTCGGAGGGATCGTGCACGCCCTCGTGCTCGGGGGATCCAGCCCCCACCTGACGACCTCCGAGTTCACCCTGTCGCTGCTCGTCATGGTCGTCCTCGGCGGAGCCGGCAGCCGCTGGGGCGCGCTGCTCGGTGGAGTGCTCTACACCTACGCCGACGCGCGCCTGGTCGAGGTCAGCAGCGCGCCGATCCTGGCCTCGCTCCCGCAGGTCGTGCGGCAGGTGCTGTCGCAGCCGCTCTTCATCCTCGGCGCCTTCTTCGTGGTCGTCGTCTACTTCGCACCGTCGGGCCTGACCGGGCTCGGCGGCCGGCTGGTCAGGAGGACCGGATCCCGATGAGCACGATCCCTGCCGCGTTCGTCATCGAGCTGCCCGAGGGCAGCCTCGCCATCCACGACCTCAGCCTCGGCACACCCGCCCCCGACGCGCCGGTGGTGCTGGCGGTGCACGGCATCACGGCCAACGGGCTCTCGTGGCGACGCGTCGCCGACGAGGTCGGCCGGCGCCACGGCCCGGGCGCCGTCCGGTTCCTGGCCCCCGACCTGCGGGGCCGCGGGGACAGCCGCTCGGCGCCCGGTCCCTACGGGCTCGCCGCCCACGTGGACGATCTGGCCTCGATCGCAACGGTGTTCGGCGCGGCACCGGTCCTGGTCGGTCACTCGATGGGTGCCTTCGTCGCGGCGCTCGCGGCCGCACGGCACCCCGAGCGGTTCCCGTCCGCCGTGCTCGTCGACGGGGGAGCGGCCTTCCCGGTGCCGGCGGGCGTCGACGTCGACGCGGCGCTGCGTGCGGTGATCGGGCCGGCCATGGACCGCCTGTCGATGCGCTTCCCCGACCCTGCCGCGTACGTCGCGTTCTGGTCCGGGCACCCCGCGCTGGGGCCGATCCTCGGCGGCCCTGCGGGCGAGGTGACCCGCGGTTACCTCGAGCACGACCTCGTCCAGGACCCCGAGGACGGGCAGTGGCTGAGCACGTGCGTGCTGGACGCGGTGCGAGCCGACGGCGCGGACGTGCTGGCCGACCCCGAGACCCACGCGGCACTGGCGGCGGCTGTCGCAGGCGGTGTCGACGTCGAGCTCGTCTGGGCCGAGCGTGGGCTGCTCGACGAGCCGCAGGGCCTCTACGACGAGGGTCGGCTCGCGGCGCTTCACCTTCCGCCGGCGGTGCGCACCACGCGCGTGGACACCAACCACTACGACGTGATCCTCGGCGGACCGGGCACCACGGCCGTCGCCGACGCGGTGGACCGCCTCCTCGTCGGCTGACGGACCCGGCAAGGCCCTGCGCCGGCGGGCGGGCGCCCCGTCAGCCGCGCGGGCCGGCGCCGCGGGTTGAGGTCTGCAGGGCCCGCAGTCGCAGGGCCAGCTGCAGCTCGAGCGACTGGTCCGGTTGCTGCCAGGTGTCGCCGAGCAGGGCGGTGATGCGCTCGAGCCGCTGTGCGACGGTGTTGACGTGGACGTGGAGCGTGACCGCCGCGTGGCGCGGGCTGCCGCCCGAGGCGAAGTATGCGGCGAGCGTCCCCACGAGGTCGGTGCCGCGCCGCTCGTCGTAGTCGAGGACCGGGCCGAGCAGGCCGCGGACGTACTCGCCGACGTCCGGCTCGGAGCCCACGATGAGCCCGGCGAAGCCGAGCTGCCGTGCGGCCGCGCCCTTGCCGCGGTGCCCGAGGGCGATGAGCGCGGCGACGGTGCGGTGCGCCTCGTCGTACGCCCTCGAGATGTCGTCGACGTCGCTCACCGCCCCGGCGCCCGCGACTGTCACGCAGGTGCGCCGGCCGATACGTGAGGCGACGGCACGGGCCAGCCCGTCCGCGTCGGCGCCCGGCACGAGCGCGACGACGTCGCCGTCGTGGCTGCCGACCAGCGACGCCTCGCCCGTGGCGGCACTGGCCGAGATGAGCAGCGCCCGGTGCCCGTTCGGGTCGTCACCGCGCAGCACCAGCAGGCAGAACGGCCGCTGCGGGTCGAAACCGACGGTGCGGGCCAGTGACAGCCGCTCCTCGCGGGATCCCCGGGCGATCACGAGGTCGCTGACCAGCCGGTTGCGCGCCGACTGCCGGGCGTCGGCCGCCTGGCGCTCGAAGAGCAGGACCAGCGCCGTGACGACACCGGCCCGCTCGACGGTGCGCTGGTCCGGGTCGCTCAGGGTCAGGCCACCGACGAGGATGGTGCCGAGCCGCTCCCGGGCGGCGGTCACCGCCACGGCGTACACCCCGTCACGCTCGACGAGCCGACCGGCGTCCAGGCCGGGCAGGGCGTCGAAGGGGGCGAGCGGGTCCGCTCCGGGACGGGTCGGCTCCGGCGCCGGCCCGGCGGCGCTCGTGCGCTGCCCGTTCTGGTCGACGAGCACCGCCCAGCCGCCGAGGAGCTCGGCGAGGGCGTGGGTGATGTCGTCGACGCCGCCACCGCCGAGCACGAGGGAGGCGAAACGGTCGTGCGCGGCGGCCGCCTTCTCCACGCCCTGCGCGTACTGCCGGACCGTCTCGTGGGCCTCGGAGAGCGCCGCGAGGGCGCTCTCGGCGTCGGCGAGGGCTCGGGTCTGCACGAGCGTCAGGGCCGCCAGGGTGGCGAGGTTGCCGAGCAGCGCCACCTCCTCGCGCGTGAACGGCCGCGACGAGCGGTTGGCCGCGAAGAGCACGCCGACGAAGTTCGACTCGACGATGAGGGGGGTGCCGCAGATCGCGATGATGCCCTCCTCGCCGACCGCGCCGTCGATGGCCCGGGTGTGCCGGAAGCGCTCGTCCGCCCAGTAGTCCGCAGTCCAGTACGGCTTGTGGGTCGAGGCGACGAGGCCTCCCAGTCCGGCCCCGAGCGCGAGCCGCACGGACTGGAAGGCGGCGGACACGGAGCCGTCGGTGGCCCGCATGAAGGTGTCGCCGGCCTCGGGGTCGTAGAGCGTGAGATAGGCCAGGTCGGTCCCGACGAGCCGTCGGGCCCGCCGGACGATCGCCTCGAGGACCGAGCCGGGGTCGTTCGCGGTCGCGAGCTCGCGGGCCGTGTCGAGCAGGGCCGCGAGCCCCGCCTCGCGCTGGCGGTGCACCTCGCGGGCGCTCGCGATCCGGAGCGCGAGGTCTCGGGCCTCCACGGGTGCGTCCGCGCCGGCGACGGCGGCCACCGGGGCGTCGCCGGCGAGGAGCTCGAGCAGGTGCACCACCTGGCCGACCGGATAGGCCGGGTCCGGCGGAGCGACCAGCTCGCCGGAGGTCGGCGGGTCGGCGTGGGTCCGCGTCTCGGGGCTGGGAGTCACGCGCAGATCCTAGGTGGACGGTATCGGGCAGCGGGGCCGGGCGAGCCCGCGAGGTCGCGGAGTCTCGGGCAGTCTCCGGCTCAGTGCGCGGTCCACCCGCCGTCCATCGAGAAGGACGTGCCGCTGACGGAGGCGGAGGCGGGCCCGCAGAGGAAGAGCACGAGGGCGGCCACCTCCTCGGGCTCCACGAGCCGCTTGACCGCGACCGGCTCGAGCATGATCTTCTCGACGACGTCCGCCTCGGGGATGCCGTGCGTGCGGGCCTGGTCCGAGATCTGGGCCTCGACCAGCGGCGTGCGCACGTAGGCCGGGTTGACGCACGTCGAGGTGACCCCGTGGGGCCCGCCCTCGACGGCCACGACCTTCGAGAGCCCCTCGAGGCCGTGCTTCGCCGTGACGTAGGCGGACTTGAAGGCGCTCGCGCGCAGGCCGTGGACGCTCGAGATGTTCACGACGCGGCCCCAGCCGTTGGCGTACATGTGCGGGAGGGTCTGGCGGATGAGCCGGAACGGCGAGATGAGCATGAGGTCGAGGATGAAGTCGAACCGGTCGACGGGGAACTCCTCGATGGGGCTCACGTGCTGCACGCCGGCGTTGTTGACGAGGATGTCGACCGCCGTCGGCAGCGCGGACAACCCGTCGAGGTCAGCAAGGTCGGCGGTGATGGTCTCGATGGACCCGGCGCCGGGAACCGCGCTCGCGGCGAGGTCGCACAGGCCGTCGGCGTCGCGGTCCACCGCGTGCACCCTGGCTCCCGCGGCCGCCAGGGCGCGGGCCACGCCCGCACCGATGCCGCTCGCCGCCCCGGTCACGAGGGCCGTCCGGCCCGTCAGGTCGACCGGCTCGTTGGCGGTGGAGGCCGTGCGGTGGGGGAGCTGCGTGGCTGGTTCGCGATCGTCGTCGCGGGCGTCGGGCATGCGGGAAGACTAGGCAGCGTCTCGCTGGGTCCCTGTGTGGTGGCCGTACACAAAACGGCCGATCCCATGTGGACGGGGCGCCACACCCTCGGGCAGGTGCCATCGACTCTGGACGATGCCTGTGAATCCGTGGATCCGCCTGCCCTACAGCGGCAGCGTTCCTACTCTTACAACATGTAGTAGGACGGTTCGAGCAGGGGCGACCCGTGGTCCTCTCCCTCCCGGAGGTGTTCGATGTCCACCGAGTCCGCCCAGCTCGCCGCAGCAGCCGAACCGACGCCGGCAGGCGCGGTCGTCCAGTGGGGTTTCCTGACGATCACCGCGGCCAACCTGGTGACGATCCTCCTCATGATCGCCGTCTTCGTCCTCGCGGTCCTCCTGCCCTTCCCGGGCTCGCACGACGAGGACGGGCAGTGAGCACGCGGGCCGCCGAGCCCCGGCCCACGGCCTCCGCGTCGACGACGTGGACCTCCCGGCTGAGCGCATGGATCGAAGGGCTGGTCCCCAAGGGGCAGTGGCTGCCCGACCGGCAACCGGCCTACGTGGCTTCGTGGGTCTACGTCTTCGGCGTCGCCTGCCTGGCCAGCCTCGTCGTCATCATCTTGTCCGGCCTCGTGCTCACGCTCGGGGGGCTGACGTGGTGGCACTCCAGCTCGCTCGGCCACTTCGTGAACTCGGTGCACCTGTGGAGCGTCGAGCTGTTCTTCGCCACCATGGTCATCCACCTGTGGGGCAAGTTCTTCATGGCGGCTTGGCGCGGCCACCGTGGGCTCACCTGGGCGACCGGCGCCCTGGCCTTCTTCGGCTCGCTCGGGACCGCGTTCACCGGCTACCTGATCCAGACGAACTTCGACTCGCAGTGGATCAGCACGCAGGCCAAGGACGGCCTCAACGCCGCCGGCATCGGCGCCTACTTCAACGTCATGAACGTCGGGCAGATGGTGCTCTGGCACGTCTCGCTGCTGCCGATCGTCGTCGGCGTCATCGTCGGCCTGCACCTGCTGCTGGTTCGTCGGCACGGCGTCGTGCCGCCCATCGGCGCCGAGGCCCCGGCCGCCGTGGTGCCGACAGAGCAGCCGAGTCGTCCGGAGCCGCCCACCGCCGAACCCTCGGTGGCCCAACCGCCGCCGGTTCCGGAGGAGAGCCACCCGGAGCCTGCCCGGACCCACTCGGGGGTTCAGCCGTGAGCACCGTACGCGTGGCCAGCGGCGAGCGGCGGGTCGCCACGTGGGCGCCGGACTCACACGCCTTCCCGACCAGGCGCTACGACCTGGTGAGGGAGTTCGTCATCGCCCTCGGCGTCATGCTCGTGCTCAGCCTCGTCGCGGCGATCATCTTCTCCTCACCGGACGACCCGGCGATCTCCTTGCAGCAGTGGGCCAGACAGGCCCCCAACGACGTGGTCGCCACAGCCGCGGGCGAGCTCGCCGGCACGACGACCTCCGCCGGCTACGGACCGCCCTACAACACCGCCGGAGACGGTCAGGCCCTGGGACCGGTCAACCTGCAGAAGCTGCCCGGCGTCACCGAGCCGATCGACCCGGCGAACGACTTCGTCATCGCCCCGCTGCGCACCCTGGCCGCCCAGCCGCTGATGGCGGCGGCTCTGCGCCGGTGGTCGGCGGCATCGTCGGACCAGCAGACCAAGTGGGCGCAGGCGTACTCCGACGCGCTGGCCAAGGCGCCGGAGGGCGACCCGGCCAAGGTCGCGGCCGGCGACTACGGTCCGGTGCCCGTCCTCGCACAGGGCGTGCTCGCGCTGGCGTCCAGCGGCGCCCTCGAGGGGCTCCTGACGTCACGGACGAGCTTCTTCGGAGTGAACAGCACCAAGCCGCTCCTCCTGCTCGCCGACGGGTCACACCTCGAGGACCAGGCCCGTGCCCAGAACCTCGGCGGCGACCAGTGGGGGATCATGAACGAGACCGGGAACTACCCGGGGCAGCCGTGGCTGTGGCTCTACACCTTCTGGTACCAGGTGCCGCCGTTCTCGACGTCGGACAACGCCGACGTGCAGGTGTGGGCGCTGATGATCCTGCTGAGCACCGGCTTCATCTGCATCCCGTGGATCCCCGGCCTGCGGACGCTGCCGAAGCACCTCGGGGTGCACCGCCTGATCTGGCGGAACTACCGGCGCTGAGATCCGTCCCCCGAGACCGCTCGACGGCGCGTATGCGTGAGGTCGACGTGCGCGCTCGTGGCCGGGGCGGTCAGGGGTGTGGTGTCAGGCGCAGGATGACGCGGGCCTGGTCGTCGGCGACATAGACGGTGCCGCTGGCGGTGACGAGCAGGCCCTGCGGCTCGATGAGGCCGCCCCGGGCCAGCACGGTCGAGGCCCCGCCGCCGACAGGCCACCGGCGGACGTCGTGCCGGGTGTGGCGCACGTCGGTCACGAGGAGGTTGCCGGTGGCGTCGAAGGCGAGGTCGTCGGGCATCACCGCGTCGGCCACGCGCACCCGGCTGCCCCCGGCGCCGAGGCGCCAGGCCCCGCCGCCGCACTCGTCGGCGACGTAGACGGTGCCGTGGGCGTCCACTGCTGCGCCGACCGGGTGGACGAAGCCGCGAGCCAGGACCGTCCGGGTCGCCCCGTCGGGGCTGATCCGGTAGACCGTGCCGGTGACGGGATCGGGCACCACGAGACTGTGCGTCGTGGGGTCCCAGGCGATGCCGTCGACCCCCTGGTGGCACGTCGCCTTGACCGAGGTGCCGGGCAGGCTCGCGAGGACGGACGGTGTGGACTGGCCGGGGTGGAAGATGACCAGTCGGTTGGCGTCCTCCTCGGCCACGACGAGGGAGCCGTCCGAGAGGAAGACCATGCCCTCGGGCCCGGGCAGTCCACGGTGCAGCACGGTCGCCGTGCCGTCGGCCTCCAGCCGGCTGATGGTCCCGTCGGTGTAGTCGCTGTAGAGCAGGCCTCCCGACGGGTCCAGCACGAGGTCGTCCGGGTGGTCCGCGCCGCGGTGGACCACTGCCACCCGGTAGCCCGCGGGCGTGGACGGGCTCGTGAGGCTCGAGGCGGCGGTGGGCTGGGACGGGGTGGTCGCGTGCGTGGGGCCAGCGGACGGCATACCCGATGAAGGACCGGGAGGTGCCGTGTTGGCGGACGCGGAAGCACTGCCGCCCAGGGGGTGGCTCGTCGCAGACCTGGCGGGAGAGCCGGTCGAGCATCCTGCGAGCAGGAGGCCGAGGCCGAGCACCGCAGCCACGGTCGAGGCGCTCCTCATACCCCGACGCTAGGCCGGGCACCTGTGACCCGGTGGTGAACCGGCTGGAGGTGCCGCGGCGTTCGTCGCTATGTCAGTGACCGATCTGCAGCAGCGTCTGGCGTGCCATGGCGGCCTCGCCGAGCGCGTTCGGGTGCACGGGGAGGGCGTTGATCGGCGCGACGGCCGGCTCGATCCAGCGCTGGCCGACCGGTTGGCAGGCATCGTGGCCCTGGGACGCGGCCGTCATGTCGACGAACCTCGCGCCGGTCACCCGAGCGGCCCGCCTGACCACCTCGTTGAGCACCTCCTCCTCGTGGTGCAGCCACGGGACGTCGCCCATCGCGATGGGCATCGAGCGGTAGCACGACGGCTGACCGGTGGCCGGCAGGATCTGCGGGTAGCCGAGGATGACCACGGAGGCGGCTGGCGCCTTCTTGCGCACGGCCGTCAGGGCGGCGACGAGGTGCGGGTAGGTCTGCTTCTCGATCTGGTCGGTGAAGGCCGTGCCGTAGGCGCGCTGGCAGGGATTGCCGCCCATGTCGGCGTAGGAGAGCGCGACGCAGCCGAAGAACGAGTTCGCGAAGACGCCCTCGTCGTTCCCGCCGATGGTCATCGTGACGAGACGGGTGTCCTTCGTGACGGCGTCGAGCTGCGGAGCCACGCCGGGCCCCTGCGACGAGAAGAAGTCGCTCGTCCTGGCACCGCTGCACGAGGCGTCGTTGAAGGAGGTGGGGTGCGTCACCGCGGCGATGTCGTGGGAGTAGTTGAGCCGGGAGCGGCTGCAGGTGGCCGGGGCGTCCGCGACGAAGGGCGTGATCCCGGCCCCCGAGGCGTAGCTGTCGCCGAGGGCGACGTAGTGCGAGGAGGTCTTGATCGAGTGTCCGTTCGCGGTTGGCGGGGTCGACTTGGCGCCGGCCGCAGCGGCAGAGGTCAGCCCGAGGGCCGCGGCGCAGAGGGTGGCAAGGAGGGCGCTGGCGGTGCGACGCATGCATGACTCCGGTGTCGTGAGCGGTGATGTGCTGACCGCTCGGCGCCGGGCCAGCGGGCGCCGTCGGCGCCCGAGGCTCAACGTAACACCGGCTACGGCGCGGGGGTGTGCGCCGACGGGCGGCTGACGAGCGCCGCGCCGGGCGGTCTCGACTGGGGACGGGGCGCCTCGCACCTGGACCTGATGCACGACAGGTACCGGGACCGGACCGCCGCGCTGGCCGAGCTGAGTTGCCCGAGCCTGCTGCTCCACGGCGAGTCCGACCTGGTGACTCCACGGGAGGTCATCGACCGGTACCGCGAGGCGGTGACCGCGCGGCACGACGTCGGCACCCTGCGCGGAGCGGGACACTTCGCCTTCGTCGAGCAACCGGGTCGGTACGTCGAGAAGCTCGTGCGTTTCATCCGCTCCAGGCCGCGTAGGACCTCGGGAGGACTGGGCGAGGGAGGCTCACCCCAGGCCGGTGCGCAGCCGAGCGTCGATGAGGTGCCGGCTGGAGTGCGCGACGAACGGCTCGCCGCCGCGCAGCTGCGCGTCCAGCTCCCGCAGCTGCTTCTCGTACCTGCTGACGGAGAAGTCGGGCACCCACCACACGCACTTGCGCAGGATCCACACGACGGCGCCGATGTCGTGGAACTCCATCCGGCACCGTGCCCGCTGCAGACTCTCGACCTCGAGCCCATGGTGCTGCGCCTCCGCGACCTCACGCGCCGGGTCGCGGCCCTGTCGCTCGACGGGTAGCGGTCCGAGGAAGTACTCGATCAGCTCGAAGGCGGAGGCCGGCCCGACGTGCTGGGCGAAGTAGCGTCCCCCGGGCTGCAGGACCCGGCAGATCTCGGCCCAGTTCGGCCGTACGGGGTGACGGGCCGTGACCAGCTCGAACGAGTGGTCCGGGAAGGGGAGTGAGCCGTCGGCGGTCTCGACGACCTGGACGCCGCGCGGACCCAGTAGCCCGCGGGCACGGGCAGCATTGGGCGGCCACCCTTCGGTGACAACCATCGTCGGCGGCAGCGTCGACGCCTCCGCCACCACCTCGCCACCGCCGGTGTCGATGTCGAGAGCCGACTGCGCGTTCGCCAGGCGGTCGGCGAGCAGGCGCGCGAAGCCCCACGGCGGCCGCTCCTCCGTCGCTCGGCCCTCCAGCCACTGGAAGCCCCAACCGGTGACGTCCGCCGACTCGGCTTCCGCCACCAGCTCTTCGAAGGACCGCATGCCGGCAGGCTCACAAACACCCCGCAACAGGGTCAACCGAAATACCGCCGACTGCACGCCGGGCGCACGACTGGCTCGACGGGACTACAGGCGCAGCCTGACGGCAAACAGAGGGTAGGAGAGCATCGGCACCGCCAGGAGCGACAGCACGGCCATCACCGCCATCACCCGGCTCCATCGGCGCACGAGAACGAGCAGGAGGGTGAAGAATGCGACACCGAGGAATCCGCCGAGAGTGTTCGCGATGACGTCGTCGATGTCCGAGGCCCTGAGTCCGAACACGCCCTGGACGACCTCGACCGCGACGCTGGCACACAGGACGACCAAGACGCTCGTCCAGATCCCGGTGCGGCGCGTCACCAGCGGCAACAGGGCGCCGGGGCACGAAGGCCACGACGTTGGCGACCGCGAACCTCTTCACGCCGGCGGCATCGCTGAACAGAACAGGTAGCCCGAGATGGTCGCGAAGGGGGCGCGGCCGACGCCCGACCAGTCCGCCGAGACTGGTCGGGCGTCGGCCCCGCGATGCGGTCGGGAGGGATCCGCAGTCGCCGAGGCGTCGTCAGGAATGCCCCGTGTGGCGTTTCCCCACGACGTGGTTCACGGCTGGCGCTCGTAGGCGCCGCGGTCGTCGAAGGCTCGAGGACCGATGCCGGTGTTCCGGACAGTCAAGTCGTCCTTCCGCGGGTGGCCGAGCGCGTCGGTGGTCGTCTGTCCCGGGGCTCCCGAGTTGGCCGAGTCGATGGCCGGTGACCCGGCCGCGAGGGTGAAGGTGCCGGCGGCTGCGTTGGTGAAGCGCGGGTCGCCCTGCAGACCCCGCCCCTCCTGGCCGCTGGCGGTGCGGAAGGCCGCCAGCGTGGTGTACGAGGTCGTGCCCCAGACCATCAAGGCCCCTGGCGAGCTCAGGTTCACGAGGTCGAAGTTCACGCTGGTCCCCAGCCTCGAGTTGGTGTCCACGCGGATGTTGCCACCCGTCCTCGGGCACTTGACCGTCCCGCCGGCGCCGTTCGGGCACCGGATGCCGTTGTCGGCCGAGATGTTGTTGGCGATCGTGATGCCACTCGTCGTGCCGGCGGTGAGTCCCTCGACGTTGATGCCCGAGGTCGCGTTGCCGTAGACGGTGTTCCCGACGATGGTGACCCCGATGGCCCCGGAGCTGTCGATGCCGTGGTCGCCGGTCATGCAGCCGGCCGTGTTGCCGGTGCTCGGGTGGGTGCAGTTGGTCTGCACGGTGGTCGTGAAGCCCATGTTCGCGTACACGACGTTGTCGACGACCTGGTTGCGGTCCCCGCCCTTGAAGAGCTGGATGCCGGAGTCCTCGTTGTGGTGGACCCGGTTGGCCCTGATGACGTTGCCCGGTCCGCGGACGTCGATGCCCACCGCGTTGCGCACGTAGCCGTACGCGTTGTACGAGACCTCGTTGCCCGTGATCTGGTTGCCGCTCGAGGCACCGGCCATGAAGATGCCGGTGCCGGCGTTGTTGGTGACGACGTTGTTCCTCACCGACGAGGAGCTCATGGCGGTGAAGTACATGCCGTACGCGGATGCTCCCGAGACCCTTCGCCCCGAGGTCTGCACCCGGTTGCCGGTGAAGGTGAGCCCCTTGGCGTTGGACACGTAGACGCCGGAGCTCGTCGTGTTCTGGATCCGGAAACCGGACACGGTGATCCAGCTCTGGTTGGAGATGGTGAACCCGTGGCGCGGGCCCGAGATGACGACGGCGGCACCGGTGGCCGGACGGAAGGTGATCGGCGATCCCGACACCCCCGAGTGCCAGGGGGCCACCTCACCGGTGTAGGTGCCCGCTGAGACGACGACGGTCTGCCCGGCCACGGCGACCTTGGCTGCCTTGACGATCGTGCAGTACGGCAGGGTCGCCGTGCCCGACCCGGTGTCGGAGCAGCCGGTGGTGCGGACGTAGAGATAGGTCGGTGCAGCGCTCGCGGCACCGACGGGCGCCAGGGCGCCCGCCAGCGTCAGGGCCCCGACCGCGGCGACGAGTCGCCGCCTGGTCGTGGCCGAGATGGAGCGTTGACGCAACTTCGGACGTGGCTTCATCAGGCCCCCTAGCCCCGAGCTGTGTACGTGACACCCCAACTCTGCGTAAGGGCGGCCTCGTGCACGTCCCCTCCCGGCAGTAGGGGGTGCTACGTCCTTTGGTGTAGCCCGGGCAGGGCGCCTGGTGCGCCGTCCGGATCAGATGTCGCGGAAGACCTCGATCGTCGCGCCGAGGGCGTTGAGGCGCTCGGCGAGGTCCTCGTAGCCGCGGTTGATGACGTAGACGTTGCGCAGCACCGACGTGCCGGGCGCGGCGAGCATCGCCAGCAGCACCACGACACCGGGCCGCAGGGCGGGCGGGCACATGACCTCGGCGGCGCGCCACCGGGTGGGGCCCTCGACGATGACCCGGTGCGGGTCGAGCAGCTGCACCTTGGCGCCGACCTTCGTCAGCTCGGTGAGGTAGATGGCGCGGTTCTCGTAGACCCAGTCGTGGATCATCGTGCTGCCCTCGGCGACGGCACCGATGAGCGCGAAGAACGGCAGGTTGTCGATGTTGAGCCCGGGGAACGGCATCGGGTGGATCTTGTCGATGGGGGCGTGCAGCGGCCCGGGGATCGTCGTGAGGTCGACGAGGCGGGTCTTGCCGTTGGCCGAGGTGTACTCCTCGGTCAGCCCGTACTTCATCCCCATCCCGTCGAGCGTCGCGAGCTCGATCTCGATGAACTCGATCGGCACGCGCCGGATCGTGATCGAGCTGTCGGTCACGACCGCGGCCGCGATGAGGCTCATGGCCTCGATCGGGTCCTCGCTGGGGGAGTACTCCACGTCGACGTCGATCTCGGCGACGCCGTGCACGGTGAGCGTCGTCGTGCCGATGCCCTCGATGCGCACACCGAGCTTCTCGAGGAAGAAGCACAGGTCCTGGACCATGTAGTTGGGGCTGGCGTTGCGGATGACGGTCGTGCCGGCGTGGCGGGCGGCCGCCATCAGGACGTTCTCGGTGACGGTGTCGCCGCGCTCCGTGAGCACGATGGCGCGCTGCGGGTTGACCGACCGGTCGGAGTGGGCCTCGTAGAAGCCGTGGGTGGCCGTCACCTCGAGCCCGAAGGCGCGCAGTGCACTCAGGTGCGGCTCGACGGTGCGGGTGCCGAGGTCGCAGCCACCGGCATACGGCAGCTGGAAGCTCTCGTGCTCGTGCAGCAGCGGGCCGAGGAACATGATCACCGTGCGGGTGCGGCGCGCCGCGGCGACGTCGATGCCCTCGAGGTTCAGCTCGGCGGGCGGGATGATCTCGAGGTCGCTGCTGTCGGGCAGCCAGCGGGTGCGCACGCCGATCGAGGCGAGCACCTCGAGGATGCGGTTGACCTCCTCGATGCGGGCGAGGTTGCGCAGGGTCGTGCGTCCGCGGTTGAGCAGCGCGGCGCACAGCAGCGCGACGGCGGCGTTCTTGGAGGTCTTGACGTCGATCGCGCCGGTGAGCTTCTGGCCGCCGACGATGCGCAGGTGCTGGGGTCCGGAGTGGCCGAGCGAGACGAACTCCGAGTCGAGGGCGTCGCCGATCTTGGCGAGCATCTCGAGGCTGAGGTTCTGCTTGCCCTGCTCGATCCGGGTGACCGCACCCTGGGAGCTGCCGAGCAGCTCGGCGAGGTCAGACTGGGTCATCCCCTTGTGGCGTCGGGCGTCGCGGATGAGTCCGCCGATCCGGGTGAGGTAGGTCTGAGTCACGCTGACGAGGCTAACTCATATATGAGTTAGGGCAAATCAGCCACTCCGGGTGATGCCACGGATGCGAGGTCTCCCGCGCCCGTGGCATCCACCGTGGCCTTCAACGAGGACGTATGCCGTGTGCCGGGCCGAGGTGCCCGACGTTGCCGCTCAGGCCGGCGCGTTGGCCGCCCCGACGGGCAGGAAGCGCGCGCCCGTGACCGCCTCGGCCACGCCGGTCCGGTCGAGCAGCGGCGTGATACCGCCGTTCCAGAACTGGAACCCGGCGCCGGTGATCATGGCGAGGTCGATGTCCATCGGGGCCTGGGCGACACCCTCGTCGAGCATCCGGCGGGCCTCGTCGGCGAGGACGGTCAGCACGCGCTGGCGCACCTCGGCGAGGTCGAGCACGACCGGCTCGGCCGGCTTCTCGATGAGCTCGGCGACCTCGGGGTCGAGCACGGGACGGCCCGAGCTGAGGTCGTAGAAGCCGCGCTTGCCCGCCGCGACGATGCGCTGGAGGCTGGGGGAGGCGTAGAACCGGTCCGGGAAGGCCCGCACGAGCGTCTCGCCGTTGTGCAGCGCGATGGCCGGTCCGACGAGCCCGATGAGGACGAACGGCGGCATCGGCGCGAGCCCTGCGAAGGCGCGGTCGACGACCTCGATCGGGGTGCCCTCGTCGAGGATCTTCGCGGCCTCGCCCATGAACCGGCCGAGGAGGCGGTTGACGATGAACGACGGGCGGTCCGCAGCGCGGATGCACGTCTTCTTCAGCGCCTTCCCGACGGCGAACGCCGTTGCGAGAGTGGCGTCGTCGGTGCGCTCGCCCGGGATGACCTCGAGCAGCGGCATGACGGCGACCGGGTTGAAGAAGTGGAAGCCGACGACCCGCTCCGGGTGGGAGAGCTTCGAGGCCATCTCGGCGATCGAGAGGCTCGAGGTGTTGGTGGCAAGCACGCACTCGGGCGAGACCACGGCCTCGACCTCGGCGAAGACCTGCTGCTTGACCGACATCTCCTCGAAGACCGCCTCGATGACGAAGTCGGCGTCGGCGAAGCCGTCCTTGCTCGTCGACCCGGTCACGAGGGCCTTGTAGCGGTTGAGCCTGTCCGGCTTGAGGCGGCCCTTGCCGGCGAGCTTGTCGAGCTCGGCGTGGACGTAGCCGACACCCTTGGCGACGCGCTCGTCGTCGATGTCGGTGAGCACGACCGGCACCTGCAGGCGCTGGATGAACAGCAGCGCGAGCTGGCTGGCCATCAGTCCGGCGCCGACGATCCCGACCTTGGTCACCTTGCGGGCGAGGCTCTTGTCGGGCGCCCCGGCCGGGCGCTTGGCACGCTTCTGTACGAGGTCGAAGGCGTAGAGCCCGGCCCGCAGCTCGTCGCTCATGAGCAGGTCGGCGAGCACCTCGTCCTCGGCGGCGAAGCCCTCCTCGCGGGTCGCCGTCCGCGCGGCGGCGAGGAGGTCGAGGGCGGCATACGGGCTCTTGGCCTGGCGGCCGGTCTTGGCGTCGGCGAGCTTGCGGGCCTTGGCGATTGCCGCGTCCCACGCCGCCTCGTCGCGGTCGACCTCGGGCCGCTCGACCGTGACCTCACCGGACAGCACGCGGGCGGCCCAGGCGATCGACTCCTCGAGGAAGTCGGCCGGCTCGAGCAGCACGTCGGCCAGGCCCAGCTTGAACGCGTCGACGCCCTTGAGCATCCGGTTCTGGCTCAGCGGGTTCTCGATGACGACGGTGATGGCCTTGTCGATGCCGACGAGGTTGGGCAGCATCCAGCAGCCGCCCCAGCCGGGCACGAGCCCGAGGAAGACCTCGGGAAGGGAGAGGGCGGGCACGCCCGCGCTCATCGTGCGGTAGGTCGCCGACAGGGCCAGCTCGACACCGCCGCCCATGGCGGCGCCGTTGACGAAGGCGAACGTCGGCACCGGCAGGTCGGCGAAGCGTGCGTATGCCGCGTGGCCGGCCCGTGCGATCTCGAGGGCCTGGTCGCGGGAGCCGATGAACGGCACGCCCGTGAGGTCGGCGCCGACGGCGAAGATGAACGGCTTGCCGGTCACGGCGACGGCGACGATCTCACCGGCCTCGGCACGGCGGCGCAGGCCGTCGATCGTGGCGGTGAGCTCCGCGATCGACTGCGGCCCGAAGGTGTTCGGCTTGGTGTGGTCGAAGCCGTTGTCGAGCGTGACGAGGGCCAGGGTGCCGGCGCCGCCGGGGAGGGCGACGTCGCGAACCGGGGTGTGCGTGACGACCTCGGAGGCGAAAACGGCTGCCGCCGTGGGCTTCTCGCTGGTGGTGGTGCTCACTTGGCGATCTCCTCGGTTGCGGTGGAGGGGGCGTTGACGCTGGCGACGTAGTCGGCGTGGTGGGGGTTCTCCCAGATGACGGCGCCGCCCATGCCGATGCCGATGCACATGGCCGTCAGGCCGTAGCGCACCTCGGGGTGCTCCTCGAACTGGCGGGCGAGCTGGGTCATGAGGCGCACGCCGGAGCTGGCGAGCGGGTGGCCGGTGGCGATGGCGCCGCCGTACTCGTTGACGCGCGGGTCGTCGTCGGCGATGCCGAAGTGGTCGAGGAAGGCGAGGACCTGCACGGCGAAGGCCTCGTTGAGCTCGAAGAGGCCGATGTCCTCGATCGAGAGCCCCGCCTTGGCGAGGGCCTTCTCGGTGGCCGGGACGGGCCCGACGCCCATGACCTCGGGCTCGACGCCGACGAAGGAGTAGGAGACGAGGCGCATCCGGACGGGCAGGCCGAGCTCCGTCGCGGCCTGCTCGGAGGCCAGCAGGCACGCGGTCGCGCCGTCGTTGAGGCCCGCGGCGTTTCCGGCGGTGACGTTGCCGTGGGCGCGGAAGGGCGTCTTGAGCTGTCCGAGGTCCTCGACCGTGGTGCCCGGGCGCGGCGGCTCGTCGGCGGTGGCGAGGCCCCAGCCCTGCTCGGCGTGGCGCGTCGCCACGGTGACGAGGTCGCGCTGGATCTTGCCGTCGGCGTACGCCTTCGCGAGCTTGTCCTGGCTGCCGACGGCGAAGGCGTCGGAGCGCTCCTTCGTCAGCTGGGGGAAGCGGTCGTGCAGGTTCTCGGCGGTCTTGCCCATGACGAGCGCGTCGGGGTCGACGATCTTCTCGCTGACGATGCGCGGGTTGGGGTCGACGCCCTCGCCCATCGGGTGGCGGCCCATGTGCTCGACGCCGCCGGCGATGGCGACGTCGTAGGCGCCGAAGGCGATGGAGCTCGCGGTGTTGGTGACGGCGGTCATCGCGCCGGCGCACATCCGGTCGACGGAGTAGCCCGGGGTCGTGTTGGGCAGACCCGAGAGGAGGGCGGCCGTGCGGCCCAGGGTCAGGCCCTGGTCGCCGATCTGGGTGGTCGCGGCGATGGCGACCTCCTCGACCTTGTCCTTGGGCAGGTTCGGGTTGCGGTGCAGCAGCTCGCGGATGCACCGGATGACGAGGTCGTCGGCGCGGGTCTGGGCATACATGCCCTTCTCGCCGGCCTTGCCGAAGGGCGTGCGGACGCCGTCGACGAAGACGACCTCATTGAGTGCGCGGGGCACAGTGCCTCCTGGTGTGGTTCTCGGGGCGGTCGACCCGAGACTACTTCTCGGTAACTTGCTCGCCAACGGGGGTGGCCCGTGACGGCACTCACCCCTCGCTCCACCTCGCGCGGACCTCACCACAAGCCGGCTCGTCGCATTCGGCCCCCAGGGTCGGTGCTCAGCGCTAGCGTGCGCACATCACAGCGGACGGGCTCGCCCGGCGAGTCCGCTCACCACACAGGGGACCCATGAGAACTTCATTGCGACGCTGCCTTGCAGCGGTCGGCATCACCAGCGCGATCGCGACCGGCGCCGCCGGCTTCGCGCCCGTGGCCGCAACGGCCTCAACCGCCGTCGGCACGATCGGCGGCATCGCGTTCGCCCAGTCGGGAGGCGCATCGGCGGTATCCGACCCGACCCGAGCCACGGCTCTCTCCGACGAGGGCGACCAGCTGGTCGTCTCGGCGACGAGGAGGGACGGCCAGGGCCTCACCGCGACCATCGTCCCGGCCTCGGACGTCGGCCTCACGGCCGGCGGCACCTATCCGCTGGCAGAGCGCGGCGTCCCCGGCGGGGTGCTCGTCTACGTCTCGGCTCCGGAGGGCAGCTCCTGCACCCCGGCCACCGGTCAGGTCTCAGTGCTCGAGCTGACCCGCGACGACTCGTCGGCGCTCACGTCCCTGGCCGCCGACTGGCAGGGCACGTGCACCTCCGGCTCCACGACGTACCGGACCTCGGGCCAGGTCCGGTGGAACGCGACGACCGGCTACTCCGGTCTGGAACCGCCCACGGTCGCCACCTCCTTCGGCAAGGTCTGGGTCGGTGACGTGTCGGCCGCCCGAACCATCACATGGACCGCCCAGGGCACCCAGCCCGTCACCGTGCCGGCGGCGGTCATCAGCGGAGACCAGGCCTCGTGGTTCCTCGTCTCGCGCGACGGCTGCGCCGGCCAGACGCTCAAGCCTGACGAGACGTGCTCGGTGTCGGTCAAGGCCGCCCCGCGCTCGGGCACGACCGGCTACGCCGCGGTGCGCCTCGGCGACGGCAAGTCCGGGCCGAGCTACGGCCTGGCGCAGCTCAGCGTCGACGGGGCCTTCGGCGCCAAGGGCACCTACCGCCCCCTCTCGCCGGCTCGCCTGCTCGACACCCGTTCGGGCCTCGGCGCCCGCAAGGCGGTCGTCGGCCCCGGTGGCTCCGTCACCTTCACCGTGCTGGGACGGGGCGGCGTCCCGTCGTCGGGTGTCGGCGCGGTGGTGCTCAACGTGACCGCGGTCGGGACCACTGCCACGACCTACCTGACCGCCTACCCGGCGGGCTCGGCCCGGCCCAACGCGTCGGGCCTCAACGCGCCCAGGGGCTACACCGGCGCCAACACCCTGACGGTGCGCCCCGGGGCCAAGGGGGCCGTGACGGTCTACAACCACTCCGGCTCGGTCAACCTCGTGGCCGACGTGACCGGCTTCTACCGGTCGACCAATGCCGCCCCTGCCGAGAGCGACTACGTCGTCGTCCAGCCCGAGCGCGTCGTCGACACCCGGCAGCGAGGGCTGCCACTGCGTGCCGGCTACTGGATGGACCTCGCCTGGGCCTACGACGCCTCCGTCGGCCAGGTCCAGGCGTACGCCCTCAACGTGACGGTCACCGGATCGACCGGCCCCGGCTACCTCACCGTCTGGAGCGGGGTCGAGAACCCCAGGAGCTCGTCGACCGTCAACTTCGTCAAGGGTGCGACCCGGGCCAACACCGTGGTCGCACAGGCGTCCTACGCGACGCGCTCCGGCACGTACGGACCCGGCTTCGGCGTCTACAACGGCATGTCGTCCGGATTGGCGCACGTCATCGTCGACATCGTGGGGGTCTACGTCCAGGCGACCGAGGGCGAGGGCCACCTGCGCTTCAAGCCCCTGTCCGTGCCGACGCGCATCGTCGACAGCCGGCGCGGCCTCGGCGCCAAGACCTGGACAGTCGGCTCCACCCGCACTGTCTCGGCGCCGTCGTCGGTCGCGGGCTGGGACACCTGGGCCCTCGTCGGCAACGCCACCCTCGTCCAGCCGACGCGCGCGAGCTACCTCACCCAGTTCGCCGTCGACGACAACCGGCCGCCGACGAGCAACGTCAACGCGGGAGCGGCACAGATCGTCGCCAACGGCGCCACGGTCGAGCTCGGCAGCGGCAACCGGTTCAAGGGCTACAACCACGCGGGCACGGCCAACGTGCTCTACGACGTGGCGGGCAGCTTCGAGCTCTTCCCGTCGAGCTACCACGCGCTCGGGGTGACGCCGCCGGCAACCGCCGGCGCGAGCGCAGGACGCTTGGCAGCAGCGTCGTCCGCTCCGTCGTCGGCCCCGGCCGCCACGGGCCGGCACACGGTGGGCGAGGCTCTCCGGCGCTGACAGTCCACCGGGGAGGGCGTGACGGTCACGCCCTCCCCGGTGGTGCGCCACTGCAGTGGCCGACGCAGCCGGACGAGCAGCACGACCGAGCGGACGTCGGGCTCGTCCGTTCCGGGTCTCAGCCCGCCGGGTTCTCGCTGCAGGCCAGCGCGACCAGCGGTGCGGCGATGGTGGTCTGCCAGCGCCGGGCGCCCATGGACGACAGGGCCTCGGCGACCTCGGACGTGGTCGGCGCGGCTGGGCCCTCCCAGAGGAAACGGCGCAGCAGGTCAGGTGTCAGGAGGTTCTCGACCGGCACGGCGAGCTCCTCGGAGACGGCCCCGAGCAGCTCGCGGGCCCGCGTCAGGCGTGCCGCCGCGACCGGGTCGCGGTCGGCCCAGGCCTTGGGCGGCGGCGGACCGGTCGGTGGGAGCGTCAGCGGCGGCAGGTCGGAGTCGGGCAGGGCGAGGGCCCGGGCCACCGCCTCGATGATCGCATCCTGGTTGCGGCGGATCGATCGCGCCAGGCGCGGCTCGCTCGAGGAGACGGTGCGCGGCGCAGACGTCGCGCGCTGGTTGGCGATGGCGATCTCGCTGATGGCGGCGTCGGGCAGGACCCGACCCGGCGAGGTGTCGCGCTGCTGGGCCGTCGCGTCACGCCACTGCCACAGCTCGCGCACGATGGCGAGCCCCCGACGGCCGCGCACCTTGTGCATGCCCGACGTGCGACGCCACGGGTCGACGCGGGGCTCGGGCCCGGTGAAGTCGAGCAGCGACTCGAACTCCTCGCGCGCCCAGGCCGCCTTGCCCTGCGCGGCGAGCTCGGCGGCCACCGCGTCACGCAGGTCGACGAGCACCTCGACGTCGAGTGCGGCATACCGCAGCCAGGGCTCGGGCAGCGGCCGCACGGACCAGTCCACCGCAGAGTGCTCCTTGGCCAGCTGCAGCCCGAGGTAGTGCTCGACCATGGCGCCGAGGCCCACGCGCGGGAGTCCGGCGATGCGGCCCCCGAGCTCGGTGTCGAAGAGCGCGTGCGGCCGCAGGCCGACCTCCGTCAGGCACGGCAGGTCCTGCGTCGCCGCGTGCAGGATCCACTCGGCGTCGCCGATCGCGTCACCGACGGGGGAGAGGTCGGGGCACGCGATGGGGTCGATGAGCCAGGTCCCGGAGCCCTCACGGCGGATCTGGACGAGGTAGGCGCGCTGGCCGTAGCGGTAGCCGGAGGCGCGCTCGGCGTCGATGCCGACCGGCCCCGTGCCGGCGGCGATGGCCTCGGCGGCCTGCATCAGGGTGCGCTCGTCGACGACGACGTCGGGCACCCCGTCACGCGGGTGGGTCAACGGCACGAGCGCAGGCGCCTCGGGCGGCGCACCCGCAGCGACCTCGTCGCTGTTCTCGCCGCTGGACTGGTCGGTGATCTCGTGCGGTGCCGGGTCGGATGTCGTGGCCGCCGGGTCGGCTGGCTCCGCCGTCACCGTCGTTGTCCCGGCAGCGGCACGACACCGTCGGGCAGGGGAGGGATGCCGGCGATGGTGCAGAGCATGTCGGCCCAGGCCCGCAGGTGGTCCGCAGGCTCGCCGACCACCGGTGTCCACGACGCCCGGATCTCCATCTCCACGCTGGCATCGCGGTCGGCGAGGCCGGCGAAGCTCTCGCTGACGACGCGTGTCACCGTGCCCGCCTCTGCGGTCCAGGTCAGCCCTCGGCCCGAGAGCGAGTCGCTGAGCCACGACCAGCCGACGGCGCCGAGCATCGGGTCGCCCGCGAGCTCGGGCTCGAGCTCGGCGCGGGCGAAGGTGACGATGCGCCACTGCCCGTCCCACGTCTCGGGACCGGCGGGGTCGTGCAGCAGCACGAAGCGCCCCGTGGCCAGGTCTTCCTCGGGATCGGCGACGTCGATGACGTCGGCGGTGATCGCGGCGGCATACGGCGCGATCCGGGTGGGGGCCGGCACCTCGGTCAGGCGCACCTCGGAGCGCAGACGGACGTCCCGCAGGGCGCTCAGCGTCCTGGCGAAGACCGCGCCGTGGTTGCCCGGCAACGTTCGGGTGTGCACCGGACGAGCGTATGCCGCGTGCGGGCGATCTGTCCTCAGGCACGCCGGGCGCTCGTGGCTCGGGGACCCCTCGGTGCCGTGGCAGGATTGACCGGTGCCGACCGCAGCCCCAGCAGACACCCGACAGAGCGACCTCGTGCGCGCTGCCCGCCGGGAGCCGGTCAGCCGCACCCCGGTGTGGTTCATGCGCCAGGCCGGGCGCTCGCTGCCCGAGTACCGCGCGATCCGCGAGGGCATCCCGATGCTCGAGTCGTGCATGCGCCCCGAGCTGGTCACCGAGATCACCCTGCAGCCGGTCCGGCGTCACGGCGTCGACGCGGCGATCTTCTTCAGCGACATCGTCGTGCCGCTCAAGGCGATCGGTGTCGACCTCGACATCGTGCCGGGTGTCGGCCCGGTCGTCGCGCGGCCGGTGCGCACCGCCGCCGACCTCGACCAGCTGGTCGAGCTGACTCCCGAGCACGTGCCCTTCATCACGGAGGCGGTGCAGTCGCTCGTCCGCGAGCTGGACGGGACCCCGCTCATCGGCTTCGCCGGGGCGCCGTTCACCCTCGCCTCCTACCTCGTCGAGGGCGGCCCGTCGAAGAACCACGTGAAGACGAAGGCGCTCATGCACGGCGACCCGCAGCTGTGGGACGCGTTGTGCGCCAGGCTCGCGCAGATCTCGGGCGAGTTCCTGAGGGTGCAGGCCGAGGCCGGTGCCAGTGCCGTGCAGCTCTTCGACTCCTGGGCCGGGGCGCTGTCCAAGGCGGACTACGTCGCGCGTGCCATGCCGCACTCGACCGTGGCCCTCTCGGCGGTCGCTGACCTCGACGTCCCCCGGATCCACTTCGGCGTCGGCACCGGCGAGCTGCTCGAGCTGATGGGGGAGGCGGGCGCGGACGTCGTCGGCGTCGACTACCGCGTGTCGCTCGCCGACGCCGTCGACCGCCTCGGTCCCGGCTACGCCGTCCAGGGCAACCTCGATCCCGCGCTGCTCTTCGCACCGTGGGAGGCGCTCGAGCGGCGCGTACGCGAGATCGTCGCCGAGGGCGAGAAGGCCCCGGGACACATCTTCAACCTCGGACACGGTGTGCTGCCCGACGTCGACCCCGACGTGCTCACCCGGGTCACGGCACTCGTGCACGAGTGCTCCAGCCGCTGATGACGGCGACGGCGCCCAGGATGACGAAGGGAGCACCCTCGGTCGCTCGCTCAAGCCTCACCATGCTCGGTGGGTCGGTGGCGTCCCGGGTGCTCGGCATCGTTCGCAACGCCCTCATCACGGCGATCGTGGGCCTGACCCTCGCCGGCGACGCCTTCTCGCTCGCCAACACGCTGCCCAACGTGCTCTACGTGCTGGCGGCCGGCGGCATCCTCAACGCGGTGCTGATCCCGTCGCTCGCCCGGGCCATGAAGCTGGACGACGGCGGCCAGGAGTTCACCGACCGCGTCATCACGGTGGCCCTCGCCGGCATGGCGGCCATCACGGTCCTCGTCATGGCGGGGGCGGGAGGCTTCGTCTGGCTGCTCGCCCGCAACAGCTCACCCGACTTCAAGAGCCTGGCCCTCGCGTTCTCGCTGATCTGCCTGCCGCAGATCTTCTTCTACGGCCTCTTCGCGCTGCTGGGCCAGATCCTCAATGCCCGAGGGCGGTTCGGGGCGTTCGCCTGGGCGCCGTTCATCGCCAACGTGGTCGCCGTCGCCGGGCTGCTGCTCTTCCTTGTCGTATTCCCCCAACCCCACCTCGTCGACGGGGCCGGCCAGCCCCGCTCGCGCTACCCGTCCGAATGGACCGGCCCGATGATCTGGCTCTTCGCCGGCTCGGCCACCCTCTCGGTCGTCGTCCAGGCCTTGTCGCTTCTGCCCGCCCTTCGCCGCACGGGCTTCCGCTACCGCCCGCGCTGGGGCGTGCGCGGTGTCGGGCTCGGCGGTGTCAGCCGTCTCGCCCTCTGGGCCTTCGCGGGGCTGGCCATCTCGCAACTCGGCTTCTTCATCAGCCAGGGCGTGCTCAACAACGCGACGAGCGCGGCCGAGCGGATGGGCCTGGGTGCCGAGGTGCGCGGCCCGGCGGCCTACGGCGTCGCCTTCACCCTGTTCATGCTGCCGCACGCCTTCGTGACCACCTCGATCATCACGGCGCTCTTCCCACGCTTCTCGACGGCTGCCGCTGCGGGCGACAACGACACGCTTCGCCGCGACTTCCGTCGAGGACTGATGATGCCGCTGGTGGCCAACGTGCCGATCATGGTGCTCGTCATCGTCCTGGCACGTCCCATCGTGGCGCTGCTCTACCCGAGCGGCACCAACCCGCGGTCGATCGAGGTGACGGCGAGCGTGCTCGTCATCATGATCCTCGGCCTCGTGCCCTTCGGGCTGGACCTGCTCTGCTACCGGATGTTCTTCGCCCTCGAGGACGGGAAGCCGACGGTGGTCATGCAGGCGCTGCTGACGGGAGTCAGCGCCCTCGCCGGCGTCATCACGATCTTCATCAACCCGGTGTGGGCGATCGGCATCATGGCGCTGGGGCAGACCGTCGGCAACGTCGTCAGCTCCGGCGTGGGGATCTTCCTGCTGCGCCGTCGCACCGGCAGCCTGGGGCTCATGGGCTCCGTCGTCACCGCGTCGCGCGTCGGCCTCGCCGCCGCAGCGGCCGGGCTCGTCGCCTGGGCCGTCACGGTGGTGGTCCACCCCATCACCGCCGGCGCTATCGACGCATCGGCCTCCGTCGCCAAGCGGATGTTCGCCAGCGCCCTCGAGATCGGCCTGACCGGCCTCGTCTTCATCGTCATCTACCTCGGTGTCGCGCACGCGCTGCACGTGCGCGAGGTGCGCCAGGTCTCCGACATGGTGCGCCGCCGGCTGGCGCGCTGACGGTCGCACTCGCGGCTCGCCGCCCGGTCTGCTCAGTCCGCGGCCTGAGACGAGCTGCGTGCCGCAGATGCCCCTGTGCCGCGCCGCCGCCGGACGCGCAGCCCCAGCAGGACGAGCGGGGTGAGGAGGACGAGCCACGGGAGGAGCGCGGCGAGACCGGTCAGGACGACCGTCAGCGAGCCGAGCAGGCTGTCCCAAGCACTGTGCAGGCCGCCGATGAACCCTGGAGCGGTCTGCGCCGGTGGGGTGGCGTCGGTCCACATCGACACCGTGACATCGCTCGTGGTCGTCTCGGCGTCGAGCTGCGCCAGGCGCTGCGTGAGCGAGTCCAAGTCGGCCTGGCGCCGGCTCAGCTCGCTCTCGAGGGTGATGACCTGCTGCAGGTCCGTCGTCTTGGCGAGAAGTGCACGCACCCGCTCGATCCCGTCCTGCAGAGGCTGGATGCGCGCCTTGGTGTCGATGTACGTGTCCGTCACGTCCTCGGACTGTGACGACCGGTAGCTGACCGCGCCGAGGGCGGAGAGCTGGGTCAGCACCTCGTCGAGAGCCTTCGACGGCACGTTGAGCACCATCCGGGCCTGGTCCACACCGACCTGCGGGACCGACGGTGCAGGCGAGCCGGCGGACCCGGGGGTGCTCCGAGCGGTGGACCCAGTGGGGCTGCCTGTTCCGGGCGACGGCGCCGTGTCGGTGGACGACGACCCCACGCCGCCGTTCTGCGGGTCACCCACCTGCCCCCCCGTCGGGTCGACCGAGGTCACGACGTTCTCCGAGGTGACCTGCCCACCGGCGTGCGTGGCGACCACCCGGGCGCGGGCCGAGGCGGTGCCCAGGTCGGACACCTTGAGCCCCAACCACGCGGAGCGGCTCACCTTGGGACCGATGACGACGTCTGACGCGGTTCCCGAGGCCGCCGCCCCCGGTGGGGAGCCGGCTCCGGCGTCGGCTCCGGCACCCGCCGATCCGGAGGCGCCCCTCGACCCGGTGCTGTCGGCGCTGCCGTTCGCAGCGGCTCCGGGTCGGGCCGCCACGCTCGCCCCGACCGACGACGCACCACCACCGGTGGCTCGCAGTCCGAGCGGCACGGCCACCGCGACCAGGACCACGACGACGGCGACGACCGCCACGAGCCGGCCGCGGGGTCGGTGGAGGCGCGACGCCCGGGGACGAGGTGACGGGTGCGAGATGGTGGTCATCGGTGGTCCTCTCGACGGGTCGCCTCCCGGCCGGGCGTCACGATGGAAGCGACGGGGCCAGGCTCGCGGCGACGTGGTGCTACGAGAGACACGTGAGCAGTCCGGGTCGTTGCGCGGCCGTTCGACGGCTCCTGTCGACGCACGCTCAAGGCACGCCGCGACGCACGCCTCGACGTACGGCTCCGGGCGGCCACGGGGCACCCGCCCCCGCGCGGCGGGTCCTCGCGCGGGAGTGGGAGAGTGGCGCCATGGCACGAGCGGTTGCCGTCATCGGCGGTGGGATCAGCGGACTGACGGCGGCGTGGGAGCTGCGCCGTCGCGAGCCCGGCGTGGAGGTGACCCTGCTCGAGTGCGCCGACCGGGTGGGGGGAAAGCTGCGTCTCGAGGACGTGGGTGGCGTGCGCGTCGACGTCGGGGCCGAGTCGGTCCTGGCCCGCAGGCCCGAGGCCATCAACCTGTTCGCCGAGCTCGACCTGGACGACCTGGTCACCCACCCGGCCGCGGTGGGCGCCTCCATCGTCTCGCGGGGCCGGCGCTGGCCGATGCCCCGCGGCACGGTGATGGGTGTGCCGTCCGACCCCGAGTCGGTGCGCGGCCTGCTGAGCGACGACGAGGTCGACCGGCTCGCCCGCGAGGTGCTCGACGGCGTCGAGGCGGGCGACGTATCGGTGGGCGACCTCGTCGACCGCCGGCTTGGCCCCGCGGTGACCGACCGGCTCGTCGAGCCGCTCCTGGCAGGCGTCTACGCCGGCCACGCCCGGGAGATCTCGGCCGAGCAGGCGGTTCCCGCGCTGGCAGCCGCCGCCCGCGACGGGCGCCCGCTGGGCGAGGTGGCGCGCGCGGCTGCCAAGGCCGCCGTGAGCGGCCCGAACGCCGGCAAGCCGGTCTTCGCCTCCCTCGTCGGCGGCCTCGGCACCTTGCCGGAGGTCCTGCAGCGCCGGCTGACCTCGGACGGCGTGACCGTGCGCACGGGCGCCGTCGCCCGTGAGCTGCGCCGCGACAAGACGGGCTGGGTCGTGTCCACCGGCCCGACGACCGATGTCGTGCAGGAGCGCTTCGACGCCGTCGTCCTCGCCACGCCAGCCGCCCCGACCTCACGGCTGCTGCGCGAGGTCGTCCCGACGGCCGCGGCGGCCCTGGCCGGCGTCGAGTACGCGTCGATGGCCATCGTCACCTTCGCCCTGGACGGGCCGCCGCCGGCGCTGCTCGACGGCAGCGGCTTCCTGGTGCCGCCCACCGAGCCGCTGACGATCAAGGCCTCGACGTTCAGCACCGTCAAGTGGCCGTGGCTCGCCGTGGCGCACCCGGACCGCACGCTGCTGCGCGCGTCCGTCGGGCGGCACCGGGAGGAGAGCACGCTCCAACGCTCCGACGACGAGCTGGTGCGGGTCGCGCTCCGGGACCTGCGCACGGTCCTGGGGCCCGAGCTGCCGACCCCCGTCGCCGCGCACGTGCAGCGGTGGGGCGGCGGCCTGCCGCAGTATGCCGTCGGGCACCGTACGCGTCTGGCGCCCACGCGCGACCTGCCGCCGGGTCTCGCACTGTGCGGGGCGGCATACGACGGGGTGGGCATCCCGGCCTGCATCGCCTCCGGGAGGGCGGCCGCGCAGGCCGTCCTGACCCCCTGAGCCCCGACCTCGGGGAAGTTGCAATGATGGGGGCATGAGCGAGCGCCTGACCCCGGCACGAATGCGAGAGATCAACGACACCATCCGCTACTCGATGTGGTCGGTGTTCAGCAGCGTCACCCCCCTCGGTGACGACCGCGAGAAGCTGGTGTCCGAGCTGGAGACGTTCCTCGAGGACATCGCCGCCGAGGGCGTCGTGGTGCGCGGCCTCTACGACGTGGCAGGCCTGCGCGGCGACGCCGACTTCATGGTGTGGTGGCACGCCGAGACGATCGAGCGGCTCCAGTCGGCCTACCACCGGCTGCTTCGCACCGAGCTCGGCTCGCACCTCGAGCCCGTGTGGAGCAGCGCGGCGCTGCACCGCCCGGCCGAGTTCAACAAGAGCCACATCCCGGCGTTCATGGCCGACGAGGTCTCGCGCAAGTACCTCTGCGTCTACCCCTTCGTCCGCTCCTACGAGTGGTATCTCCTCGAGGACAACGAGCGGCGTGACCTGCTGCGCGAGCACGGCCAGATGGCCCGTGACTTCCCCGACGTGCGGGCCAACACGATCGCCTCGTTCGCCCTGGGCGACTACGAGTGGCTGCTGGCCTTCGAGGCCGACGAGCTGCACCGCATCGTCGACCTCATGCGCGAGCTGCGCGCCTCGCGCGCACGCCTGCACGTGCGCGAGGAGATCCCCTTCTTCACCGGCCCGAAGGTCGAGCCCGCCGAGCTGGTCGCCAACCTGCGCTGACCTGTCCCGGGGCGACCGCCCGCCAACGCAACAGGGCCCGGCTCCACCGGAGCGGGGCCCTGTTGCGTCACGTGTCAGTCGTCGAGGGTCTTCGCCAGGATCGCCATGACCGGGACCAGCAGGAACGCCAGCCACTGCCCGGTCCGGAAGAAGATGGCGAGGGCGATGAACGGCGACAGGCTCACGAGGGTCCGGGCCCACTTCGCCCGTGTGGAAGTCGGGGCGTCCACCACGTCCTGACGATCCGAGGGGGCGGGCGCCGGCGTGGTGACCGACGAGCCCAGGTGCGGGTGCGGCTCGGGGAGGTCGACGAAGAGCTCGGTGATCTCCCGCCGGACGAGCGCGTCGGTGGCCCGACCGCGCCGGTCCTCGTACTCGTCGGCGTCGAGCCGGCCCGCGGCGCGGTGCTCGGCGAGCGCGGAGAGCGCCTCCTCACGCTCGGTGTTGCTGATCCGGATGTCCCCGTCGTCCATGCCTCGAATCTAGGCGAGGACGAGGGTCGTCGACAGACGACCCCCGAACCCGGGAGGCTCTGGGTCAGTCCTCGGTGGTCGACGGCTCGGCAGCGGGCTGCAGACGCAGCGAGATCGAGTTGATGCAGTAGCGCTGGTCGGTCGGGGTGTCGTAGCCCTCGCCCTCGAAGACGTGGCCGAGGTGCGAGCCGCACGTGGCGCAGCGGACCTCGACCCGCTTCATGCCGAACGAGCGGTCCTCGATGTACTCCACCGAGTCACCGGCGAGCGGCGAGTAGAACGACGGCCAGCCACAGTGCGACTCGAACTTGGTGTCGCTGCGGAAGAGCTCCGCGCCGCACGCGCGACACGAGTAGACGCCCTCGGTCTTGGTGTCGGTGTACTCCCCGCGGAAGGCGGGCTCCGTGCCGGCCTGGCGCAGGACCTTGTACTCGGCCGGGGTCAGTGCCGCGCGCCACTCCTCGTCGGTGCGCTGGACGGCATACGGCTTCTGGGAGGTGGTGTGCTCGCTCATGCCCTTCCCAACGCCAGGCGCGCCCCGTTTGTGCCCGCCCCGCCGGTCCCTTCGCGCCTCCCGGCTACGGTCACCGCTCTTTGCGACGATGGCCTCGTGCAGGTGCGCCGCGTCATCTCCCGACCGGTGCTCGTGGCAGCGGCTGCGGGCACCGGCTCGCTGCTGGGCGCCGCGAGCGGGTCCGTCGCGGCGGCCGCGTACTTCGCGCGCAAGGTCGTGACGCCCGACGAGCTGCAGCCCGACGACATCGAGGTCCTCGCCCACGACGCCGACACCGTGACCCTCAACGAGGCGGCGGAGACGGCGTCGGCCGGTCGCTACGGCATCTGGCTCGACGGGGGAGCGGGGCACGCCCGCGTCGGCGAGGTCGTCGCCCGAACGGAGGGGGCGGTGACGCGCCGGCTGCTCGCCGTCGACCGGGGGCGGATCTCGGCAGGCCCGGCGCGGTGGAACCAGTACTACTTCTGGGACCGCCCGTCGGTGAGCCTCGGCCTGCCCGACCAAGATGTCGTCATCGTCTCCGACATCGGGCCGCTGCCCGGCTGGCTGGTGTCACCGCAGGGCGGCGCCACCGGCACCGACTGGGCAGTGCTCGTCCACGGGCGTGGCGCGCGCAAGGAGGAGACGCTGCGGGCCGTGCCGGTCCTGCACGCTGCCGGCTGGACCAGCCTGGTCACCGCCTACCGCAACGACCGCGACGCCCCGCGGGGCCTCGACGGGCGCTACAGCCTCGGGCTCTCGGAGTGGCGCGACGTCGAGGCCGCGATGTCGTATGCCGTGTCGCGGGGTGCGCGACGCATCCTCCTGCTCGGGTGGTCGATGGGCGGTGCCATCGTGCTGCAGGCCCTCGACCGGTCACCGCTGGCGCGTCACGTCGTCGGGGTGGTCTTCGACTCGCCCGTCATCGACTGGGGGGTCGTGCTGCGCCACCACGGTCGCCTGCGCAAGGTGCCGGGTCCGCTGGTCCGCGTGGCGACCGACCTGATGGGCTCGCGCCGCAGCCGACGCCTCGTCGGCGTCCACGAGCCGATCGACGTGGCCCGCACCGACTGGGTGGCGCGGGCCGGCGAGCTGCGGCACCGCATGCTCGTCATCGCCTCCGACGGCGACGACTTCGTGCCCATCGGGCCCGCGGTCGCCCTCGCCGGACGACGGCCCGACCTCGTGCGCCTCGAGCGGTGGGGCACGGCCGGGCACTGTCGCGAGTGGAACGTCGAGCCGCAGCGGTGGGAAAGCGTGGTGCGCGAGTTCGTCGACGGGTTCCGAGCCTGACGTCGGTGCGCGAGGCTCGTGCAGGAGCGCGGTCGCTCAGCGGCGGACGAGCCACCGCCCCATCAGGGTGTCGTCCTGCTCGACGAGCAGCCCCAGCTCTAGCTCGGCCGGCGTGCCCGGTGCGGCCACGGGACGCGGGTGCTCACCACCGACGACGTGCGGGGCGACCGTGAAGCACAGCTCGTCCACCGCGCCGGCGGCGAGGAAGGCCGCGAGCAACGTGGGGCCGCCCTCGGTCAGCACCTGGCCCCAACGGCGCTCGTGCAGCGCGGCGACGAGGGCGGGGACGTCCACGCGGTCATCGCCGCACACGAGGACGTGCTCGTCGCCGAGGTCGCGACGGGCCGCAGTGAGACCGGGTGCAGAGGCCGGCAGGGCGATGAGAGCGCGGCCGTCCCGGCAGCCACGCAGGGTCTCGGGCACGTCACCGCGGTTGCTCACCGCGACGAGCGGCAGCACGTCAGGCAGGCCCAGCTGCCGGCGAAGGCCCACCAGCGAGTCCTTCACCGACAGTGGCGGATAGCCCTCCGCGCGGATGGTCCCGGCGCCGACGACGACCACGTGGCTCATCGCCCGCAGCACCTCGAAGACGGCGTGGTCCGCGGCATTGTTGATCGACCCCGAACGGCCGTCGGGACCGGTCGCAGCTCCGTCGAGAGAGGTGATCATGTTGCAGCGCACCCACGGGCCGGCCGGGGCGGCATACGCCCGGAACAGGCCTGTGTCGTCGAGCTCGGCGAGCGGGGCGAGGCCGGAACGGCCGGGGACGAGCAGTCGCATGCCCGCCAGTATCGGTGACGGGCCGTGCGCGCGGTCTGCACGCTTCCCGTCGCGCGGCGTTCCGTTCGGGCAGGATGACGCCATGGGCAAGGGCGCGAAGAGCAAGAAGCACAAGAAGGGCAAGGGCGGGATGAGCGCCGGCGCCGCACCGAGCGCCGAGGAGGTGGAGCGCGCCGCCGAGGAGGAGGAGCGCCTCGCGGCCCACGAGGCCGACGCGGTGACGGAGATCAAGGACGTCGGCAACGCCCTGTGCGTCGGCAAGGGCTTCGTGCTCGCTGACGTCGACACCTCCGGCACGCCGGGGTTCTCGGGCGGCAAGCTCGACGGCAAGGCAGCGCTCAGGGCGTGCGAGGCGGAGCTCTCGGACCAGCTCGAGCGCCTCTTCGCCGAGTCGACGGCCGGGAGCAAGCGCGCGGTCCTGCTCGTGGTGCAGGGCATGGACACCTCCGGGAAGGGCGGCATCATGCGGCACGTCATCTCGGTCAACCCCGAGGGTGTCAAGGCCACCGCCTTCAAGGCGCCCACCAAGGAGGAGCTGGCACACGACTTCCTGTGGCGCATCGAGAAGGCGCTGCCGGCGCCGGGGCAGCTCGGGGTCTTCGACCGGTCGCAGTACGAGGACGTGCTCGTCGTACGCGTGCACGACCTCGTCCCCCAGGAGGTGTGGTCCAAGCGCTACGCCCAGATCAACGCGTTCGAGCGCAAGGTGGTCGCATCGGGGACCACCGTGGTCAAGGTCATGCTGCACATCGCCAAGGAGGAGCAGAAGGCGCGCCTGCTCGAGCGCCTCGACCGGCCCGACAAGTACTACAAGTTCAACCCCGGGGACGTGGACGAGCGGGGCCGGTGGGATGACTACATGCAGGCCTACCAGGCGGTCCTCGACAAGACCTCGACGGTGGGGGCTCCCTGGCACGTCGTGCCCGCGGACCGCAAGTGGTACGCGCGGCTGGCCGTGCAGCAGCTGCTGCTCGACGCCCTGCGGGGGATGAACCTGCAGTGGCCACCGGCCGACTTCGACGTCGAGGGCGAGCGCAAGCGCCTGTCCCTCAGCTGAGGGCTGTAGCTCGACCCGGTGTTGCGTGGGGTCAGCCGGCGCGCTCGACGAGCGCCGAGGCGGCACCGGCGAGGTCGACGTCGAGCGAGCCGAAGGTGTGGCCCCGGTGCCCGGCGATGCGACTGGCGACGAACGCGTCGGCCACGGGTCCGGGGAAGTGGCGCACGAGCAGGCTGGCCTGCAGGGCGAGCGCGAGACGCTCCACGATGGAACGAGCGCCGAAGGCGGCGTCGGCCGATGCCGGGTCGAGCGAGCGGGCCTGTGCCAGAGCGGAGTCCACGTGGGCGTCGAGCTCGGTGCTGGCCCCGCGCACCTCGTGCAGCTCCTTCGTCAGCGCCTCCAGCGTGGTGGGTTCGCGGGTCACCGCGCGCAGCACGTCGAGGGCGTTGACGTTGCCCGAGCCCTCCCAGATCGAGTTGAGCGGCGCTTCCCGGTAGAGCCGGGCCAGACCGTTCTCCTCGACGTAGCCGTTGCCGCCGAGGCACTCGAGCGCCTCGGCGACCAGGGGAGCGGTGCGCTTGCACACCCAGAACTTGCCGAGGGCGACGCCGAGGCGCGCCAGCTCGGTCTCGCCGGCATCGACCGCGTGCGCGAGTCGCATCCCCAGGAGCGTCGCGGCCTCCGACTCGAGGGCCAGGTCCGCCAGGACGTTGCGCATGAGCGGCTGGTCGACGAGCAGCGCGCCGAAGGCCGAGCGGTGCCGCGCGTGGTGCACGGCGCGGGCGACGGCGTCGCGCATCGTGGCGCTCGAGCCCAGGACGCAGTCGAGGCGGGTCGCACCGACCATGTCGATGATGGTGCGGACGCCGCGGCCCTCGTCGCCGAGCCGGCTGCCCCAGGTGCCGTCCAGCTCGACCTCGCTGGAGGCGTTGGAGTGGTTGCCCAGCTTGTCCTTGAGGCGCTGGAGCGCGAAGGCGTTGCGGGTGCCGTCGTCGAGGGCACGCGGCACGACGAAGCAGGTGAGTCCGCCGGGAGCCTGGGCCAGGACGAGGAAGACGTCGCTCATCGGTGCGGAGCAGAACCACTTGTGCCCGGTGAGGCGGTAGGTCTCGCCGGGGAGCGGCCCGCCGGGCGCCGGGACCGCGCGCGTGGAGTTGGCGCGGACGTCGGAGCCGCCCTGCTTCTCGGTCATGCCCATGCCCGCGACGGCGCCGGCCTTGACCGACACGGGCCGGATGCCGAAGTCGTAGTCGCGGCTCGCGAGAGCAGGCAGCCAGCGGTCGCCCAGGGTGCGGTCGTGCCGCAGGGCCGACCCGGCGGCATACGTCATCGACACGGGGCACCCGTGGCCGGCCTCGACGCGCGACCAGAGGAGGAAGCCGGCGGCGCGGCGCACGTGGGCGCCCGAGCCAGCGGGCCGCGTCCACGGCTCGGCGGTGAGCCCGGCCCCCACCGCCTGAGTCATGAGCCAGTGCCACGAGGGGTGGAACTCCACCTCGTCGATGCGGTTGCCCCGCGCGTCGTGGGTGCGCAGGACCGGCGGGTGGGTGTCGGCGAGCCGGGCGTGCTCCTGCGCCTCCTCGGTGCCGGCGAGGGCGCCAAGAGGCGCGAGCTCGGCCGCGGCCGACGGGCCGGCCCAGCGCTCGACGGCCTCGCGCAGCGTCGCGTCGTCGAGGAGGAAGTCGCTGCCGACGAAGGGCGGCACCTGGTTGGTGACCTCGTGTGTGCTCACGTGCAGAGCGTAGGTCGGGAGGTCGGCTGACCGACCGCGCACGGGGTGTCGGGCCGGTCACCTGCCGTCGGTTCGCCGCCTCCCACTAGCCTCGGACACGATGAGCGTGCGGACGAGGACGCGGGCAGTGCTGGAGCGGGTCCCGTGGGGACTGCGGCTCGGCAGGCTGACGCGGGAGACGATCCGGGTCTGCCTGCGCTACCGCGTGACCGGGCTCGCGGCCGAGGGCGCCTTCTTCATGCTGCTCAGCCTGCCGCCCCTGGTGCTCGGTCTCTTCGGCGGCCTCGGCTTCGTCGGCGGGTGGATCGGTCCGGACACGACCCAGCGGATCGTGTCGGCCATCGAGGAGTACGCGTCCCGCTTCCTCTCCGAGTCGAGCATCAACGAGCTGCTGCTGCCGACGATCACGGACGTGCTGCGCGGCGGTCGCGTCGACATCGTCTCGGTCGGCTTCCTGCTCTCGCTGTGGTCGGGGTCGAGAGCGCTCAACGTCTTCGTCGACACCGTGTCGATCATGTACGGGCAGAACGGTGCCCGTGGGATCGTGCACATGCGCGCGTTCAGCCTGCTGCTCTACTCCTTCGGGATCGTGTCGGCCGTGCTCGTGCTGCCGCTCATGCTGCTCGGTCCGGGACTGCTGGCCTCGTGGCTGCCCGACCTGGCCGCGGCCGTCACGCGGGCGCTCTACTGGCCGACCCTGCTCGCCTTCGGCGTCGTGCTGCTCGCCTCGATGTACCACGTGTCCACGCCGCACCGCAGTCCCTGGCGGCGCAACCTGCCCGGTGCGGTGCTCGCCATGGCGATCTGGATCGGGGCCTCCTACGTCGTACGCGTCTCGCTCGAGGCCTCGATGGGCGGCTCGTCGATCTACGGCCCGCTCAGCACCCCCATCGTCCTGCTCGTGTGGCTCTACGCGCTCGCCGTCGCGATCCTCATCGGCGCCGGCATGAACGCCGCGGTGCGCATCCTGTGGCCGGTGGACCTGCACGAGGGCACCGACGTGCGGCTCGTGAACTGGGCCAAGGAGGGGGCCGGCGCGTTGCTGGCGCGCGGTGACTCGCGATCGGCTGAGCCAGAGGCTGCGCGAGGAGAGGCCGACGGGGACGAGCGTGGGCGCGACCAGCAGTTCCGCAGCAGGGAGCCGGGGCCCCTGGGGGCCGCCATCCGAAGGGGAGTGGGACAGGCCCGGACGGACGGTGCAGAAGAGGTCGACGAGGCGCCGGATCCGGTGCCGAACCCGCCCGGAAACCGGCCCTGACGAGGGTGCCGGAGCCGGTTTTGTATCTCCCGGAGCGATCGGATAGTGTCTACCACGCACCGAGCGGGGAAGTTACACCGCTGGTGTTCCCGCGGACGTAGCTCAGTTGGTAGAGCGCAACCTTGCCAAGGTTGAGGTCGCCGGTTCGAGCCCGGTCGTCCGCTCGGAGGCAAAGATCCACTTGCCTTCCACGGTGGAGTGGCCGAGAGGCGAGGCAGCGGCCTGCAAAGCCGCGTACACGGGTTCAAATCCCGTCTCCACCTCGGTGAGACACCACGCAGGACCCAGCAGTACCAGCAACACCCAAGGGCGATTGGCGCAGCGGTAGCGCGCTTCCTTGACACGGAAGAGGTCACTGGTTCAAACCCAGTATCGCCCACCAGCACGAGACAGCCCCTGACCAGCGGAGACGCGGGTCAGGGGCTGTCTCGTCATGTCCCCAGGTCCGCGAGTCGGGCACCGACTCGGCAGGAGCCAGCCCGCGAAATGGGTAGATCTGCCGATATCGGGGCGGGGTTCCCGCTCAGTACTTTTCAGGTCAGGGCACGGGGTTCGACATGGCTCGACTCCCGGAACGGGACTTTCAAGAACGAGAGGACCTGGGACCCGCGGAGGTACCTCCCATGGACGCCCCTGACGTTGCGAGCACGACTGCCGGGTCCAGCAGGCCGCCGTACGGCGCGCGGACCGTGGAAGACACGCTCACCGAGGTACTCGCCACCGCCGCCAGGCTCGTGCCGGTCCTCGAGCATGCAGGTGCCATCGTCGGTCGAGCGCCCCATGTCGTGTCCAGGGCCGCGTCGGACCTCTTCATCGCCGAGGTGCACGGACTTCAGGTGCCCCTCGTGGAGGGACCGTGTCTCGAGGCGATCACGACCGGCCTGACCGTGGTCAGCGACTCACTGCCTGTCGAGCGGCGGTGGCCTCGCTGGAGCGCCGCAGCCCAAGCGGCCGGCGTGCACTCGACCGTGGCGGTCCCGCTCGTCTGGGGGGGGTCGCACGCTGGGGGCGCTGGGCCTCTACTGGGAGCGCCCGCACCGGCTGGACACCGACACCCTCAACCTGGCCGAGAGCTGCCGGGTGACCGCGTCGGCTCTCGTGGGCTGGGTGCACTCGGCCCAGAACCTGCGGCATGCCCTGGGCACCCGCGAGATGATCGGTCAGGCCGTCGGGGTCCTGATGCAGCGCCACGGCCTGAGCAGCGACGCGGCCTTCAACGTCCTGCGGCGCCACTCGCAGAACGCGAACATCAAGCTGCGGGAGGTCGCGCAGACCTTCCTGGAGACCGGCGAGCTGCCCCAGCCTCCACGGCCCGGCACGGGTCGTACCTGAGTGCCAGGCTGCGCAGAACCACCCGGGCGGCGCTGTCGTGGTCCGGGAGTCGCGCTCTAGCCGCGTGGAGGAGTTCGTCCGGTCATGTCGCTCCTGACGGGCCCGTCGATGTTGCAGCGTGCGAACGGGTTGTCGCGTCGCCGTGGTCCACGGGCATCGCGGTCGCCACTCCACCGGGCACGGCAGGACCTCAAAGCATCTCGAGGGGTCTGGGTCGGCGGGGCGGCGGGAACGCCTCGTCCAGCGCGCGCAGATGCTGCTCGGTCAGACGCTGGCCCACCGCTGCCCGGTTCTCCAGAACGTGCTGGTGCGTGCCGGCACGGGGGATGAGGTTCACACCGTCCCGGGTCATCACCCAGGCGAGGGCGACCTGTGCCGGGGTGGCCTCGAGCTCGTTCGCCACCGTGATGATCGCGGGGTGGTCCAGCAGCCGGCCCTGCTCGATCGGTGAGTAGGCCATCACCGGGATGCCCTGTCGCTGCAGGGCCGGCAGCAGGTCGTACTCGATGCCCCGGCGGGTGAGGTTGTAGAGCACCTGGTTCGTCTGGACCGCCTGCCCGCCGGGGACGCTCAGCAGCTCGGCCATGTCCTGGGTGTCGAAGTTGCTGACGCCCCAGTAGCGGATCATGCCCAGCCGGACCAGCTCCTCGAAGGCGCGCACGGTCTCCTCGAGCGGCACCTGGCCGCGCCAGTGCAGCAGGTACAGGTCGAGCCGATCGGTGCCGAGCCGGCCCAGGCTCTGGCGGCACGCCTGGATCGTGTCCGCGTACGAGGCGTGTGAGGGCAGCACCTTGGTAACCAGGAACACCTCGTCGCGGCGGCCGGCGATCGCCTCGCCGACCAGCGCTTCCGCCCTGCCGTTGCCGTACATCTCGGCGGTGTCGATCAACGTGAGCCCAATGTCGATGCCCAGGCGCAGGGCCGCGAGCTCCGAGTCCCGCCGGGCCGGATCCTCGCCCAGGTACCAGGTGCCCAGCCCCATCACGGGAATCGTCTCCCCAGCGGGCAGTCGTACCTGCGGGACCGGTTGGCTCGACATCGGGTTCTCCGTCGCTATCAGGGTGGGGGATCTTGAACCGCCACGTGCGAAGAGCACGAAGCGCGATCACACGTGCTTCTTCATTTCCCCGCTCGTCTTCCCGCCAGCAGGCCTGCGAGCTGGCGACCCACGAACAGGGCACCGTCACCTGGTACGCATCCTGGATCGACGACACGACGTACGGCCTTGGACACCTTCGAGACCGAGGAGGGGCGACCGTTCTCCGTGATGGCTCCCCCTTGGCGCCACCGGACGGAGACCCCGTCCCACCCGTGGAAGTTCAGGCTGGGACGAGGCCTCCTCGCCACTCAGGCGTTCGGTCGGAACACCGCCCGGACGCATCCATGCTCCTTCTCCTTGAACATCCGGTAGCCCCTCGGACCGTCGTCGAGCGGCATGACGTGGGCGGCGAGGTGCTCGGTTCTGACCTCGTCGCGGCTCATGAGGTCGAGAATCTCGGGGATGTAGCGATGTCCGTGCTGCTGGGCGCCTCGCAGCGTCAGCGCCTTGTTCATCACCGCCCCGAGCGGGAACTTGTCCACGACCCCGCCGAAGACACCGTGGGTGAACACCGACCCGCCCTTGCGACAGGCGTAGATCGCCTCGCGCACGGCCGTGGGCCGGTCCGTCTGAAGCCGGAGCTGTTGCTTGACCTGGTCGTACACGTGCAGCGGCCCCGGGGAGTGCGCCTCCATACCGACCGCCTCGATGCAGACGTCCGGTCCGCGACAGCGCCGTCGAGACACTCCGGCGCCTCGCTCAACCCGCCTGCTCGTCGGTCAGGCCCCGCTGAGCGAGGTCCGCCGCCTGCGACGACCCTTCGGGAAGGGGATCCGTTGCCGGTGGCACATCTGCCTGGGCGTAGTCGGTAATGCCCGCGTCTGCTCTCTCACGCTCAACGGCACGCTCCAACGCGTCGTCGTCAAGCCGCTCCGGCATCTTGGCATGGCCCTGCCGATTCGGCCGTGGAAGCCCGTCATCCTCCGGAAGGTTGACGTCATCGAAGACCTCGTCCTGGTCCGGCTCGGCACTATCGACGGCCCTTCGCTGGTCGGCGTCCTCGGGTGTCTGGTTCATCTCGGGTCCTCCTCTTCCGTCCGGTGACGTGCGCTGTGCTTGCCGGTTTCGGTCTGCGTCTTCTACCCGCCGCTGGGGTGCTTCACGCGCTCGGCCCCCAGGCAGCTGTTGGGCCCAGCAGCGCCCACAGCACTGCCCGCAACGACGAAGCCGCGGCAGAGCCGGGTGGTTCGACACCCGACGCGTATCGAGAGCACCGAGCAGAAGGCGGCTACTTGACCGCGAGCACGTCGATCGGCTTGATGTCAGCGGCTTCGGCCAGCAGGTCCGGGGCCGCTTCCTGCAGTGCCGCGGGGATCTGGCCGTTGACGTGTGCCTGTCGGGCCTCCTCGGTCTCGAACGTGTCGAAGATCCCGTACGTCGTGTCGTCGATTCGGAAGGCGTACCAGTTGACCGTGCCCTCTTCCCGGGTCGCCAGCTGGCGGGCCTGCTGGAGGAACGCCCCGAGCTCGTCGCCTTTGCCGGGCTTGGCTTTCAGGATGGCCAGCAGTCCGCGGTCGATGGTCATGGATGGTCCTCTCGTCGGGATGCACTCGACACTACGGATTGAAGTCGCGATGGGGCATCGGCAGGTCTGCCGATGCGAGCCGCTCGGCACAGGCGTCCTGGTCGCCGACGGCGGAGCAGATCGGCAGGGTTGCCGATGTACTTCCTCAGGCACCGACGTCCAGAGTGGAGCAGTGGCCGGCGCGTGAGCCGACTGGTTTCTTGATGGAGGAGGAGCAGTGCGGTACGACGACTTCATCTGGTCCGTGCAGGCTCGCATCGGGCGCCCACGCGACGAGAGTGAGACGCTCGTCCACGCGACCCTGAGAGTGCTGGCCGAGCGGCTGAATGCCGACGAGGCATACGACCTACGTGCTCAGCTGCCCCGGCCCCTGCAAAGCGACCTCATCCCCCCGGAGCCGGAGGCGCACTCCTTCGAATCCGAGGACTTCGCCGTGCGGGTCGCGCGGATGGCGCGCCTGTCGAAGGAGGAGGCTCGGAACGGGATGGTCGCCGTGCTCGCCACGACCCGCGAGGCTGTCTCGCCGGGTGAGTTCGACGACGTGCTCGCCCAACTGGGCAGGGAGTTCGCCGGGCTCCTGCCCGGATCGAGCCGAGCCTGACGGCGGGTGTCGGCGACGAAGACAGACCTACGACGCACGTCGGACAGATTGCGCTCGCGCAGCCCACCGGCGTGTGCGCGAGCAGCGAATGGAATCCAAGGAGGAGAAATGAGCGATTCAGAGCTGGAGGACACCGGGACTGGAGAGGCCGCCAAGCGCATCGGTCAGGCGCCGACGACCACCGACGTGACAGACCCGGACAGGTCCTCTCGAAACACTGCGGCCGGCTCCGGTTCCGAGCCGGGCGAGGGCCCTGTCCAGCCCGACGCCGACGAGGGGGTCGACCCCTCAGCGAGCATCGAGCCGCACAACGAGGGGCTGGCCTGAGCACGACGTCTCCCAGTCGCCCTCGGCGGCGCTGTCGCATCGGGAGTCGAGGCTCGCCCTGCTCGGTCCGTGGCGGTTCGCGTCCGCACTGTGCCTAGTCTGTGGTCATGGCCGACCCTGCCGAGATCGATGCGCGGATCGACCGCGCGAGCGCGCGACCGTTCGGGCGGCGGTTCCATCTACGCGGGCGCGAGCGGGCCACGGCCGAACTCCGCGGTCCGCAGACGATGCGTGCTCATGCCGCGGAGATCATCGCGGAGCGGTTGGCGCCGGCCGAGCCGCGCAACGACGGACGGCAGACCCCGTACCGCAATCACCCGGTCTTCGTGGCCCAGCACGCCACCGGGACCTGCTGCCGCAGCTGCCTGGAGACGTGGCACGGCATCGGGAAAGGGCATCGGCTCGACGGCGGTGAGCGGGCTTACGTGGTCGAGGTGATCGTGCGCTGGATCAACCGGGAGCTGGCGACCTCCATCGAAGGTCGGGAGTCTGGGCGCTCTCTTCCGCGCGTTCCTCGCGTCGGCGGTCATCCGCCCCGCGGCCGTTCCGGGCCCTGGTGACCTGCGCGTCTGCCCCTCTCCCGGCTAGCGAGCCCGGTACCTTTCAGCCCCTGGAGCCCGGCGCACCGAGCAACCGCCTACTGCTAAGAGGGCAGGGCTAGCGCGGGGGAACTCGGACACCGAATGCCGCGACGTCCGGGACCCACCCCAGATCCGGTGCCACCGTGACGTCGGCACCCGACCCGATCCCTTCGGTGTCCGGGGTGAGCGCCGCGACGACGTCCTCCTCATCCTCATGACAGCGGTGGACGGCGGCCGTGAGCAGCCGCAGCTGGTGGTCCAGCGGTCCCTGTCGCTCGGGCGGTGCGACGGACTTGAGGTCGGTGAGTGCCGCGCACATCTTCCTGGTCACCTGCGGCTCCGACGCCCCGGCCAGGCGGACTTCGTCGAAAGCCAGCCTGACGTAGCCGTCCCAGCTGACTGTGCGCTCTATCAGGCGGATCACGCCGTCTTCGTCACGGTGCTCGCCCCCGGGCAGTGGGCGAGCGGCTATCTGACGCAACAGGTCGTGAAGCCGATGCAGAGCCTGGACCGCCGTGGTGGGGTCGTTGAAGGGCTGAGCGATGGACCGGACAGCAATGTCGACCAGCTTGCGGAAGCCGTAGGCAAGGTCCTCGGTGTGGACGCGTTCGGGTCCGAGCAGCACGTGACGGGCCACATCGCCGGCCTGCAGCCGAGCGGCAGCACCTGTGGCGGCACCTGCGTCGGCAGTCGGCATAGAGGAGGTGCGCGGATGCACACGGAACAGAGGTGCACCGCCGACCACGAAGTCCCCCATCACGGGGACCATCTCCAGCACGCAGTCCGCCTGGCGGGCCGCGGCGACTAGGGCGGGGCGATCGACGCGGACCACATTGCCCGGCCCCGCGGCGACGATCTCGCCCGGGCCAGCAGAGACCACCGGCAGCTCCCCGTGCTCGCGGACGATGAACGCGCGACTGCGGTCACCGACGAGATCGATGAGCCCGGCGACCCGCAGGCCTTGCCCGGCGTGGTGCACGAAAAGGATCAGCACGATGATGCTGGCGAGCATCAGAACGTAGGACAGGACCATGGACGCTCCGGGCACCGTGCCCTTGTCGGAGCCGCGGATCTCACGCAGGGTCAGCACCACGACGACGAAGCTCGCGCCGAACAACCCGATCGCCAGCTGGCTCCACCGGTCGGCGAGCAGAGCCCCCACGATGCGGGGCGAGAACTGCTCCATCGCCAACTGGACCGCGACGAGGGTGACCGTCAGGACGAGTGTGGTCAGCGACACCAGGGCGCCGGCGAAGGTCGACAGGATCGTCTGGGCGTCGGACGGTGTCCCGGTCAGGCTGCTCGGAACGAGCTGGTATGCCGTGAGTCGGTCGAGTGCGAGCGCGCCGAGAGCAAGGACGACGCCCGCGACCAGGCATCCGACCGGCAACAGCCACAGGCTCGAGTGGATGAAGCGCTGGACTCGCAGCCTGCTCAGCATCGCATGCCTGCCGCCTGGCCGCCGATGGCCGACTGGTACCGGTCCATGGTCTCCCCTCCTTCTGCACGGGTCGGACGCGCCGCCCGGCGGGTCACGAGACGCCGGTCCTCCCCATCGAACCGTGCGGCGAAGGGGAGCCGCTATCGGCAGAACGCCCGATACGCCATGGGAAGTGACGGGGTGTCGGATGCCCGGGACTGGGTACGCGTCCCGGCGACTCACAGGAGGTGGAGCAATGTCCGACAGACGAAACCTCAAGGGCCGCCGAATCGCGGTTCTCGCTGCTGACGGGTTCGAGAAGGTCGAGTTGACCGTCCCTTTGCGCGCGCTGAAGGCGGCGGGCGCGAAGGTCGACGTGGTATCGCTACAGAAGGGCCGCATCCGCGGTCTGAACCTGAACCTGCCGGCCACGCGGGTGCGCGTCGACAGGACTGTGGCCCAGGCGGGCGTCGGCGACTACGACGGTCTCTTGGTGCCGGGCGGCTTCATCAACCCGGACCTGCTCCGCCAGTCCGCACCCGCGCGCGAGCTGGTCCGCCAGTTCGTCGAGAGCGGCAAGCCGGTCGTCACGCTGTGCCACGGGCCGTGGGTGCTCGCGTCGGCCGGTGTCCTCGAGGGACGCACCCTCACCTCGTGGGCGGGCATCCGGGACGATGTGGTGAACGCGGGTGCCACGTGGCTCGACCAGGAGGTCGTTCGCGAGGGCAACCTCACCACCAGTCGGGGACCTCAGGACATGGCGGCCTTCATACCCGCCATGCTCGACGCTTTCGCGGACGGATCGCTTGCGGTGACGAGCTCGGACTCAGACTCGCGGTCGGATCCGCAGCGCAGCAGCCCACCGCAACTGGTGACGGCAGCGACGCGGTGGTCGCCGAGGCTCCTGACCGCCGCCCTGGCCGGGGCCGGCGCAGCAGTGCTTGCCAAGCGGGCGCTACCGGCTCGCTGACACCGCGTCAACGCTCGCACGACTGAGCCTCGGAGCGTGGCCGCATGCGGGAACCCAGCAGCCTGGACGCCGGGCGACGGCACCGCCCGCGGCACTCTCCAGGCTCGAGAACACGCTGAGGAACCGCCGGCTCTGGCCGTAGACGGATCGCTCCGGACCCAGCCCATCATGGCCACAGCGCGGAGGGGACGTAGCAGCCCTTCCGCGCTGCGTGCTGCACGAGTGCCTCGACGGAGGGCAGTCCCAGCCGTTCAGCGAGTCGCAACGCGTCACCAGAGGTACGGATCAGGCCGGGGGCTGCCCCGATGCGGTCGTCATCCCAGCCCTCCACCAGCGCGCCGAGCAGCCGCAGCTCGGGCATCTCGAGGCCACCGGCGTGATCTGCCGGACGAACCAGCACGAGTGCGCTGAGGTGGTCGGTGGCGTCACGACAGTCGAGGACGCTGATCGCCAGCAGACTCCCTGACCACGGGCTGATGAACGTCGCGGCCGTGCCCGGCGCGCTGGCATGCCGGCGCGCGGCGGCAAGCGTCGCGGACCCCTCGGCCAGCAACGGATGGGTGCGGAGGCCCGGCACCGGCACCGAGCGGCCTGCCCGGGTGATGACAAGGCCCCCGATCGCATCACCGACCAGACGAGCTGCGGCGGAGAACGACGGCAGCCGATCGACCGCATCGACGATGATGGGTCGAAGGTCGGCGAGTGCAGCGGCGTAGGAGCCGGCGCGCTCAGCCGGGTCAGCGCTGAGCAGGCTCAGGAAGCCAAGGTGCCGACCATCCTCGGCGAACAGCCCCACGACCACCCCGTCGACGAACCCTGCCGGAAGCAGGTACTCCCCCCAAGCCCGCGTCTCGGCCAGAGGAACCCCGAGGCTCGAGGCCGGCACAGGCGGCTGGCACCGGTTGAGCCCCAACGCCTCCACCTCCTCGTCGGCCTCCGGATGTGCGAAGTAGCGCACCAGGGCGTCGCCATCGCCGAAGGAGCCGACCCGGTGGTGGACCCGGGTCTCCGGATCACGCAACCCGATCCAGGCCGCGGTGTAGGGCAGTGCTCGGCTCAGACACGTCAACAGCGCGTCTGCTCGCTGCTCGACGGCGCCTGCCTCTGTGGCTATCTGCGCCATCTCGGCGCGCAGCGACGCGTTCCCGCTCACCATCGCCCCCATACCAGGTCATCGATTCGGCGGCCGAAGCCGGAGAGTCCCCGTGCCGGAACGCTCTCCCGGTCCTCGACGGTAATTCGAACGTCGGCACGGGTAAAGCGCTCCTTCCGCACCACCCACCCCTTTTGCGGCCCACCCCCTTTGCGGCCCAGCCCCTCAGTAACCCCGGCCCCTCGACGGCACTGACAGGGCTGGGGGGACATGGCATCCTTCGCGCTCCGCCTGCACCGCAGCCAGCGTCCTCGTCGGTGCGTCGAACTTGCGCAGAATGTGTTCCACGTGGGCGGCCACGGTGCGAGCGGCGATGGTGAGTCGCGTCGCGATCTGCTGGTTCGAGCGCCCGTCGACAATCAGGCCCAGCACCTCCATCTCGCGGAGTGTGAGGCCGTGGCACTCGGCATCCGGTGTGAGCAGGAGAGTGCCCAGCACGAAAGCCGGTACGTCGGTTGCTGCGATGACGGTGACGCGCGTGTGGGCGTCGAGGCCGCCATCGTTCTGCAGCGGCCACATGAACGACCGGTACACGACGCCCTCCAACAGCGTGCGCCGGGCGATGTCCAGGACCAGCGAGTGAACGAGAGACGGGTGGGGCTCAAGCCCGGGAAGGGGATAGGTGCTGCCGTCGCGAAGCAGGACCGCACCCGCCCTCGCACCCTGAACGAGGCGCGCGGTCGACAGCAGCGAACGCAGCGGGGACACTGCCCGAGCGATCAACGGAGCAAGCTGCCCGACGCTGTCTCGCACCACACCTGCGGGTAGCTCTGTACTCGAGTGCAGCAGGCTGAGCATCCCCAGGTAGGGGCCCCCGGGCTCGACGAGAGGCACGGCCAGGCCATCGCGGAAGCCGACCGGGATCAGGCAGTCCGCCCACGTCGGCAGTTCCTCGATGGGAACAGGCAGCTCCGTGACAGCGACGGGCGGGCGGTCCTTGTTCAGCTCGGCAAGCTGGATCTCTCGTGCAACCGTCGGACGGTCCAGGTAGTCGAGGACGGGTCGCTCCAGCCCTGTGCTTCCGATGGTTGCGTAGACGTGCGACTGCGGATCGGAGAGGGTCAACCAGATGGCTTCGACGGGCAACCAGGCGTCAAGGCTCTCCACGATGCCTCGTGCCCGTTCCAGCAGGGGAACGGTGGAGGCGGCGATGTCGACGATCTCGGCAATGGGCACATCGTTCGGCACGGGGGTTCCTTCCGCGACTCGCAACCAGAAGCGGACGCGACGTCCGCGCGGTGCCACGCGCGCAAGCTCGTGAGCCGCGGCCGGAGAGATTCGCATCGAGGGGCACCTCCCGCGTACCCCACGCGTCGATGCCGAACCGATTTCGTCGTCCGCTCACCCGGCCCCGATGTGCCCACCACGTGGGACGTGACCCTCGAGGTGCGAGGAAGGATGCCGTGCGTGCCGTGCCGTGCCGGTATGGGCACTTCTGCCGATACCGGGCCCGGAGGTCGTCCGCCTGTAATGGAGACGGCCGCCCGAGCGGCGGGTGGCTGCTCATCTCACGACGAGGAGGCAGCATGAAGGCAGTGGTGTACGAAGGACCCCGCAAGGTCAGCGTCAAGGACGTGCCCGATGCGCGCATCGAGCGGCCGACCGACGTGTTGGTGCGCGTCACGTCCGCGAACATCTGCGGGTCGGACCTGCACATGTACGAGGGCCGCACCGACTTCGAGACCGGTCGCTGGTTCGGGCACGAGAACCTGGGCGAGGTGGTGGAGGTCGGAGACGGCGTCGACAAGGTGAAGGTGGGGGAGTACGTCGTCCTGCCGTTCAACATCGCGTGTGGGCACTGCAAGAACTGCGAACGCGGGCTGACGAACTACTGCCTGACCGCGCAGCCGGACCCGAAGATGGCCGGCGCCGCGTACGGTTTCGCCGACATGGGACCGTACGGAGGAGGGCAAGCAGAGCTGCTACGTGTGCCGTGGGGTGACTTCAACTGCCTACGGCTGGGCGAGGACGCGGAAGAGCGCCAGACCGACTACGTCATGCTCGCGGACATCTTCCCGACCGGCTACCACGCGACCGAGCTCGCCGGCGTACAACCCGGTGACCAGACGGTCATCTACGGAGCGGGACCGGTCGGGCTCATGGCGGCCCTGTCGGCGACCATCCGCGGAGCCAGCAAGGTGATGGTCGTCGACCGGCATCCCGACCGGCTGCGACTGGCCGAGTCGATCGGCGCGATCGCCATCGACGACTCGAAGGTCGACCCGGTCGAGGCGGTGCTCGAGCAGACCATGGGGCTGGGTGCGGACAACGGGTGCGAGTGCGTCGGCTACCAGGCGCACGAGCCGGACGGTCAGGAGCAGGCCAACCTGACCATGAACCGGCTTGTCGCCTCGGTGCGCTTCACGGGAAAGATCGGCAACGTCGGTGTCTTCGTGCCCCAGGACCCCGGAGCGAAGGACGAGCTGGCGAAGCAGGGCAAGCTCGCCTTCGACTACGGGATGTTCTGGTTCAAGGGCCAGCACATCGGCAGCGGCCAGGCGCCGGTCAAGAAGTACAACCGCCAGCTGCGCGACCTCATCGCCGCCGGCAAGGCCGAGCCGTCGTTCATCGTCAGCCACGAGCTGCCGCTCGACAAGGCGCCCGAGGCCTACGAGCACTTCGACAACCGCGACGAGGGATGGACGAAGATCGTCCTGCACCCGGCGATGGCGGGTGACTGACATGGCGGGAGCGCTCGACGGACGGCGGGTCGCCATCCTCGCTGCGGACGGCGTGGAGCGCGTGGAGCTCGAGAGGCCGCGGCAGGCTTTGGACGACGCCGGTGCTCGCACCGTGCTCGTCTCGATCAGTCAGGGGGAGATCCAGGCGCGGAACAACGACCTGGAGGACGCCGGCACCTTCTCCGTCGACCAGCTGGTGGGTGACGTCTCGCCGGACGACTACGACGCCTTGCTGCTGCCGGGAGGGACGGTGAACCCGGACAAGCTGCGGATGGAAGCCGCCGCGGTGCGATTCGTCCGCGACTTCGTCCAGTCCGGCAAGCCGGTCGCGTCCATCTGCCACGGCCCGTGGAACTTCGTGGAGGCCGATGTCGCGAGAGGGCGCCGGCTGAGGTCGTGGCCCAGCGTCCGCACCGACCTGCGCAACGCCGGCGCGGAGGTGGTCGACGAGGAGGTCGTCACGGACGGCAACATCACCACGAGCCGGTCGCCGGACGACCTCCCGGCATTCTGCGAGAGGATCGTCCAGGAGTTCGCGAAGGCTCCCGAGACCGCCGACGTAGGCGGCTCCTGACGTCGGCACCCTGGAACGACGGTGGCGAGGGTTCCGCGCCTGCGGAATCCGCGCCCGCCGGGCCGTCCCGGCGGTCCGCCGCTCGGCTCGTCCATCGGCTCCCGCCAGCCACCCCGACCGGGTGGCTGGCGGTGACCCAGGTGAACGAACTTTTCCCGGGTTGGCCACGCACTCAGCGGCTCGACCAAGGGGATCGCGTCCGCGGTGGGGGAGCGCGCGATCCGGTCCGCCAGGGCGCGCCACATCACACCCGCCAGAGGAAGGACTGCACTCTTGTTGGCTCATCGCGAACTCCTCGCCGACATCGCATCACGAGCCGGGCTCGACCCCCCGGATGCCGCGAAACGGCCGGTAGAGGTCATCCTCGTGGGCATCGCCGGACGGCTTGACCGCGCCGGTCGAGAGGCTCTCGGGCAGACGCTGCCCAACCAGCTGTCGAGACTCGTTCAGGGGTCGGCTCCGCTCCACCGCCCGGAGTCCAGCACTGCGTTCCTGCAGACGGTGGCTGCCGACCTCGAGACCTCCCCAGAGCGGGCCCGCGTCCTGACGCAAGCGGTCCTGTCCGCGCTCGCTGACGAGGACGCCACCACGGCTGAGACCGTCCGGAGCCAGCTGCCGGAGGACTTCGGGGACCTCTTCGCTGCGCCCGGGGACGGACCTCCTCCCGACAGGGCGGCGACGGCCGCGCTTCCTGAGCCGACCGACCTGACGGCGCAAGAAGTCGCCGAGGCCCTCGCCTCCCTTCCGGGGTGGACCGGAGACGTCCGTGCCCTGGAGCGGACTGTGGTCCTTCCCCCGGGAGTCGGCCAGGAGCTGCGCGACCGCATTGCTCGGGTCGAGCACGACACGAACCACCACGCCGTGGTGGAGGAGCAGCCGGACGGAACGACGTTCCGCGTCTGGACGCATGCACGCGGAGTCGTCACGGACCTCGACGTCGCGCTGGCCCACAGGATCAGCGAGGTCATCGAGGGCGCTTAGGCGGGCCCGGCACCACGTCCACCTCGGCCGCCGAAGCGGCGGACCCAGCCGCCAACGATGACGCACGGCGCGAGCGCCGGACGGCTCGTCGTCGCGCCGTGCTCATGTGCCCGGTCCTGACCTCGGCGATCACGCCGACGCTCGGGCACCGCTGCGCACCCGCCGACCGTCGGCGTACGGAGCACGCCCGGTCGCAGCGGTCTCGGGCAAGGTGCCGAGGCCGCTATGGGCAGCTCTGCCGATACCACTGTGGGCGGCGGCCCCCTCTAATGGAGAAACGCGACGTCGCTCCCGGATGGACCGGGATGGCCGCAAACGGGTGGTCATGCACCAGCGGGGATCGCTGAAGGGAGACGCGCATGCGTGCGATGGTCTACCGCGGGCCCTACCGGGTTCGTGTCGAGGAGAAGGACATCCCGGCGGTCGAGCATCCGAACGATGCGATCGTGCGCGTCACCCGGGCGGCGATCTGCGGATCGGATCTGCACCTCTACCACGGGATGATGCCGGACACCCGCGTCGGCATGACGTTCGGGCACGAGTTCATCGGCGAGGTGCACCAGGTGGGGTCGTCCGTGGAGAACGTGCGGCCGGGGGACCGGGTCATGGTGCCGTTCAACATCTTCTGTGGGACGTGCTACTTCTGCGCGCGAGGGCTCTACTCCAACTGCCACAACGTGAACCCCAACGCCACGGCGGTCGGTGGCATCTACGGCTACTCGCACACCTGCGGTGGGTACGACGGTGGCCAGGCGGAATACGTCCGGGTGCCCTTCGCGGACGTCGGGCCGGGGCTCATCCCGGACTGGATGGATGACGACGACGCCGTCCTGCTCACCGACGCCCTGCCGACCGGATACTTCGGGGCCCAGCTCGGCGACATCGTCGAGGGCGACGTCGTCGTGGTCTACGGGGCCGGCCCGGTGGGGCTGTTCGCGGCCAGGTCGGCGTGGTTCATGGGAGCCGGTCGAGTGATCGTCGTGGACCACCTCGACTACCGGCTCCAGAAGGCGCGCGACTTCGCCCACGCCGAGGCGATCAGCTTCACCGAGCACGCCGACATCGTCCGCCACATCAAGCACCTCACGGACGGCCTCGGCGCAGACGTCGTCATAGACGCGGTCGGCGCAGAGGCCGACGGCAACTTCCTGCAGCACGTGACGGCGGCGAAGCTCAAGCTCCAAGGTGGGTCGCCCGTCGCGCTCAACTGGGCGATCGACACCGTTCGGAAGGGCGGCACGGTGTCGGTCGTCGGGGCGTACGGGCCGCTCTTCAGCGCCGTCAAGTTCGGTGACGCGATGAACAAGGGCCTGACACTGCGAATGAACCAGTGCCCCGTCAAGCGGCAGTGGCCGCGACTCTTCGAGCACATCCGCAACGGCCACTTCAAGCCCAGCGACGTCATCACGCACCGCATCCCGCTCGAGCACATCTCCGAGGGCTACCACCTGTTCTCGTCCAAGCTCGACAACTGCATCAAACCGATCGTGGTGCCCAGCGCGGCCTAGCCACAGGAGGAGTCCCTCATGACCTACACGTACACACCTCAGAAGCCCCCGCTGGCAGAGGAAAGCGACACCCTCCGGGCCCGGATCCCCGGTTGGGGCGCCGATCTGGACCCCGCCGACCGTCCGTCGGTCCCACGGGAGCGGTTCGATCCGACATTCTCCGGGGCGCACTGGGAGTACCCGGAGCGGCAGCCGGAGAAGTGGCCTCGGGAACGGTCGGTGGAGCACACGCAGCTTCCCCCGGTGTTCGGCACGACGTGCCCACCGAAAGGTCTGTCGGGCGTCATTCGCAAGTACTCCTACGCGAAGTACAGCGAGGGCCAGACCGCCCACTGGCTGCTGCTGGTGATGGCCGACCGGGTCGACACCGTCGAAAGCGGGATGCGCTCACTGCTGACGCTGCATCCCGACAACCCGATCACGGAGACCGGTGTTCTGGCTGAGGCCAAGTACCACGGCATTCGCTCGCGGCTGGGCCACAACCGCACTGACATCAAGCACCAGTGGATGGATCCCTTCATCGTCGGGGCTCCGTGGATTGGTGCCGGCGCGGCGAGCTACCTCGTGGTGAAACGCGCGTTGTCGCGTGCTCGGGCCGCAGACGTGTAGCCCGAGGCAGAAGCCGACCCCGACTGACCGTACGAGTCGAGACAGCCCTAGGAGGAGATGTGCCATGGCGCAGCTCATCGCGTCGGTCGAGGAACGCCCGTGAGCGTCGTGAAGAGCCTGTGGGCTTCCATCCAGCGTGACCCCACCTTCATGCGGAAGGTCAACGGCTGGCTGGCCATCTTCTGGATCGTGATGATCCCCATCTCGATGTGGTTCGGCTGGCTCAACTCGGTCGTCTACGTGTCCGCGCTGAGCATCTGGGCGCTCGTCTCCGGCCACTGGTCCGCCTGGCAGGCCGCCCGCGTGGAGGTTCGACAGGAGCGGCAGAGGAGCGAGAACGAGAGAGCTTGACCCGGTCGGCGATGTGCGTCGCGTCGGTAGGAGTGCGGCCGCGGGCTGAGAGTCAGTTGTGCCGCTGCTCGGCGTCAACTGCCTATAGTGGCGCACCTGACCAGGTCCCACTGTCGAAGCCGTTGGTGCACGTATGAACAGTCATGGTGGCGCGCGCGCACGCCTTGGGCGAACGCGCGATGGATGTGACAGTGCGCGCGCGGAAGGGTCGCCGGGGTGGCCTCACGAACCGAGATCCACCAAGGACAGGCTCGCGGCAGGAGTGCGGGCGGTGAAGGTCGTGACGGCCTCTGCATGCGATGAGGCTGAGGCAGCTGTAGCCGACGTGTACCTGCCCAACCGCCTGGAAAAGTTGGAGCCGGGCGCACTGGCCATGCGCTTGGCCGCCGTGCGCCTGGGGACGACCACCGTGGGACAGCTGGGATACGGACGCCGCATGCGCCTGGTGACGGAAGAGGCCGGCCACATCCACGTCAACACGCCGGTGGCGGGGACGGTCGTGTCCCGTGTGGGCCGCTCTGCGCCGCTGATGACCTCGAGCAGGCAGGCGGCCGTCTTTCCGGTCGGCGAGGCCGCTCACATCGAGTGGAGTCAGGACGCTGTCCAGCTGTGCATCATGATCCCCAGCTCAACGCTGGAGCGCGAGCTCGAAGAGCTTTTGGGGCATTCCGTCAAACGACCCCTGCATCTGCCGTTCCACATGCGCCTCGACACGCCCGAGGGACGAGTCTGGCGGAGCATGGTGAACGTGATCGCTGGGGAAATATCCACTCGAGGACGTCTCCTGTCACACCCCTCAGCCGGACGACAGCTGGAAAGGACGCTGCTCGACGCACTCCTCCTGGGGCACGCGTACAACAACGTCCAAAAGCCCAACCGTCCTGACCTGCCGGCCGCTCCCGTGGCCGTCATGCGCGCGATCGACCTGCTCCACGACCGCCCAGCGGACGCCTGGTCGAGCACCGTCCTGGCCAGAGAGGCACACGTAAGTGTGCGCTCACTGCAGAGCGGGTTCCTCAAGCATGTCGGCAAGCCGCCCATGACGTACTTGCGCGACCTGCGGCTAGCAGGCATCCATGATGAGTTGACGCGGGCATCTCCTGGTACGACGACCGTGGAGACAGTTGCGTACAGCTGGGGAATGGTGCACCTCGGCCGCTTTGCTGCGGCCTACCGCCAGGCATTCGGGGAGCTGCCCTCGCACACCCTGAGGCGGCACCCGACATAGGGACGTGATGAGCACACAGGGCAGATATTGCGTGATTCGGCCATAGGCACTGCGCGGCATGGCTAGTCGAAGGTGATGAGGGCCCGTTTGGATGGTGGCGGATGTTCTGCCAGCCGTTCCTCACGTGCGGACTCAGCACCGAGGTCCCAAAGCGGGGCCGGTGCTCCGAGGCGACGGTCGGCGAGATCCGAGGGTTGTGGCGAAGGAGGAGCGATCCGAGCAAGCCACATATGGGTCGCCAGCTACCCCACTGGCAACTCAGCGAGCGGTCCCGGGATGCACCCCCACCTCCTCGGGACCGCTCGGCCCCAGATTCGGTATCCCTTCCCTCGTCCCCGTGTACCCGTTGGCGGCACTACTCAGCTCAGGGGGAATCCGTGTGAGCACAGCGCATGAAATGACGACCCATGGATCCGGGCCATTCGCAGTGGAGCGGCGACTCCTGAGTGTCGGCGAAGTCGCAGCGAGGCTCGAGCACCGGCTCTACGCCTCGGGCGAGACCTGTCAGGACGTGGACGAGGGTTGTGCGTATGCCGTGTGCCACGGTCTGGCCGGCGTGGTCGTGCTACCTGGCTTCGTGGCCACCGCCGGTGCGCGCTTGGCCGGAACCTCGGTCGGGCTGGTCACGATCCCCGGCTGGCGCAGTGGCGGCGCCGTGGAGTCGCTCTGCACCTCTGCGCTGCTCGCGGAAGCCGGATCGCTGGCAGATCAAGGCGCGACGGACCTCGGGATGCTGGCGGACGCCGACCGGCTGGTAGCCGACGGTGGTCAGCGACTGGTCCATGACGTGTCCGCGCTCGTTGAGGCCATGCAGTCACGCAACGTACGTGTGCGGGTGATCCTGGACACCGACGGACTCACGCCGCACGCCGCGGCGACGTCATGTGAGTTGTTGGGCAGCACCGGTGCATGGCTCGTGCAAGGCGGCTCATGGCGGGGTGCGCGGACCGGGCTGTCCCGCATACAGCTCATGAGGGCGGACTGCCCGATGAGGTGGGACTGAAATGGACGTTTCCCGTCAGGTCACTCGACTCGATGATGATCTGCATCGCCGAGGGCGTGGACCTCTTCAACGGTGAGCCACAGTCACTCCTGAAGGATGCGACGGGACGTATCGCAGTCGGCCCGCTGGCTGTTCCGGTCAAGGGGATCGACTACTGACCGACGGCTCACGATCGACGTCCGGGTGGTGCGGACAGCGGTCGCCCGGTCGCTGCGGCGTTTACAGCTGGGCGGTCCGGGTACTCGGCCGCTATGGATCCGGTTCGCGTCGGCCTTGTTGCAGATCCTGCGAAGCCCACTGACATCGCGCGCCAGATGGGCGACCGTGGCGCGCCGGACGGCGAGGATCCACAGGCCTGGGACATCGAGGTCGTGAGCGAGCCGTTCACTCTGGCTTGCGAGGACGTGGGCACCGCGCTGTCACGGTTGACGGACCGAGCCGAGGAACATCGGTGGGACCTGGTCATCGGTCTCACCGAACTCCCACTTCGGCACGACGACGGCCGATACGTGCTGATCGAGAGTGACCCGCGCCGACAGACGGCGATGCTGTCCCTGCCGGCGCTGGGCGGCCTTCGCATGCACGCGCGCAGCAGACACGCGCTGAGCGAGCTCGTCAGAGGCATGGCGGACCCCGACTCGCGGAGCAGACGTCGCGTGCCGCTTCCTCGGCGCAGTGGGCGTTCGCGACTGCTGCTGGGGATGGTGCTGGCCAACCGTCCCTGGTTGCTCGTGCCCGGGCTCAAGTCAGCGCTGGTTGCGGCACTCACGACGGGCGGAATCGCCACCATCAACTCCACGGTGTGGCAGCTGGCGGGGTCGTTGCCGTTGTGGCGACTGATCGTAGCGATGATCGCCTCCATGGCACTCGTCGTCGGTTGGCTCGTGATCGACGGCAAGCTCTGGGACCGTCCGGAGGATGAGTCTCCCGACGCGCGGGAGAGGTCACGTCTCTACAACACCTCGACGCTGTTGACCCTGTCGGTGGGGGTGATCATCTGCTACCTCGCGCTCTACGTCCTCAACCTGGCGTGGGCGCTGTTCGTGCTCGACCCCGCCGTTATGAGCCGCAATGCCCGAACCTCCCTCGGTTACGGCGACATCTTCCTGCTGGCCTGGTTCGTGGCGTCGGTGGCGACCGTCGGCGGTGCGCTGGGCAGCGGTCTCGAGTCCGAGGAAGCAATCCGCGCGGCCGCGTACTCCAAGCGTGAGGAGGAGCGGCGCACCCGGCTCGCGCAAGACCGCACGTGAGATGTGAGCCGCTCGGGTGGGCATGAGCCCAGCGAGAGCGCACGGCTGCAACCAGACCGACAGCGCTCCCAACGGATGTCCGACCGCGCGCGGGGGAGCCTGTCTCTCTGGCGGCATGCGGGCGGAAACGGAAGCGCGCTGCAGACGAGGCTGCTTGACTTACGGCTTGACAACGACAGCCGTTCTGCAGGGACCTCGTGGGACGGTGGCGCATCCGGCTCGTGCTCAGATGGACGTCCGGAGACGCCCATGGTGGCTGTATCGTCCATCAGCACGAGACAGCCCCTGACCAGCGGAAACGCCGGTCAGGGGCTGCTGGCATCTCGGGATGCAGTGGTTGTCGGTGCTGCTTCCACTATGGGCGGTCGGCACGCGACTGTTCCTTGCCATGGTCCCGCGGACCTATGCTGACAAGGTGGCGCAGACGGTCGCGAACAGGCCGTCCCCGGACGGGGACACCTGGGTGCGGTTTGCGCTGGAGCAGCTCGGCAACCTGCCCGGCGTACAACGGGCGGGCGTGGCGTTGGCCGAGGGCGGCGGACGACGTCTGCTCTTCAGCTCGAGCGACCGCGACAATGGGCGCAGCGTCGACTGGTGTGAGATCGACGCTTATGAGGACGTCCCGCTCAACCACTCAGTGCGTACCGGCCAGCATGTGGTGGGCTCCCTTGACGACCTGGCCGGTAGCTACCCCGAGTTCATCCGCCGGCAGCTCTCAACCACCTGTGCTCTCGCCTGCTTCCCGTTCTGGACTGCCGGTCACGTCCAGGGCGGATACGCGCTCTACTACGGGACCCCTCAGCGGTTCGACCGCCCCCAGCTGACGCACCTCCACGAGCTGGGGATGACCTTGGGCGGCGCGCTTCGCCGCGTACAACGCGCCACCCCTCGCGCAAGCAGGTCGCTGGTGCACGAGCCGGTGCCGGATGGGGCTTTGGCAGTCACCTGCTCTGTGGGCGCGGACCCTCGCGCTGTCGCACCCGCGCGCCACTTCCTGCGCAGCACGCTCGTCGCCTGGGCCCTCGATCTGGAGACCGTCGACACGGCGGTCCTGTGCCTGAGCGAGTTGGTAACCAATGCCATCCTGCACACCGGAGCCGGCTGTGAGCTGCGTGCGGTCCTCGACCGTGGTGTGCTCACCACGACCGTCCGCGACGGCGGGTCGAAGATGGTCGTAGATCTCCGCGGTGCCCCGGCGGAACCGCTGGCGGTGCACGGTCGTGGGCTGCAGATCGTCAGCGCCCTCTCCACCCGGTGGGGTTCGGAGCTCGACGCCGTTGGGATGACGGTGTGGTTCGTGCTCGAGCCGGCATGAGAGGGGCGGTCACTGTGCTGGGATCTCGACGACCGCGAGATTCCAGCTGTCCGATGTCGGTGCGGTGTCATTGATCGCGACAGCGGTGCCCGCGCCGGCGGTGGCGTTGTTCTGCCTCTGAACCCAGTACGTGTCACCGACCGGCGCGAGGTACTGGTCGACCACGGTCTGCCCTGCGCCAGGCGTACGCGCGATCGCGCTGCTCCAGTCGGTGCCCACTCCCCAGATCCACGAGTTGGCACGCGAGGTCGTGACGGTCGCGGTCGGTGGACCGGTTCCAGCGGAGGCAACGGCCGTCTTTCCCTTCACTCCCGTAGCTGCGCCCTTGAAGGCCACGACCGTGACGGACCCCACCGCGCTGGTTCTCAACGAGGCTGTCACCTGACTGTTCGTCAGCACCGTGGGCGCAGTCGCAGTCCAGATCTCGGCGTCACCCGGCTGTGCGTTGGAGCGGGCCTGGAGCGTCCAGGTCACTCCTCCACCGGTGACACCGGTGACCGACTGCGAGCCGGACGAGCTGGGCCCATCCGCCGAGATCAACGCGACCAGCAGGTCATTGGCCTGCGTCGTGGTGAACGTCGGCGAGCGAAGCCTCGTCGAGCTCGACGTCGGATGTGCGCTCACCCGTGCGTCGACGGCGAGAAGCGCCGGGGCGGTTGTCGTGAAGGTTCCGTCGGCGCTGGTCGCCGCGTTGGACGCGCCGTCGACGCTCGTGACCTGGAAGTGGTACGTCGTGCTGGGCACCAGACCCGTGAGCGTCTGGGAGTGGGACGTCACGAGGTGTGCGTCCACCGGCGTCGTGCTTCCATAGGTCGCGTCCAGGCCGTAGAGCACCTGACTGCTGCTCGGTTCGTCAGTCGTCCAGGTGACCGTTGCCGAGCTGGACGAGGGACTCACCGCGACGTTGGAGATCACCGGTGGCGTCGTATCTCCTGGTGTCGTCACGGTGGCGGTGTTGGAGGCGGCGCTCGTGTTGCCGGCACCGTCGTACGCCGTCACCGTGTAGTTGTACGTCGTGCTCCCCACGGCCGTCTTGTCGACGTAGCCAGGCGTGGGCGTCGACGTCAGGCGCACCCCGTTGCGGAAGACGTTGTAACCGACGACTCCCTGGTTGTCGGTCGACGCCGACCACCTCAACGTCACCTGCGTCGAGCTGTCCGCCGTTGCCGCCAGGTCGGTCACTGCCGACGGAGGCTGCGTGTCTTCGTACGGCGCCGGGAAGCGGACGACCGACGAGACCGAGGGGACGCCGTTGCCGTTGACGATGGACAGCAGGTAGTACCCCGGCGGCGCGTAGTTGCCGTTCGCGGGCAGCTGCACGTCGATGCCGCCGGTGCCCTGGGCGAACGACAGGGTGAGCGCTCGCGCATTCTGGTCGAAGGAGTGAGTGGGTGAACCGGTGCGGATCAACGTCACCTTCGTGATGCTTGCCGCGTCCGGGGTCTGCACGAACGTGGAGCCCCCGTACTGAACCGTGCTGTTGACGGAGCTGATCGTGGGGCGCCGACCGTTGAAGAGGTAGGGCGGCGAGTACAGCTGTGCCGTCTTGTGGTCTGGCACGCCGGCGTCGCCGCCGCCGCCCGAGATGAAGACGCGACCGTCCGGAAGCAGGACCGCCACCGAGTGGTAGAGCCGCGGCTCCGTCAACGAGGCGACCGTCTTCCACTGCCCCGTCGCCGGGTTCCAGATCTCCATCGGGAGCACGCCGTTGGCGTCGTTGTAGCCGGACTTCTCGGTGTCACCGCCACTGGCGAGAACGGAGCCGTCGGGGAGCGCGGTCAGGTTGAGGAACGCTCGCGGATGGGCCATGGACCCGGTCGGCTGCCACGTCGCATTGGGCTGGTTCATGTCGAGCGTGTATGCCGTGTTGGTCGACGCGCCGGAGCCGCCGCTGTCGGTCGCCGACCCGGCCTTCATGAACTTGCCCGGCGCGTAGTTGACGATGCTGCCGCCGTCGATGGCGCGCGAGTCCACGGTGGACCACGTGTTGGTGTTGAGGTCGAGCGCCTCGGTCGCCGTGGATGTCTCGGAGCCGCCGGCGTGCAGGATGCGTCCGTCGGTCAGCTGGTAGATGAAGGGGTAGATCGGCATGGAGTGCGCCGCCGCCGTCATCGTGGTCCAGGCGTTGGTCGGTGGGTTGTACATCTCCGGGGTAGCCACGATGTCCGCCGCGGAGGTGTTGGCGCCCGAGTTGACCATGACCTTGCCGTCGCCGAGCGTGGTCCCCGTCGGGTACCAGCGCGGGTAGTGCATGGGTGCGAGGTTCTGCCACTGCTCGGTGTTCCAGTCGAAGGCCGTGACGTCCGGGATCCCGAGGCCTGCCGTGGTGTTGGTGCCACCGATGACTGCGACGCGGCCGTCCGCGAGCACGGCCTGGCCGGCGCAGAAGAGGTCGGCTGCGGCGTTGGGAATCTGCTTCTGCACGTTGGTCGCCGGATCCCAGAGGTACTGCTGACCACCCTGCGTGAAGTCACCCTGGAAGGTCAGGACCTTCCCTGACGGGGTGAGGGCAGCGTGGATGGAGACGATGGGCCACGGGATGATCGAGCCCACCTGCCCCATGACGTCGGCGCCTGCAGCCGGCGTGACTGCCGTGGCGGTGTTGGACGGTGCGCTCACGTTCCCCTGGGTGTCGACGGCGGCGACGGTGTAGCTGTAGGTGTTCCCGCCCGCCGTCGTCTTGTCGGCATACGAGGTGGTCGTCGACGTCCCGATGTTCGTCCCATCGCGCGAGACGGTGTAGTGGTCGACACCGACGGAGCTGGTGGAGCCGGTCCAGCCCAGGTCGACTTCACCCGCGCTGACGACGTTGGCGGCCAGGTTGGTCGGCGTCGAGGGAGGGGGTGTGGTCGTACCGCCGGCAGCGACGACCTCGACGGCAGCGAGGTCCCACACGTCGGAGGTCGGCGCGATGTCGTTGATGGTGACCGTAGTACCCGCGGATGCAGTCGTGGTGTTCTGCCGCTGGACCCAGTAGGTGTCGCCGACGGACGGGAGGAATTGGTCGACGAGCGTCTGGTTGGAACCGGGCGAGCGGCCTGTCGCGGTCGACCAGTCGTTACCGACGCCCCACACCCACGAGTTCGCTGACTTCGTGGTCAGTGAGGTGCTCGGCGCGCCACTTGCGGCACTGTTCGTCGACGTCGCGCCCGACGCCGTGAGATCGGCGCCGCTGAAGGCCACGACGACCATCGACCCGACGTAACCCCCGACGGTCCTCGTTGCCGTCACCGTGACGTTCGAGAGCAGGTTCGGCGCAGCCGCCTGCCAGATCTCCGCCGTCCCGGGCTCTTGGTTGGAGGCGGCTCGCCGGGTCCAGGTGAGACCCCCACCCGTGACCGACGAGAAGCTCTGAGTCCCCGAAAGGTTGCCGTCCGACGCAAGGAATGCGATCAACAGTTCGTTGGTCTGATGCGTCGTGATGACGGGAGAGGTGATCGTCGTGGACGCGGTGCCCTGGTGGGTGGTGACCGTCGTGTCGACCGCGAGGCTGGCGGCGAAGGCCGGCCTGGCCGAGAAGATGAGGGCTGCCACGACGGAGACGCCGGCGATGATCGCGCCGAGCAGCCGCCGTGCGCCCGGTGGGCTCATGGTCCGTGCCGCGGACCAGCGCCCGAGGCCGCGGGGACGCTCCCCTGAGCCGCGGTGACCCTCGTGATGGGCGGTCGTCGTGGTCATCGGGGCCTCCTCGTCAGAGGTGCCCGACCGACTCGGCTGGGCAGGTCGGGAGGATCTCGTTCTTCCGAGTCTCCTCCGGGAGCAACAGTGCCGCAGGCGTTCCGATCCGTAGGACGTCCCCATCTCGACGTCGAAGACGACCCTTTCCATGCGCAATGGGCGCACTTGCGGCGAGGGCCGGAGGGCGTGGGCCGTAGCCACGTATGGCCCCACCCCGGCCGACGAGCTCCGCCAGCCGACGAGCTCCCGCCAGGCGCTTGGCGCGGATGGGAGGGCCTCGCATGAGCGGCCCGTGATCACCTGTCTGCGGGCGGTGTCCGGTTCTGTCGGATGAGGCCGCGCTGCACAGCCACGGCCACAGCCGCCGTGCGGGAGTCTGCGTCGAGCTTGGCGAAGATGTGCACCAGGTGGGACTTGACAGTGGCCTGCGACAGGAAGAGCCGCTGGGCGATCTGCTGGTTCGACAGACCATCTGCCACGAGTGTCAGCACCTCTGTCTCCCGGACGCTGAGCGATGTCGCCGGGGTCCGCATCCGCTCGATGAGCCGGTCGGTGACCGCGGGCGCGAGTGCCGACTGCCCGGCCGCTGCGGCCCGGACGGCAGCAACGAGCTCATCGGCTGGTGCGTCCTTGAGGAGGTAGCCCGAGGCGCCCGCCTCGACGGCGGAGATGATGTCCGCTTCGGTGTCGTACGTGGTCAGCACGACGACGCGCGGCGACCCCTCCCTGGCGGTGATGGCCCGGGTGGCTGCGCTGCCGCCCATTCCACTTCCGAACTGCAGGTCTATCAGCACGACGTCCACGTCTCCGGTCTCGGTGCGCACGACGGCGTCCTCGGCCGTTGCCGCCTCGGCGACGATCGCGATGTCAGGCTCGGACTCGAGTACCGCCCTCAGCCCGGCGCGTACGACCGGGTGGTCATCGGCGAGCAGGAGCCGGATCGTGCTCATCTGCTCCCACCCGCTTCGCGGTGAGCGGCGGCTGCGGGAGCGACGGCGGCTCGCTCGAACCGCACCGAGATCGCCGTGCCACTCCCTGGCTGCGACTCGACCGCAAGCAATCCGCCGAGCTCCGCGGCACGGGACGCCATCGACCGGAGTCCGAAGCCGCCGACGCTGCTGCCGTCGCTGCTGCCGTCGATCGGCTCGCGACCCGCCGCGTCGGGCCGGGGAGCAAAGCCGATCCCGTCGTCCACGATGTCGAGGGACACGGCGCCGTCCATCACGGTGAAGGTGACGTCGGCGCGCGTCGCCCTCGCGTGCTGCGTCGTGTTGCTGAGTGCCGCCTGGGCGATGCGCAGGAGGGCCACCTCGACCGGGGTGGCCAGCGCCACGGGAGGCCCGACCTCGTGGAAGGACACCGGTATGCCGGCGCGCGACGTCGTCGTCTCGCACAGGCGCTGCAGGGCTCCTGTGAGCGTCGACTGCTCGAGGTCGCCGGGGGCCAGGGCACGCACGAACCGTCGCGCCTCCGCGAGGTTCTCGTGCGCCTCGTGACGAGCCTGCTCGACGAGGTCCCGGGCCCGGCCCGGGTCGACCCCACGCTCCGGTTCCAGGGACCGGGTGGCGGCTCGGAGCAGCAGCTGGATGCTGGACAGGCCTTGGGCGAGGGTGTCATGGATCTCTCGGGCCAGCCGTTCGCGCTCGGCCATCATCCCGGCCCGGCGTTCCGCAGCAGCCAGCTCGGACTGCGCGCGGTCGAGCTCGACGATGAGCCGCCTGCGGTTCTCCGACTCGGCATACAGGGCCTGGTAGCCGAGGACGGTGGCGATGACGACGCCGGCGCCGAGGACGGGGCCGATGACCATGGCAGCGGTGAGCGTCCTCTGGTGCCAAGCGAATCCCGCGACTGCGGTCACGGTGACCACGCCGATGGCGAGGAGCCCTGCGCGGCGGGGGAGTAGGTGGAGCAACAGGAAGAACCAGGGGAAGGCCAGGTAGACCGCCTCCGGGCTGAAGGCCAGCAACGCCAGCCACGCGACCAGCAGCAGCGCGAGCCATATCCGCGCCGCACGTGGCGACCGGCTCACCCTCGGCGATCCGGCTCCGACGGCGTAGACGACCCCGACCAGTCCAGCGAGGATGACCACCATGGGCCACCCCGGCGTCCCCGCGGCCACCCCACGCATGACGGCGAGGACGAGCAGTGCCACGACGAGCACGTGGACACCCCAACGCAGCGCCGTCGGGACCGGGACCCGGTCCAGCGGGACGCCGTCGACGGCGGGATCCGGAGCGGCCGGCGGGTGAGCAGACATGTCTCGGTCACCCTACGGCGCTGCCTCGGGCGCGGCATCCATCGAAGGTTTGATCGCCGGCCCAGTCCTACGACGACGTGCAACCAACCCGCTTGGCGATGCCGGGCGGTGCCCGGGTCGAGGACCGTGGAGGTCGACGCCGCACCCCGCGGCGCACCCGGCCCGACGCCCCACACGGAGGAGCGTGCCGGCGACGGGCCCTCGTGAAAGGAAGTCGCGGCGTGTTCGTCGCCCTCAGAGATCTGCGTTTTGCCAAAGGACGGTTCGCCCTCATGGGCGCCGTCGTCACCCTCATCACCCTGCTCGTCGTCCTGCTCTCGGGTCTCACTGCCGGGCTCGGCCGTGGTAACACCTCCGCCATCACCGACCTGCCCGCTGACCACCTGGTGTTCGCCGCGCCCGCCTCCGGAGCCAAGCTGGCGTTCACCGACTCGTCCCTCCCACCCTCGGTGCAGGCCGGCTGGTCCCAGGTGCCGGGCGTCGAGCGGGCCGAGCCGGTCACCGTCGCCATGACGCGGGCGGCAGCGGGTGGACGCACCGCCGGCATCGCTCTCTTCGCCGTCCCCGCCGGATCCGAGCTGGCTCCCGAGGTCGCGACCGACCGAGCGGTCTTGTCCTCCAAAGCGGCCGCCGCCCTCGAGGTCGCGGCGGGAGACCGGATAGACGTGTCCGGTCGGCCCGTCACCGTCGCAGCGGTGTCCGGCGACGACGAGTTCTCCCACGCACCGGTCATCTGGGCCGCGGCGACCACTGCTCCGCCGACCGGCCAGGAACCGGGCTCTGCCACGTTCCTCGCCCTGACCACCGACGGGGCGACGTCGGACGCAGCCTCTCTGGACGCGGCCGACCAGCGCCTCGGCACCACCACCCTCACCCCGGCCCATTCACTGTCAGCGATCGGCTCATACACGTCCGAGAACGGTTCACTGCAACTGATGCGAGCCCTGCTCTTCGCGATCTCCGCGCTCGTCATCGGCGCCTTCTTCACCGTCTGGACCGTCCAGCGACGCAGCGAGATCGCGATCCTCAAGGGCCTCGGCGCGTCCACCCGTTACCTGCTCAAGGACGCCCTCGGCCAGGCACTGGCTCTTCTCGCACTCGGTACCGCGGCCGGCGCCGCACTCGCCGCGGGCATCGGAGCCATCCTCACCGCCACCGCCGGTTCAGTCGTGCCCTTCGTGCTCGATGCCCCCACGCTGCTGCTGCCCGCCGTCGTGATGATCGTCCTCGGCCTCGCCGGGGCCGCGGTCTCCGTTCGTACCGTCACCACTGTCGACCCACTCACTGCCCTGGGAAGTGCCCGATGACCCTCCAGCTCGATGACGTCACCCTCACCTATCCCGACGGGGACCAGCGCCTGACTGCCCTCGACCACGTCAGCCTCACCGCCGAACGCGGCACCCTGACCGCAGTCGTCGGGCCTTCCGGCTCTGGCAAGTCCAGCCTGCTCGCCGTCGCTGCCACGTTGATCGCTCCCGACTCGGGCCGCGTGCTGCTCGACGGGCGCGACCTCGCGGGGCTCAGGCCCGCTGACACTGCCGCCGTCCGTAGACAGCAGATCGGCATCATCTTCCAGAGCTCGAACCTGCTGGCCTCGCTCACTGCCCGCGACCAGTTGCTGGTCGTCGCCCACATGGCGGGCGACGACATGAGCGTCGCCTCGGAGCGCGCCGACGAGCTGCTCGACGCTGTCGCGCTCGCCGCCCAGCGAGACAGGCGCCCCCACCAGCTCTCGGGAGGGCAGCGACAGCGAGTCACCATCGCTCGAGGGCTGATGAACCAGCCGTCACTGCTGCTGGTCGACGAGCCCACGAGCGCGCTCGACAGCCAGCGTGGGGTCGAGGTCCTGAGCCTGCTGCGGCGGCTGACCACCGACCGGGGTCTGACCACCGTCATGGTCACCCACAACCAGGAGCACCTGCAGTCCGCCGACCGGGTCACCGAGATTGTCGACGGCAGGACTCGTCAGCTCGTCAGCAGCTGATGCGCAGGCTTGCCTGAGTTCCCGGGAGACGTGATGGCGTATGCCGTGTCGCTGAGCCAGTCCCTACGCCCGCGTCACCGGGTCGCTCATCGCGCCGACCCCGGCGAACGGGTGCATCAGTCGAGGACGACTGTCTCGCACCCGGAGGCGTAGCTCTTGCCTTGGCCGGCGCTCACCGTCCAGACGATGCAGTGCGGCACTCCCTATGGATGTGCAGGGTCACCTGATGAAAGGTGCCGGGGGCCTGCGTGTTGGAGCACATACTGCTCATGGGCGTAGACGTTCGGTCCGTTGGGGTGGAAGTTCTCGACGAAGCCCGGCCCGCGGGTGGTGCCGTCCGTGGCCAGCAACGCAAGGTGCGTCGAGTGGTAGGTGGCGTCGGCAGACGCCGAGGTCGGCCACAGGGCCGCACCCCTCGGGACATCCGCGGTGAGCCGAGAGCTAGCCGGGTCCGCCCGCCGGCTTGATGACGGACACCTGTCCCGGCTCGAGGACCCGCGAGGCCTCCTGGGCGCTCCGTGTGCAGTCCTGCCCCGATGCCAGCAGGGCGACCTCCTGGCGAGGATGGGCGCGGAGCCAGGTCACGAGGGGCTCAGGGCTGCAGTCGATGACCCCCTGCTGCTGTCCCAACGTCAGGATGAGGTCGTCCGCCTGGTTGCTCCAGCGGTGGCCCAGGACGGCCATCCAGCGATTGTGCCGAGTGGCGACGCCGGCCTGCCAGAGCAGTGGCAGTCGATCGTCGGTCCGGGCGAAGCCGTCCCAGACGGCGGCTGCGATGGCTGCGGCTTGGGCCCGCTCGGCAGGGGGGAGCAGTGCTGCCTCCGACCAGGTGACCACCCCGGGTCGCGCCTCAGCCCTGGGAGTCACGCGGTCGATCCCAGGGCCGACGTACCCGAACGACCAGGCGGTTGCGACACATGCCAACAGCACTACGACAGGTTTGAGCCGGCCGACGGTGCTCGTCCGGAACAGCAGATCCAGCCCGACTGCGGCCTCCGCCGCCACCGTCAGAAGTGCCAGCATGAGCCAGACGTAGCCGACCTTCTCGGCGTAGTAGTGGATCCAGCCGACCAGGAGGATCTGCGCGACGGCGAAGCCTGCTGCCATGAGTCCCACGACGCCCGAGAAGGCGGCGAGCAGCCGCACGGAGGCTGGGAGCCGCGTACCTGCCAGCCACGCGACGACCAGTCCGAGAATCGCTGACGCCAGGAGAAGTCCGCGGGGAAGGGACTGGATGCCGCCGCTGGCGTCGATGGCCGAGCCGTTCGGCCAGACGCTCAGGGTGGCGGCCGCGAACGCGCAACCCAGCAGCAGCGTGGTCGCCAGGACGTACGCCCGGTCACGCCTACGGAGGCGCCACGACGGCCGGCTGCGCTGGACGTGGATCAGCCACAACAGGCCCAGCGCCGGGATCAGCAAGGTGTAGGTGAAGGCGCCGACGTCCGCAGCGGCCCACGTCGCGAGTCCGTGGGCGCGCCAGTCGGTGCCGGACGTGGTGATCGCGAAGCCGGTGGCGATGGAGGTCACCGCCAGGCCCAGTGTGAAGCTGTTGAACCCGATGACCACGAGTGAGCTCAGCGGGCCGACCGCTGTGACCGCCGCCATGAACACCAGCGCGGGCAGGGACGCGGCGACCCCGACGCGAGCGCTGCGCAGGACGCGGGAGAGTGCCCAGACGCTCGTGAGCACGAGGAGCGCCGGGAGCCAGAGCTGGGCGATGGAGAAGAAGTCGAACAAGGCGTACGGCCCCGGCAGGGAGCTGCTCCCGTTGACGAGGACTCCCAGCGCGGACCACACCGCCTCGAACCCCGTGGGGGTGGCGCGCAGGTCAGCGCGGGACTCCACGAGGGGACCGCTCGCGTTGACGAACGCGAACCCGTGATGCAGCCAGACGTTCTGCAGGTAGTCGAAGTGCGCGAGGTAGTCGGTCCCGCCACGGACCATCGCCGCGAGCCGGGTCACCCGGTCGCCGGAGGTGTAGGCGGCGAACTGGGCCGCCGTCGCCACGGCAGCTGCGACGACCATCAGGTCGAGTGCCAACACCGGCCGCGACACGCGGCGCAGGGGCCGTCCGATCACCAGAGCGACCGCACCGGGGAGGATGGCGGCCGCGCCCAGCGCGCGGGGCGCGTAGACGGTCGGCCACACCGGTCCCACGAGGCAGACGACAATGAGGATCGCGCCCTCCATCGCCAAAAAGGCCACGAGCCGGTCGACCAGTCCGTCCATGGGGAAGAGCAGGAGGCACAGCGCGGCCCCGCCGGCGAGGACGGCGGTGCCGAGATGCGCGGAGGCGGCGAACGAGCCGCCGACGGCCAGCGCCGCGGCCGCGACGCCGCGCACAGCGGTCCGGACGACAGGGTGCTGGGGCGGACGGATCTCGCGTCCGCCCGGACGATCCGGCGGCCCCGGCGGTTCCCCCTCGTCGTGCCCGGGAGTCCCCGCTGACGTGGGCCGTCGGTGAAGCGATGTGGCGATCGGACCACCAGGCGCCACGATGCTTCTCCCTTTCTCGCGCGGGCCTCCCCGTCCATGCTGACCCGGAGGTCGAGGCCTCGACAGAGACGAAAGTCCCGCTCCTGCCAGCCGTTCCTGCGCGGCTACGCTGACCGCGTGTCCTTCCCAACCACCCCCACTGCGGCCGACATCGCCGAGCGCGTGCGCAGCGGCGCGCTGAGGCCCGACGACGTCGTCCGGGACGCGCTCGCCCGCATCACGGCGCGTGACGACCGGCTCGGCGCGTTCCAGCTGGTGCGCGCCGAAAAGGCGCTCGCGGAGGCCGGCGCGGTCGCCGCGCGCGCTGACCTGGCGCGCCTGCCACTGGCGGGTGTCCCGGTGGCGGTCAAGGACAACGTCGCGGTGGCCGGCGAGCCGATGCGCCACGGCAGCTGGGCGACGCCGGACGACCCACAAGAGACCGATCACCCTGTGGTGCAACGCCTTCGGGACGCAGGTGCCGTCGTCGTCGGCATCACCCGCGCCCCCGAGCTGTGCGTGTTCGGCGCCACCGACTCGGCGTTCGGCATCACCCGCAACCCGTGGGACCTCGCTCGCACACCAGGGGGCTCGTCCGGAGGCTCGGCAGCAGCGGTGGCTTCTGGCATGGTTCCCCTCGGACACGCGAACGACGGCATGGGCTCCATCCGCATCCCCGCGGCGTGCTGCGGGCTGGTCGGCATCAAGCCAGGAAGCGGTGTCGTTCCAGCGGGTCTCGGGGCCAACGACTGGTTCGGCATGGCCGAGAACGGCCCGCTGGCCACGACGGTCTCGGACGCCGCACTCATGCTGTCGGTGATGGCAGCCCGGCCCGACCTCGCGACCGTGCAGCAGCCGCAGGCCCCGATGCGGGTCGCGGTGTCGACCCGCTCGCCCGTGGCGGGGGTCCGGCCCGACCGCCACCACGCGGCTGCGGCTACCGGCGCGGCGCGGCTCCTGGCGCAGGCCGGTCACCACGTGGCGCAGGCCCACCCGCCGTACCCGGCCAACCCCTTGCCGGTCCTGGCCCGCTGGGTCGCCGGGACGTCGCACGACGCCGACGGCCTCGACCGTGCACGGCTCGACCCAGCCGTACGCCGGCACGCTGCCCTCGGTGACGTGGTGCGCCGACGGGACTACGTCGACGACAGGCAGCGCGCGAGCTTCCGGCACCGGCTCGAGCGCTTCTTCGCCGACGTGGACGTCCTGGTGACGCCCACCCTCGCGACCCCGCCGATCGAGGCTGCGCGGTGGGGGCGGCGGCGGTGGCCGCGGGTCTTCTCGGCCAACGCCCGGTATGCGCCGTACGCGGCCCCGTGGAACTTCGCCGGCTACCCGGCCATGTCCGTCCCAGCGGGGGTGCACCCGCACACCGGCACGCCGCTCGCGGTCCAGCTGGTCGCACCGGACGGCGGTGAGACGCTGTTGCTGTCGGTGGCCGCGCAGCTCGAGCAGCTGGCGCCCTGGGCGCGCACCGCCCCGGGCTCCGACCCAGCGCCGCCCGCTCAGGAACAATCCGCCTGATCCCGCCACTCGGCCCTCGACGCGATTTAGGGTGACGCATGTCCAAGATCCGGCAGTGGGTGAAGCGAGCACGAGGCGACAGCGCAGTACGGCAGTCGGAGAAGCGCATCATGAAGGCGCTGGAGAGGCAGAACGAGCAGTTCGCCGAGATCCTGAGCCGGCTGCACCGCCTGGAGAGCCCGACCACCATCAGCAGCGAGACGTGGAGCGACGTGGCGCAGCGGGGCGAGCTGGCCTATCACAAACGACCGAACCTTCGCTCCAGCGGCGAGTGGGAGAGCAAGAACTCCGAGTTCTGGGCCAGACGACACTTCAGTCCCGACGGCTGGGACGGGAAAGTGGTGGTCGACGTCGGTGCCGGGAGCCGTCTGCGCACGCTCTACTTCCGCGGCGCCACGATCGCGGCCATCGAGCCGCTGGCGTAGGAGTTCATCGCCCAGGTCGAGTGGCAGGACCTCGACCAGGCAGCGGAGATCTACGGCGTGCCGGTGGAGAAGGACATCGCCGAGCTGCACGGCCGTGCGGACCTCATCGTGTCGGTGAACGCCCTCGACCACGGGTACGACTTCGAGGCTGCCATCAAGAACCTCCGCGGCTACCTCAAGCCGGACGGCCGCGCCTACCTCACCTTCGACCAGCACGAGAAGCCGGACGACATGCACCAACTGATGATCGGTGACAGCAAGGCGAAGGAGATCTTCACCCGGAACGGGTTCGTCGTCGACCGCGCGGAGACCTGGGGCCGCTACCACGGCACCCCCGGCCCCCGAGCTCTGCACTACTGGCTGAGTCCCGCACCCCAGGTGTAGTGGACCCGCGCCGGTGGGGTCGGCTCAGGACAGGGCTCGTGCCTTGATCTGCGAGTACTCCTCCGGGGTGAGCGCGCCGTTGTCGAAGAGCGACTTCGCCTGGGTCAGCTCGTCGGTGGGTGACCACGTGTCGCCCACCGCAAGGCCGCCGACCGCCTGCTGCCGGGCCTTCTCGCGACCCACGGTCCGCTCCATCTGCCGCTCGGCCATGCCTCGTCCGCGGACCACGAGGTAGACGAGCGCGGAGAGCAGGGGCACGACGAGCAACGCCACCACCCAGGCCACCTTGCCGAGGCCACCGAGCTCCCGGTCCCTGAAGAGGTCGCTGAAGATGTGGAAGAGCATGATCAGGTAGGCCACGAAGAAGAACGTCCACACCAGCAGCCAGAACCAGCTCCAGAAGTTCATGGCCTCACCCGCTCAGGCGAGGGCCTTGGACTTCAGCGCGTCGTACTCGGCGCTGGTGATGGCGCCGCTGTCGAGCAGGGCCTTGGCCTGGGACAGCTGGGCGGCGGGCGACGCGGCCGTCGGTGCGGCGACACTGCGGATGTACTCGTCCTGCATGGCCTTCTGCTCCATGGCGCCCTGCAGCTGACGTTCTGCCATGCCGTGCCCGCGCACGATCAGGTAGACCAGCGCGGCGAGGAACGGGAAGACCAGCAGCACCACGACCCACACCACCTTGGCGAAACCTCCGAGCTCCTTGTCCCGGAACAGGTCCCCGAAGATGTGGAAGAGGATCATCAGGTAGGCGACGAAGAAGAAGGACCACACAAGCAGCCAGAAGAAGCTCCAGAAGTCCATGGTGAGCCAGTCCTTTCCCATGACTGAGCGACGTTGCGGTCAAGGGGACCGCTCCCAGCTCTCACGATCACCCGGCCGGGGCGCGGCGCCATCGCCCTCTGCGGGTGACATCTCGCCGCGGGGTGACGACTCGCCGGCCCGACGCGGCCGGCGAGTCAGGCTGCGACTGCTGTCAGCCAACCAGGACTGGACGGGTCGGCTCGAACGGGCGGATCTCGTCCTCGCCCGGCTGGATGATGCCGCAGGTCGACTCGGGCACCTCGCGCCAGGCCCCGGGCAGGTCACGGAGCGGCTCGGAGACCACGAACCGGGTGTCGGCGCTGAGGGTGCGGAGCATCTCGACCTCCGGGTGCAGCTCGCGCAGCCGGGTCACGTCGGTCGAGTGGTAGAGGCTCCGGCTCTGGTGCTGGGAGGAGTAGCGGAAGGCCCACACCGAGTGCCCGTTGCTGGTGGCCACCGTGGCCTGGACGGGATCGGCCACGCCGCGGCGCTCGGCGAGGTCCTCGATGAACCCCACGGCCTTGGCCACGGCGGCGATGGGGTCGTCCTCGAGACCGAAGGTCAGGGCGAGGAAGAAGAAGGCTTCCGAGTCGGTCGACCCCTCGACGTCGGGGTAGAGGGACGGGTCGACGGCGAACATGATGTCGCGCTTGAGCTCGTGGAAGCCGGAGATGGCCCCGTTGTGCATCCAGAGCCAGTGACCGTGCCGGAACGGGTGGCAGTTGCTGCGCTGCACGGGCGTTCCCGTGGAGGCCCGCACGTGGGCGAAGAGCAGGCCGGTGCGCACCTGCCGGGTCAGCTCCTGCAGGTTCCGGTCGTTCCAGGCGGGGTCGACGTTCTTGAAGATCGCCGGCACGGGACCCAGGCCGTACCACCCGATCCCGAAGCCGTCCCCGTTGGTGGTCGTCGCCCCCATCCGGGAGTGGAGACTCTGCTCGATGAGCGAGTGCTCCGGTTTGAAGAGCAGGTCCTCCGCGAGGACCGGGTCACCTGAGTACACCATCCAGCGGCACATGTCCTCAGTCGACACCCGGCGGGTCGCCGGGGGCATCACCCCGCGAGGGCGAATCCGGTCCGCGCGGAGACGTCCGATTTGCCCGAAACGCCTGCGGTGGGCGCGGAGCGCTGGTTACGCTTCCGGCGCCCGAGCCCGACCCCGAGGACCTGCCATGCGCCGTATGCGTTCCGCCACCTTCGCCGTCCCTGCGACGGTCTCCGCCCTGGTGGCCGCCACCGCCCTGCTCACGACGGCAGCACCGCCGGCGCAGGCCGCCGTGTCGACCCCGGGCCCCATCTCGGCCGTCTCCGCCAAGCCCGGGCCGTATGCCGGCCAGGTCACCTTCTCGTGGACGGCCACCGGCGCGAACACCACCTCGTTCGTCATCGAGACGGGCCTGACGACCTTCAAGGTCGGCGACCCGACGCTTCCCGACCACGGCCGCCGGGCCACGTACTTCACCGTGCCGGGGAACCGACGCTCCGTCACGCTGTCGGCGGCGCAGGTCGCCTCCGCCGGTGCTCCCGTGGGCTCGGCCAACCACCTCTACTACCGGTTCAAGGCCGTGCACACGACGGCATACGGCACGGCGGTGCGCGCGTGGCCCTCGCTGCAGAACGTCCCGGTCAAGCCGGCGACCCCCGCCGGCGGGGGAGTGGGACTGCGGGTCGCCACCTACAACGTGCACACGGCCACGCCGTCCGCCGGCGTGCGGCCCTGGCTCACCCGTGTGCCGGGCGTCGCGAAGACGATCCTGTCGCGCAACCCCGGCGTGGTCGGCCTGCAGGAGCTCGGCATCGGGCGTGCCGACGGCGGAAGCACACCCGCCATGGGCACCACGCTGACCCAGATCCGCAGCCTGCTCGACACGCTGCGCGCCCAGGGCGGGGGCCGCTACCAGCTCGTGCGCAGCACCCGGTTCGTGGCGCCCGGCACGCCGGAGGCGATCCAGGGCGCCCGGATCCTCTACGACACCACCCGCTACCGCCTCGCCAGCGCCTGCCCCGAACGGTCGGACAGCCTGCCGCTGAGCGACAACAGCTGGTCGAGCTCGTGCACCGTCCTGCTCCCGACCCTGGCCGGCGACAGCGCCTGGACGAAGCGCCGCGCCTCCTACGCCGTCCTGGCCGACCGGGCGTCCGGACGCTCCTTCTACGTCGTCGCCGCGCACCTGGACCAGCGCCACAGCACCACCCCGAGCGTGGAGCGGACCTACGAGCAGCTGCGCGCCACGCAGGTCAGGACCGTGCTGGCGCGGATCGACCAGCTCAACACCGGCAAGCTCCCCGTCGTTCTCGCCGGCGACCTCAACACCTACCAGAACAACCAGGGCGGCTACGACGCGCACGACGCGCTCATCGCCGGCGGCTACTACGACACCGCCGCGGCGACGACGCAGGTCAACGTCCGCTTCACGACGATGAACCACTTCTACTGCACGCTCGCGGTGCCCGGGAGCGGATGGGGGAGCCGGCTCGACGTCGTCGCCGTCAAGGGCGTCCGGGGCGCGCCGCGCTGGGAGAACGTCATGACCACCACCGACTGCGCCCGGCCATCCGACCACAACCTCGTCGTGGCGGACCTGCGCCTGCCCTGACCTGATCCGGCGTCACTGCTGCGACGTCACCACCAGGCACTGACCTCACGGCCGAGGACCAACCGGCCGAGCGCGGCCTCGTCGCGCTCCGCGTGCTCCTGCCGCAGGTAGAGCTGCAGGTCCGCTACGCGGCCGGCGTGCTCGTCCTCGAGGGCGAGGGGAGCGGGTCCCGTCGCGTGCCCGACGCGCTGCAGCACGAGCTCCGCAGCCCGGCTGACCACGTGCCGCACGCGCAGGGCGAGCGCCCCACCCTCCGACCCCTCGGCACGGCCGTCGTCGACCCGCTGCGCCGCGTCGGCCAAGGTGGCCCGGGCCGCCCACAGGGCCGCGTCGACCGCGCCCACGTGCATCAACGCCACCTGGTCCGGTTCCCGGCCGGCCACGAGCATCCGCCGCGCCACCCCGACGGCCCCGCCGTACCAGATGGCGGCGACCCCCATGCCTCCGAAGGCGAACCCCGGACGCTCGAGATACCACCCGGCCGGACCGACGGGGCTGGCCAGCGAGCCGTCGAAGGTGACCGGCCCGCTCGGCACGTCGACGAGCCCACGAGCGAACCACGCCGACTCGTGGACGGTCACGCCGTTCGCCGCACCCAGGGCCACGGCATACAACCGGCGCGTCGAGGGCCCGTCCCACGCCGTGACGAGGGCGTGGGACAGCGACCCGGCGAGGGAGCACCAGGGCTTGGTGCCGTGCAACCGGACCGCCTCGCCGCCCGACGGCTCGCCCGCCCCGCCTGCCGGCACCGCCTCGAGCCGCACCCCGGGACCCTCCGCCGCGTACACGCCCCAGACGGCGTCCTCGTCGAGCCCCAGGGTGAGGTGTCCGGCGGTGCGCGCCTGGGCGAGGATGGCGCGTGCGTCGAGGTGCGGCTCGATCGCACGCGCCGCGCTCAGGCTGACGGACGCGACCGACGCGAGCGACTCCCAGAGCCGCGTGGTCTCGCCCGTCCCCGGCAGCGGGAACAGCTCGGTCCGGCTCCGCACGAGGGCCAGTGCGGACGCCGGGTCCGCTCCGTTCCCGAGGTCGTCGAGCAGGGCCGCCAGCGCGTCCTGCGCTCGGTCGCCCGGGTGGTCGGTGAGGCGTACGGCGCGGCTCACGGAAGTACGCGGTCGGTCGAGTGGGGTCACGGCCGCGTCATACCCCGGTGGTTCACGGAGCACCCGCGGCACCCCCGGCAGACGAGGCGCGGTGCGTCCCGGTGTCGACACGGGTACGCCACCAGCGACTGCACGCCCGCCCCGGGCGCCCCCAGCCGTCCCGACCCAGGAGGAAGCACCTTGATCTTCATCACCGCGAAGTTCCCTGTGAAGCCCGAGCACGCCGACGACTGGCCCGAGCTGTCGCGCGCCTTCACCGAGGCGTGCCGCGCCGAGGAGGGCTGCCTGTGGTTCGACTGGTCGCGCAGCCTCGACGACCCGAACGAGTACGTGCTCGTCGAGGCGTTCCGCGACGAGGCGGCCGGGGCCGCCCACGTCCAGAGCGACCACTTCAAGGAGGCCACCTCGAAGTTGCCGTCCTACCTGTCCGCCACACCCAGGATCGTCAACACCACGGTGGAGGGCACGCAGTGGTCCGAGCTCGGTGAGATGGCCGTCGAGAAGTAGCCGCGGACCTGCCGAAGCACCACGCGCAGAGCGGGTTTCGCTCTGGGGCCGACCGTCCGCTATGGTCTACCTCGCACCCCGGGCCGATGGCCCGGACGGTTGCAGGCGGACGTAGCTCAGTTGGTAGAGCGCAACCTTGCCAAGGTTGAGGTCGCCGGTTCGAGCCCGGTCGTCCGCTCCGCTCGAAGGGCCCGTCGACTCCGGTCGACGGGCCCTTCACCGTCCGCGGCACGCCTCGTCGGGGCGAGTCGTATGCCGTGGGCGTCCGCCCGTGGTCCGTAGGCTGTCGGCCATGGCTGCGTCGAGCAAGACCCCCGCCGTGGAGCTCGAGGTCGGCGACCACACGGTGCGCCTCTCGAACCCCGACCGCGTCTACTTCTCCGAGCGCGGCGAGACCAAGCGCGACCTGGCCGACTACTACCTGTCCGTCGGGCCGGGCATCGTCAACGCCCTGCGCGAGCGGCCGTGCATGCTGCACCGCTTCCCCAAGGGCGTCGACGGGCAGAAGGTCCACCAGAAGCGGCTGCCGGCCGGCGCGCCACCGTGGGTGCAGACCGTGCGGCTGCACTTCCCGCGCTACGGCCTGCACGCCGACGAGCTGTGCGTGACCCAGCTGGCCGACGTCATCTGGGCCGTGCAGATGTCGACCGTCGAGTTCCACCCGTGGAACAGCCGGCGGGCCGACACCGAGAAGCCCGACGAGTGGCGCATCGACCTCGACCCGATGCCCGAGTGCAGCTTCGACACGGTACGCCGCGCGGCCGCCACGACCCACGAGATCCTCGACGAGCTCGGAGCCGTGGGCTGGCCCAAGACGTCGGGAGGCGCGGGCCTGCACGTCTACGTGCGGATCGAGCCGCAGTGGGGCTTCAAGGACGTGCGACGGGGCGCGCTCGCCTTCGCCCGCGAGGTCGAGCGCAGGCTGCCCGACGAGGTGACGACGACGTGGTGGCGCCGCGACCGCTCACCGAAGGACCTCTTCGTCGACTACAACCAGAACGCCCGCGACCACACCATCGCCGCGGCCTACAGCGTCCGCGGCAACCCCCGCGGCACGGTCTCGGCACCATTGAACTGGGACGAGATCCCCGACGCGGAGCCGCAGGACTTCACCATCGCGACGATGCCCGAGCGCTTCGCCCGCCTCGGTGACCTGCACGCCGGCATCGACGACGCCGTCTTCGACTTCCGCCCGCTGCTCGAGTGGGCCGAGCGCGACGAGCGCAGCGGCAAGGACCTCCCGCCGGAGCCCGAGGACACGTCGGGCTGAGCCCGTCACATTCGCGGGGCCATCCGGCGCGGCACCCGCACCGAACTCCCGAAACCCGCATCGAACAGACCGACAGCAGGATCGACAGCAGAGGAGACACCGTGACGGTGTTGCACGACTTCACGGCCACCGCCCTCGACGGCAGGGAGGTGTCGCTGCGTGACTACGCCGGCGACGTCGTCCTCGTGGTCAACACCGCCAGCCAGTGCGGCTTCACCCCGCAACTCGCCGGTCTCGAGACCCTCCACGAGACCTACCGCGACCGCGGTTTCGCGGTCCTCGGCTTCCCGTGCAACCAGTTCGGCGGCCAGGAGCCCGGCACCGAGGAGGAGATCGGCGTGTTCTGCCAGAAGAACTACGGCGTCACCTTCCCGATGTTCGCCAAGATCGACGTCAACGGCTCGGGGGAGCACCCGCTCTACGCGTGGCTCAAGTCGGAGAAGGGCGGCCTCCTCGGCGCGCGGATCAAGTGGAACTTCACCAAGTTCCTCGTCGGGCGCGACGGCTCGGTCATCGCCAGGTACGCACCGAACACCGAGCCGGCCGACCTGGCCGCGGACATCGAGACGGCTCTCGGGGCCGCGTAGCCGCAGGCCCTACGATCGGCGGGTGGACCACGCCCGCTTCGCCGAGAGGGAGGCTCACGGCGTTCTCGACGTCCGTCACGGCCCCGACGCCCTCCAGGCCTTGTCCACCGGGGGATTCTGGGCCGTTGTGGCCACCTTCGAGGGCGACGTGACGGCCGTGCGCTTCGAGCACGTGACGACGGGGGCGTATGCCGCCTCCCCCGGTCCCGCGAGGGCGCCGATACCCGCGGTGGCCTGGCGCCCGCTCGACCGGCACTGGCGCACGTCACTCGACCGGAAGGCATACGTGCACGCGGTCGAGCAGGTGCAGCGGCGCATCGCCGCCGGCACCGTCTACCAGGTGAACGTGTGCCGCGTGCTCAGCCACGAGCTCGCGGCCGAGGCCGACCTCGACGCGCTCGACGCCCTGCTGCGGCACGGCAATCCGGCGCCGCATGCGGCGCGCATCCGCTGCGACGCGGCCGGTCTCGACGTCGTGAGCGCCTCGCCGGAGCTCTACCTCTCGCGGCACGGCCGGCGGCTCGTGACCCGCCCCATCAAGGGCACCGCGACGACGGCTGCGGCGATGCTGCCGAAGGACCACGCGGAGAACGTCATGATCGTCGACCTCATGCGCAACGACCTGTCCGGTGTCTGCGAGCCGGGGTCCGTCTCGGTCGACGGCCTCTGCGAGATCGAAGAGCACCCCGGGCTCGTGCACCTCGTCTCGACGGTCAGCGGGCAGCAGCGTGAAGACGCGGGGTGGGCCGAGGTGTTCGCCGCCGCCTACCCGCCCGGCTCGGTGTCGGGAGCCCCCAAGTCGAGCGCCCTCGATGCCATCCGCGATCTCGAGACGGCCCAACGAGGGCCCTACTGCGGCGCGGTCGGCTGGGTCGACGCCGACCGCGACGAGGCCGTCCTCGCAGTCGGCATCCGCACCTTCTGGGCCGAGCGCGACGGCACCGGCCGGCGCTGGCTGAGGTTCGGCACCGGCGCCGGGATCACCTGGCAGTCCGACCCGGAGGGCGAGTGGGCCGAGACCGAGCTCAAGGCGGCGCGGCTCATCGGGCTCGCCGCGGGCGCTGTGACACCATGAGCACTGCCGGACGGCCGCCCTCCCGGTGGCTTCCGCGCTCCACGGGAAGGGACTCGAGAGGGACATGAGCACGACCACACGCGTCTGGGTGAACGGCGACCTCGTCGACCCGACAGGCCCCTCCGTCTCCGCCCTCGACCACGCCGTCACCGTCGGCGACGGCGTCTTCGAGACCGCCAAGATCGTCGACGGCAGCCCCTTCGCGCTCAGCCGCCACCACCGGCGGCTCGAGCGCTCCGCCGCCGGCCTCGGCCTGCCGCCGCTCGACCTCGCCGTCGTCGACAAGGGCGTCGCGGCGGTCCTCGACGGCCCGCCCATCGACTTCGGGCGGCTGCGCTACAGCGTCACCGGCGGACCGGGCCCCCTCGGGTCCGACCGCGACGACGCCGCGCTGACCTACATCGTGCTCGCTGCACCGCAGGCCCGTCCGCCGCAGAGCGGCAAGCTCACCGTCGTGCCGTGGACCCGCAACGAGCGCTCCGCGGTCGCCGGGCTCAAGACCACCTCCTACGCCGAGAACGTCGTCGCCCTGGCCCGCGCCAAGGAGCACGGCGCGGTCGAGGCCGTCTTCGCCAACACGCGCGGCGAGCTGTGCGAGTGCACCGGCAGCAACGTCTTCGTCGTCGTCGACGGCACCGTGCTCACCCCGCCGACCGACTCAGGGCTGCTGCCCGGCATCACGCGCGAGCTCACGATCGAGTGGGGCCGGGCAGCAGGCATCGACGTCCGCGAGGAGCCGCTGCCGCTCGAGGTCCTGCGCACCGCCGAGGAGGTGTTCATCACGAGCACGACCAAGGACGTCCTGCCGATCCACGCGGTGGACGACCGCACCCTGCCCGAGGCGCACCCGGTGACGGACGAGCTGCAGCGCGTCTTCCGCGACAACGCCGAGCGGGACGCCGACCCGTGACCGAGCCCGCCGCACCCCGCGACCGCGCGCGGGAGGACACGCGTACCCCCGTGGACTACTCCGACGCCAACGTGACGCTCGACGCCGACGAGGACCGCTGGGCCTGGCGGGCGCGCCTGCGCCACAACCCGGTGACGCACGCGGTGTGGCGCACCGTCGTGGGCGTCGTCGGTGGCCTCGTCACGGTCGCCGGGCTCATCATGGTCCCCGCGCCCGGCCCCGGCTGGCTCGTCGTCTTCTTCGGGCTGCTCATCCTCGCCAGCGAGTTCGAGTTCGCGCAGCGCTGGCTCGACTTCGCCAAGCACCACGTGAGCCGATGGAATGACTGGATCATGGGCCAGGCGGTGTGGGTCCGCGGGCTGGTGGGCCTCGGGACGCTCGCCATCGTGTGGGTCGTGGTCTGGGCCTACCTCGCGGTGGCCGGGGTGCCGCAGTTCGTGCCCGAGTGGGCCGACCAGCTGCTGTCCCAGGTGCCCGGGATCGAGTGAGGCGCCGCCGAGCCGCCCTGCCGGTGGGTCGATTTCCGCGACGGAGTCCGTTGCGGCTATTGTTTGCAACCGTCGCCCCGACGCCTCGTCGGCAGCAGGGCGCCCGGACGTGTAGCTCAGTTGGTTAGAGCGTTCGCTTCACACGCGAGAGGTCAGGGGTTCGAGTCCCTTCACGTCCACCACGCACCACCGAACGGCCCTCGACCGCGCTCCGCGGACGGGGGCCGTTCGTCGTCGTCGGGTCTGGCTGCCGCGCCGGCTCAGCTGCCGCCCGGGACCATGGTCTCTGCCCACGACGTCCCCCGCCAGTCCACGATGGGAGGGAGAGCGCCCATCCCAGGGAGGCGTCATGGTCGTCTTCGAGGACCGGCAGGATGCCGGCAGCCGGCTCGTCGGGCAGCTGGGCTTCCTCGACGGTGAGGACGTCGTCGTTCTCGGCCTGCCCCGCGGTGGGGTGCCCGTCGCGGCCGTCGTCGCTCGCGCCCTCGGCGCCCCCCTCGACGTGATCGTCGTGCGCAAGCTCGGCGTGCCCTTCCAGCCGGAGCTCGCCATGGGCGCCATCGGCGAGGGTGGGACCAGTGTGGTCGACCGGCACATGGTCAGGCGGGCCCGGGTGAGCGAGGAGGAGCTCGAGGCTGTCGAGGGCCGCGAACGGGCCGTCCTTCAGGCCCGGGTGCAGCGGCTGCGCCAAGGGCGGCCTCGGGTCGACCTGCGCGGCCGTGTCGCGGTCGTCGTCGACGACGGGATCGCCACCGGGTCGACGGCGCGCGTGGCCTGCCAGGTGGCCAGGGAGCTCGGGGCCGCCCGCGTCGTCCTCGCGGTCCCCGTGGCCCCCGCCGACACGCTCGCGCGCCTGCCGGAGGCCGACGAGGTCGTCTGCGTCTCCGCACCCGCGCGTTTCCGCGCCGTCGGTGCGCACTACGAGGACTTCTCGCCGACGTCCGACGACGAGGTCGTGGCCCTGCTGAAGGAGGCCGATCGCCGTTCGAGCCGTGCGTCCGGTGTCGCGGCCGACCCGGCGGTGCGCGACAGCGACGAGGACGTCGTCATCCCGAGCGGCCAAGTCCGTATCGAAGGGCACCTGAGAGTGCCCCCGGGCGCCACCGGTGTCGTCGTCTTCGCGCACGGCAGCGGGAGCAGCCGGCACAGTCCGCGCAACCGCTACGTGGCCGACGTGCTCCACCAGGCAGGGCTGGGGACGCTGCTGCTCGACCTGTTGACGCCCGAGGAGGAGGGCGACCGCGCCAAGGTCTTCGACATCGCGCTGCTCGCCGGTCGCCTCAGGGACGCGACCGACTGGCTCGCGCAGCGGCAGGAGACCGCGGCGTGCCGGGTCGGCTACTTCGGTGCGAGCACCGGCGCCGGGGCGGCCCTGTGGGCGGCCGCCGAGCCCGGCTCGCGGGTCGGGGCCGTCGTGTCGCGCGGCGGTCGTCCGGACCTGGCGGGGCAGCGCCTGGCCGACGTACGCGCGCCCACCCTGCTCGTCGTCGGAGGTGACGACCGCGTGGTGCTGGCCCTCAACCGTGAAGCGCTCGCCGAGCTCCGGAACTGCCCGAGCGAGCTGGCGGTGGTGCCCGGCGCCACCCACCTCTTCGAGGAGCCCGGGACGCTCGCCCGCGCCGCCGAGCTCGCCCGTGACTGGTTCGTCGCGCACCTCGGGGCCGACACCCGGCCGACCGGGCAGCAGGTCAGGGCGGAAGCACAGGGGGAGGGCCGGTCATGACCATCACTCCTGTCACCCCTGTCACCGCCGATGACGCACGCGCAGCCGCCGAGCTGGCCTCCCTCGCCCGGCCCCTCGACGAGCCCGCCGACCTCGACGAGCTCGTCGAACGCATACGGCAGGCCCGCTTCGTGTGCATGGGGGAGGCGTCGCACGGCACGACCGACTACTACCGGTGGCGGGCCGTGCTCAGCCGCCGCCTCGTCGAGGAGCACGCGTTCACCTGGATCGGCGTCGAGGGCGACTGGCCCGACTGCTGGCGCATCAACCAGTGGGTCAGGGGAGAGGCCGACCAGCAGCTCGACGCCGTCGGCGTCCTACGCCGGTTCGAGCGCTGGCCGACGTGGATGTGGGCCAACTCCGACGTCGCCGAGTTCCTCACCTGGCTACGCGCCCACAACCTGGGGCGCCCGCCCGGCGAGCGCGTCGGCTTCTACGGGCTCGACGTCTACTCGCTCTGGGACTCCCTGTGGGAGGTGATGTCCTGGCTGCAGGCCAACGCCCCCGACTCGCTGCCCACGGCGATGCAGGCCTGGCAGTGCTTCGTGCCGTTCGGTGGCGACCCCCACCGGTACGCCAGGAGCACGCGTCTGGTGCCCGAGGGATGCGAGCCGGAGGTCGTCCGGCTGCTCGTCGAGGTGCGTCGCCGCGCACGGATGGTGGACCCGAGCGGCGACCTGCTCGACGTCGTGCAGAACGCGGAGGTCGCCGGCAACGCGGAGCGCTACTACCGCGCGATGGTGCGCAGCGACCGCAGCTCGTGGAACGTGCGCGACCACCACATGGTCGACACTATCGAGCGCCTCGCCCGGCACGGCGGCCCCCGGTCGAAGGGCATCGTCTGGGAGCACAACACGCACATCGGTGACGCACGCGCCACCGACATGGCGCGCAGCGGGATGGTCAACGTCGGTCAGCTCCTGCGCGAGCGCCACCCGGCCGAGGACGTGGCGCTCGTCGGCTTCGCCGGCTACCGGGGCACCGTGCTTGCCGGCGAGGCGTGGGGAGCGCCGGAGACCGTGTTCCCCGTTCCGCCCGCTCGGGCCGGGAGCCACGAGGCGCTGCTCCACGGGGTGCTCGGCACTCCGGCGGTGCTCGTCTTCCCCGGTGACAGGTGCGGTCCGTGGCTGTCCCTGTCGGCCGGGCACCGCGCCATCGGTGTCGTCTACGACCCCGAGCGGGAGCGAGGCAACTACGTCCCCACGCGGATGGGAGGGCGCTACGACGCCCTGCTCTGGCTCGAGGAGACGACGGCGCTGCGGCCCGTCCACCACGAGGAACGCCCCACCGAGCCGGAGCTCGAGACCGAACCGTCCGGCTTCTGACGTGCCGCGACCCGGCGCGGAGCGGCGTGGCGCCGACGGCCGTGCAGCGGACTAGCGTGGGAGGCATGATCGCCACGGTGGCCAGCCTCTACATCTACCCCGACTCGGATGCCCCCGGCCAGGAGCTGGACTCGGTCCAGGTGAACGAGTCGGGGCCCGAGGGCAACCGCTCGAAGAAGCACGCCGTGCACCTGGTGTCGGTCGACGACTACGTCGAGACCCACCCGAAGGCCAACATCGTCCTCGACATGGACTCCTCCGCCCTCGAGAAGCTCGTCGGTCGCGTCGTGCGCCTCGGCGACTGCACCCTCGAGGTGACGCAGACGCCGTCTCAGTGCGCGGGGGTCTACGCGCGCGTCGTCGAGCCGGGCACGGTGTCAGTCGAGGACTCCCTGCTGGTGGGCGAGCCGGAGTGACCGGCCGCGCCGTCGCACCATGACCATCCACAGCGGCCACCCGTTCGCCACGCCCGAGGACGAGCGTGACCAGGTCCGCCGCCTCCGCGGCCGTGTCGGCTCAGCGGTGTCGCTCTGGACCGCCGGCCAGGGCGTCGAGCGGGCCGGCCTGACCGTCTCGTCCTACCTCGTCGCGACCGGCGACCCGGGACGCGTCGTGGGGCTGCTGCACCCGGACTCGGACCTGCTGGACCGGCTGCAGGAGACGGGCACGGCCGTGGTGTCGCTGCTCGGGGCCAGGGACGAGCGCCTGGCCGAGGCCTTCGCCGGCACCATGCCCGCACCCGGCGGCCCGTTCCGCTTGGCCGAGTGGGAGCAGACCGAGTGGGGGCCCAGGGCGCTGTCCGCGCACACCTGGGCCGGAGTGCGCCTCGATCCCTCGAGCGTTCGTGAGGTCGGGTGGTCGGTGCTCGTCGAGGCGACCGTCGAGCACGTCGTCATCGGCGGGGACGACGACGTGCTCGTGCACCGGAGGGGCCGCTACGAGCGCCGCCCCTAGGCGGTGCCCGACATCTCCGTCGTCAGCAGCCCCTCGGGGATGCCGAACGCGTCGACGAGCGTCGTCGCGTGCGGTCGCAGCTCGGCGCAGAGGTCGTTGACCAGCGCCGTGAGCGCCTTGGCCCGGGCGGGGCTCAACCGGTCGTGCTCGAGGTACCACGCCTTGTGCCGCTCGATCGTGGACAGGATGTGAAGGTCGCACACGCGGGCGAGCAGTCGGCGGGCCTGCTCGTCGGTGCACGACTCGACCGAGGCGGCGAAGGACTCGGCGACGGTGCGCTCGACGTGCGCGACGGCCGCCTCGACGAGGTGGTCCTGGGTGGCGTTGAAGACGGCGAACGCGTCGGCCTCCGGAGCGGTCGCGCGGCGCAGGCGCCGGGCCAGGCCCTCGATGAGGTGCGCTTCCCGCTCCCGCAGCAGGCGCAGCTGCGTGCCGCGGATCCCGAAGGCGACGACCTCCTCGCGTCCGGGCGCCGCGTCAACGATGCGCTGGACGATGCCGCGGGCCGACGACCGCTCGATGACCGTGCTGCCGACCAGGCGCGCCCCGAAGCGCACGATGCCCGCGGTGTCGAGGTCGCCGAAGGTCGCTTGGTACTCCGCCAGCAGCGACTTGGCCACGAGCTGGAGCAGGACGGTGTTGTCGCCCTCGAACGTGGTGAAGATGTCGGTGTCAGCCTTGAGCGCGGCGATGCGGTTGGCCCAGAGGTAACCGGCGCCGCCACACAGCTCGCGGCACTCCTGGATGGTGTCGGTCGCGTGCCGCGTCGTCAGCACCTTGATGCCCGCCGCCCTGGTCTCCAGCCGGCGCTGGTCCTGCTCGGAGGCCGTGCGCCCGCTCAGCACATCGTCCATGGCGGAGACCAGCTCGTGCTGGGCCACCTGCAGGGCGTATGCCGTCGCGATCCTGGGCAGCAGCCGCCGCTGGTAGGTGAGGTAGTCGAGGACGGTCGTCTCCACGTCGGTGCCCGGGGCCGGGAACTGGCGGCGGCCGGCGGCATACGTCGTCGTGACGGCGAGCGCGGAGCGCGCCGCGGCGCCTGCCCCGCCGGCGACGGAGATGCGTCCGCGAACCAGCGTGCCGAGCATGGTGAAGAAGCGCCGGCTCGGGTTGTCGATGGGGCTCGAGTAGGTGCCGTCGTCGCCGATGTCGCCGTAGCGGCCGAGCAGGTTGGTGCGCGGGACGCGGACGTGGTCGAAGAGCAGGCGACCGTTGTCGACGCCGGCGAGGCCGAGCTTGGACCCGCAGTCCTCGATGGTGACGCCGTCGGCGGGCGTGCCGTCGTCGTGGCGGATCGGGACGAGCACGCAGTGGACGCCGCGGGACTCGCCGTCGACGACGAGCTGGGCGAAGACGGCCGCCATCCGGCCGTCCCGGGCGGCGTTGCCGATGTAGTCCTTGCGGGCGGCCGGCTCGGGCGAGTGGACGACGATCTCGTCCGTCGCGGGGTCGAAGGTGGCCGTCGTGAGCAGGCTCTGAACGTCGCTGCCGTGACCGGTCTCGGTCATCGCAAAGCAACCCTGCAGCTCACCGGAGATGATCCGGGGGAGCAGGTCGTCGTGGCGGCTCGTCCCGAGGAGCGACACGGCGCCGCCGAAGAGGCCCCACTGGACCCCGGCCTTGACGAACAATGACAGGTCGCTGTGCCCCAGCATCTCGAAGGCGGCGACGGCCTCGCCGTAGCGGGCGGTCCCGCCCTGGTGCGCCGGGAATCCCGCTGCGGCGTAGGGCTGCTCGGCCAGTGCGGCGAGCTGGGAGGTGACGCGGGCCCGGTGTTCCTCCATCGGAAGGGGCTCAGGCAGCGCCCCGAACGTCGCGGCGTCGAGGGCCCGGCAGTGCTCGCGCACGTCGCTGAAGGGCCCGTCGAGGTGGCGCCGGAGCGCGGCGACGAGCGCCGTGGGGTCGTCCGCCGCGAGCCTCGGTGCCGGCGTCGGTGCGGGGTGGTCGGTGGGCTCGGGTGCCGAGGACTCGGCGGGCGTGTCGGTGGCCGTGGACATCTGGTGCCTTCCGGTGTGGACCTCAGTGGGTCGGTCTCGTGGTGGGGGCAGTCGCGGTGGACTCGATCGGGGTGGACTCGGTCGGGGTGGGCGAGGCGAGCGCGGGGGCGAGCCCGTGCCAGGCGAGCTCGGTGAGGGACTCGACGACGACGGCGCGCGGGAGACGGTCGGGGACCGGGGTGGCCAGCCAGTCGTCGGCGACGGCGCGGACCGCGCCGACGAGGGCGATGGCCCAGGTGCGGGCTCGCGAGGGGTCGGTGCCGGGCGCCGTCAGCGAGTCGAGGAGGAGGCCGGTGAGCTGGTCGGCGACCTGGACGACGGTCTCGTCGACCGGGTCGTCGGCCAGGGGCCGGTCGACGAGGGGTCTCGTCACGACGAAGCGGTAGACCTCGGTGTCCGACTCGACGAGGGACAGGTAGGCCTCGACCGTGGAGGCGACGAGCTCTCGGGCGCCGGCGGGGGCTGCGCCCGACGGCCCGTTCGCCCTGGCAAGGGCCGCTCCGACGTTGCGGACGACGCGGGCGTCGATCCGGGCGGCGACGGCACGGTAGAGCCCCGCCTTGTCGTCGAAGTGGCGGTAGACGACGGTCTTGGAGGTGCCGGCCTCGGCCGCGATGTCGTCCATGCCGACCCCCGCACCGTGCTTGCGGATGGCCCGGATGGTTGCGTCCACGAGCGCCTCGCGCCGCTGCTCACGGTGCTGTTCCCAGCGGGCGTCACGCCCGTCCCGGGCCGGTCCACGCCCCGCCGAGAGGCTCACCACGTCGTCGTCCACTCCTCGAAAGTAACAGGTACTTGCTGTATCGACTACTGGAAGTTTCGGTTATCTTGGTCGGGACGACCGGTCCGCATCCAGCATCAGGAGAGACCCCATGGCTTCACAGACCACGCCGCGCGCACCCCGGCGCGTCGCCGTCCTCGGCGGCAACCGCATCCCGTTCGCCCGGTCGAACGGCCCGTACGCCAAGGCCTCCAACCAGGACATGCTGACGGCCACCGTCGACGGGCTCGTCGCCCGCCACGGTCTCGCCGGGGAGCGGCTCGGCGAGGTGGTGGCCGGTGCCGTGCTGAAGCACAGCCGTGACTTCAACCTGACCCGCGAGACCGTCCTCGGCACGCGACTCGACCCGGCCACGCCCGCATACGACATCCAGCAGGCCTGCGGGACCGGCCTCGAGGCGGCGATCCTCGTCGCCAACAAGATCGCCCTCGGCCAGGTCGACGCCGGCATCGCAGGTGGCGTCGACAGCGCCAGCGACGCGCCCATCGCCGTGAGCGAGGGACTGCGCCAGACGCTGCTCGCCGCCAACCGGGCCAGGTCGGCGGGGGAGCGCGCCAAGGCGCTCGCAGGACTGCGCCCCGGCCACCTGGTCCCGGCCATCCCGGAGAACGTCGAGCCGCGCACCGGCCTCTCGATGGGCGAGCACATGGCCCTGACCGCGGCACAGTGGGGGATCACCCGCGAGGCCCAGGACGAGCTGGCGGCGGCCAGCCACCAGCACCTCGCCGCTGCCTACGAGCGAGGGTTCTTCGACGATCTGGTGACGCCCTACCTCGGGGTCGCACGTGACACCAACCTGCGCCCCGACTCCAGCGTCGAGAAGCTCGCCAAGCTCAAGCCCGTCTTCGGCAAGGGGGAGGGTGCCACCATGACCGCCGGCAACTCGACGCCCCTGACCGACGGGGCGTCCGCCGTCCTGCTGGCCAGCGAGGACTGGGCGGCCGATCACCGGCTCACGCCCCTCGCCTGGTTCGTCGATGCCGAGACGGCGGCCGTCGACTACGTGCACGGCGAGGAGGGCCTGCTCATGGCTCCCGCGTATGCCGTTCCGCGACTGCTCGCGCGAAACGGACTCTCCCTGCAGGACTTCGACTACTACGAGATCCACGAGGCCTTCGCCGCAACGGTGCTCACGACCCTCAAGGCCTGGGAAGACGCCGACTTCTGCCGCGAGCGGCTGGGTCTCGACGCACCCCTCGGATCGATCGACCGCAGCAAGCTCAACGTCAACGGATCCTCGCTGGCGGCCGGGCACCCCTTCGCGGCGACCGGTGGGCGCATCGTCGCCACACTGGCCAAGCAGCTGCACGAGGCCGGCGGTGGGCGCGGCCTGATCTCCATCTGCGCTGCCGGCGGGCAGGGCGTCGTCGCCATCCTGGAGGCCTGACATGAGCGACCTGTTCACGACCATCATCAGCTCGCCGGTCGCCAAGCGGGTGGGCGTGCCGCAGCCCACCCGGCTGCGCCGCTACGAGCCCGGCATGCCGCTGTGCGAGGGGCCCGTGCTCGTGGCCGGCAGCGGGCGTTTCGCCGACGGCATCGCGTCCTGGCTCGACGACATCGGAGTCGCCACCGTGCGCGCCCAGCCCGAGGCGGGGGAGAAGGTCGGTGCCGTCGTGCTCGACCTGAGCTCTGCCGCCGACCCTGCGGAGCTCGACCAGCTGCGGGTCGTCGGTGCCCCCGCCGTCAAGGCGCTGAAGCGCAACGGGCGGGTCGTGGTCGTCGGCACCGACCCGGCCACGCTCTCCGGGGTCGCGGAGGTGGCGACGCAGCGAGCCCTCGAAGGTACGGTGCGCTCGCTGGGCAAGGAGCTGCGCGCCGGGGCCACCGCGAACCTCGTTCTCGCGCAGGGGGGGGCGACCGGCGGTGTGCGCTCGGCCGTCGAGTTCTTCCTCTCGGGACGCTCGGCCTACGTCGACGGGCAGGTGGTCCGTGTCGACGAGTCGACCACGGACACGGTGGACGCCGTGCGACCGCTGGCCGGCAAGGTGGCCGTCGTGACCGGCGCCGCGCGGGGCATCGGGGCCGACATCGCCAGGGTCCTGGCTCGCGACGGTGCCACGGTCGTGGCCGTCGACGTGCCGGCGGCCGGCGACGCCCTCGCGGCTGTCGCCAACGAGGTGAAGGGCACCGCGCTGCAGGTCGACGTCACGGCCGAGGACGCGGGCCGTCGCATCGTCGAGCACGCGACGACGCGCCACGGGCACCTGGACATCGTCGTGCACAACGCCGGCATCACCCGCGACAAGCTCTTCGTCAACCTCGACGAGGTCCGCTGGCGCAGCGTCATCGACGTCAACCTCCGGTCGATCCTCCGGATGAACGAGGCGATCCTCGGCGAGGGCGGGCTCGCCGACGGCGGCCGCATCGTCTGCGTCGCCTCGATCGCCGGCATCGCCGGCAACCGCGGCCAGACGAACTACGGCGCGAGCAAGGCCGGCGTCATCGGGCTCGTGACCGCTCTCTCTGCCCAGGTCAGGGATCGCGGCATCACCGTCAACGCCGTCGCTCCCGGCTTCATCGAGACCGAGATGACCGCGCGGATCCCGTTCGCCACGAGGGAGATGGGGCGCCGGCTGAACTCGCTGCAGCAGGGCGGGCTTCCCAAGGACGTCGCCGAGACCATCGCCTGGTTCGCCTCACCCGGCGCGGCAGCCGTCACGGGCCAGGTGGTACGCGTCTGCGGCCAGAGCCTGCTCGGGGCGTGAGGCAGCCGTGACCAGGGAGATCGTGCTCGAGCAGGCCCCCGACCTGCGCCGCATCTACGCCACCGCTGCGCTCCGGCGGGGGAGCTCGAGCGAGACGCTGCCCGACGTGCGCTACTCGCGGGCCGGCATACGCGTCGACGTGGACGAGCTCGTCGCCTACGCCCACGTCTGCCGCTTCAGCGTCGGCAGCACGTTGCCGCCGACCTACCCGCACCTCGTCGCGTTCCCGCTGCAGATGGCGGTGATGAGCAGCAACGGCTTCCCGCTGCCGCTGCTCGGCGCCGTCCACGTGGAGAACCGCATCGAGGTGGTGCGGCCGATCGGTCTCGACGACCCGCTCGACGTGTCGGTCTGGGCGTCGGACCTGCGACCGCACCGCCGCGGACGGCAGGTCGACCTCGTCTCGGAGGTGAGCGTGCGCGGCGAGGTGGCGTGGCGGGGCACGAGCACCTACCTCTCCCGCGGCGCCGAGCACCCGGAGGCACCGTCGTCCGAGCCGCCGTCGACGGCGCCGCTCGAGCGCGTCACGGCCGGGCCGGTCTGGCGCCTCGGCGAAGGGACGGGGAGGGCGTATGCCTCCGTGTCGGGTGACTGGAACCCCATCCACGTGCACGCGCTGACCGCGCGACCGCTCGGCTTCCCGACCGCCATCGCGCACGGCATGTACTCCTACGCCCGGGTGCTCGCCTCGCTCGGACCGAGGCTGCCCGAGTCCGGGCTGACGAGCCGGGTCTGGTTCCGCAAACCGGTGCGCCTGCCGTCGACCGTGCGCCTGCGCACCGCCTTCGAGCAGTCAGCGACCCTCTCGGTCCTCGAGAACGCCAAGGGCGAGGTCGAGCACGCCGTCGTCGAGAACACCTGGTAACCGTCGAAAGGCCAAACCTCGCGAGTCATGACCCTTCGAGGTTTCGCGAAGTCTGGCCTCTCGACGGGTGGGGGCAAACCGCGTCGCTGGCGGTGGCGGCATCTCGATACGCTTGCGGAGGCCGCCCGCGTCCGTCGGAGCGGCGCCAACCACGACCCGTCGCCCGTCGACGGGTCCCTGCCGAACGAGGAGCACCAACCGTGTCTGCACAGATCACCGTCACCGTCGCCGGAAGCGAGCGATCGGTCGCGGAGCAGACGACGGCGGGTGACCTCTTCGAGGGTGACCGCGCCGTCGTCGTGGCCCGGGTCAACGGCCAGCTGCGCGACCTGTTCCACGTCCTGGAGGACGGGGACGTCGTCGAGGCGGTCACCGTCGACAGCGAGGACGGCCTGTCCGTCCTGCGCCACTCCACCGCCCACGTGCTCGCCCAGGCCGTCCAGTCGCTGCGCACCGACGCCAAGCTCGGCATCGGCCCGCCCATCCGCGACGGCTTCTACTACGACTTCGACGTCGACACCCCCTTCCACCCCGATGACCTCAAGGCCCTCGAGAAGGCCATGCAGAAGATCATCAACGAGGGGCAGACCTTCGCCCGCCGCGTCGTCAGCGACGAGGAGGCCCTCGCGGAGCTCAAGGACGAGCCGTACAAGTGCGAGCTCGTCGGCCTCAAGGGCGGCAACGCCGACGAGGCCGCCGAGGGCGCCGGCGTCGAGGTCGGCGCCGGCGAGCTGACGATCTACGACAACATCCGCCGCGACGGCACCCGCGCCTGGGGCGACCTGTGCCGCGGCCCGCACATCCCCAACACCAAGCTCATCGGCAACGCCTTCAAGCTGATGCGCTCGGCCGCCGCCTACTGGCGCGGCTCGGAGAAGAACCCGCAGCTGCAGCGCGTCTACGGCACCGCGTGGCCCACCAAGGACGAGCTCAAGGCTTATCTCGACCGGCTCGCCGAGGCCGAGCGCCGCGACCACCGCAAGCTCGGCGCCGAGCTCGACCTCTTCAGCTTCCCCGACGAGCTCGGATCGGGCCTGCCCGTCTTCCACCCCAAGGGCGGCGTCATCAAGCGCGAGATGGAGGACTACGTCCGCCGCCGGCACATCGAGGAGGGATTCGACTACGTCGGCACCCCGCACATCAGCAAGGACGGCCTCTTCCACACCTCGGGCCACCTGCCGTACTACGCCGACACGATGTTCCCGCCGATGGAGCTCGAGGGCTCGAGGTACCAGCTCAAGGCGATGAACTGCCCGATGCACAACCTCATCTTCGCCTCGCGCGGCCGCTCCTACCGTGAGCTGCCGCTGCGCTTCTTCGAGTTCGGCTCCGTCTACCGCTACGAGAAGTCGGGCGTCGTGCACGGTCTGACCCGCGTGCGCGGCATGACGCAGGACGACTCGCACTCCTACGTCACCGCCGAGCAGGCCCCGGCCGAGATCCAGCACCTGCTCCACTTCGTCCTGTCGCTGCTGCGCGACTTCGGCCTCGACGACTTCTACCTCGAGCTGTCGACCCGTGACACCGACGGCGACAAGAAGGACAAGTTCATCGGCACCGACGAGCAGTGGGAGGTGGCGACGAAGGTCCTCGAGGACGTCGCCGTCGCCTCGGGGCTCGAGCTCGTCCCCGACCCGGGCGGCGCCGCCTTCTACGGCCCGAAGATCTCGGTCCAGGCACGTGACGCGATCGGCCGCACCTGGCAGATGTCGACGATCCAGTACGACTTCAACCAGCCCGAGCGTTTCGGCCTCGAGTACCAGGCCGCCGACGGCACCCGCCAGCAGCCGGTCATGATCCACTCGGCGAAGTTCGGCTCCATCGAGCGCTTCCTCGGCGTCCTCGTCGAGCACTACGCCGGCGCGTTCCCGGTCTGGCTCTCGCCGGTCCAGGTGCTCGGCGTCCCGGTCGCCGAGGACTACGCCGACTACCTCGCCGACGTGCTGGGCCGCATGAAGCGCAAGGGAGTTCGCGTCGAGCTCGACGCCAGCGACGACCGCTTCCCGAAGAAGATCCGCAACGCCAGCAAGTCGAAGGTCCCGTTCACGCTGATCGCCGGCGAGGAGGACCGGGCCGCCAATGCCGTCTCCTTCCGCTACCGCGACGGCTCGCAGAAGAACGGCGTCCCGATCGACGACGCCATCGCCGAGGTGCTGGGCGCCATCGAGAGCCGCGCGCAGGTCTGACCCCGCGCACCCCGAGGACGTATGCCGTCCCGCTGAGCCAGCGGGACGGCATACGTCCTCTTCCTGTCCGATGTCGTGCGTCCATCGGACAGGACAGCGCTTCGGGTTGCCGGGCAGAGTGCGCGTCAGGAGTGTCGTGCGGGACACCGTCGTCGCACCCCTGAAGGAACGCCCATGCGCCTCGTGCTCCGCGCGGCCGGCACCGTCGTGCTGGCCGCCACCGCCCTCGGACCCGTCCTGCCCTCCGGCTCCCCACCGTCCGCTGCTGCTGCAGATCCGCTCGTCCGCTCCGTCAACCCGTTCATCGGCACCCAGGACAACGGCAACACCTTCCCCGGCGCCAGCGCGCCGTTCGGCATGGTGCAGGTCAGCCCGGACACCGGGGGAGAGGGCGGCTACGACTACTCGCAGAACGCCATCTACGGCTTCAGCCAGACCCACTTGTCCGGCGTCGGATGCCCGGTGGTCGGTGAGCTGCCCGTCATGCCGACGACGGGCAGCGTCACGACGGTCGACCCGACGCGCTACCGCTCCACCTACTCGCACTCGGACGAGCAGGCCGAGCCGGGCTACTACCGTGTCGGACTGCCCACCTACGGCGTCCAGGCGGAGCTGACGGCCACCGACCGCACGGGCTGGCAGCGCTTCACCTTCCCGGCCGGCAAGCAGGCCAACGTGCTGCTCAACACGGGCAAGGCCAACATGAAGGTCTTCGACTCCGAGGTGCACGTCGTCGGCGACCGCGTCGTCGAGGGCCGCATCCACGACGGCAACTTCTGCGCCGGCAAGGACCAGCACACGGTCTGGTTCCGGGCCGAGTTCGACCGGCCGTTCGACACCTTCGGCACGTGGAGCGGGTCGACCCTCACGAGCGGCCGGCGCGACGCTGCGACCACCGGCGGGGGCAACGGCGCCGCGCTCACCTTCCCGGCCGGCACGACGTCGGTCACGATGAAGGTGGGCCTGAGCTACACCGGCGTCGACGGCGCCCGCGCCAACCTGGCCAAGGAGACCGGCGCCGGCTTCGACTTCGACGCCACCCGAACCGCACTGACGCAGCGCTGGGAGGAGCAGCTCGGCCACGCCCGCATCACCGGCGGCACGTCCGAGCGGCGCACGGCCTACTACACCGCGCTCTACCACTCGCTCATGCACCCGAACCTCGCCTCGGACGTCGACGGGACGTATCACGGCTGGGACGGGAAGAACCATGTGGCACAGGGCTACACGCCTCGCCAGAACTTCTCGCTGTGGGACACCTACCGCCCCCAGAACCAGCTGCTCGAGGTGCTGGCGCCCGACGTCGCCCGCGACTCCTACCTCTCGGTCCTCGCCATCGGCCGCGAGGGCGGCTGGCTGCCCCGCTGGGCCCTCGTCAACAGCGAGACCAACATCATGACCGGCGACCCCGTCACCCCGTTCCTCGTCGAGGGCTGGAGCAAGGGCTTCCTCGCCGGTCACGAGGACGAGGCGTACGCCCTGCTGAAGCAGAACGCGACCGAGCGCCCGCCCGCCGACAGCCAGTACAACGGCCGCGCCGGCCAGCACTACTACGAGAAGCTCGGCTACATCCCGTTCGGCCTGCAGGTCGGCACGGACTGTGTCTCCCACGGCGGAGACAACGACTGCGCCCACCCGGCGTCCGCGACCATGGAGTACGCCGCCGCCGACGGCTCGCTCGCCATCATGGCCAAGGCGCTCGGCCACACCGCCGACGCGGCGATGTTCACCGAGCGCAGCGGCTGGTACAAGAACCTCTGGGACGCCGGCACGCAGACCTTCCGCCCGCGCCTGGCCGACGGCACGTGGCTCGACCCGTACGACCCGGTCGACGGGGCACACGCCTTCCACGAGGGCGGCTCGTACCAGTACCAGTGGCTGGCCCCGCAGGACCCTGCCGGTCTCGTCGACCTCATGGGCGGCCGCGCGGCGGCCGAGAAGCGCCTCGACGACTTCTTCGCCTACCCGAAGCTGCTCGAGGACCCGGCCGGCACGGCGCGCACCGACTGGATCGAGGCGACCTACGCCTACTACAGCAAGCCGACCTACAACCCGAACAACGAGCCCGACCTGCTCGCGCCCTACGTCTACGCGTGGGTCCAGCAGCCGGCCAAGATCGCGACCGTGGCCCGCGCCGCCTTCACACTCTTCACCGACGGCGCCGACGGCATGACGGGCAACGACGACCTCGGCACGATGAGCGCCTGGTACGTCTTCTCCTCGTGGGGCCTCTACCCGACGATGAGCGGCGCGAACTACTTCGTCGTGAGCTCCCCCCAGTTCGAGCGGGTCGACATCGACGTCGCCTCGCCCACGACGACGCGCACGGGCCAGGGCGGCCGCCTGACCATCACGGCTCCCGGCGTCTCCGACGAGAACCGCTACGTGCAGACCCTGGCAGTCAACGGACGCAAGAGCACCAAGAGCTGGGTCGGCTGGGACGCCATCCGAGGCGGCGGCAGCCTCGAGCACACGGTGGGCAGCACGCCCAGCCGGTGGGGCACCCGGCCCTCCGACGTGCCGCCGTCGGCCGTCCAGGCCGGGCGTGACCCGCGCCTGTCGCTGTCGATGAGCGCGCACCCGAACCCCGTGGTCGTGCCCACCGGCGCCCGCGAGGCCCGCTTCAGCGTCGACCTCGTCGGTCAGGCGCCGAAGGGCCTCCCGGTCGACGTCACCGTCGCCGTCCCGGACGGCTGGAAGGCGGCCGCCGGTTCGAAGGGCGACGGCGTCACCGTGCTGCACAGCAACGGCGTCCCCGCCAGCGCCTCGCTGCCCGTGACGCTCACGCTCCCCGCCGGTCTCGGTGTCGGATCCCACGACGTGCTGGTCACGGCGTCGGCCCCGGGCGTGGAGCCCGTCACGAGGACCGTCACGGTCCAGCTCCAGGAGGCGCTGCAGTGCCTGTCCGGAGCCACGGGCTGCGCCGTCGATCTCGGCGACGCCCGCAACCACGACGGCACCGCCACCGTGGCAGCGCCGGACGAGGGCAACTTCGACGGCGGCGGCTGGAGCTACGACGCGGCCCTGCTGCCCGCCCCGGGCGCCTGGGACTGGAACGGCGTGACGTATGCCGCCCCGGTGACCGCCGGCCCGACGCCGAACTTCGTCGAGGGCAGGGGCCAGACGCTGCTCGTCGAGGCCGGCAGCCGCAGCGCGATCCACCTCATCGGGTCGACGCACAACGGCGACGTGACGACGGCCCTGCGCCTGACCTACACCGACGGCAGCGTCCAGTCGGTCCCGGTGTCGCTGACAGACTGGGCCGCCGGGAGCGGCCACAACGGCAACTCGGTCGCGATCGCCATGGACCACCGGATCAAGCGCGGCTCGGGCGTCGACGGACCCCCGGTCCAGCTCTTCGGCACCACGGTGGCGGCCGACCCCGCGAAGCAGCTGCAGTCCGTGACCCTGCCGAACGACGCCCGTTTCGAGGTCTATGCCGTGTCCCTCGGTTGAGTCCTCACCCCATGCCACGTATGCCGTCCCGCCGGCCCCGCGGGACGGCATACGTCCGCTGGTTCGTTTCTCGAAAAGGCCCGCGCGGCAGGGGTGCCCGTGCTACAAAGGAACAACCGAACCGCTCCGGCGGAACGGTTCTCCGAATCGCTTCGGCGAGCCGGAGCAGAAGGCCCGGGAACTCATACTTCCCGGGCCTTCACCGTCCCGGCCCTGCGGCTCTCACACCCGAGGGGCCGAACCGCGTTCAGAGCAGGAACGGGAACGAGAGGGCCCTGCGGTCTCACACACCGCAGGGCCTTCCCCATTGAACCCAACGGGGACGCGCGACGCGAAATCGACACGCGGCGGGTCAACGCCTCACGGCCCGCAGCCACCACCGGTGGTGCGTCATCTCGATCGGCTCGCCGCGGCCGGCACGGGCGTGCAGGTCGCCGAGGACGTCGACGTGGTCCTCCGGACGGAACCCGACCGGAAGGTCCCACGGCACGTGGCTGAAGTAGCGAAGGAGCACCCTCACGCTGTCGAAGCGGTACACGCCGACCGCGTCGGCGCTGTCCTCGACGACAATCCCGGCCTGCTCGAGGTCCGCAGCGGCGCGCTCGAGCGTCCACGTCCGGGGAGCCGGCGTGCCGAACCACTCCCGCGCCTGCTCAGCATCGCGCGAGCCGACCTGCTGGGTCAGGAGCACTCCGCCGGGCGCCAGCAGCCGCGCCAGGTCGGCCGGGTCGTAGGCCTCGTGCCGGTTCGTGACGAGGTCGACGGACCCGTCGGCCAGGGGGAGCGGCACGCACCGGTCGGCGTCGTGCTCGACGACCTCGACGCCCCGTGGCTCGAGGGCTGCCCGCGCCACCGGCACATTGGGCGGCCAGCCCTCCGTGGCGACGACACGTCTGCCGTCGGCAGCTGGGCCCACCGCGTCGAGCAGTCGCAGCAGCTGCTCGCCCCCGCCCGTGCCCATGTCGAGGACCGACCCCGCAGCCCGGAGGGCGCGCACGCACTCGGCGTCGAAGTCCCACGGCGTCGGGCCCTCGCTCATGCCCGTGGCGACGTCCGAGAAGTCCCAGCCGGCGTGCTCGGTGGTCCACGCCTCGGTCCAGGTCGCGAGCAGCTCGGAGCTGGGGTCGGCGGCGGTCACGCCTCATTCTCGCCCGCGGGTCCGGTCCTCGCCCGACGAGCCGCGCGGCCTAGGATCACGTGTCATGACGAGGCAGGCGAGCGGCCCCACGATGCCCGGCGCGACCATGGCGCCGGACGCCGACGCGACGGACACGTCAGCCGAGCCCACGGCCGAGCCGCCGGTGGAGCCCTCGGTCGAGCCCGCCCACGACTTCGCCCGCGTCGAGGACGGCTTCGAACGGCTCTGGACGCCGCACCGGATGGCCTACATCGAGGGCGAGAAGCCGACGGACGAGGCCGGCACCGGCTGCCCGTTCTGCGCGGCGCCCGGCAAGTCGGACGCCGAGGGCCTCGTCGTCCACCGCGGCGAGCACTGCTACGTCGTGCTCAACCTCTTCCCCTACAACCCCGGGCACCTGCTCGTCTGCCCGTACCGCCACGTCTCGCTCTACGTCGACCTGACCGACGAGGAGACCGCCGAGTTCACCACCCTGACGAAGCAGGCGGTGCGCACCCTGGAGGCTGCGTCCGGGCCGCACGGCTTCAACCTCGGCATGAACCAGGGCGCCGTCGCCGGGGCCGGCGTCGCGGCGCACCTGCACCAGCACGTCGTGCCGCGCTGGAGCGGCGACTCGAACTTCCTGCCGATCATCGGGCAGACCAAGGCGCTGCCGGTGCTGCTGGAGGACACCCGCTCGCGCCTCGTCGCGGCCTGGCCCGGGGCCGCGCCCGCCTCCTGAGCGCGACTGACCGCGCCTGACGGCGCCTGACGGCGACTGACCGCACCTGCCGTGCACGGCGCGCCGCTGTCCGTGCGGTGCCCGGGGTCCCGGCTGCCATCAGTACGCTGGTCCCACCATGCTCAACAGACTCCTGCGCGCGTCGATGACCAAGCTCCTCGGTCCGATCGCCCACCTGTTCCTCCGGCTCGGCATCAGCCCCGACATCGTCACGATCGTCGGCACGCTGGGGGTGTGCGTGGGGGCGCTCGCCTTCTTCCCCCGCGGGCAGATCTGGGTCGGCGTGCTCGTCATCACCGCGTTCGTCTTCTCCGACAACGTCGACGGCATCATGGCCCGCGAGTCCGGCCGCTCCAGCAAGTGGGGCGCTTACCTCGACTCGACGCTCGACCGCATCGGTGACGCCGCCATCTTCGGCGGCCTCGTGCTCTTCTACGCCGGCCGCGGCAACAACCAGCTCATGGCCGGACTGGCGCTCGCCTGCCTGATCCTCGGCAGCGTCGTCTCCTATGCCAAGGCCCGCGCCGAGGGCCTCGGCTACACCGCCAACGTCGGTATCGCCGAGCGCGCCGACCGGCTCGTCGCCGTGCTCGTGGCCGCCTTCTTCGCCGACGTCTTCAACTCCACGGTGCTGCTCGGCGTGGTGCTCGGGCTGCTGGCCGTCGCCAGCTTCATCACCGTGCTGCAGCGGATGCTCACCGTCCGCCGGCAGGCCCTGGCCTCCGGAGAGGTGGGCGCGTGACGGGCATCGCCCGCCGGGCGACCGACACCGTCAGCGTGCTCGGGTTCCGGCTCGGGTGGTCGGCCGTGCGTGCCCTGCCGGAGCGGACGGCATACGCCCTCTTCGACCGCGTGGCGGACGTGCTGGTCCGCCGGGGCGGCAAGGGCATCGAGCGCCTGCGCTCGAACTACCGCCGCGTGCGACCCGAGCTGTCCGAGAGGGACCTCGACGCCCTGGTGCGGCGGGGGATGCGCTCCTACATGCGCTACTACTGCGAGGCGTTCCGGCTGCCGTCGCTCTCGCGCGCCCAGATCGACGGCGCCGTCGAGGTGCGGCGCGACGCCGAGGTGCGCGAGCTCTGTGCCCGCGGTGAGTCCGTCATCGCGTTCGTCGGCCACCTCGGCAACTTCGACCTCGCGGCCGCCTGGTCGGCGGGCAACCTCATGCCCGTCACGACCGTGGCCGAGCGGCTGAAGCCGGAGGAGGTCTACCAGGAGTTCGTGGCGTTCCGGCGCAGCATCGACATGGACATCCTGCCGCTGACCGGGGGAGACGACCCGTTCCACGGGCTCCTGTCCGCCGCCCGCGGTGGTGGCCGCATGATCGCCCTCGCGGCCGACCGCGACCTGACCAACGGCGGTGTCGAGGTCGACCTGCTCGGCCACCGCGCCCGCATGGCCAAGGGCCCGGCAGTCCTCTCGCTCATGACCGGCGCGCCGCTCTACGCAGCCCGGATCTGGTACGAACCCGCCGCACCAGGCACAGGCCTCGGGGGCCACCGAACCGTCATCGAGTTCAGCGACCGGCTGCTGCCCCGCGTCTCGGGCACGACCGCCGTCCGGGCCGCCGACCTGGTCCAGCAGTGCGCCGACCACCTGGCCGTGACCATCCGGGAGCACACCTCGAGCTGGCACATGCTGCAGCGCGTCTTCGTCGACGACCTCGACGACCGAAACGACCTCGATGCGCCGGCAGCGCCGGCGGCCACGGCTCCCGTCGCGGGACAGGCTCCATGAGGATCGGCATCGTCTGCCCGTACTCGTTCGACGTGCCCGGCGGGGTGCAGTTCCACGTCCGCGACCTCGCCGAGCACCTCATCGGCCAGGGGCACGAGGTGTCGGTGCTCGCGCCCGCCGAGAGCGACACGGAGCTGCCCGACTACGTGACGTCCGCCGGTCGCGCGACCGCCGTGCGCTACAACGGCTCGGTCGCGAGGCTCAACTTCGGCCCGGTCAGTGCCTCCAAGGTCAACAAGTGGCTCGACACCGGCGACTTCGACGTGCTCCACCTGCACGAGCCGGTCACGCCCAGCATCAGCGTGCTGGCACTGATGGCAGCCGACGGGCCCATCGTGGCCACCTTCCACACCTCGATGCTGCGGTCGCGCACGATGCAGGCGGCATACCCCATCGTCCGGCCCAGCCTGGAGAAGATCGCCGGGCGCATCGCCGTCAGCGAGGACGCGCGCCGCACGGTCACCACGCACGTCGGCGGCGACGCGGTCGTCATCCCCAACGGCGTCTACGTCGACCGCTTCGCCGACGCGCCGCGGAAGGCGCCCTGGGTCGGCACGCCCGCCTCGCCGACCATCGCCTTCCTCGGTCGCATGGGAGAGCCCCGCAAGGGGCTGCCGGTCCTCGCCGCCGCCCTGCCCGGCGTCCTGCGCGAGATCCCGCGCCTGCGCGTCCTCGTGGCCGGCCCCGGCGACGTCGACGAGGTCACCGACGGCTGGCCACCCGAGGTTCGGGCCGCCTGCCACTTCCTCGGCGCGGTCTCCGACGACGACAAGGCCTCGCTGCTGGCCTCGGTCGACGCCTACATCGCCCCGAACACCGGCGGCGAGAGCTTCGGGATCATCCTCATCGAGGCGATGAGTGCCGGTGCCTGCGTGCTCGCCAGCGACCTGCCGGCCTTCTCCCGGGTGCTCGACGGCGGCGCGGCGGGTGCGATGTTCGCCAACGAGCAGCCCGCCGAGCTGGCCAGGGTCCTGGTCGACCTGCTCCGCAACCCCGAGCGGCGGGCGGAGCTCGCTGCCGCCGGGCAGCACCGCGCGCGCCTGTTCGACTGGTCGGTCGTGGCCGACGAGATCCTCGCCGTCTACGAGACGGTCATCGAGGGCCGCGCAGCCGCCCAGTGGGAGCCGCAGGGCCGCTGGAACCGCTTCCTGCGCGGAGGTGGCCGATGAGCGAGGTGCTCTCCTGGGTCTTCGCGGCGCTCTTCCTCCTCGTCGTCGCCGCCTGGTACCTCTCCTACACCGCCGCCCGGCTCGATCGGCTGCACGTGCGCCTGAGCGGCACCCTGGCGGCCCTCGACGCGCGGCTGGTCCGCCGGGCCGAGGCGGCGGTCGAGCTGGCCAACAGCGGCCTGCTCGACGGCGCGACGTCGCTCATCCTCGCCAACGCCGCGGCCGGGTCGCTCGAGGCGCCCGCCGACCACGGCGAGGAGCGCGAGCTCGCCGAGAACGACCTCACCGAGGCCCTCGACCTCGCCCTGACGCCCGAGGCCGTTGCCGAGCTGCGCTCGACCCCGCTCGGGCAGGACGTGCTCTCGCGCGTCGGATCCGCCTGCACCCGGGTGCAGCTGGCCCGGCGCTTCCACAACGACGCCGTCACCGACGTGCGCCGGGTGCGCCGCAAGTGGGCCATCCGCCTCTTCCACCTCGCCGGCTACACGCCGATGCCGCACACGGTCGAGTTCAACGACGAGGCGCCGGAGCACCTGACCCCGGTGTGACCGGCCGCGCCCGTCGCCGCTGCCGTCGCCGGCCACCGCGGCGTGGACCGTGTCGTGACGACGTCCCGCGTGGGCCTACGCTTTGTCCAGCACCACTCCAGTACACGGGAAAGCAGGACATCGTGAGCACCACCCCGACCTCGGGCAGCACCGCCGCTGACCAGCAGTCCGGCACGAACGCGACGGGCAGCACGACCGGCACGACCCGCGTCAAGCGCGGCATGGCAGAGATGCTCAAGGGCGGCGTCATCATGGACGTCGTCACCGCCGAGCAGGCCCGCATCGCCGAGGACGCCGGCGCTGTCGCCGTCATGGCCCTCGAGCGCGTCCCCGCCGACATCCGCGCCCAGGGCGGCGTGTCGCGCATGAGCGACCCCGACATGATCGACGGCATCATCGAGGCCGTCTCGATCCCCGTCATGGCCAAGGCCCGCATCGGCCACTTCGTCGAGGCCCAGGTGCTCCAGAGCCTCGGCGTCGACTACATCGACGAGTCCGAGGTGCTCACCCCGGCCGACTACGCCAACCACATCGACAAGTGGCAGTTCGCCGTGCCCTTCGTCTGTGGCGCGACCAACCTCGGCGAGGCCCTGCGCCGCATCACCGAGGGCGCGGCCATGATCCGCTCCAAGGGCGAGGCCGGCACCGGCGACGTCTCCAACGCGACGACGCACATGCGCAAGATCCGCCAGGAGATCCGCCGCCTCCAGAGCCTTCCCGAGGACGAGCTCTACGTCGCCGCCAAGGAGCTGCAGGCCCCCTACGACCTCGTCAAGGAGGTCGCCGAGGCCGGCAAGCTGCCCGTCGTGCTCTTCACCGCCGGCGGCATCGCCACCCCCGCCGACGCCGCCATGATGATGCAGCTCGGCGCCGAGGGCGTCTTCGTCGGCTCGGGCATCTTCAAGTCGGGCAACCCCGCCCAGCGCGCCGAGGCCATCGTCAAGGCGACGACCTTCCACGACGACCCCGACGTCATCGCCAAGGTCTCCCGCGGCCTGGGCGAGGCGATGGTCGGCATCAACGTCGACGAGATCCCGCAGCCGCACCGGCTCGCCGAGCGCGGTTGGTGACGCCCGCACTCCCAGCCACCCGCTGACGTATGCCGCCGTGCCCCACCGGGCGCGGCGGCATACGTCGTCTTGAGCACCGCCGTGTGCAGGAACCGGGGTCCTGACGCCGACCTCTGCACACGGCGCTGGGGGAGGCCGGCAACTGGCAGCATCGGGGGGTGAGCCCTTCCGGAACCCAGCTCTCGCAGTCGTACTTCGAGCAGGTCGTGCGCCCGGTCGTCGAGGCCCGCTGGCCGGGAATGCCGTATGCCGCTGCCCGGCTCGGCAGCGGCTCCGAGGTCCTCGGCCTCGACGACGAGCGCTCGCGCGACCACGACTGGGGGTTGCGGCTGGACCTGCTGGTGCCGGCAGACCGCGTGGCGCAGGTCGACGCGCACCTGGACGAGGTGCTTCCCGAGACCTTCGCGGGCCATCCCGTGCGGTTCCCGACCACCTGGGACCCCAGCATCCGCCACCGGGTGCAGGTCTCGACCGCCCGCGATCTCGCCCTCGCACGGCTCGGGGTCGACGCGACCGGCGACCTCGGTGTCACCGAGTGGCTCACGCTCACGGGCCAGGCGGTCCTCGAGCTCACCGCCGGGAAGGTGTTCGTCGACCACACGGGCCAGCTGGACGGCATACGGCGACGGCTCGCCTGGTATCCCGACGACCTCTGGCGCCACCTCGTCGCGACGGACTGGGCACGGCTGGCCCAGGAGCTGCCGTTCGTCGGCCGGACCGGGGAGCGCGGCGACGACCTCGGCTCCCGGGTGGTGGCGGCGCGGCTCGCGGGGATCGCTCTGCACCTCGGGCACCTGCTCGAGCGCTGCTGGCCGCCCTACGCGAAGTGGCTCGGCACGAGCTTCGCCCAGCTGCCGCGGGCCGGCGTGGCCGCCACGTCACTGGAGTCGGCGCTCGGGGCAGCCGACTGGCAGGGCCGCGAGGATGGCCTCGTCTCGGCCCTGCGGCAGCTCAGTGCCGTGCAGGCCGACGCGGGGCTGCCCGCGGTGGACGACCCGGTCGGGCCGTTCTGGGACCGTCCGTTCCGCGGTGTGCGCGATTCGGCCGTCACGGTCCTGGCGGAGAGGATCACCGACCCGGTCGTGCGCGCCCTGCCGCGTGGCGTCGGCGCCGTCGAGCAGTGGAGCGACAACGTCGACGTGCTGACCCGGCCGGCCCTGCGCCGGGCGCCGAGGGGATCGAGCGGCGGATGATGCTGCGTCCGGTGGGGTGATCACCCCACCGGGCGCAGGACCATCCGCCACACCACTCGTCAGGTGACGGCACCGCGCTCGGCGAACTCCGGCCGCTCGAACTCGCGCCCCTCGAGGACCTCCCTGACGTGGACCGCGGCCCGCACCGCGTCGACGTGCGTGACGTAGAGCGGCGGGAAGCCCAGCCGGATGATGTCGGGCTCGCGGAAGTCGCCGATGACGCCGCGCGCGATGAGCGCCTGCACGACCGCGAAGGCCTGTGGGTGGCGCAGCGACACCTGCGAGCCGCGTCGCTCCGGCTCGCGCGGCGTCGCGAGCGGCAGGTCGACGCCGAGCGAGTCGAGCGCGTCGATGAACATGCCGGTCACCGACAGCGAGGCGGCGCGCACGTCGGCGGGGGAGAGCCCGTCGTATGCCGTGAGCGCGGCCTCCAGCGCCAGCACCGACAGCAGGGGCGGGGTGCCGACCCTCGCGCGGGTGATGCCCGGGGCCGGCTCGTAGTCCGGCCCCATCGCGAAGGGGTGCGCGTGTCCGTGCCAGCCGGTCAGCGGCTGGTGGAAGTCGTGCTGGTGCCGGGCCGCGACGTAGATGAAGGCGGGCGCGCCGGGGCCGCCGTTGAGGTACTTGTAGCCGCAGCCGATGGCGAGGTCGGCGCCACCGTCGTCGAGGTCGACCTCGACGACGCCGGCCGAGTGGCACAGGTCCCAGCAGGCCAGCGCCCCGACGGCGTGCGCGGCGTCTGTGATAGCCACCAGGTCCCACAGCTCGCCGGTGCGGTAGTCGACGCTGGAGTAGGACGCGAGGGCGAGGTCGTCGCCCACCTCGGCGATGGCCGCCACCGCCTCACGGGGGTGGACGCGCCGCACCTCGAGCCCGGCCAGCGCGGCCGCCGACTCGGTCATGTAGAGGTCGGTCGGGAACGAGTCCGGGTCGGTCAGCACGACGCGCCGTCCCGGCCGCAGCCGTCCTGCCCCGATGACGGCCTTGAAGAGGTTGACCGACGTCGAGTCGGTGACGACGACCTGGCCGGGAGCGGCTCCGACGAGGCGACCCACCCGGTCACCGACCCGTGTCTGGGCGCCCCACCAGTCGGCCTCGTTCCACGAGCGGATCAGTCGCTCGCCCCACTGCCGGTGCATGACGTCGTCGACGACCCCGGGCACGGCGCGGGGCAGCGCCCCGAGCGAGTTGCCGTCGAGGTAGATCACGTCGTCGGGAAGCTCGAAGAGCTCTCGCGTTCCGCGCAGTGGAGAGGCGTCGTCGGCCTGCCGCGCGCGGGTGAGGAGGGCGTCGTGGGTGTGCACCGTCGTCATGGCCGCAACGTATCCGGTCCACGGGCCGCGGCGTCAGAGCGACGGCGCCCGGGGTGTCTCGGGAGCGAGACGAGCGGTCGTCGCCACCCGTGGCGGACCGAGCAGCTCTCGCGTTCTAGGCTGACCCGGTGAGCACGACCACCAGCCCCGCCCGCCCCGCACCCGGCGACGCGCGCCCCGACGAGCCGAGGCCGCGCATCGGCGTCCTGGCGGTGCAGGGAGACGTGCGCGAGCACCTCGCCGCCCTGACCTCCCTCGGGGCCGAGGCCGTCACCGTGCGCCGACCGGCCGAGGTCGAGGCGATCGACGGCCTCGTGATCCCGGGCGGCGAGTCCACCGTGATGGACAAGCTCGTCCGCGCCTTCGAGCTGCGCGAGCCGCTGCTGCGGCGACTCGGAGAGGGCATGCCGGCATACGGGTCCTGCGCCGGGATGATCATGCTGGCCGACCGCATCGCCGACGCGCGCCCCGACCAGCAGACGCTCGGCGGCCTCGACATCACGGTGCGGCGCAACGCCTTCGGCCGACAGGTCGACTCCTTCGAGCAGGAGCTGGACTACGCCTGGTGCAGCCCCGACCACACCGGCACGGTGCACGCCGTCTTCATCCGCGCGCCCTGGGTCGAGGAGGTGGGCCCGGACGTCCAGGTGCTCGCCCGCGTGAGCGAGGGACAGGCCGCCGGTAGGATCGTCGCGGTCCGGCAGGGCAACCTCATGGCCACGTCCTTCCACCCCGAGGTGGGGGCCGACCACCGGATCCACGCCGAGTTCGTCTCGATCGTCAGAGAGCACCGACTCCAGCAGTCGGGCGCACGCCAGTCACCGGAACGCGAGGACACTGCATGAGCGGCCACTCCAAATGGGCCACCACGAAGCACCAGAAGGCGGCCAAGGACGCCAAGCGCGGCAAGCTCTTCGCCAAGCTCATCAAGAACATCGAGGTCGCGGCCCGTCAGGGCGGCGGTGACCCCGCCGGCAACCCGACGCTCTACGACGCCATCCAGAAGGCGAAGAAGACCTCGGTCCCCAACGACAACATCGACCGCGCCGTCAAGCGCGGCTCGGGCGCCGAGGCCGGCGGCTCCGACTGGCAGACGATCATGTACGAGGGCTACGCCCCCAACGGCGTCGCGCTGCTCATCGAGTGCCTCACCGACAACCGCAACCGCGCCGCGGCCGAGGTGCGCACGGCCCTGACCCGCAACGGCGGCCAGCTCGCCGACCCCGGCTCGGTCGCCTACGTCTTCAACCGCAAGGGCGTCGTCACCGTGCCCAAGGCCGACAAGAGCGAGGACGACATCCTCGAGGTCGTCCTCGACGCGGGCGCCGAGGAGGTCAACGACAACGGCGACACCTGGGAGATCGTGTCCGAGGCGAGCGACTTCGTCGCGGTCCGCCAGGCCATCCAGGACGCCGGCATCGACTACGACTCCGCCGAGGCCTCGTTCGTGCCCAACCTGCAGGTTCCGCTCGACCTCGACGGCGCCCGGAAGATGATCCGCGTCATCGACGCACTCGAGGACAGCGACGATGTCCAGAACGTGTACGCCAACGGCGACATCCCCGACGACGTGCTCGCGGACCTCGACGACGACGAGGAGTGACGGGGCTCGGCCCACGTCGGGAGGCGCGCCGGTGACCGGCGTGCCTCCCGTGCTTTCCGGGCCTGCCCGTTAGCGTTGTCCCGAACAGGTGTTCGGGTCCGTCCCGTTCGACGACCCACCCACCGACCCGCTCCCATCGACCCCGAGGAGGTATGCCGTGCGCGTCCTCGCGGTCGACCCCGGGCTCACCCGGTGCGGCGTCGGTGTCGTCGACGGGGTCCCGGGACGCAAGCTCTCCCTCGTCGAGGTCGGGGTCATCCGGACCCCCTCGAGCGACCCGACGCCCAGGCGTCTCGTCGTCGTCGAGGACGAGATGCGGCAGTGGTTCGCCCGTCACCGGCCCGAGGCGGTCGCCATCGAGCGCGTCTTCGCCGACACCAACGTCTCGACCGTGATGGGCACCGCGCAGGTGACGGGGATCGTGATGATCCTCGCCGAGCGCCTCGGTCTGCCGGTCACGCTGCACACGCCCACCGAGGTCAAGGCCGCGGTCAGCGGCAGCGGCCGCGCCGACAAGGCGCAGGTGACCACGATGGTGACCCGCCTGCTCGGCCTCGACACGCCGCCCAAGCCGGCCGACGCCGCCGACGCCCTCGCCCTCGCGATCTGCCACGTCTGGCGCGGCGGCACGCAGAACCGGCTCGAGGAGGCCCGGCGCGACGTCCTGGCGCGCACCGGGAGCCGGGGGAGCGGCATACCCCGTCGGGTGCCCCCGGGTGCCGCGCCGCCGGTGCAGCGCCTCCGTGCCGCGACGACCCAGACGAGCCGCGCCCGCGCCGCCACCGACCGACCCCAGCCACCCCACCCTGGAGCCCAGCCCCGATGATCGCCTCGCTCTCCGGAACCGTCCTCAAGGTCGGCCTCGACTCTGTCGTGGTCGGCGTGGGCGGCGTCGGGATGCTCGTCCACACCACTCCGGCGACAGCGTCGTCCGTCCGGCTCGGCCAGCCCACCGAGCTGGCCACGAGCCTCGTCGTCCGCGAGGACTCCCTGACGCTCTACGGCTTCGCCACCGACGACGAGAAGCACGTCTTCGAGACGGTGCAGACCGTCTCCGGGGTCGGGCCGCGCCTCGCCCTCGCGGTGCTCGCCGTCCACTCGCCCGACGCCGTCCGGGTCGCCCTCGGCACCGGCGACCTCGTGGCACTCACGAAGGTCCCCGGCATCGGCAAGAAGGGCGCCGAGCGCATGGTGCTCGAGCTCAAGGACAAGCTGGGCGCCCTGCCCGGCTCGGCCGGCCACGCCGAGCCCGTCCCGGCCGACACCGGCGAGGCGTGGCGCGAGCAGGTCCGGGAGGCCCTCGTCGGCCTCGGCTGGACGGCCCGCCAAGCCGACGACGCGCTCGACAAGGTGGCTCCGCTCGCCGCCGACGGGGCCGGGGTCTCGGCCCTGCTGCGCGCGGCCCTGCAGGAGCTCGGTCGATGAGCGTCGGCCCGTGGGACGACGCCGAGGGGGAGCGGCAGGTCTGGGACGACGGCTCGTTCGACGCGACCGCGCGCATCGTGGATGCCGCGGGCGACACCGACGAGCGGCAGGTCGAGGCGGCACTGCGTCCGAAGCGGCTCGACGAGTTCCCCGGCCAGACCCGGGTGCGCGACCAGCTCGGGCTCGTCCTCAAGGCGGCGAAGCGCCGCGGCACGCCGCCCGACCACGTCCTGCTCTCCGGGCCACCCGGGCTCGGCAAGACGACGCTCGCCATGATCGTCGCCGGCGAGCTCGAGCAGCCGATCCGGATCACCTCCGGTCCCGCGATCCAGCACGCCGGCGACCTCGCCTCGGTGCTCTCCTCGCTCGCCGAGGGCGAGGTGCTCTTCCTCGACGAGATCCACCGCATGTCGCGGTCGGCCGAGGAGATGCTCTACCTCGCGATGGAGGACTTCCGCGTCGACGTCATCATCGGCAAGGGTCCCGGTGCGACGGCGATCCCGCTCGAGCTGCCGCCGTTCACCGTCGTCGGCGCGACCACCCGGGCCGGGCTGCTGCCCGCGCCGCTGCGCGACCGGTTCGGCTTCACCGGTCACCTGGACTACTACGCCGCCTCCGACCTCGTCACGATCGTGCAGCGGTCCGCGCGGCTGCTCGGGCTCGACGCCGACGACGACGGCATCCGCGAGATCGCCCTGCGGTCTCGCGGCACCCCTCGCATCGCCAACCGGCTGCTGCGTCGCGTACGTGACTGGGCGCAGGTGCACGGCGAGGACCGCGTCACGCAGACGGCGGCGCGCCAGGCCCTGGCCCTCTTCGACGTCGACGAGCGCGGCCTCGACCGGCTCGACCGCGCGGTCCTGGAGGCCCTGTGCCGGCGCTTCAACGGCGGCCCCGTGGGCCTCTCGACGCTCGCCGTGTCCGTAGGCGAGGAGCCCGACACCGTCGAGACCGTCGCCGAGCCCTACCTCGTCCGGGAGGGGTTCATGGTGCGCACCCCTCGCGGCCGTGCCGCCTCGGGCCTCGCGTGGGAGCACCTGGGGCTGACGCCGCCCGTCGAGGCGCAGTCGCTGTGGACCGCGACGCTGCCCATCGACGACGCCGGGGGCGGCCGGTTCGAGGGCTGAGCGCGGCTTCGCGAGGGCCGCTCGGCAGCCGCGGGTCAAGCGCTGCAGAACGCTGCCAAAACGTGACACGTCAGTGCACCTCGCGCGTGTCGTCCCGTCTGACAAACTGCACGGGCGCACGTAGACTCCTGCGGGCACCATCGCCGCTGCCGCGGCACCATCCGGTGCTCCCGGTCGTTGACGCGACATCCGACCCCGAACACACGGGTTGTGGCGCGCGGGTGCGACGACCGGACGACACGATGAAGGACTGAGCTGACATGAACAACAACGGGACCTTCTCGTTGCTGATTTTCGCCTTGCCCCTGCTGCTTCTCGGCTGGCTGTTCTTTACCCAGAACAAGCGGATGAAGCAGGCGCGCGACTTCAGCTCCTCCCTCAATGTCGGTGACCGGATCGTCACCACCTCCGGCATCTTCGGCACCGTCAAGCACCTCGACGAGACCAGCGCCTGGCTCGAGGTCGCGGAGGGCACCACGATCCGCATCGACCGCCGCGCCATCGCCATGAAGCAGGCCGAGCCCACCGGCACGGACGCCGTCCAGGGCCCGGACTCCGACGAGCCGGGCTCGACCCCGGGCATCCAGCAGAACGGTCAGTGAGGGTTTCGTGGCACGCAGCTCCACCAAGAAGTCCGCGAGACGGCACCTGCTCGCGCTGGTCGTCGTCATCCTCGGCCTCGCCGCCCTCGCCGGCGGCCTCACCAAGTGGGGCGGCGGCTCGCTGACCCCGCGCCTCGGACTCGACCTCGAGGGCGGCACGGAGCTCGTGCTGCAGCCCCAGCTCGTCGGCAACCAGACGATCAGCGAGGGCCAGGTCAACCGGGCCGTCGACATCATCCGCCAGCGCATCGACGCCAACGGCGTCAGCGAGGCCGAGATCGCGACCCAGGGTGGCCGCAACATCGTCGTGTCGATCCCCGGGCAGCCCACCGCCGACCAGCTCGACGCCCTGAGGAAGCCCTCGCAGCTGCGCTTCCGCGCCGTGTTCGTCCAGGCCGTCGACCAGAACGCGGCGCAGGCCAACCCCGGTGGCACCCCGACCGGCACGCCGACTGGCACAGCGAGCCCGTCCGGCACCCCCTCGGCGCCCGCGACGCCCAAGCCCACCGCGTCCGCGACGCCGTCGGTCTCCAAGACGGCCCAGAACGGCGTCATCCCCGACGCGCTGCGCGCCGCCACCACGGCCCCGACCCCGGCGCCCAGCACCCCCGCGGCCAGCACCCCCGCGGCCAAGGCCACCACGAGTGCACCGGCGCCTGCCCAGACACCGGCGCAGACGCCTGCCGCGCCCACGGCCGCCCAGACCGAGGCCGCCGTCAAGGACCAGACGAGCAAGAGCCTCGTCGGCCTCGGCTGGGACAAGGCGAAGGCCGACGCGGCCGCCGAGAAGGTCGCCAAGGCATACACCGCCCTCGACTGCGCTACCCCCGGGGCGCTCGACAAGATCGTCGACGACCCCGCCCAGCCGCTGGCCACCTGCGGCCAGGACCGGGTGACCAAGTACGTGCTCGGCCCGAGCGAGATCGACGGCAGCGAGATCGCCGACGCCACCAGCGGCTACCAGCCCGGCCCCAACGGCCAGCCGACCTCCATCGTCGAGGTGGCGCTGTCGTTCAAGGACACCGGCAAGGCCAAGTTCGCGGCCGTGACCAAGCGCCTCTTCGCGCTGCAGGGTCAGCCCCCGCTCGACCAGTTCGCCGTCGTCCTCGACAAGGCCGTCATCACCGCCCCCCAGGCGCGCGCGGTCATCACCGACGGGCGTGCCTCCATCACCGGCTCGTTCACCATCGACTCGGCCAAGCAGCTCGCCGACCAGCTGAAGTTCGGCGCCCTGCCGATCTCGTTCGCCCTGCAGACACAGGACAACATCACCCCCCAGCTGGGTGAGGAGCAGCTGCGCATCGGCCTGCTCGCCGGTCTGATCGGCCTGCTGCTCGTCGTCGTCTACTCGCTGCTGCAGTACCGCGCCCTGGGCCTGGTCACCGTCGCCTCGCTCGTCGTCGCGTCCGTGATCACCTACCTCTCGGTCACGGTGCTCGGCACGACCTCCGGCTTCCGCCTGACGATGGCCGGCGTCACGGGCCTCATCGTGGCCATCGGTGTCACCGCCGACAGCTTCATCGTCTACTTCGAGCGAATCCGCGACGAGGTGCGCGACGGGCGCCCGCTCGTGGCAGCCGTCGAGACGGGCTGGAAGCGTGCCCGGCGCACCATCATCGCCGCCGACGCCGTCAACTTCATCGCGGCGCTCGTGCTCTACGTCCTCGCCTCGAGCAACGTGCGTGGGTTCGCCTTCACGCTGGGTCTGACGACCATCATCGACCTCGTCATCGTCGTGCTGTTCACGCACCCGACGGTGCAGCTGCTGGCGCGCACGAAGTTCTTCGGTGGCGGCCACAAGTGGTCGGGCCTGGACCCCCAGCGCCTCGGCGCCAAGGAGTCGGTCCGCTACCGCGGCCGCGGCCAGTTCGGGGCACCCGGCGCGCAGCGCCCGCCCGCCACCGTGGGCTCGGCCCGCCTCGCCGAGGGGAAGGCCCAGGCATGATCAACTTCGCCCAGGTCGGCAACGACCTCTACACCGGCAAGCGCTCGATCGACTTCATCAAGCGCCAGAAGACGTGGTACGCGATCTCCAGCGTGCTCATCGTGCTCGCCCTCGTCGGCATCTTCGTCAAGGGCCTCAACTTCGGCATCGAGTTCCGCGGTGGCTCGGAGTTCCGCGTCCAGGGCGTGACGAACACCCAGGGCTACGAGGACAAGGCGCAGTCGGCGATCTCCACGGCGGGAATCTCGGGCAACGTCACCTCGACGATCATCGGCCAGAACACCGTCCGGGTGCAGTCGGAGGCGGCCTCCGAGCGCACCGACGAGGCACGCACGTCCCTGGCGCAGAAGTTCGGTGTCAACGAGAGCGCGGTCAGCGCCTCGCTCATCGGGCCGTCCTGGGGAGCGTCGGTCAGCCAGCAGGCCATCCGCGGTCTGGTCGTGTTCCTCGTCCTCGTCACGCTCGTGATGGCGCTCTACTTCCGCACGTGGAAGATGGCGGTTTCCGGACTGGTCGCGCTGCTGCACGACCTCGTCATCACGGTCGGCATCTACGCCCTGTTCGGGTTCGAGATCACGCCGTCGTCGATGATCGGCTTCCTGACGATCCTCGGCTACTCGCTCTACGACACCGTCGTCGTCTTCGACAAGGTGCGCGAGAACACGACCGACGCGTTCCGGACGAGGCGCATGACGTACTCCGCCGCGGCCAACCTCGCGGTCAACCAGACCCTGGTGCGGTCGATCAACACGACCGTCGTCGCCCTGCTGCCGATCGCGGCCGTCCTCTTCGTCGGCTTCACGCTGCTCGGCCCGGGCACCCTGCTCGACCTGTCGCTCGCCCTGTTCATCGGCATCGCCGTCGGCGCCTACTCCTCCATCTTCATCGCGACCCCGCTGCTGGTGGACCTGCGCCGCAACGAGACCGGTGTGCGCGAGCTGGACAAGTACGTCGCCCGGCACGGTGCCAAGACCCGGCCCGAGAGCCCCGAGGGTGCCCCCGAGCCGGTCGCCGTCGGCGCCGACACGACCGGGGCCGCGGCTGCGGGGAGCACCGCTGGCGACGCCCCCGCTGCCGGTTCCCCCCGTCCGGTCCACAAGTACGCGCAGGCCGGCCCGCGCAACCAGCCCCGACGCGCGCCGAAGTCGCGGCGCTGACGTCGGGCTCGCCCGGCACAGCCCGCACACCCACCAAGGAGACGGCGTGAGCCAGATCAGCGACCTCGTCGCGAGCAAGCTGCGTGACATTCCCGACTTCCCCAAGCCCGGGGTGATGTTCAAGGACTTCACGCCGCTCATCTCCGACGGTCCGGCCCTGCGCGAGCTCGTCCGGGACATCGCCCAGCGTTACGCGGGCTCGGTCGACGTCATCGTGGGCATCGAGGCGCGTGGGTTCATCCTCGGCGCGGCCGTGGCCTACGAGCTCGAGCTCGGCATGGTGCCGGTCCGCAAGGCCGGAAAGCTGCCGGGGGAGACCCTGCGCGAGAGCTACGCCCTCGAGTACGGCACGGCCGAGATCGAGGTGCACACCGACGCCTTCGAGCCGGGCCAGCGGGTGCTCGTCATCGACGACGTGCTGGCCACCGGCGGCACCGCCGAGGCGACGGCGCTGCTCGTCGAGCGGGCCGGCGCCAAGGTCGCGGCGATCGAGGTCGTGCTCGAGCTCGCCTTCCTCGAGGGGCGCAAGCGGCTGGCCCACCGGCCGGTCAACGCGATCCTCACGGTGTGACCTTCGCGGGACCGCCTAGACTCTGTTCATGAGCGAGGACGTCCGGAGCGAGCTGTCCACCCCGTCGCGGGTCCGGGCGCGCTTCGCGCGTTTCGGGGCCACCCGTCCGGCCGGCAACCCCGTGCTCGAGCCGCTCATGACGGCGGTCCGCCAGAACCACCCGAAGGCCGACCTGTCGGTCATCGAGCGGGCGTATGCCGTCGCCGAGCGCGCGCACCAGGGCCAGATGCGCAAGAGCGGCGACGCGTACATCACCCACCCGCTCGCGGTCGCCACGATCCTCGCCGAGCTCGGCATGACGCCGCCCACCCTGGCGGCGGCGCTGCTGCACGACACGGTCGAGGACACGGCATACGGCCTCGACGAGCTGCGTCGCGACTTCGGCGACGAGATCGCGATGCTCGTCGACGGCGTCACCAAGCTCGACAAGGTGACCTACGGCGAGGCCGCCCAGGCCGAGACCGTGCGCAAGATGGTCATCGCGATGGCCCGCGACATCCGCGTCCTCGTCATCAAGCTCGCGGACCGCCTGCACAACGCGCGCACGTGGCGCTACGTCAGCGCCGAGTCGGCCAAGCGCAAGGCCAACGAGACGCTCGAGATCTACGCCCCGCTCGCGCACCGCCTCGGCATGAACACCATCAAGTGGGAGCTCGAGGACCTCTCGTTCGCGACGCTCTACCCGAAGGTCTACGACGAGATCGTGCGCCTCGTCGCCGAGCGCGCCCCGGCCCGTGAGGAGTACCTCGCCGGCGTGCGCGCCCAGGTCACCGAGGACCTCGCCGCCGCCAAGATCAAGGCGGTCGTGACGGGCCGGCCCAAGCACTACTACTCCGTGTACCAGAAGATGATCGTGCGCGGCCGCGACTTCGAGGAGATCTACGACCTCGTCGCCGTCCGGGTGCTCGTCGACACGGTGCGCGACTGCTACGCGGCGCTCGGTGCGCTGCACTCGCGGTGGAACCCGGTCCCCGGCCGGTTCAAGGACTACATCGCGATGCCGAAGTTCAACATGTACCAGTCGCTGCACACGACGGTCATCGGCCCGCAGGGCAAGCCGGTCGAGATCCAGATCCGTACCCACACGATGCACCGGCGGGCCGAGTACGGCGTCGCCGCCCACTGGAAGTACAAGGACCAGAACAACGGCGGCGGCACCGCCCGACCCGGCGAGGTCACCCCGCAGAACGACATGGCCTGGCTGCGCCAGCTGCTCGACTGGCAGCGCGAGACCGAGGACCCCGGCGAGTTCCTCGACTCGCTGCGCTTCGAGATGGGTAGCAGCGAGGTCTACGTCTTCACCCCCAAGGGCTCCGTCGTGGCGCTCCCCGCCGGGGGCACCCCCGTCGACTTCGCGTATGCCGTGCACACCGAGGTCGGACACCACTGCATCGGCGCGCGCGTCAACGGCCGCCTCGTGCCGCTCGAGTCCACCCTCGAGAACGGCGACGTCGTCGAGGTGCTCACCTCCAAGGCCGACGGTGCCGGTCCCTCACGCGACTGGCTGCAGTTCGTCAAGAGCCCGCGCGCCCGCAACAAGATCAAGCAGTGGTTCAGCAAGGAGCGGCGCGAGGAGGCCATCGAGGCCGGCAAGGACTCGATCGCCAAGGCGCTGCGCAAGCAGAACCTCCCGCTGCAGCGGCTGATGAGCCACGACTCGATGACGGCCGTCGCCACCGACCTGCGCTACCAGGACATCGAGGCGCTGTATGCCGCCGTGGGCGAGGGGCACGTCTCCGCGCAGCACGTGGTCAGCAAGGTCGTCGCCTCGATGGGCGGCGTCGATGGCGCCACCGAGGATCTCGCCGAGGCGACCGTCCCGACCCGGGCCGCGTCACGTCGGCGGGCAGGTGACCCGGGCGTCGTCGTCGTCGGCACGGCCGATGTGTGGGTCAAGCTCGCGAAGTGCTGTACGCCCGTGCCCGGTGACCCGATCATCGGCTTCGTGACCCGCGGCAACGGCGTCTCGGTGCACCGCGTCGACTGCACCAACGCCGACCAGCTGACCGCCAACCCCGAGCGGCTCATCGACGTCGAGTGGGCGCCGAGCTCGGCCAGCGTCTTCCTCGTCCAGCTCCAGGTCGAGGCGCTCGACCGCAACCGGCTGCTGAGCGACGTGACTCGGGTCCTGTCCGACCAGCACGTCAACATCCTGTCGGCGTCGGTGCAGACCTCGCGAGACCGGGTGGCGATCTCTCGGTTCACGTTCGAGATGGGCGACCCGGCGCACCTCGACCACGTCATCAAGGCGGTGCGCCGGATCGACGGCGTCTTCGACGTCTACCGTGTCAACGGCGGCAAGTCGACCATGTGAGTGCGGCGCCGGCGGCATGGGCCCGGCGCTGCGACCGCAAAGTGCCCACTCGACTGAACACGTCGAGTGGGCACTTTCCTGCAGTTGTCCACAGCTCGGAGGGCTCGCGCCACGTCGCAAAGTGCCCACTCGATGTCGCGAAGTGCCCACTCGACTGGAGAAAGTCGAGTGGGCACTTTGCGTCGGCTGGGGCCTCGCTCAGCCGCCGAACTCGGCGACGCCGGCGCGGGCCTGGTCGAGCCACACCTGGCGCGCCTCGAGCGCCTCACGGGCCTTCCTGACCTTGCCCGCGTTGCCCGACGCCTCGGCCTTGGCGAGGTCGTCCTGCAGGTCGGCGACCGCCCGCTCGAGCTGGTCGACCATGGCCCGGGCGCGGGCAGCGACCTCGGGGTTGCTCGACCTCCACTTGCGGTCCTCGGCGTCGCGCACGGTCTGCTCGACCCGGCGCATCGCCTTCTCGACCCGCTCCATGTCGGCGCGCGGCACCTTCCCGGCGGCGTCCCACTTGTCCTGGATGACGCGGAGCTGGGCCTTGGCCTTCTCGAGGTCGGTCACGGGCAGGATCGCCTCGGCCTCGACGAGCAGCGCCTCCTTGACCTCGAGGTTGCCGCGGTACTGCTCCTCCTCGGCTGCCACGACCTCGTCCTTCGCGGCGAAGAAGCGGTCCTGGGCCGCCTTGAACCGGGCCCACAGCTTGTCGTCGTCGGACCTGCTGGCCCGCCCGGCGCGCCGCCAGTCGTCCATGAGGCGCTTGAAGGCGCCGGCGGTAGCAGCCCAGTCGGTGCTCGTCGAAAGCTTCTCGGCCTCGGCGACCAGGCGCTCCTTCGCGGCCTTGGCCTCGGAGTGCTGCGCGTCCAGACCGGCGAAGTGGCTGCGACGGGCCTTGTCGAAGCTGTTGCGGGCAGCGCTGAACCGCTGCCACAGCGCGGACTCCGTCTCCCGGTCGAGGCGGGTGGCCGAGCGCTGGTGCGCCTTCCACTCGTCGAGCAGCTCACGCATACGCGCCCCGCTGGTCTTCCACTGGATGCGCTGTTCGGGCTGTGCGGCGATGGCCTCCGCCTCGGCGACGATCTTCTCGCGCTCGGCGGTGGCGGCGGCGCGGGCCTCGGCGCGGTGCTGCTGCTCGACGTTGCGCTTGGCGGCAAGGCCCGACTGGATCTCGTCGAGCTTGGTGGCCAGGGCGTCGAGGTCGCCGACGACGGTCGCCTCCTTGACCTGGGCCGCCAGCGTCTTCAGCGCCTCGGCGACGTCCTTGGAGGGCACCTCCGGCTGCGCCAGCCGCTGCTCGAGGAGCACGGCAGAGGCATACAGCTCGTCGTACTTGCGAGCGAAGTAGATCAGGGCCTGCTCGTCGCTCGCGCCGGGGTAGGAGCCGACCTCGCGCTCCTCGCCGTCACGGGTGCGGACGAAGACGGTGCCGTTCTCGTCGACCCGCCCGAAGGCCGCCGAGGCCGAGTGGTCGGTGGTGATCAGCGCAGGGGCAGCCGGCGTCACCGCCGGGTGGGGGACCGCCTTGGCCAAAGCCGCCGGTGTGGGGATCGCCGAGGGCTTGGGGATGCTCGCGGGCGTCGGGGCGCTGGGCGCAGGCTTGCTCGCGGCCGGCTCGGGGGTGGCCGGCTCCGGCGTGCCGGGAGCGGCGGGCTCTGCCGGTGCCGGTGCCGGTGCCTCGGCCGTGTCACCGACCTCGGTGCTGCTGACGGACGCGACGGTGTCCGCGAGCTCGGCCGCTGCGGCCACAGGCTCCGTGGTCTGCACCGTCTCAGCGTTCTCAGCCGCCGGGGTGACGGCGCCCTGTTCGGCCTCGGACTGTTCGGTCTCAGCCGGAGCGACCTCGGGCTGGTCGCCCTGGTGCGCCTCGGTCGCCGGCTGGGTCTCGACCTGCGCGTCCGAGGCCGTGGTCTCGTCAGGCTGGGGGTTCTGGATGTCGCTCATGCCTTCTTCTCCGTCACGCTGACGCTGAGGATGCTGATCGGGGAGACGGGGGTGCCGTCCTGCGGGCTGGGAGGCAGGGCCTTGTTGGCGGCGATCTTCTCGACGATGTCGAGGCCCTTGGTGACCTTCCCGAAGATCGTGTAGCCACCACCGTCGGTCGGCAACTGCGTTTCCTTGTAGGTGATGAAGAACTGGCCGCCGTTGCTGTTGGGGTCCTGGGTGCGCGCCATGGCGAGGACCCCCTTGGCGTACTTGCCGTCCTTGGGGGCGTTCTCGATGCCGAACCCGTAGCCGGGGTCACCCTGTCCGGTGCCGGTCGGGTCACCGCACTGCAGCACGAAGATGCCCTCGGTCGTGACGCGGTGGCAGGGGCTCGGGGCCCAGTAGCCGGTCTTGGCCAGGTTGATGAACGAGGCTACGGTCTGGGGCGCGTGCACCCCGTCGAGCTCGAGCGTGATGTCACCACACGTCGTCTTCACGGTGGCGACGAACGTCTTGCCCGCCGCGGTCGCCTTCGCCGGCACCTGCTTCTGCTTCTTCGGCGTCGCCTGCAGCGGCGGGGGAGCGGTGCACCCGGCGGCGAGCTTCTGCCCCGCCTGCAGGCCGCCCTTGGCGGCGGCGCTGGTGCTGGTCTCGCCCGTCGCCGGGGTGGTGGCCCCGCCTGCTGCGGGGGTGGGCCCGTCGGAGCTGCCGACGAGCTTGGGGACGGCGATGACCGCTGCGATGACGAGGATGACCGCGAGGATCACACCGAAGACCTGCTTGTCGCGGGTCGCGTCACCCACCGGGGGCTTGGCGGTCTTCAGCTGTTCCTCGTGGCGGCGGCGCGCACGTGCGCGTTCCTGCTCTTTGGTCACGAACCTCTCCTCGTACGGGCCTCGTGGGTCGTCCCCGGGCGTCCGGTCATTTTATGGAACGACCGGGGTGAGCGTGCGGCGGGAGGGTCACGAGTCCGTGACATCTGCCGGTCGGAGAGGGAACGTGCCGCGTCACGGCCCTGACGGCATACCCGTGGTCGTCTCCGGGAGCGCTCCGAGGACGTATGCCGGGTGGCCGGGCCACGGGTGACGCGCGGTTCGCACGCGGGTGCCGTCGCTAGGCTCCCGGAGTGCTCACCATCGCGTTCCCGGCCCAGGCGTTCGACACCAACTGCTACGTGCTCGCCCCGCAGGCGGGGGAGGAGTGCGTCGTCGTCGACCCCGGGGTGGGTGTCGTCGAGACGCTGCGCGAGGTCCTCGCCGAGCACCGGCTCCGGCCCGCCGCCGTCCTGCTCACCCACGGACACGTCGACCACGTCTACTCGGTCACGCCGGTCTGCGGCTCCGACACGGCCGCCTACATCCACGCCGACGACCGCTACCGGCTGCACGACCTCCTCGGCCGCAGCAACCCGGGCCTGATCGCCATGTTCGAGCAGCAGTTCGGCGTGGCCGCCACGTGGACCGAGCCGACGAACGTCGTCGAGATCGGCGACGGGACGCGGCTCACGCTGGGCGGGATGGAGTTCGACGTGCTCCATGCTCCCGGGCACACCGAGGGGTCGGTGATGTTCGGGATCGACCGCGTGCCCGACGGCCTGCGCGGGCAGGTCGACGTGGACCGCACCATGGTGACCGGCGACGTCCTCTTCGCCGGGAGCGTCGGGCGCACCGACCTGCCCGGGGGCGACCCGGCGGCGATGCAGCGCAGCCTGCGCGACGTCGTGCTGCCCCTGCCCGACACGACCCTCGTGCTGCCCGGGCACTACCAGGCGACGACGATGGCCCACGAGCGGGCGACGAACCCCTACCTGAGAGACTTGCCCGCGTGAGCACGCGTCCCGCCTCGAAGCCCGGCAAGGTCACCCCGATCAGCGGCTTCCCCGAGTACCTCCCGTCCGAGCGCATCGTCGAGCAGCGCTTCCTCGACGTCATCCGCGAGACCTTCGAGCTGCACGGGTTCTCCTCCATCGAGACGCGCTCCATCGAGCCGATCGAGCGGCTGAGCTCGCAGGGCGAGGATGCCGACAAGGAGATCTACGCCGTCTCCCGGCTCGCCGGCGGCAGTGACGACGACGCGCGCTGGGGCCTGCACTTCGACATGACGGTGCCGTTCGCGCGCTACGTCCTCGAGAACGCCGGCAAGCTCGCCTTCCCGTTCCGCCGCTACCAGATCCAGAAGGCGTGGCGCGGCGAGCGCCCCCAGGAAGGGCGCTACCGCGAGTTCACCCAGGCCGACATCGACGTCGTCGACGTGGGCCAGCTCTCGCCGCACTTCGAGGCGGAGATGCCCCTGGTCATCGCAGACGTCTTCAGCAAGTTCCCTGTCGGCGAGTTCGTCATCCAGGTCAACGACCGCAAGATCCCCAACGGCTTCTACCAGGGCATCGGCATCTCCGACGTCATCGGGACGCTGCGCATCGTCGACAAGCTCGACAAGATCGGGCCCGAGAAGGTCAAGGCGCTGCTCGTCGAGTCCGGCACCACCGACGAACAGGCCGACCAGTGCCTGGCCCTCGCCGGCATCCGGTCCGCCGACCTCTCCTTCGTCGAGCAGGTCCGCGCCCTCGGCGTCGAGCACCCGCTTCTCGACGAGGGGCTCGAGTCCTTGGCCAACGTCATCCGCACCGGCATGGCGCACGCACCGGGAAAGCTGGTCGCCGACCTGCGCATCGCCCGCGGCCTCGACTACTACACCGGCACCGTCTACGAGACGCAGTTCGTCGGGCACGAGTCGTGGGGCTCGTTCTGCTCCGGTGGCCGCTACGACGCCCTGGCCAGCGACGGCCGCACCACCTATCCGGGCGTCGGCATCTCGATCGGCGTCACCCGCATCCTCGGACTGCTCATCGGCCGTGGGCTCGTCACCGCGTCACGTTCGACGCCGGCGGCAGTGCTCGTGGCCCTGGCCGACGACGACGCCCGCGACCGGGCTGTCGCGGTCGCGACGGCGCTGCGCCGCCGGGGGATTGCGTGCGAGGTCGCGCCGACGGCGGCGCGCTTCGGCAAGCAGATCCGCTACGCCGAACGACGCGGGATCCCCTTCGTCTGGTTCCCGGACGCGGGGGAGTCCGGCGACGAGGTCAAGGACATCCGTTCGGGCGAGCAGGTGCCCGCCTCTGCCGAGTCGTGGGCGCCTCCCGTCGAGGACCTCCACCCGGTCGTGACCCGCGTGGCGGACTGAGGCGGAGGCAGCCGCGTACGTCGGCCGTCCCGCCTCAGCGGTCCTGGCTGGGACGGATCGGCTCATCGGCCGGAACGACGTCAGACGCGCGGCGGCCGCAGCCCCTCGTCCCGGAGCTCCAGGGTGGCCAGCTCACGGATCACGGCAGTGTCCCCCCGACGCCAGGCGCCGGCCGGGTCGTCGCTGACCCTGGCGAGCACGGTCAGCGGTTGCCGGGACATCGCGCGCAGGGCGAAGAGGTCGAGGTCGGCGGAGCTGTCGAGGAAGCGCTGGGCCGCCGAGGCCCTCCGCACGAACGAGACCCGCACATAGAGCCAGAGGGACACCACGAGGACGATCGGCACGGCTGCGACGACGAGGCCGAAAACGAGCGCCACCCGCTCGACGGTCGTGGCCATCGAGGTCCCGGCGTCGCTGAGGGTGGTGCCGGACCGGGCCGCCTGGCCCAGCCACTGCCGCAGCTGGTCGCCCACCAGCGGCAGCCGGCCGGCCTGGTCGCCCGCCCCGGTCAGCGAGCTGTGGACCGAGGTGCCCGCCGCGGTCAGCGAGTCGGCAGGGCCCCGGAGCTCGTCGACGACGTCGTGGGTGCGCCGACCGAGCCACACCCACAGGCCCACCCAGAGCAGGACCAGGGCGTCGGCCAGCAGCTGGCGCGTGCGGCGCGCCGGTGCATCGGCATACAGCTTCATGCGTGGGACCTCCTCGATCCGGTGCGACCCAACCTACGGCGAGCCGGGACGCCATCCGCCCCGGTCCTGTCCGCGTTCGCCGATAGAGTTGGCTCGCCGGTCAGCGCCGACCGGACCTGCTTGCCAGCACGGATCACCACAGAAGGAAGTGCGTCGGACATGAAGGTCGGCATTCCCCGTGAGGTCAAGAACAACGAGTACCGCGTGGCCATCACCCCGTCGGGTGTCCACGAGCTGACCCAGCACGGTCACGACGTGCTGGTCGAGAAGGACGCCGGTGTCGGCTCCCAGATCAGCGACGACGACTACGTCGCGGCAGGGGCCCGCATCATCGGGTCGGCCGACGACGTCTGGGGCGAGGCCGACATGGTGCTCAAGGTCAAGGAGCCCGTGGCCGAGGAGTACCACCGCATGCGTGAAGGGCTCACCCTCTTCACCTACCTGCACCTCGCCGCCGACCGGCCGCTCACCGAGGAGCTCATGACCCGCAAGGTCACCGGCATCGCCTACGAGACCGTGCAGCTGCCCTCGGGCGCGCTGCCGCTGCTCTATCCGATGTCCGAGGTCGCCGGCTGCCTGGCCCCGCAGGTCGGCGCACACGCGCTGATGCGCGCCCAGGGCGGCCGTGGAGTGCTCATGGGCGGCGTCGGTGGCGTGGCCAACGCCAAGGTCGTCATCCTCGGCGCCGGCGTCTCCGGCCAGAACGCCGCCAACATCGCGCTCGGCATGGGCGCCGACGTCACCCTCCTCGACACCGACCTCGACAAGCTGCGGATGTCGTTCTGGCGCTACGACAACCGGGTGCACGGGCTCGCCTCGTCGCGGCTGACGGTCCAGGAGCAGGTGCTCGAGGCGGACATGGTGATCGGCGCCGTCCTCATCCCCGGCGCCGCGGCCCCCAAGCTCGTCTCCAACGAGCTGGTCTCGCAGATGAAGCCGGGCTCGGTGCTCGTCGACATCGCCATCGACCAGGGCGGGTGCTTCGAGGACAGCCACGCCACCACCCACGCGGACCCCACCTACACCGTGCACAACTCGGTCTTCTACTGCGTGGCCAACATGCCCGGTGCCGTGCCGAACACCTCGACCTACGCCCTGACCAACTCGACGCTGCCGTATGTCGTCAAGCTGGCCAACCTGGGGTGGCACGACGCGCTCCGCGCCGACCCGGCGCTCGCCCTCGGCCTCAACACGCACGCCGGCCAGGTCACGTACCGCGGTGTCGCCGAGGCCCACGGCATGGAGTCCGTGTCGCTCGAGGAAGCCCTCTCCTGACCCAGCAGGTCCTCACCGAGCCACCCGCAGCCCGTCCGACGCCCCTCGAGCGTGACGTGCGCGGGTGGCTCGACCACGTCCGCGTCGAGCGAGGGGCCTCGGAGAACACCCTCAAGTCCTACGCGCGTGACCTGAGGGCATACGCCACCTACCTGGCCGAGCACGGCGTGACGGACGCCCGTGCCGTTCGCGAGACCCACGTCACCGACTTCCTGGCCTCCCTCCGTGAGCGGGGCCTGGCGGCGTCCTCCGCGGCCCGGACCCTCGTCGCCGTCCGCGGCTTCCACCGCTTCCTCGCCCTCGAGGGCCTGGTGCCGGCAGACCCCGCCGCCAACGTCTCCCCGCCGAAGCCGCCGGCACGACTGCCCAAGGCCATCCCGGTCGAGGCGGTGGAGCGGCTGCTCGCCGCCGCGTCGGTCGGCGACACCCCCGAGTCGCTGCGTGACCGGGCCCTGCTGGAGGTCCTCTACGGGGCCGGGGCGCGCATCTCCGAGGCGGTGGGCCTCGACGTCGACGACGTCGACCCCTCCCGCGCGGACACCGGGACCGACGGCACCGGAGGGGCTGCCTCGTCCGTGCGCCTGCACGGCAAGGGCGGCAAGGAGCGGATCGTCCCGGTCGGGCGGTACGCGGTGGAGGCCGTCACGGCATACCTCGTCCGCGGGCGTCCCGCCCTCGCGGCCAACGGCCGTGGGGGTCCGGCCCTCTTCCTCAACCAGCGCGGCTCCCGTCTCTCGCGCCAGTCCGCATGGGCGATCATCGGCCGGGCGGCCGAACGCGCCGACCTGACGGAGCACGTGTCGCCGCACACGCTGCGGCACTCCTTCGCCACCCATCTGCTGGACGGCGGCGCAGACGTGCGCGTCGTGCAGGAGCTGCTCGGGCACGCCTCGGTGACGACGACGCAGATCTACACCATGGTCTCGGTGCACCGACTCCGCGAGGTCTATGCGGGCGCCCACCCCCGTGCCCGCTGATAGGGTCACACGTGATCAGCGCGAGGCTGACCGCAGCAAACTGAAGGCTAGGCCGAGCGGAGTGGAACACCTGGTGAACGAGGAGTCACACGACACCATGCAGTCCGTGCCGGCAGGGGACCTCGACCAGCTCGACCAGGGTCCGGTCAGCGCCGTGCCTCGAGTCGCCCACCTGCCCGGCACCGAGACCGCCGGCTCCGGCGCCATGGGACCGACCGGGCGCCCGCTGCCCGACTTCCCGGATCCCGTGCCGCTCTCCAGCCACGGCCCCGCGCGCATCATCGCGATGTGCAACCAGAAGGGCGGCGTCGGCAAGACGACGACGACGATCAACCTGGGCGCCGCCCTGGCCGAGCTCGGCCGCAAGGTGCTCGTCGTCGACTTCGACCCCCAAGGCGCCCTGTCCGTCGGGCTCGGCGTCAACGCCCAGAGCCTCGACGTCACCATCTACAACCTGCTCGTCGAGCGCGGCCACGAGATCCACGACGTCATCCAGCAGACGCGTACCGCCGACCTCGACGTCGTGCCGGCCAACATCGACCTGTCCGCCGCGGAGGTGCAGCTCGTCGGCGAGGTGGCCCGCGAGCAGATCCTCGCCCGCGTGCTGCGTCCGGTCGTCGACGAGTACGACGTGATCCTCATCGACTGCCAGCCCTCCCTGGGACTGCTGACCGTCAATGCCCTCACCGCGGCGCACGGCGTCATCATCCCGCTCGAGTGCGAGTTCTTCGCGATGCGCGGCGTGGCCCTGCTCATCGACACCATCGACAAGATCACCGACCGCCTCAACCCGCGGCTGACCGTCGACGGCATCCTCGCCACGATGTACGACGGCCGCACGCTGCACAGCCGCGAGGTCGTGCGCTCGGTCGTCGACCACTTCGGTGAGCAGGTCTTCCACACCGTCATCAGCCGCACCGTGAAGTTCCCGGACGCGACCCTCGCCGCCGAGCCGATCACGTCGTACTCGTCCGAGCACTCGGGGGCCAACGCCTACCGCCAGCTCGCCCGAGAGCTGATCGCCCGCGGCGGCGCCGCCTGAGCACTCCCGAGCCGATGACCGAGCAGGACACCGTCGACCGCCAAGCGGTCGACGCCGACGAGGCTGCTTCCGCGTCGCCGACGGACCTCGCCGAGGCTCCCGGCGTCGACGGGCTGGTCGACCTCCCCGTCACGCTGGCGGCACCTGACGGTGAGCTCACCCCCGGCGGGGTCATCACGCGCCGGGCCTCGACACCGTTCGAGGTGCACCTCGACGTCTTCTCCGGTCCCTTCGACCTGCTCCTCGGCCTCATCAGCAAGCACAAGCTCGACATCACCGAGGTCGCGCTGGCCAAGGTGACCGACGAGTTCGTGGCGCACATCAAGGCGGCCCAGGCGGCCGACAGCGACTGGGACCTCGGCCAGGCCTCGGAGTTCCTCCTCATCGCCGCGACCCTGCTTGACCTCAAGGCCTCGCGCCTGCTCCCGCAGTCCGGACCGCAGGACGAAGAGGACCTCGCGCTCATCGAGGCCCGCGACCTGCTCTTCGCTCGGCTGCTGCAGTACCGCGCCTACAAGCAGATCGCCGGCACCTTCCGCGACCGGATGGCCACCGCCGGGCGCATCACCCCGCGCCAGGCCGGCCTCGACCCCGAGTTCGCGAGCCTGCTGCCCGAGCTCGTCATCGCCGTGACCCCCGAGCAGTTCGCGAAGATCGCCGCACGCGCGATGACGCCGAAGGTGGCCCCGACCGTCGGACTGGAGCACCTGCACGCCCCGCAGGTGAGCGTGCGCGAGCAGGCCGCCATCCTCGTCGAGCGGCTGCGCCACCGGGGGCAGGTCTCGTTCCGCAGCCTCGTGGCCGACGCCGACAGCACCCTGGTGATCGTCGCCCGGTTCCTCGCCCTGCTCGAGCTGTTCAAGGAGGCTGCCATCGCCTTCGAGCAGGCCGAGGCGCTCGGTGAGCTGGACATCCGGTGGACCGGCGCCGGGGCCGGCGAGGTCGCCATCGACGACGAGTTCGACGAAGAGGCCGCGGCCGGCACGCAGGACGACCGCACACACGACGACGCCGCGCGCGACGACGGCGGCGGCAAGGACCCGTCGGTCGGCGAGGGACCAGCACGGACAGGAGACGACGATGAGTGACCAGTCGGCACAGGGGCCCGACGCGACCGCCGAGCCCGAGGTACTCGACGATCCCGCGGGTGCCGAGGAGCAGATCGCCTTCGACATCAACGACTTCCCGGGCGGCGCCCGCTCGGCCCTCGAGGCCGTCCTCATGGTCGTCGACGAGCCGGTGACCGAGGTCGCCCTCGCCTCGGCGCTCGAGCTTCCCGTCGAGGACGTGCGGGGCCACCTGTACGCCCTCGAGGAGGAGTATGCCGCCGCGCAGCGCGGGTTCACCCTGCGCAGCGTGGCGGGCGGGTGGCGGGTCTACAGCCGGGCCGACTACGCCCCCGTCGTGGAGAAGTTCGTCCTCGACGGCCAGCAGGCCAAGCTCACGCAGGCCTCGCTCGAGACGCTCGCCGTCATCGCCTACCGCCAGCCCGTGTCCCGCGCTCGGGTCAGCGCCGTGCGCGGGGTCAACGTCGACGGCGTCGTGCGCACCCTCACCTCCCGCGGCTTCATCGAAGAGGTGGAGGACGCAGGCGAGAGCGGGGCGGTGCTCTACCGCACCACGCCCTACTTCCTGCAGCGGATGGGACTGTCGTCGCTCGACGACCTCCCGGCGCTGGCGCCCTACCTACCGGACGCCGACGTCATCGACGAGCTCATCGAGGAAGGACACGCATGAGCGAGTACTCCAGGTCACCCCGCCAGCCCCGCAAGAAGGGGTCCGGCTCCTCGGGTGCCGGCGGCGCCGGCGGCCGGCGCGGCGGTCCCGGCGGCGCGGGGGCCAAGGGCCGCACCGGGCGTCCCGTCGCCGGCGGCAAGGGCGGCGCACGCAGCGGCGGCGGCAAGACCGCGGGTCCGCGGTTCGCCGGCTCCACCAAGGCCAGCCAGCCCACCAAGCTGCCCGAGCGCAAGCCCACCCCGCAGATCGACGTCCACGACCCGGACGGCGTGCGGCTGCAGAAGCTCATGGCGGCCGGCGGCGTCGGCTCCCGCCGGGTGTGCGAGAACCTCATCGAGCAGGGACGTGTCGAGGTCGACGGCCAGGTCGTCACCGAGCTCGGCGTGCGCATCAACCCGCGCACGCAGGTCGTCCACGTCGACGGCGTGCGCGTCAACCTCGACGAGGACCGCGTCTACCTCGCCTTCAACAAGCCCAAGGGCGTCGTCACGACGATGCACGACGAGCTCGGCCGCATCTCCCTCGAGGACTACGTCGGCAACCGCGAGGAGCGCCTCTTCCACGTCGGCCGCCTCGACGCCGACACCGAGGGTCTGCTCCTGCTCACCAACGACGGCGACCTCGCCCACCGGCTGCAGCACCCGGCATACGGCGTGCTCAAGACGTACGTCGCGACGATCCGCGGACCGGTGCAGCGCGACGTCGGCAAGCGGCTGCGCGAGGGCGTCGAGCTCGAGGACGGGCCGGTGAGCGTCGACTCGTTCCGCATCGTCGACCACCAGCCCGGCAAGGCGATGGTCGAGGTCGTGCTGCACGAAGGTCGCAAGCACGTCGTGCGCCGCATGCTCGAGGCCGTGGGGCACCCGGTCCTGGAGCTCGTGCGCACCGAGGTGGGGCCGATCCGCCTCGCCGACCTCAAGTCGGGACGCACCCGCCGGCTCAACAAGGCGGAGATCGGCGCGCTGTACAAGGCCGCCGGGCTGTGACCCGCAGCCGCCGCCCGTCGTACCCCCGGCTACCGTGACGCCGTGACCACCCACGTCCGCATCATCGGTGCGGGTCTCATCGGCACCAGCCTGGGGATCGCCCTGTCCAGCAAGGGCTTCGCCGTCTCCCTCGAGGACCCGTCGCCCACCGCGGTCCGCCTCGCTCGTGACCTCAGGGCGGGGGACGTGGCCACCGGACGGACACCTGCACCCGATGTCGTCGTCGTGGCCGCGCCGCCCGACGTGGCCGCCGACGTCGTCGTCTCCTCCCTGCAACACTGGCCCGACGCGGTGGTCACCGACGTGGCGTCGGTCAAGGAGTCGGTGCTGACGTCCGTCCTGGACTCCGGCGCCGACGCGAGCCGCTACGTCGGGTCGCACCCGATGGCCGGACGCGAGAGGTCCGGTGCGGCAGCCGCGCGCGCCGACCTCTTCGAGGGCCGGGCGTGGGTCGTCGTGCCGCACGAGGCCTCGACGCACGCCGCGGTCGCAGGCGTACGCGAGATCGCCCTGGCCGTGGGGTCGCTCGTCCTCGTCATGCCGGCCCACGAGCACGACGAGGCGGTGGCCGCCGTCTCGCACGTGCCGCAGCTCGCGGCCAGCATCGTCGCCGCCTGCCTGCGCGACCTGCCCGAGTCCGCCGTCGGCCTCGCAGGGCCCGGCCTGCGCGACGTGACCCGGATCGCCGCGAGCGACCCGCGCCTGTGGACCCAGATCCTCGCCGGCAACGCACCTGCCGTCCGCGACGTGATGCGCCACGTGCGTGAGCAGGTCGACGAGGTCGTCGCGGCCCTCGACTCGCTCGTGGACTCCGACGGCGCGGGCGCGCTGGGCACGCTGAGCAGCGTGCTGGAGGCCGGCAACCTCGGCCGTGCACGCATCCCGGGCAAGCACGGGGCGCCACCGGCGGCATACGAGGTGGTGTCCGTCGTCGTGCCCGACGAGCCCGGCGCCCTCGCGCGGCTGCTCGGCGACGTGGGGGAGGCGGGCATCAACCTCGAGGACCTGCACCTCGAGCACGGGCTCGGCCAGGCGGTGGGCGTGGCGGAGCTGTCGGTCGTGCCTGCGTCGGTCGAGCCGCTGCGTGCCGAGCTGGAGCGGCTGGGCTGGCGCGTCCACGACTGAGCGCCTCCACACACCCGTGACATCCGGGGGGTCGTCACGGCCCTCCTGGTCTCGGCCTCGGTCGGGGCGCTCGACACCGAGGCACTATCCTCGGCGGCATGCCTGCCGCGCCTGAGGACCAGCTTTCCGGATTCGTCATCGCCGTGGACGGGCCCTCCGGCTCCGGCAAGTCGAGCGTGAGCAAGCAGGTCGCGCGGACCCTCGGCTACGGCTTCCTGGACACCGGCGCGATGTACCGCGCACTCACGTGGTGGTGCCTCGAGCGCGGCGTCGACCTCGCCGACCAGGACGCCGTCATCGCCGCGGCCGAGGACTTCCCCCTCGCGATCGGCACCGACCCCGACGCGCCCACGGTTGCCGTCGGCGACACCGACGTCGCCGCGGCCATCCGCGAGCCGCGCATCTCGACCAACGTCTCCGCCGTCGCGACGGTCCTGCCGGTCCGCGAGATCCTCAGGGTGCTCCAGCGCCGCCTGATCAGCGAGGCGGCGCAGGCGACCGGCGGTGTCGTCGCCGAGGGCCGTGACATCACCACCGTCGTGGCACCCGACGCCCCGGTCCGCATCCTGCTGACGGCCTCCGAGGAGGCGCGCCTCGCCCGGCGCTCGAAGGAGCTGCACGGCGCGGCCGACGCCCGGGCCGTCGCGGCGACCCGCGCACAGGTCATCGACCGGGACCTGGCCGACTCGGCCGTCTCCGAGTTCACGGTGGCGGCCGACGGTGTCACGACGATCGACACCTCGCACCTCGACTTCCAGGGCTCGGTCGAGGCGGTGCTCCGGGTCGTCGAGGCGGCTCGGGCGTGAGCTCGGCCGCAACTCCCGCCAGGGCGCCGCACCCCCGGCGGGCAACCGTGGGCCGGTGGATCGGCATCGGGATCTTCCACAGCCTCTACCGGGGCAGGGCCCACCACGCCGACCGGGTGCCCCGCACCGGCCCCGTGGTGCTCGTCGCCAACCACGCCGCCTTCCTCGACGGCCCGTTCGTCTTCTCGCTCGCTCCCCGCCCGGTGAACTTCCTCGTCAAGCAGGAGGCCTTCACGGGGTTCTTCGGCTGGCTCATCCGCACCGTCGGGCAGATCCCGATCGACCGCACCGTGGGCGACCGGACCGCTCTGGCCACCGCAGCCGCGGTACTCGAGCGCGGGGGAGCCGTCGGCATCTTCCCCGAGGGCAACCGCGGCACCGGCGACGTCGAGCAGGTCAACCAGGGCGCCGCCTGGATCGCGCTGCGCACGGGCGCCACCATCGTGCCCGTGGCCGTGAGCGGTACGCGTGTCCCCGGGTCCTCCGCCGACGCGTGGCCGCGTCCCGGGGCCCGGCTCGACGTCGTCTTCGGCGAGCCGTTCGAGCTCGCCGTCCCGACCGACGCACCGGGCCGCATACGCCTGCGCATGGCCAGCGATCAGCTGCGCGACGCGCTCGCGTCACACGTACGCCGCTCGCGGGTGGAGAATGGTCCCTCAACGCACGTTCACTGATTCGAGGACACCGTGACTGACGAGACCGCCCGCCCCATCGACGAGGGCGCTCCGATCTCGACCGCCGACCCCGAGGCCCCCTCCAGCGCCACCGACGACGCGTCGGTCGAGCGCGCGCTCCGTGCGGGGCTCGCCGACTTCGAGCTGAGTCCCGAGGACCAGGCGCTCCTCGATGCCGAGGGGCCGTATGCCGCCGACGGCGCCGAGCAGGGGCCGCTGCCCGTCGTCGCGGTCGTGGGACGCCCGAACGTGGGCAAGTCCAGCCTGGTCAACCGCATCCTGCGCCGGCGCGAGGCCGTCGTCGAGGACGTGCCCGGTGTCACCCGCGACCGCGTCTCCTACGAGGCGGAGTGGGGCGGCCGCCGCTTCACGATCGTCGACACGGGCGGCTGGGAGGCCGACGCAACCGGCATCCACCTGCGCGTCGCGGAGCAGGCCGAGATCGCCATCGACCTGGCCGACGTCGTGATGTTCGTCGTCGACGCCACGGTCGGGGCGACCGACGACGACGAGGCCGTCGTCAAGCTGCTGCGCCGCTCGGGCAAGCCCGTCGTGCTCGTGGCCAACAAGGTCGACGACCAGCGCGGTGAGGCCGACGCAGCGGTCCTGTGGAGCCTGGGTCTCGGCCAGCCGTGGCCGGTCTCGGCGCTGCACGGCCGGGGGAGCGGTGACGCCCTGGACGCCGTGCTCGAGGTGCTGCCCGACGTGTCCGCGCACGGCGCATACGCCCAGGGCGGCCCGCGGCGCGTCGCGCTCATCGGCCGCCCCAACGTCGGCAAGTCCAGCCTGCTCAACAAGCTCGCCGGCAGCGAGCGCGTCGTCGTCGACAACGTGGCCGGCACGACCCGTGACCCCGTCGACGAGCTGATCGAGCTCGGCGGCAAGACGTGGCGTTTCGTCGACACCGCGGGCATCCGGCGCCGCGTGCACCAGACCCGCGGGGCAGACTTCTACGCCTCGCTGCGCACCCAGACCGCCCTCGAGAAGGCGGAGGTCGCCGTCGTGCTCATCGACGCCGAGCAGCCCATCGCCGAGCAGGACATCCGCGTCGTGCAGCAGGTCATCGACGCGGGCCGGGCCCTCGTCATCGCCTACAACAAGTGGGACACCCTCGACGAGGAGCGCCGCTACTACCTCGAGCGCGAGATCGAGAAGGAGCTCGTCCAGGTGCCGTGGGCGCCGCGGGCCAACATCTCGGCCCGCACCGGACGTCACATGGACCGACTGGTCCCGGCCATCGAGACCGCTCTGGAGTCGTGGGACACCCGCGTGCCCACGGCACGCCTCAACGCCTTCCTCGGCGAGATCGTCGCCTCGCACCCACACCCCCTGCGCGGCGGCAAGCAGCCGCGCATCCTCTTCGCCACGCAGGCCTCGACGCGCCCGCCGCGCTTCGTGATCTTCGCGTCCGGCTTCATCGAGGCCGGCTACCGCCGGTTCGTCGAGCGCCGGCTGCGTGAGGAGTTCGGGTTCGAGGGCACGCCGATCGAGGTGTCCGTGCGCGTCCGCGAGAAGCGCCGCCGCTGAAAGACTTCCGAAGGCGGGCCGTCGGGGGCCGATTGGGACCAGTAGTGCCCGGTGCGCTACTGTTCCTTTCGCCCCGAGGGGCATCGGGCTGTGGCGCAGCTTGGTAGCGCACTTGACTGGGGGTCAAGGGGTCGCAGGTTCAAATCCTGTCAGCCCGACCGATCGACGAAGGGCCGCACTCTCCACCGGAGAGGGCGGCCCTTCGCCGTACGCGCAGAGTGTCCGGAGCCGCCACCGGGCCTTCGCGGTGACGGTCGCCGAGGGCCGCACACGCTCGGCGACACCGTGTCCGGATCGATGCCGACGAGGTGCATCGGGGCCTGTGGGCTCCGGTTAGGCTTGCCGCCGTGGAGGTCCAGAACGCGGCGCACCGCGAGCCCGTCGTCTCGGAGCGGCTGCTGACGATCCCCAACGTCCTGTCGGTCCTGAGGCTCGTCGGCGTCCCCTTCTTCCTGTGGGCGATCGTCTCGGAGCACGACGGCCTGGCCCTCCTGCTGCTCATGGTGTCCGGGGTCACCGACTACCTCGACGGCAAGATCGCCCGTCAGTTCAACATGGAGAGCCGGCTCGGTGCCTTCCTCGACCCGATCGCCGACCGCCTCTATATCCTCACGACCCTCGTCGGGCTGCTCTGGCGCGACCTGATCCCCGCCTGGCTGGTGGTGGCGCTGCTCGCCCGCGAGGCCGTGATGGGCCTGATGCTGCTCTACCTGCGCTCGCGCGGACAGCTGGGCCTGCCGGTGCACTTCGTCGGGAAGGCGGCGACCTTCAACCTGCTCTACGCGTTCCCGCTTCTGCTCCTGGCCAACCGTGACGACTGGCTCGGCGACCTTGCCAGGCCCGTCGGCTGGGCGTTCGCGTGGTGGGGGGTCGTCCTCTACTGGCTGTCGGCAGTGCTGTATGCGGTCCACGCGCGGATCGTGCTCTCGCGCACCCCGCGCACCTCTCGGACGGTGGGCGCCTGACCGTGCCCCGTAGGCCCGACGAGTCGATGACCCTGCTCACGACGATGATGGAGCGTCCCCTCGATGCCGGCTACCAGGAGGCCGCCGACCGGCGTACCGCGGCCGGGCTGCCGCCGGCCACGTCGACACGCACCGTCCTCGTCGTCGTCCTCGCGCTCCTGACCGGCTTCCTCTTCGCGGTCGCGGCCCAGTCGCTGCGTCCCAAGCCGACAGCGGCCGCTGCGGTCAAGAAGGAGCTGGTCACCCGCATCGAGGCGTTCCAGCAGCACGGGACCGAGCAGGAGGCCAAGGCCGCGGCGCTCGGGAAGGAGGTGCGTGACTACGAGGCCCTGGCCCTGCAGCAGTCCGGCGGCCCGGATCTCACGAGCACCGTCAAGGACCTCGAGGTGCAGGCCGCCGCGGTCGCGATGCGTGGCCCCGGAGTCACCCTCACCCTCGACGACGCGGCGTCCGCCAACGGCCAGGGAGACGCGGGCAGCCGCCCCAGCAGCGGCTTCCAGGAGGGGAGGGTGACCTCCGGCGACCTCCAGGTGGTGGTCAACGGCCTGTGGGCTGCCGGCGCGGAGGCCATCTCGATCAACGGGCACCGGCTCAGCTCGACCGCTGCCATCCGCTTCGCGGGGCAGGCGATCATCGTGGACTTCCGGCCGTTGGCCAGGCCCTACGTCATCACCGCCCTCGGCGATGCGCGCGGCATGCAGCAGCTCTTCGAGCCCTCGTTCGCAGGTCTCTACCTCTCGCAGCTGGCCGACCAGTACAAGATCCGGTCCACGCTGACCGGCAGCGACTCGCTCACCGTGCCCGGAGACCCCTCCCTGAGGCTGGAGGTCGCACGCCCCCTAGGCTCGTCAGCGCCGAGCACCCCGAGCGGCACCCGCTCGTCGTCCCCGACCACTGAGAGGAACCACTCGTGATCCCAGTTCTCGGCCTGCTGGCCGGACTCGCGGTGGGGCTCTTCCTCGATCCGTCGGTGCCCGTGTGGCTCCAGCCCTACCTGCCGATCGCCGTCATCGCCGCACTCGATGCCGTGTTCGGCGCCATCCGGGCCATCCTCGACGGCATCTTCAACGACAAGGTGTTCGTCGTCTCGTTCCTGTCCAACGTCGTGGTCGCCGCCTTCATCGTGTTCCTCGGCGACCAGCTCGGCGTCGGCTCGCAGCTCTCGACCGGTGTCGTCGTCGTCCTGGGCGTGCGGATCTTCTCCAACGTCGCCTCGATCCGTCGGCACCTCTTCAAGGCCTGAGCATGGGCAAGAGCAGGAAGCGCCGCCCCGGACCGAAGGGCGCCACCTCACCGGGAGACGCCACCGGACCCCGGGCGAGCACCGCGTCGGAGCCCGTTGTCGCGCCCGAGCCGGCCACCGCACCGGAGCCCGCCACCGCGGCGGAGCCCCACGTCGCACCGGAGCCCGACATCGCGGCGGAGCCCCACATCGCACCGGAGCCCGAGCCGGCCATCGCACCGGCGAGGACCGTTCCGGTCTTCGGCACGAGCGTGAACGACGGGGCCGACCCGGACTTCACCGCGGCCGAGGCGTCGCAGCCGGGCCCTCCGCCCGTCGCTGTCGAGGGTCGCGGTGCCTGGCGGCGGCTGGTGCGCATGGGCCGCCCGCGGGCGACCCGGGCCAACGTGCTCGGCGCCCTGCTCGCCCTGCTGCTCGGCGTGGGCATCGCCGCCCAGGTGCAGCTGACCAACGAGCGCGGGCTGGACGAGCTGAGCCAGACCGACCTCGTCCGCGTGCTCGACGACATCTCCGTGCGCTCCTCCAGGCTCGACCAGCAGGTACGCGAGCTGGAGGCCACCCGCGACCGGCTCAAGAACGGCACGGGCACGGCCGCCGAGGCCCAGGACCAGGCGCAGCGCCGGGTCGACACCCTCGGCATCCTCGCCGGCACGCTCGCGGCCAAGGGGCCGGGCATCACCATGCGGGTGTCCGACCCCACGAACGCCCTGACCGGCCCGATCGTGCTCGACATGATCCAGGAGCTCCGCGACGCCGGCGCCGAGTCCATCGACGTCGGGGGAGTCCGCGTGGTCGCCTCGACCTTCGTCGGCGACCGCAACGGGGCGATCCTCGTCGACGGCAAGCAGGTGAGCCGGCCCCTGGTGATCAAGGCCATCGGTGACTCCAAGACCCTGTCGTCGGCCATGACCATCCCCGGCGGGATCGTCGAGTCGGTGCGCCAGAAGGGGGCCGAGGCCTCCGTCGCCGAGTCGGACCTCATCGAGATCACCTCGATCCACCAGCCCACCCCGATGACCCACGCGAAGCCCGTGGAATGAGCGGGCCGATTTGTCCGACGGCGACGCGCTCGGCCTGTCGTCGGCCCAGTGCCTGCGCGGACGGGCCCGACGTGGCATCCTCTCAGGTGCCGACGCATCGACCCGCGCTTGCAGGCGCCCGTGCACCACACGCCGTCCGACCTGCCAGCAGCTGGCACACCACCGACAAGGAGCGACATGAGCGACCTGCAGTACCCCTCTGACCTGCGCTACACCAGCGACCACGAGTGGGTCCGCGTGGGCGAGGACGGAGTGGTCCGCATCGGCATCACGTCGTTCGCCCAGGACGCCCTCGGCGACGTCGTCTACGTCTCCCTCCCCGCGGTGGGCGACACGGTCACCCCGGGCGACTCCTGCGGCGAGGTCGAGTCCACCAAGTCGGTCAGCGACGTGTACGCCCCGCTCGAGGGCGAGGTCACCGCGACCAACGAGGCCCTCGACAGCTCTCCCGAGCTCATCAACTCGGACCCCTACGGTGAGGGCTGGATGTTCGAGATCCGCCTGAACGACCCCTCCTCCGTCGACGGCCTCATGGACGCCGACGCCTACACCGCGTCCCTGTCCTGACCGACGCAGCCCAGACGGGTCCTGGACTCCCAGGGCCCGAGCCACGGGTCCACTCCGGACCCCACCGCAGCCCGAGTCCACGCCGCTGATCCGGCCGGAACGGGCCCTACCGAGGCGGCGACCCCGCCGCCTCGGCCGGGTTCGGATCCGTGCTGGTCAACTAGAGTGGACGGACCCGGTCTCGCCCGAGCCACAGAGGAGGAGCGGCGCATGTCCAGCGACACGCCCGAGCCCGACGACCTGAACGTCGAACCCCGCACGATGCGGTTCCAAGGCGTGCCCGCGCAGGACCTCGAGCACGTCGAGTCCGTCCCGCGTGGACTCACCGCCGAGGACCAGGCCACGATCGAGGCGCTGCGGCCGGGCACGGCGCTGCTCGTCGTGCTCCGCGGCCCCAACACCGGCGCACGGTTCCTGCTCGACGACCAGGAGGTGGCCGCCGGCCGCCACCCCGACTCCGACATCTTCCTCGACGACGTCACCGTCTCCCGCAAGCACGCGACGTTCCTCGCGCGCGGCGGCGGCTACGTCGTGCGGGACTCCGGCTCGCTCAACGGCACCTACGTCAACCGGGAGCGCATCGACGAGGCACCGCTGCACCAGGGTGACGAGGTGCAGATCGGCAAGTTCCGCCTCGTCTACTACACGTCCGGAGCAGCGCAGCACGCTCCGGCATGAGCACGGCCTCCGCCACGGGGGAGGGGGCTGCGCCGCCGCCACGGCGCCTCACCATCGGGAAGGTCCTCGCGAGCCTGGCGCCGGAGTTCCCCGACGTCACCGCCTCGAAGATCCGGTTCCTCGAGGCAGAGGGGCTGGTCCGGCCGCACCGCACCGCGTCCGGCTACCGCACCTACACCGACGACGACGTGGCCCGTCTGCACTACATCCTGGCCGCGCAGCGCGACCGCTACTGGCCGCTCAAGGTGATCCGTGAGGCGCTCGACGCCCTCGATCGCGGCCTGTCGGAGCCGGCCGACGAGACGGACGGTCGACCGCGTCCGCCTGCCCCGACGGTCGACCCCGAGGTGCCCTCACCACACGAGCTCCTCGGCCGGCGGGAGGTGTCGCTGACGGGACCGGAGCTGCGCGAGGCCACCGGCATCGACCGCGAGACCATGCACGCGCTCGAGACGTACGGCCTGCTCCGCAGCGACGAGCGAGGCCACTTCGGCCACGAGTCCCTCGCAGTCGCCGCCGCGGCGCGAGCGCTCGCCGCCCACGGTCTCGAGGCTCGCCACCTGCGGCCCTTCCGCACCGCTGCCGACCGCGAGATCGGCCTGGTGGACCAGGTCCTGGCGACGCGCCGTGGGGACGGCTCCCGCGACGAGCGCGCAGCCGAGATCGCTTCTGCCTGCATCGCGCTCCACGTGGCGCTGGTCCGCGAGGGCCTGGGCCGCTAGGGCCGTCCCGGGCATACGAGGCGCGAGGTACGGTGGAGGAGTGAGAGAGGTCGATGTCCTGGGCGTCCGCGTCGAGATGCCCACGAACCACCCGATCGTCCTGCTGCGGGAGAGGGACGGTGGCCGCTACCTGCCGATCTGGATCGGCGCAGCGGAGGCAGCCGCGATCACGTATGCGCAGCAGGGGGTGGTGCCGCCCCGGCCACTGACCCACGACCTCATGCGCGACATCCTCGCCGTCCTCGGCCACGAGCTGACCGAGGTGCGCATCGTCGCCCTCAAGGACTCCGTCTTCCACGCGTCCCTGGTCATCGACGGCGGCAAGACCGAGGTCAGTTCGCGCGCGAGCGATGCCATCGCGCTGGCGCTGCGCACCGGAGCCAAGGTGCTCGTCGAGCCCTCGATCCTCGACGAGGCCGCGATCGTCGTGTCCTCCGAGGAGGACGACGAGGTCGAGAAGTTCAAGGAGTTCCTCGACCACGTCTCTGCCGAGGACTTCGAGGGCCCGGCACCCGAGGGAGAGCCGGGGGACCGCCCCGACCTGCCGGAGTGAGCCCCACCCCTCCGTGCCAACCCTCACCTTGAGGTAGTGGCTGAAGGTTCGGCGCTGGCGCCGACACGCCGGGCTCCCGGCGGTCCCGGTGATTGACCAGAGCCAACACGCGGCCTACCGTCGGAGAACGACGTGACTGTAGTTATCCCCATGTCGTCTGCGCCGGCGTCGGTCGCCGCGCAGCCTGAGCACGAGGAGGACGGCATGGCCGCCATCGAGGACGCGCACGACGCGAGCCGGGCCGTGCCCGCTGTCTCGCAGGGCCTGCTGTTCACCGACGACCTGCCCGACCTCGCCGAGGACAGCGGCTACCGCGGTCCGACGGCGTGCAAGGCGGCCGGCATCACCTACCGCCAGCTCGACTACTGGGCCCGCACCGGGCTGGTCGAGCCCTCGGTGCGCAGCGCCACCGGCTCGGGCACCCAGCGCCTCTACGGCTTCCGCGACATCCTCGTGCTCAAGGTGGTCAAGCGCCTCCTCGACACCGGCGTCTCCCTGCAGCAGATCCGCGTCGCCATCAGCCACCTGCGCGAGCGCGGCGTCGAGGACCTCGCCCAGATCACCCTGATGAGCGACGGCGCCTCCGTCTACGAGTGCACCTCCGCCGACGAGGTCATCGACCTCGTGCAGGGCGGACAGGGCGTCTTCGGCATCGCCGTCGGGCGCGTGTGGCGCGAGGTCGAGGGCGAGCTGGCGATGCTCCCGAGCGAGCGCGTCGACGAGACACCCGAGCACCAGGGCGAGCACCCCGGCGACGAGCTGACCGCCCGCCGCCAGGCGCGCCGCCTGGCCTGAGGCCACCGAGCCGGTCCCGAGGCGCGCCCAGCGCCGAGCCGGGCGCGGGACGTCACCACCTCGCGCGCCGGCTGCTAGATTTGATGTGCCGATCGACCCTGCGTGGGAGAGTCCTCGGGGTGCCCAGGCACCTGCGAGGCGCCGAAGGGGCAACATCCCCGGAACCTCTCAGGCGCCAGGACCACGCGGGCGAGGCAACTCTGGAGGCACCGTTCTCGGGCGCTCGACAGACGGGGAGCGTGTGTCGTCCGCTCGAATCCCGCCAGGAGTCCCCATGTCGATCGACCATCTCGTGCCCGTCACCACCGGAAGCTCCGCCCCGACGGCCATGGCCGACTTCGTCAGCCGCCACGTGGGGCCTGCGGGCGACGACGTGCGCCGCATGCTCGAGGTGGTCGGGCAGCCCAGCCTCGACGCGATGTGCGACCGGGCGATCCCGGGCGCCATCCGCTCCGACGCCCCGCTGACGCTGCAGGCAGCCGCCAGCGAGAGCGCGGTCATCGAGGAGCTGCGCGCCCTCGCCTCGCGCAACACCGTGCTGACCTCCCTGATCGGCCTCGGCTACTACGGCACCGTCACGCCTCCGGTCGTGCGGCGCAACGTCCTCGAGAACCCCGCGTGGTACACCGCGTACACCCCGTACCAGCCGGAGATCTCCCAGGGCCGTCTCGAGGCGCTGCTCAACTTCCAGACCGTCGTCACCGACCTCACCGGCCTCGACGTCGCCGGGTCGTCCCTGCTCGACGAGGCGACCGCCGCTGCCGAGGCGATGTCGCTCATGCGCCGGGCGAGCAAGGCGGCCACCGACGGCGTCGTCCTCGTCGACGAGCGGCTCTTCCCGCAGACGATCGCCGTCATGCGCACCCGTGCGGAGGCCATCGGCCTGCCCCTCGTCGTGACCGACCTGCGCTCCGTGCGCGACGCCGAGTCGCTCTCCGCCGCGGCGGACGGCAAGGCCGTCGTCGGCGCCATGGTGCAGTACCCCGACGCCACCGGCGAGATCGTCGACTGGTCGGCCCTGACCGACGCGGTCCACGAGGCCAAGGGCCTGGTCACGGCCTGCGCCGACCTGCTGGCCCTCACGCTCGTGAGCGCACCGGGGGAGTGGGGCGCCGACATCGCCGTCGGCAGCGCCCAGCGCTTCGGCGTCCCGATGGGCTTCGGCGGCCCGCACGCCGGTTACATGTCGGTGCACCGCGGCCTCGAGCGCCAGATTCCGGGCCGCCTGGTCGGCGTCTCGGTCGACGCTGAGGGCCACCAGGCCTACCGCCTCGCGCTGCAGACGCGCGAGCAGCACATCCGCCGCGAGAAGGCCACCTCCAACATCTGCACCGCGCAGGTGCTCCTCGCCGTCATGGCGAGCATGTATGCCGTGTGGCACGGTCCCGCGGGGCTGGTGGCCATCGCCAAGCGCGTGGCCGGGCTCACCACCGCCCTCCGCGAGGCCCTCGTCGACGGCGGCCTCGACGTCGAGACGACCTCCTTCTTCGACACGCTGACGGTCGTCGTCCCGGGCCGGGCCGCCGACGTCGTCGCCACGTTCGCCGACCGCGGCATCAACGTCCGGGGCGTGGACGACGACCGCGTCTCACTCAGCCTCGACGAGACCTCCGACCTCGGCACGGTCGGCGCGGTGCTCCAGGCCTTCGGCCTCGAGAGCTCGCCGGAGCGCCACTCCCACCTCCTCGACGAGGGAGCACACGGCATACCGCAGGGGCTCGAGCGCTCGTCCGACTTCCTCACCCACCCCGTCTTCCACGCGCACCACTCCGAGACGGCGATGCTGCGCTACCTGCGCCGCCTCTCCGACCGCGACTTCGCGCTCGACCGCGGCATGATCCCGCTCGGCTCGTGCACGATGAAGCTCAACGCGACGACGGAGATGGAGTCGATCACCTGGCCGGAGTTCGCGAACCTGCACCCGTTCGCGCCCGCCGAGCAGACCGAGGGCATCCGCGGTCTCATCGCCGACCTCGAGGCGTGGCTGTGCGAGATCACCGGCTACGACGCGGTCTCGCTGCAGCCCAACGCCGGCTCGCAGGGCGAGTTCGCCGGCCTGCTCGCCATCCACGCCTACCACCAGGCGCGCGGTGAGGGGCACCGACGGATCTGCCTCATCCCGGCCAGCGCCCACGGCACCAACGCGGCCTCCGCCGTCATGGCCGGCCTCACGGTCGTCGTCGTCAAGACCGCAGCCGGCGGCACTGTCGACATGGACGACCTGCGGGCCAAGATCGAGGCCCACCGCGACGACCTCGCCGCGATCATGGTGACCTACCCCTCGACCCACGGGGTCTACGAGGACACCATCACCGAGCTGTGCGAGCTCGTCCACGACGCCGGCGGCCAGGTCTACGTCGACGGCGCCAACCTCAACGCGCTCGTCGGGCTCGCCCAGCCCGGCAAGTTCGGCGCCGACGTCAGCCACCTCAACCTGCACAAGACCTTCTGCATCCCGCACGGCGGCGGCGGCCCCGGCGTGGGCCCGGTCGCGGTCCGTGCCCACCTCGCGCCGCACCTGCCCAACCACCCGCTCGCCCCGGAGGCCGGCCCCGAGACCGGCGTCGGCCCGGTCTCGGCCGCCCCGTACGGCTCCGCGGGCATCCTGCCGATCTCGTGGGCCTACGTCCGGCTGATGGGCGGCGAGGGCCTCAAGCACGCCACGCAGATGGCCGTCCTCGGCGCCAACTACATCGCCGCCCGGCTGCGCGAGCACTACCCGGTGCTCTACTCCGGTGACGAGGGCCTGGTGGCGCACGAGTGCATCCTCGACGTCCGCCAGATCACGTCCGAGACCGGCGTGACGGTCGACGACATCGCCAAGCGCCTCGTCGACTACGGCTTCCACGCCCCGACGATGAGCTTCCCCGTCGCCGGCACCCTCATGGTCGAGCCCACCGAGTCCGAGAACCTCTACGAGCTCGACCGGTTCTGCGACGCGATGATCGCCATCCGCGGCGAGATCGAAGAGATCCGCGCCGGCAAGGTGGCCGTGGGCGACAGCATGCTGCGCCACGCCCCGCACACGGCCCTCAACATCGCGGGCGAGTGGGACCACCCCTACGACCGGATCCAGGCCGCCTTCCCGGTGGGCGTCGAGGCCGCCGACAAGTACTGGCCGCCGGTCAGCCGCATCGACGGCGCCTACGGTGACCGCAACCTCGTGTGCTCGTGCCCGCCGCCGGAGGCGTTCGAAGGCTGACACTCCGCTCGACGGGCTCGCACGAGCCCGTCGAGTGTGGTTGTCTCGGCACGTGGGAGCGGATGTCGAGCAGGCCAGGTACACACGCGAGCAGCGGCAGCAGTACCGCGAGAAGGTGCGCCGCGACCTCGACGTCTTCGAGCGCATGCTCGGCAAGAGCGAGTTCGAGTTCGACCGGCCGATGACCGGCCTCGAGATCGAGCTCAACCTCGTCACCGAGGACCTCGGTCCCAAGCTCGACAACAAGTCGGTGCTCGAGCAGATCGCCGACGAGAACTACCAGACCGAGCTGGCCCGCTACAACATCGAGCTCAACGTCCACCCCCGGCCGCTGCCGGGCGACGCCGCGCTCGAGCTCGAGGAGCACCTGCGCGAGTCGCTCAACCGCGCGTCCGAGAAGGCGGCCGAGGCGCACGCCGGCATCGTGGCCATCGGCATCCTGCCGACCGTCATGCCCGAGCACTTCGAGGGCGACTGGATCAGCGAGAACATCCGCTACGCCGCCCTGAACAACGCCGTGCTCGACGCGCGCGGCGAGGACGTGTGGCTCGAGCTCGAGGGGCCGACGGGGGAGCGGATCGCGCGCTACTCCGACAGCCTCGCCCCCGAGTCGGCCTGCACCTCGATCCAGCTGCACCTGCAGGTCCAGCCGGAGCGCTTCGCCGACCACTGGAACGCCGCCCAGGTGCTCGCCGGCCCGCAGCTCGCGCTCGGGGCCAACTCGCCCTACTTCCTCGGCCAGCGGCTGTGGGCCGAGACCCGCATCCCGCTCTTCACGCAGGCCACCGACACCCGGTCCGTCGAGCTGAAGAACCAGGGCGTGCGCCCGCGGGTCTGGTTCGGGGAGCGCTGGATCACCTCGATCTTCGACCTCTTCGAGGAGAACGTCCGCTACTTCCCGGCCCTGCTGCCCGAGCTCTACGACGAGGAGCCCGAGGAGGTCTTCGAGCGCGGCGAGGTGCCCGAGCTCAAGGAGCTGCGGCTGCACAACGGCACGGTCTACCGCTGGAACCGGCCGATCTACGACATCGTGCACGGGCGCCCGCACCTCCGAGTCGAGAACCGCGTCCTGCCGGCAGGCCCGAGCATCGCCGACGTCATGGCCAACGCCGCCTTCTACTACGGCACGATGCGCGTCCTCGCCGAGGAGGACCGCCCGGTGTGGACCCGGATGAGCTTCTCGGCGGCCGAGTCCAACTTCGAGGAGGGCGCGCGCCTCGGCATCGACGCCCGCACCTACTGGCCCGGCCTCGGTGACGTCCCGGCCACCGAGCTCGTGCTGCGCCGGCTGCTGCCGATGGCCCACGAGGGCCTGCAGCGCTGGGGCGTGTCGACAGCCGTGCGCGACCGGTTCCTGACGATCATCGAGCAGCGCTGCCTGCAGGGGGTCAACGGCGCCTCGTGGCAGACCGAGTGCGTGGCACGCCTCGAGGCGCGGGGACTCACGCGCGACAAGGCCCTGCGCGAGATGCTGGCCCGCTACATCGAGGGGATGATGGCCAACGAGCCCGTCCACACCTGGGAGCTCCCCGGCGATTGAGCCAGCCCGGGGAGGCTGCGCCACAACGCAGCTCGCGTATGCCGTGTGCCCGGGGCAGGCGGCATACGCGACCTCCCGGACGGGCTCAGTCGGAGAGCAGGCGCCAGGGGGAGAGGTTGTACATCCCGAGGCAGCGGGTGGAGCGGTGGTGCGTCAGGACGCTCATCGAGCCGGCGTCGAGAACGAGCTGCTGGCCGAAGCACGGGTCGACCTTGAGGTAGGTGGCGGTCAGCACCCGTAGGGCGTGGCCGTGGCCGAAGAGGGCGACGTCGCCGCGCTCGAGGTCCGGCCAGATCTTGTCGAGGACCTGCTGGGCCCGGTCGGCCACGTCGTGGATCGTCTCGCCGGGCGTCACCCCCGGCTTGACCCCGTCGACGAAGACCTCCCAGGGGTGGCCGAGCTCGGCGCTGATCTGCTTGGTCGTGATGCCCTCGTAGGCGCCGTAGTCCCACTCGCGCAGCAGCGGCTCGACTTCGAAGTCGCCGAGCCCCGCGAGCTCGGCCGTGCGCTTGGCCCGCTGAAGCGGTGAGACGAGCACCCGCTCGAACCGGTGGCTGCGCAGGACACCCGCGAGCTCCTTCGCCGCCGCCTCGCCCTCGGGCAGGAGCGGCAGGTCCGTCGTGCCGGTGTGCTGGCCGGTGAGCGACCACTCCGTCTCGCCGTGCCGGAAGAGGTAGATGTTGCCGGGCACGACGCCGTCGGGGGAGGCCATGCCTGCACAGTATCCGCGGGCGGCGGTGGTCCGCGCCCTGGGGCTCGCCGTGGGGGGCCCGTCCCGCACCCGCTCGGAGGCGTGCTGGGGCAGACTTCGGCCATGGACCTGCCCTTCCGCCTGCTCAACGTCTTCGCCATCGAGGACGATCCCTTCTCGGGCAACCCCCTGTGCGTCTTCCCCGAGGCGGCCGGCCTGGACGAGCCAGCGATGCAGGCCTGGGCGCGCCAGTTCAACCTCAGCGAGTCGGCGTTCGTCACCTCGGCGGTGACGGGGGAGGCTGCGGGAGAGGCTCAGGTGCGCATCTTCACCCCCGGGCACGAGATGCCCTTCGCCGGACACCCGACCCTCGGCACGGCGGAGGTGGTGGCCGATATGGCCGGCGACGTCGACGAGGTGCACCTGAGCATGCCGGCCGGACGCATCCCCGTGGTGCGCACGGCCGACGGCTGGCGCCTGACCGCCCGACCGGCGACCTTGCGCGAGGTCGGGTCCAGCGCTGCCGACCTCGCCCTCGCCCTCGGTGTGCAGGAGGCGTCGGTGGTCCGGCAGGACGCCTCGTGGGTCGACGCGGGCGTCGAGCAGCTCGTCGTGCACATCGACTCGGCCGAGGCGGTGCGCGCGTGCGCTCCGGTGGCCTCCGGGATGGCGGCCCACATGACCTCGCCCGGGCGGCCGCCCCACGTCTACGCGTGGGCGTGGACGGGACCGGGCAGCGTCGAGGCGCGGCTGTTCTACACCGAGGGGCAGTCGGTGCTCGAGGACCCGGCCACCGGTTCGGCGTGTGCCAACCTCGGCGGCTGGCTCGCTGCGCAGGGCCGGCGGGACGTCTCGGTGGAGGTCAGCCAGGGCGCCGCGGTCGGACGGCCCTCGAGGCTGCTGCTCGACGTCGACGCGCACGGCCGGGTGCACGTCGGCGGTCGGGTCGACGCGGTGGGCCAGGGCGTGGCGGTGCACGGCGGCCCCGGGCGCAGCCGGTCTGGGCTCAGCGAGAAAGGGCGCTGACGGTGGGCACCTACATTGCCTTCCTGCGCGCCGTCAACGTCGGCCAGCGCTGGGTCAAGATGGAGCGCCTGCGGACCCATCTGAGCGCCAACGGCTTCGGCGAGGTGGTCACGCACATCCAGAGCGGCAACGTGCGCGTCACGACCCCGATGCGCAGCACGTCCAAGGTCGAGGTCGCCCTGCGCGAGCTCATCAGCGAGGAGTTCGGCTTCGACGTCCCGGTCATCGTCCGGTCACCCGCTGACCTGCGACGAACCGCGGCCGAGGCGGACGCCCTGGAGTCGCCGCTCGGGGCGCACGCGCGACGCTACGTCACCTTCACCACCGGCGGCATCACGCCCTCCGGGCGCTCGGCGCTCGAGGAGTGGGCCGAGCCCGGCGAGCGCGCGGTCGTGCTCGGCCCGGACGTCGTGCTGTTCCTGACGAAACCGGCGCACGGGATCAAGCTGACCAACGCGCGCCTGGAGAAGCTGACGGGCGCGACCGGCACGGCCCGCGACATCAAGGTCGTGCGCGCGCTCGCCGAGAAGTGGGGCAGCTGACCGGTTCCCGGCCCTACGGACCGCCACGGACCGCGGCGCCGCCGCACGGGCGTGCGCGGCCCGGGCCGACGGCATACCTCGTGGCGGTCCGACGGCCCGCCGGCGCACCTCAGAGGCGGGAGCGGCGCACGAGCTCGAAGCAGACCACGGCGGCGGCCGCGGAGACGTTGAGCGACTCGACGCCCGCGGCCATCGGGATCGACACCCACGTGTCGACCTGCCGGGCGACCTCAGGCGTGAGCCCTGCCGTCTCGCTGCCGAGCACGAAGGCCACCGGCTCGGGCAGGTGGGCGGCGAAGAGGTCGTCGTCCCCCGAGGCGTCGAGGCCGACGACGTGGAAGCCGTGCTCCTTGAGCTCGCGCACCGCCTCGCCGGCGGTGAAGGCCTTGAGGATCGGTGAGCGGAAGGCGACACCGGCGGAGGCCTTCACCACGAGCGGGTCGAGCGAGGCCACCCCCTTTCGGGGCACGACGATCCCGTCGACGCCGGCCGCCGTGGCCGAGCGCAGGATCATGCCGACGTTGGCCGGCGTCGTCACGCCGTCGAGAACCAGCACGGTGCGCAGCCCAGCGGCGTCGTCTGCGAGCGCCGCTTCGAGGGGCCGCATCCGGGGTGCGACGACGTCGGCGAAGACGCCCTGGTCCTGGCGCCCGTTGCCGGCCAGCTTCTTGACGCGCTCGGCGCTCGCATACGACAGGACCACCCCGCGCCGGCGCGCCGCCTGCTGGATCTCGCGCAGGCCGCTGCCGCGAGCGCCCTCGGCGATGACGACCTTGTCGACGTGCAGGTCCTCGTCGAGGAGCACCTCGTGCACCGGGTTGCGGCCGTAGACCGTGATGAAGCGGTCCTTCGGTGAGGTCTCTGCAGTCACCGCGACAGGATCCCACAGCCCCGTTACGCCTCCCGCGCCACGCCGGGGCCGCGGGAATGGGGGAGCGCCTCCCGGCGTTCGATACGATTGAATCGTCAACTAAAGGAGCTGGGACACATGCAGTTCGGGATCTTCACCGTCGGTGATGTCACGACCGACCCCACCACGGGACGGACGCCGACCGAGCACGAGCGCATTCAGGCCACCGTCGCCATCGCCAAGAAGGCGGAGGAGGTCGGGCTCGACGTCTTCGCCACCGGTGAGCACCACAACCCGCCCTTCGCCGCTCCGGCCAACCCGCCCGTGCTGCTCGCGGCCATCGCCGCGCAGACCGAGCGCCTCGTCCTCTCGACGTCGACGACGCTCATCACGACGAACGACCCGGTGCGCATCGCCCAGGACTACGCGTACCTCCAGCACCTCAGCAACGGCCGGATGGACCTCATGCTGGGCCGCGGCAACACCGGCCCGGTCTACCCCTGGTTCGGCAAGGACATCCGCGACGGCATCCCGCTGGCGATCGAGAACTACGCGCTGCTGCACCAGCTGTGGCGCCAGGACGTCGTGAACTGGCAGGGGAAGAACCGCACCCCACTGCAGGGCTTCACCTCGACGCCCCGCCCGCTCGACGGCATACCCCCGTTCGTGTGGCACGGCTCGATCCGCAGCCCCGAGATCGCGGAGCAGGCCGCCTACTACGGCGACGGCTTCTTCTCCAACCACATCTTCTGGCCGGCCAGCCACACCAAGCAGATGGTGCAGCTCTACCGTCGGCGCTTCGAGCACTACGGCCACGGGCGCGCCGATCAGGCGATCGTCGGTCTCGGCGGCCAGGTGTTCATGCGCAAGAACAGCCAGGACGCCGTGCGCGAGTTCCGGCCGTACTTCGACAACGCCCCGGTCTACGGCCACGGCCCCTCCCTGGAGGAGTTCACCCGCCAGACGCCGCTGACCGTCGGCAGCCCGCAGGAGGTCATCGAGCGGACCCTGAGCTTCCGGGACTACGCCGGCGACTACCAGCGCCAGCTGTGGCTCATCGACCACGCGGGGCTCCCGCTGAAGACGGTCCTCGAGCAGCTCGACATCCTCGGCGAGGAGGTCGTGCCGGTGCTGCGCAAGGAGTTCGCGGCCCTCAAGCCGGCGCACGTGCCGGACGCCCCGACCCACGCCGCCCGCGTCGCTGCCGCCGGTGGCGCGCACGACACGACCGTGTACGCCGAGGGCGACGACGTCACCGGCGCCTCGCCCGACCCCACCCGCACTCCCGTCTCGCTGGAGGTGACCAAGTGACCACGCAGAGCCCCTTCCGCCTCGCCGTCATCACGGCCGGCGTCACCGACCCCTCGTCGACGCGCCTGCTCGCCGACCGCCTCACCGAGGCGACCGTGCGGGCGCTCGCCGGCCAGGGCGTCGGCGAGGTCGTCGTCGAGGTCGTCGACGTGCGCGACGTCGCCCACGACGTGACGAACAACGTCCTCACCGGCTTCGCGTCCCCCGAGCTGCAGGTCCGGCTCGACGCGATCGCCGAGGCCGACGCGCTCGTCGTCGCCACCCCGATCTACGCGGCGTCGTACAGCGGGCTGTTCAAGATGCTCGTCGACGTCCTGCCGAAGGACGCCCTGCGCGACACCCCGGTCCTGCTCGGCGCCACGGGCGGTACGGCGCGCCACTCGCTCGCCATCGACCACGCGCTCCGTCCGCTCTTCGCCCACCTCGGCGCCCTCGTGGCCCCGGTCGCGGTCTTCGCAGCCAGTGAGGACTGGGGGAGTGTCGATGCCGGTCGCCTCGGCGAGCGCATAGAGCGGGCAGGCACGGCCTTCGCGGCCCTCGTCTCCGGGGCGCCCCGCACGGCTCGCGTCGACCCCTTCGAGCAGGTGACCCCGTTCGAGGCGATGCTCACCGACCTGCGGGCCTGACACCCGCCTTCGGCGCCCGGTCGGCCACTGCGGCCGGCCGGGCGCTTCGCGCGTGCGCCCGCCGCGGAGGGTGTCGGGTGGCCGCCGAGCCCCCACCATCCACCACACTCGGTGCATGACATCCCGCGGGTCGAGCCCGGCCCTCGCCCGCCGGCTCACCACGCGAGACGCCGTCTTCATCGGGGTCGGATCGATGGTCGGAGCCGGCCTGTTCACCGTCTTCTCGCCCGCTGCCGCCGCTGCCGGCTCGTGGCTGCCGGCCGCGCTCGCCGTCGCTGCCGTCATCGCCTTCTGCAACGCGACGTCCTCGGCCCAGCTGGCGGCGCAGTACCCGACCTCGGGCGGCACCTACGTCTACGGCCGCGAGCGCCTCGGGCCGTGGTGGGGCTTCGTCGCAGGCTGGGGCTTCGTCATCGGCAAGACCGCCAGCTGCGCGGCCATGGCGCCCGCCGTGGCGGTCTACCTGGTCCCGCCCGCCTGGCAGCGCCCGCTCGCGGCGCTCGTCGTCGTGGCGGTCGCGGCCGTCAACTACCGCGGGATCACCCGCACGGCTGCCCTCACGCGCTGGATCGTGACGGTCGTCGTCGTGCTCGTCGCCGTCGTGCTGGTGGTGTCCGCCGTGTCCCGGTGGGGCGAGCCGGCCATCGACTCGGGGGTGGCTTTGCCGGGCGCGGGCGGCGTCGGGGGCGTCCTGCAGGCAGCGGCCCTGATCTTCTTCGCCTTCGCCGGCTATGCGCGGATCGCGACGCTGGGGGAGGAGGTGGTCGAGCCGGCGCGGACGATCCCACGGGCCGTCGTGCTGAGCTTCGCGGTCGTCGTCGTGCTGTATGCCGTCACGGCCGTGCTGCTGCTGGGCGTGCTGGGGCCGACCGTGACCGCCTCCACGCAGGCGCCCGTGCGTCTTCTCGCGTGGGTCGCGCAAGGCCCGGACGGCTGGCTGCCGTGGGCGGCGTCCGCCGCCGCCGTGCTCGCCGCGCTCGGCGCGCTGCTCGCCCTCGTGGCCGGCATCGGCCGCACCGCCCTCGCCATGGCCCGCAACGGCGACCTCCCCGCACCCCTCGCCCGCCGTGCACGAGCGGTATGCCGTGCCGCACGTTGCGGAGGTGACCGTGGCCGTCGTCGTGTGCGTGCTCGTGCTGACGACCGACCTCCGGGGTGCCATCGGGTTCTCCTCGTTCGGGGTGCTGCTCTACTACGCGGTCGCCAACGCGTCGGCGCTGACCCAGGACCGTGCGCACCGGCGCTACCCGCGCGCGCTCGCGGGCCTCGGTCTCGTCGGCTGCCTGGTCCTGGCCCTCGCCGTGCCGGTCGGCTCCCTCCTGGCCGGTCTGGGCGTCCTGGCTGTCGGCGTCGCCGGGCGGCTCGTGACCCTGCGCGTCCGGGCGCGGTCGTGACGAGACCCGGGGCGCGCGGGCAGAGGGGCAGAGATTGCAGCGACCGCCGGACACGGCCGGTGGGGAGTGCTCCCCATGGACGGTGCGCTCGGCCAGCACCTACGGTGGGGCCACCGTCGACAGGAGGACCGCGTGCTCTACCGCAAGGGTGCTGACCCCGAGGCCCTGGACCGATCCGCCCGCGAGCTGAGCGCGTTTGCCGGCGAGGTCCAGGGCATCCGCGCCAACGGCACGAGGGCCCTGGCCGTCATCGGCCGGTCGTGGGGCGGCGCCGACGCCGAGGCGGCCCAGCAGCAGTGGCGATCGACGGCAGACGCCCTCTCCTCGCTGGGTTCCACCCTCGACAGCCTGGCCCGTCGCCTCACCGAGAACGCCCGTGCGCAGCGGACGGCGAGCACCGGACAGAGCCCGCTGCTCGGCCCCGGCACGCTGTTCCCCCTGGCGCCGGGAGGCCCGCTGGGCGGAGCCTTCCCGCCGGGGTCACCGCTCGCCCCCACCCCGCCGCCCTTCGCCGACAGCGTGCGAGGGACGAAGCCGCACGAGATCGACCTCGAGCTGGCCGAGCTCGCCAAGGGCGTCTACAACGGCGAGGGCACCGCCACCTACCACCCGCTGCAACCCTCGGACCTGCGGACGCTGGGCATCGACCCCGGCACGCTCACCGGGCCGCAAGGCTTCGCCGCGACCGTCTACCGCGACGCGCAGGGCCACTACGTGCTCGCCTTCCAGGGCACCGACCCGTCGAGTCTCGACGACTGGGGCGCCAACCTGCAGCAGGGCGTCGGCCTCTTCAGCTCCCAGCACGTGCAGGCCATCACCCTGGCGCAGCGCCTGTCCGCCGTCGTGGGCAGCGAGAACATGGTGCTGACCGGGCACTCCCTGGGCGGTGGCCTGGCCAGCACGGCCTCGGTCGCCACCGACGTCCCGGCCGTCACGTTCAACGCCGCGGGCGTGCACCCCAACACCGTCGAGCTCGCGACGCGGCTCGGCCACGGCGACGGCGGGCTGGCCTCGGGGCAGATCCGCAACTACCACGTGCGAGGTGAGGTGCTCACGACCCTGCAGAACCCGGTGGGCTCCTTCGTCGACCACGTGCCACACCTGGGGCCGGATCGTCTCCCCGACGCTCTCGGTACCCAGATCGCCCTCGACCCGGCCAAGCCGCCCGAGGTGCACGTCAGCCCCTGGAGCCTCGTCAGCCCTGCCGCCGGGGTCGTCGAGACGGTCAAGGACCTCGGCGGCTACGCCATCGGCCAGCACCAGGCACCGTCGGTCATCGAGGCGATGGAGGCCAGCGCCTACTTCGGCAAGCACTGACCCCGGCGCCGGTCTGCGCGAGCCCGCACCGTCAGGAGACCGCTCGACCGACGTCGAGCTGGGTCACCACCATGTCGGCGATCGCCAAGGAGGCCGTGGCGGCCGGCGAGGGCGCGTTGCGGATGCAGAAGACCGGACCCACCCGACTGAAGCGGAAGTCCTCGACGAGCGAACCGTCCGGGTCCATCGCCTGGGCCCGCACCCCTGAACCGGCGGGCAGCACGTCGGAGTCGGCGATGGCGGGGACGTAGCGGCGAGCACGCTGCACGAACGCCCGCCGGCTGAGGGATCCCCAGACCTCGTGCGCCCCGGTCCTGACGTTGGCGCGCGCCAGCCGCCGGAAACCGGGCGAGATGGCCAGGTCGCGCAGCACGCCCGGGTCGACGTCACGCTTGCGGTAGCCCTCGCGCGCCGTGGCGAGCACCGCGTTGGGGCCCAGCAGGACGGTGCCGTCCACCCGCCTCGTGAGGTGGACGCCGAGGAACGGGTAGCGCGGGTCCGGCACCGGATAGACCAGGCCCCGCACGAGGTGCCCGGCGGAGGGCGCCAGCCGGTGGTATTCCCCGCGGAACGGCACGATCGCCGGACTGGGGCCGTCACCGGCGAGTCTCGCCAGGCGGTCGGCGTGCAGGCCCGCCGCGATTACGACGCGGTCGGCCAGCAGAGTCCGCCCGTCCGCGGCACGGACCTCGACCCGCTCACCGCGGCGGGGCATCGCGATCACCTCGAAGCCCGTGACGACCTCGGCCCCGCCGGACCTCGCGTCCTCGAGCATGGCTGCTGCCACGCGCGTGAAGTCGGTGATCGCCGTCGTGGGGGAGTGCAGCGCGGCCCGGCCCACGGCATACGGCTCGATCTCCCGCAGCTGCTGGGCATCGAGACGGCGCAGACCCGGGACCCCGTTCGCGCGGGCCCGGGCCTCGATCTCGCGCAACCGCACCTCCTCGGTCTCGTCCAGCGCGACGACGAGCTTCCCGACCTCCTCGTAGGGAAGGCCCCGCTCCGTGCAGTACTGCTTGAGCCGGCGCACCCCCTCCCGCGACAGGGTCGCCTTCGCCGATCCGGGCGCGTAGTAGATGCCGGCGTGCACGACGCCGCTGTTGCGCGACGTCTGGTGCCGCGCCGGCTCGACCTCCTTCTCGACCAGCGTCACGTCGGGCCGCGACTCGGAGAGCACCAGCCGGCGCGCCACCGCGGATCCGACGATGCCGCCACCGACGACGACGACGTGCGCGCGGGTCATCGTGCGCTGGCCTGCTCGGCCGCCTCCACGTCTGCCCGCGTCGGCTTCACCAGGCGGGCGGCATACGGCTCCGGGTGGTGCTCGACGTACGCCTTGATGTACGGGCACAGCGCGACGACGTCCCGGCCGGAGGCGAGCGCGCTGTCGAGGGCGTGCGCCGCGAGGCGCGCGCCGAGACCCTGCCCCTCGTACTCCGGTCGCACCTCGGTGTGGAAGAGGACGAGCCGGTCGGCCTGGTCGGCGCCTCCGGGGACCACGGCGTACGCGGCCACCCCGATCACCTCGTCGCCGTGGCGCAGCTCGAACCGGTGCTCGGCGGGGTTGTCCGTCACCTCGACGGAGTCCGGGGAACCACCCGGGGAGCTGCCGGCGGGGCCCTCCCCGTCCTGCGTGCCTTGCCCGGTCTGGTCGCCTGTCTGCTCACCCGTCTGCTCCGTCATCCGCCCAGCATGGCAGGGTGGGCGGCATGGCGAAGTACTTCGACGTGCACCCCGTTGACCCCCAGCCCCGGGCGATCGGGCAGGCGGTCGACATCCTGCGCTCCGGTGGCCTGATCGCCTACCCGACCGACTCGTGCTTCGCGCTCGGCTGCTCGCTCGACAATCCCGAGGGCAAGGAGCGGATCCTGCGCATCCGCCACCTCGACGAGAAGCACCACTTCACGCTCGTGTGCTCGGACTTCGCGCAGATGGGCCAGTTCGTGCACCTCGACAACGCCGTCTTCCGTGCCGTCAAGGCCGCGACGCCCGGCCCCTACACGTTCATCCTCCCGGCGACGAAGGAGGTGCCTCGGCGACTGCTGCACGCCAAGAAGAAGACCGTGGGCGTCCGCATCCCCGAGCACCCCGTGGTCCGTGAGCTGCTCAAGGCGATGGGGGAGCCGATCCTGTCGAGCACGCTGCTGCTGCCCGACGACGAGGACCCGATGACCGAGGGCTGGCTCATCAAGGACCGCCTCGACCACGTCATCGACGCCGTCATCGACTCGGGGGAGTGCGGGCTCGAGCCGACCACCGTCGTCGACTTCTCCGACGGCTACCCCGTGGTCACCCGCGTCGGCGCCGGAGACCCGTCACCCTTCGAGTGACCCCGCCGGTGTGACCCGGTGTAACAGGGTGTGACACGGGGCCGGGCGCGCCCCTGTCGCCCCTGCCCCCGGTGCTGTTCAATCGGGCCATGAGCCACGCGCCCACGCAGGAGTCGACCACGGCCTTGCTCGCGGGGCTCGACCCCACCGAGCGCGAGACCCTCGAGCTGCGCCTGGAGCGCTGGACCGACGACCTCGTCGCGGCGCTCGCGACGCTCTACCCGGAGCACGACGTGACCGCCCTCGCGACGCGGCTGCTCGAGACGGCCGTCTCGGGTTTCCGGGACCGCGACCCGGAGCTGCGCCGCCTGGACCAGCGGCGGCTGCTGCGCCCGGACTGGCTCCAGCAACCCGACATGTTCGGATACGCCTGCTACACCGAGCGGTTCGCCGGCGACCTGCGCGGCGTCGCCGGTCGCGTGGACTACCTGCGCGACCTCGGCGTCACCTACCTGCACCTCATGCCGCTCCTGCTGCCACGCGAGGGCGACAACGACGGCGGCTACGCCGTGGCCGACTACCGGCGCGTGCGCCCCGACCTGGGCGACAACGACGACCTGCGCGGGCTGACCCGGACACTGCGCGGCCAGGGCATCTCGCTCGTGCTCGACCTGGTGCTCAACCACGTCGCCCGCGAGCACGAGTGGGCGCGCCGCGCGAGGGCGGGGGAGTCGCGCTACCGCGACTACTTCCACGTCTATCCCGACCGCGTCATGCCGGACGCCTACGAACGCACGCTGCCCGAGGTCTTCCCCGACTTCGCGCCGGGCAACTTCACCTGGGACGAGCAGCTCCAGGGCTGGGTGTGGACCACCTTCAACGAGTGGCAGTGGGACGTCGACTGGTCCAACCCCGAGGTCCTCGTCGAGTACGCCGAGATCGTGCTGCACCTGGCCAACCTCGGCGTCGAGGTGCTGCGCCTCGACGCCATCGCCTTCACGTGGAAACGCCTGGGCACCAACTGCCAGAACCAGCCCGAGGTGCACGCCGTGGCCCAGGCGCTGAGGGCCGTGGCGCGCATCGCCTGCCCGGCGCTCGCGTTCAAGGCCGAGGCCATCGTGGGACCGCGCGACCTCGTGCAGTACCTCGGCCTCGGCTCCCACGTCGGGCGCGTCAGCGACCTCGCCTACCACAACAGCCTCATGGTGCAGGTCTGGTCGATGCTCGCGACCGGCAGCACGCGGCTCGCGCGCGTCGCCCTGGCAGCGCTGCCACCGACCCCGCCCAGCGGCACCTGGATCTGCTACGTCCGGTGCCACGACGACATCGGGTGGGCGATCGACGACGCGGACGCCGCCCGCGCGGGCCTCGACGGCTTCGCGCACCGGCGGTTCCTGTCGGACTGGTATGCGGGGGACTTTCCGGGCTCGTGGGCGCGCGGGCTCGTCTTCCAGGCCAACCCGGCCACGGGCGACAAGCGCATCAGCGGGACGGCCGCCGCGCTGACCGGGCTGCAGGCGGGGGAGAAGGCCGGCGATCGCGCGGCGATCGACCTGGGCCTGGCCCGGCTCTTCCTCGCGCACGCCGTCGTGGCGGGCTGGGGCGGCATCCCCGTCGCCTGGAGCGGCGACGAGCTCGGCCTGCCGAACGACCCCCTGTGGGACCGGGAGCCCGGGCACGAGGACGACAACCGCTGGGCCCACCGGGAGCGCCTGGACTGGGACGCGGCTGCGCGACGGGACGACCCGGAGGCCGTCCCCGGCAAGGTCTTCCAGGGGCTGCGGCACCTGGCGAGGGTGCGAGCGGGACTGCCCCAGCTGCACGCGGGGGCGCCCGTGCGCGTCGTGGCCGACACCGACGACGGGGTCCTGGTCGTGGTGCGCTCGCACGCGAGCGGGCCCATGGTGTGCGCGTACAACGTCACCGAATCGTGGCGCACCCTGGAGGTCAGGCTCTTCACCGAGGCCGGCATCACCCGGCCCTACGACGCCCTCGGAGGTCACCCGGTCTTCGGCAGCGCGGACGGCCTCGTATCGCTCAGCCCGTATGCCGCGTGGTGGGTCGTGGACGCACCCGCCTGACGGGCCGTGGCGCGGGCCAGGCGGTGCGTCGTGCGAATTCGCTTGTGCGCCAATGCGTTTCGCCCATAATCGACATTATGATGTTCCGGCCACAGGGGCCTGACGACGTCACCAGGCCCGCACCCACGCCCCGTGCGGGTGCGCCACGCCGACGACCCGCGCCGGGGTCTCGACGCCCTCGAACCACGTGCGCAGGCCCAGCACCGTGGGCGCCTCCGCCGCGCGCGACTCGTGCGGCAGGCCAGGGACGCACCCGGGCGGCTCGGCCGTGAGCCAGGTCAGGCGAGGCACGCTGCGCGCGCGCCGCGACAGCTCCTCGGCCAGGGCCGAGCGGTGCTCCGGCGCGACGTAGGTCAGCGCCCACGAGCTGTAGACGACGACGTGGTCGGCGCCGCCGCCCACCGCGGCACCGTCGAGGGCCGCGTCGAACGCCGCACCGAGATCCTCGACGAGGTCGCCCTGCAGGACGAGGGGAGGGTCGGGGAGCAGGAGCGACCGGGCTGCCTGAAAGCGCTCGACGCGGCCCGGTACGTCGGGCCACAGGCAGGCGAGCAGCCAGCGGACGGCGTCCTCGTCGTCGAGCGAGACGGGATGGCGGTCGAGTCCCACCCGCGCGACCACCTGCGGAAGCGGCTGCAGGGCCTGGCGACCGACCGAGCGGTCGACGCCCTCGCAGCGCACCGGTGAGGCGGGGTCGCCGACCACGCTGCGCAGCCCGCTCTCCGAGACGGTCGTGATGCGGTAGCGGTCGAGGCCCAGCAGCAGTCTGGCGCTGGCTCCCAGCTCGACGAGGGCGACCCGGGTCCGGTGCCGGGCGTCCGAGATGCCCCTCGAGCCGGCGGCCGCGGAGGGTGAGGAGGAAGACCGGTCTCCGGTTCGGGTGGCGGCAGCCAGCCCGGCCGCGAGGTAGACGCTGCGGTTCACCTCGTTCGTCTGGGTCGTGCGCGTGGCGATGAGGTGAGCGATCTCGTCCGCATGCTCCAGCACCGTTGCGCGGACGTCGGGCCACGGGTCGCCGACGGGCAGGGCGTCGCGGCCGGCGACACTGGCGTACCAGCGCGCGGCAGGCACCTCCGGCCGGCGCAGGACGAGGTCGTGCAGCGCGGCGAACCACAGCACGGGACGCGCCTGGCCGGGCCGCGCCCCGGTCAGCAGCACCGCGGTGGCCGGGTCGTCGGCGACGTGGCGGCTCACGACGCCGTAGAGCGGCAGGGACGAGTACTCCACGGCGAACTCGCGGAACCGGCGACGCACCCGGTCGAGGCGCTCAGCAGCGGCGACGCCGTCTTCGCCTATCGCAGCCTGTGAGCCGTCCGTGCCTCGCCCCGACGTCATGGCCGACGCTCGAGGAGCACCGCCACCTCGTGGTGGCCGGTCTGCGGGAACATGTCGAACAGCCGTGCCTCACGCGCGCCCAGCGACGGCATGCGGGCGAGGTCGCGGGCCAGGCTCTCGACGTTGCAGCTCGAGTAGACCACGTGCGAGGCCGCCGATCCGTCGAGCCAGGCAGCCAGCGTGGGACCGATGCCGCGCCGGGGCGGGTTGACGACGACGAGCGATGTCTCCTTGGCGCCCGCGGTCCCGACCTCTACGTCCACCCCAGACACCGGGGGCAGCACGGCGACGTCGGTCGCGTCGCCCACGGCGAAGTCGAGGTCGGCCCGCGTGGCGCCGGACGCGACGAGTGCGGCCGCACTGCGGCGAGCCGAGACGATGGCTTCGGGAGCCACCTCGACGCCCCGCACGACACGATCGCGACGGCCGGCCGCCAGGGCAGCCTGGAGGGCGAAACCTCCCACGCCGCAGTAGAGGTCGAGCACGATGCCCGGGTCGACGCGGGCCACCCACTCACCGGCCTGCCGGTAGAGCGCCGTGGCGACGCCGGTGTTGGTCTGGAAGAAGCTGTTGGGACGCAGGAACAGCTCGACGTCGCCCACCCGCATCGGCAGGACGTCGGCCTCGGTCAGGACGATCTCGACCTCGCCCTCGGTCACCGCCTTGTGCTCGGGCTGGAGGTTCGCCGAGACGACCCGGACCTCGGGCAGGGTGTCGAGGACCAGCGGCAGCCGCGAGCGCAGCAGCGCCAGGTGCTTCTGGGAGCGCAGGACGAAGCGGAGCATCGCCTCCCCGTCGGGGGAGTGGGTGAGCAGGACGTGCTTGAGCTCGCCGCGCCGCCTCGGCACGTCGTAGGGCTCCAGTCCCAGTCGGTCGAGCAGGTCCGCGACCCGTGGCACCAGCTCGGCGAGGCCCGGCTCGTAGAGCCCGCAATGGCGCAGGTCGATGCCGCTGCCGCCGCGGTCGAGGATGCCGACCGTGACGGCGCCGGGGGAGCCGCCGACGACGAGCTTGGCCTTGTTGCGGAAGGCGGCCTCGGGGCCGGCGTGTGCGGGCAGCCACTCAACGTCGGGTGCCACCGCGGCGAGCACGTCGGCCACGTGACGTTGCTTGTCGGCCAGCTGGACGGCATACGGCACGCCCATGAGGGTGCACGAGCGGCACCGCGCCGCGTGGAAGTAGTCGCACTGCATCGCGGTCAAGGCTACGGCGCACCGGCGTCGTCTACGACCACGGCTAGACCCGTGGGGAGGGCCCTCTCACGCCGATGTGACATAATGTCGATTATCGGCGTTATGCAGTAGTGCTCGGCCATGGGGCTGGCCCCGACTTCAGCGTTCTGAGCCAGTGCCGCAGCAACGCCTCCAGCGACGTGCGTTGCGACGGCTCGAGTCCCGCGAGCAGCGCCTCGTCGGCCGCCATCACCTCGGCGATGATGCCGTCGAGCCTTGACGACCCGTCGGCGGTCAGCTGTACGTGCACGGTCCGACGGTCCGGCTCCTCACGGACCCGCTCGACGAGACCGAGCCGCTCCATGGCCTGGACGCGCTGCGTCGTGGCTCCGGGCGTCACCCGGCACCGCCGCGACAGCTCACCGGCGCTCAGGCGGTACGGCGGCCCGCCGAGCCGAAGGGTCGCCAGGACGTCGAGGTGGCTCTGGTCGAGCCCGTGCTGCGCCAGCACGTGGGCGCGGTTGTCCATGACGATGGACGCGATCCGCCACACCGGGGTGATGACGCCGATCGAGGCGACGTCGACGTCGGGCCGCTCGCGCCTCCACCCCTCGATGATCGCCCCGACCTCATCCCCCGACACCTCGCTCATCCATACATTTTAGCACTAAACTTCCTTCAGGACGTGGTGCCCGACCTGCGACGGCGTGTTGTGGACGCGCCCCGCACCTGTCCCTGCGCGGTGTGGGACAGTCCTGCCATGTCGCACGCCGTCGTCAACGCCGCCCGACCGGAGACCAAGGAGCAGCGCTCCTGGTACTGGTACGACTGGGCCAACTCGGCCTACGTCACGACCACCGCGACCGTGCTCATGGGCCCCTACCTCACTGCCATCGCCAAGCAGGCCGCCTGCCCGGGCATCGCGAGCGGCCAGGACTGCCTCACGAACCTCTCGCTGCTCGGCATCCCGATCTCGCCGGGCTCGGTCTACCCGTACACGGTCACCGTCTCCACGATCATCTCGGCGATCTTCCTCATCTTCGTCGGGGCCATCTCCGACCGCAGCGCCCGCCCGACGCGCCTGTTCGCCGGGTTCGCGTGGGCCGGCGCCATCGCGGGCTCCCTCATGTTCTTCGTCGCGGGCACGAACTGGCAGCTCGGCGTTGCGCTCGTCATCGTCGCGACCCTGTGCCTGGGCGCCTCCCTCGTCATCTACGACTCCCTGCTCATCCGGATCGCGAACGAGAACGAGCGTGACCGGGTGTCCTCGAAGGGGTGGGCCCTGGGCTACCTCGGTGGTGGCCTCCTGCTCGCCCTCAACTTCGCGCTCATGAGCTTCTACGAGCCGCTCGGGCTCACCGAGGGCATGGCCGTGCGGATCAACATCCTCAGTGCCGGGCTCTGGTGGGGCGGCTTCACCCTGATCCCCTACCTCGGGCTGCGGCACCTGACCGGCACGGTGGTCACCCCGGTCGAGCGCTCGGCGGGCGTGGTCGGCGGCAGCCTGGCGCAGCTGCGCAAGACGTTCCGCGAGCTGCGCAACTACCCCCAGACGCTCCTGTTCCTCGTCGCCTATCTCTTCTTCAACGACGGCATCCAGACCGTCATCGGCAACTCCAGCCTCTACGGCCAGGAGGAGCTCGGCTTCTCGCAGAGCACCGTGCTCGGGCTCTTCCTCTTCGTGCAGTTCGTCGCCTGGGGCGGTGCGCGCCTGTTCGGCGTGGTGGCCGCCCGCATCGGCGCCTGGCGCACGGTGCTGTCCGGCATCGTCATGTGGACCGTCGTCGTGGTCATCGCGTTCTTCGTGCCGGCCAAGCAGCTGGCGCTCTTCTTCGCCCTCGGCCTGCTCATCGGCATCGTCCTCGGCGGCACCCAGGCGCTGTCGCGCTCGCTCTACAGCCAGCTCATCCCGCAGGGGCGGGAGGCCGAGTTCTTCAGCCTCTACCAGGCCATGGAGCGCGGCACGAGCTGGTTCGGCACCCTGATCTTCGGCCTCGTCTACCAGTTCAGCCACAGCTACCGCTGGGCCATCGTGACCCTCGTCGTCTTCTTCGCCGTCGGCGGCGTGCTGCTCTCGCGGGTGCGCATGCGCGAGGGCATCGAGCAGGCCGGCAACCCGGTGCCCGCCGTCGTGTGAGGCACTCCGACGCCCGACAACCGCTCCCCCGGGAACAACACTGCGGATTCGGTCGTTCAAGGGTCTGTGAGGGTATGACACTGGCAGTGGTGTCACAGGGCAGATCTTGGAGGGGTCCACATGGCCGATCGAGCACTACGCGGTTCCAACCTCGGTGCGAGGAGCATGGAATCCGACGAGAACGTCGTCCCCAGTGAGCGCCAGCTCACGGTCTACGTATGCCCGCAGGGACACCGCACCGAGCTCCCCTTCTCCATCGAGGCCGACATCCCATCCACCTGGGAGTGCCGTTGCGGCCTGGACGCGAAGCTGCAGGGCGACGGCCCGGAGCCGGAGGCCAAGCCCGTCAAGCCGCAGCGCACCCACTGGGACATGCTGCTCGAGCGCCGCTCCATCCCCGAGCTCGAGGAGCTGCTCGAGGAGCGACTGACGCTGCTGCGCGAGTCCCGCGGCGAGAAGCCGCGTCGCAAGAAGACCGCCTGAGCGCCGACCCACAGACTGCACCACCGAGAAGCCCGCCCCGTTCGTGGGGGCGGGCTTCTTGTATGCCGTATGCCGTGGCCGCGCTCCCCCGGTTCGAGGTGATCTCGCGCGCCCACCAGCACCAGGATCACCTCGAACCGGGGTTGTCCGGTGTCTCGGGACCGTCAGTCCTCGTCGATGATCTCGCCCTCGACGACCTCGTCGCTGCTGCTCGAGTGCTGGGGCCCGTGCGGGTCCGGCTCGTCCCAGCCGGCTCCGCTCGGCTGCCCGGTGACCCGGGGGCCGGTGAAGCGCTCGGACTGGGCGAGCAGCCGCCGGGAGATGACCGCTGCCAGCATGCTCCGGGCGATGGGGCGCGTGAAGGGCAGGACGAGGACGAGCCCGACGACGTCGGTCACGAAGCCGGGGATGACGAGCAGGCTCCCTCCGGCGAGCACGACGATGCCGTCGGCGATCTCGCGGGCCGGCATCCGGCCGCTGCGTACCGCCTGCTGCAGCTCGCGCCAGGCCTTGCCGCCCTCGCGGCGGATCAGCCAGGCGCCGAGCAGCGAGGTGGCGACGAGGAGCAGGAAGGTGGCCCAGGCACCGATCCAGTGCCCGACCGCCACGATGACGACGATCTCGATGACGGGCAGCAGGAGCAGGCCGGCCACGGCCAGCCGCGTCAGTCGCGGGCGCCGGGTGCGCGAGGGCCGGGGCGCGGCGGTCACGGCCGCTTCCCCACCGGCTTGCGCTCGCGGACGGAGCCGACGAGCGAGCGCATCTGCCCGACCCGGTGCTCGAGGCCCCACCGGGTGACGCTGGTGAGCGCCTCGCGCACGATGTCGCGGCCCATCTTGGAGACGCCGATCTCGCGCTCGACGAACGTGATCGGCACCTCCACGACCGTGAGCCCCGCGCGCACGGCGCGCAGCGTGAGGTCGATCTGGAAGCAGTAGCCCTGCGACTCGACGCCCTCGAGGCCCATCGTGCGCAGCGCGCTCGAGCGGTAGACACGGTAGCCGGCCGTCGCGTCGTTGACGGCCATGCCGAGCATCACCTTGGTGTAGATGTTGGCGCCGACGGAGAGCACCTTGCGGTGCGCCGGCCAGTTGCGCACCTGCCCGCCCTTGACCCACCGCGCGCCGATGACGAGGTCGGCCTCCGGGAGGGCAGCCAGCAGCGAGGGCAGCTGCTCGGGCAGGTGGGAGCCGTCGGCGTCCATCTCGACCGCGGCGTCGTAGCCCTGGTCGAGCACGAGGGCGAAACCGGCGAGGTAGGCCTTGCCCAGGCCCTCCTTGCCGGAACGGTGCACGACGTGGACCTGCGGGTCGGAGGCTGCGAGGTCGTCGGCGATCTGGCCGGTGCCGTCGGGCGAGCCGTCGTCGAGGACGAAGACGTCGGCCGCAGGTACGCTGGCCCGCACGCGTGTGACGATGCCGGGCAGGTTGTCCCGCTCGTTGTACGTCGGGATGAGCACGGCCACTCGGGTCACGGGCTCACGCTGGGTCGTCGTCATCCTCTTCCTTCGGTGTCTGGGGCACGGTCTCGCGCAGCCGCTGCGGCGCCGGCGCCGCCGGCTCCGTGCGGCCGACGGGGCGGCCGCCGCGAAGCCCGAGGACGAGCGTCACGAGCAACGCGGCCGCAGCGAGCCACTCCGGCGCCTCCCCCACCCGGGTGGCGAGGGTCGTGGCGTCCCGCAAGGGTAATGCCCCACGGACCACCGCTTGTGTGAACAACGACGTGACCTGGTGTGCGGTTCCGTCGGGGGTGATCAGGGCGCTCTGCCCCACGGTGGAGACGTGCACGACCGAGCGACCGAACTCCATGGCCCGCACCCGGCTGATCGCGAGCTGCTGCGGCGACTCCGCGGTGTAGCCGAAGGTCGCGTTGTTCGTCTGCACGACGAGCACGTTGGCGCCGGCCTGCACGGCATCGCGCATGATGTCGTCGTAGGCGACCTCGAAGCAGATGGCCAGGCCCGCCCGCACCTGCTGGCCCGACGTGGTGGTCACCGTGAAGACCCCGGGCTTCGTGCCCGGCACGAAGTCGCGACGCACGAGGTCGACCTCGGCGCTGAACCGGCGCCAGAAGGACCGGTCGGGGATGTACTCGGCGAAGGGGACAGGGTGCCGTTTGACGTAGCGGGCGGTGTTGCCCTTGCCCGGCTCGAAGAGCAGCGCCACGTTCGAAAGGAACCCGACGGGCTCCTCGAGCAGGCCGCCGACGATGAGCGGCCGCTGCAGCGTCTGCACCGTCTCGAGGATCTCCTCCTTGGCGTCGGCGTTGCGCAGCGGGTCGATGTCCGAGGCGTTCTCGGGCCACACGACGAGGTCGGGGGCCGGTGCCCGCCCGGCCGCCACGTCCTGCTGGGCCTGGAGCGTGGCCACGACGTGGTTGTCGAGGACCGCACGGCGCTCGGAGTTGAAGTCGAGTCCCGGGCGGGCGACGTTGCCCTGCACGCCGAGGAACTGCGCGGTCGGGCCGTCGGTGGGCAGCGGCACGGCGAAGCCTGCGAGGGCGAGCACGAGCACGGCGAGCGCCGGCGCCCAGACCGTGCGGGACGGCATACGGAATCGGCGCGCGGCCGGGGCCTCTGGGGCACGCCCTCCCCTGCCGGCCGGCGGGGTGAGCCGGCGCTGCACGGCGAGCGCGAGCAGGCCGGCGGTGAGCGCGATGACGAAGCCGACGAACGGTGCACCACCCAGCGCGACGAGGCGCCCGAAGGGCGAGTCGGCCTGGCTGAAGGCGAGCTTGACCCACGGGAAGCCGCCGTAGGGCGCGCGGCCCCGCAGCCCCTCCGTCACCACCCAGACGAGCGCGAAGGCAAGCGGGCGCACACTCCCCCGACGCCGGCTCAGCCAGCCGTAGAGCGCCCCGGCGAGGCCGAGGAAGAGGCTCTCCAGCGTGGCGAGCGCGAGCCACGGAAGCGAGCCGACGTAGATGCCCGACCAGCTGAGGGTCGGCACGAAGAACACGAGGCCACCGGCCAGGCCGAGCAGGAAGCCGCGGCGGCCGGGCGCGCCGGTCCACGACCACGCCCACAGCGTCAGGGCGAGCGGCGCCGCGACCCACACGTCGAACGTGGGGAAGGCGAAGCACAGCAGACCCCCGCCGAGCAGGGACAGCAGGAGTGGCAGCACGGGATCACCGTAATCGGCCCCGCTGCGAACGCCGCCCTCAGGGCACGACGACGACGCCGCGCGCCGTGGTGGCCACGACCGGCGGGTCGAGCAGCCGCGACGCCGAGCTGCCGTGCTGCTCGTCGCCGCGCGCGACGACGCGGACCTCGAAATCCATCTCGCGGGAGCGGCGCCCGACGCGGACAAGCTCCGCCGAGATCTCGATGACGTCGCCGGCGCGGACGGGTGCGCGGAACTGCACGTCGCTGTAGGAGGCGAAGAGCCCCTCGTCGCCGTCGGCGCGGATGCACATCTCGGTGGCGACGTCGCCGAAGGCGGCGAGCGAGTACGCGCCGTCTACGAGGTTGCCGGCGTAGTGCGCGTGGGAGTAGGGCACGTAGCGGCGGTGCACCACCCGCATCCCGACGTTGGCCGTGGTCGCCCGTTCCGACTCCGGTGCGCTCATCGTCTCGCCTTTCGCTCGGTGATCTCGTGGACGAGGTAGCTGGCGACCTCCGCGGGCGTGGTGCCGCGGCCGAAGATCCGGTCGACGCCGAGGCTCTGCTCCGAGCCCTCCTCGAAGCGCGGGCCGCCGACGACGAGGATCGGCACCTGGCCGGCCGGGTAGGCCTCGCGGAAGGCGGCCGACATCTGGGTCGTGTTGTGGACGTGGGCGTCCTTCTGCGTCACGACCTGGCTGACGAGCACGGCGTCGGCCTTCTCGGCGCGGGCCCGGGCGACGAGGTCGGGCACGAGGACCTGGGCGCCGAGGTTGACCACCTTGACCTCGCGGTAGTACTCGAGGCCCTTCTCCCCCGCGAACCCCTTGATGTTGAGGATCGCGTCGATTCCGACCGTGTGCGCGTCGGTGCCGATGCAGGCCCCCACGACGACCAGCTTGCGACGCAGCTGCTTGCGGATCGCGAGGTTGGCGTCCTTGGCCGAGAGCAGGGGGTACTCGCGCTCGACCACGTGCACATCGCCCAGGTTCACCAGGTGGGTCGAGCTGCCGTAGACGACGAAGAAGGTGAAGTCGGGTCCCATCGCCTTGGCGTGGACGAGCAGGGCCGGGTCGAGGCCCATCTTGCGCGCGAGCTGCAGCGCGGCGCCCTCGGCGAGCTTGTCGTGCGGCAGCGGCAGGGTGAAGGACACCTGCACCATCCCGTCGCCCGTCGTGTCGCCGTAGGGCCGGATCACCCTGCTCATAGCTCGCCCCCTTCCGAGGACGTATGCCGTGTGCCCGCGGGCGGTGTGCAGGCGTCGAGGGCGGTGATCGCCGGGTTGTCGTAGTCGTCGGCGCGCTCGCAGACCCCGTCGAGGCCCTTGCCGCCCGTGGGTGGCCGCTTCATCAGCCCGAAGGTGCCGTCGGCGATGGCGGCCAGCAACGGTGCGTCCCCGGCGGGGTCGGAGTCGTGGACGATCCGGTCGAGCAGGTCGACGGCCTCGGAGAGCACCTGCCGGGCGCGGGTCTGGATGAAGCCGTCGCGGGGCGGGTGGAAGTCCTCGGCGAGCCCGCCGGCGGCGTTCATGACGTAGCGGACGTTCTGCAGGGCCAGGTCGCGGTCGGAGAGGAACGGGGTGACGACGGCCTCGGTCATCATCCCGACGAGCAGGATGCCCTGGCCGGTCATCGCGCCGACGAGGTTGAAGAAGCCGTCGAGCAGGTAGCCGCGGAAGATGTCGCCGGTCATGTGCTTCGTGGGCGGCATCCACTTCAGCGGCGCGTCGGGGAACAGTGTGCGGGCCAGCAGGGCGTGGGCCAGCTCCATCCGGAAGCTGTCGGGCAGGTCGGGATTGATCTCGAAGGCGTGCCCGAGCCCGAGCTGCCAGTCCTCGAGGCCGGCCTCCTTGGCGAACTCCTCGTTGAGCAGCTGGCTCACGGTCACCGTGTGCGCGGCCTCGACGGCATCGGCGGTGGTGAGGTAGTTGTCCTCGCCGGTGTTGATGATGATCCCGGCACGGGCGTGGACCTGGCGCGAGAAGCGCTGGTCGACGAAGGTGCGGATCGGGTTGATGTCGCGGAAGAGGATGCCGTACATCGAGTCGTTGAGCATCATGTCGAGGCGCTCCATGCCGGCGAGCGCCGCGATCTCGGGCATGCACAGGCCCGAGGCGTAGTTGGTCAGGCGCACGTAGCGGCCGAGCTCCTTGCTCACGTCGTCGAGCGCGGCCCGCATGAGCCGGAAGTTCTCCTGCGTGGCGTACGTGCCGGCGAACCCCTCGCGCGTCGCACCCTCGGGGACGTAGTCGAGCAGGGACTGGCCGGTCGAGCGGATGACGGCGATGACGTCGGCGCCCTCCCGGGCCGCGGCCTGGGCCTGCGGGATGTCCTCGTGGATGTCGCCGGTGGCGACGATGAGGTAGACCCACGGCTTCGACGGGGGGTCGCCGAGCCGCTTGACGAGCCGCTCGCGGGTCGCGCGGGCCCGGTCGATTTTGCGCAGGCCGGCGCCAACGCCCCTGGCCGCCGCGCGCCGCGCCGCCGCGGCGTCCCGCCCCGCGGGGAGCCGGAACGAGACGTTGCCGCTCGCGGCCTTCTGCGCGAGGGTCGTCAGGTCGGGCGCCTCCCCACGCCGCAGCGCGTCGTAGACCGGGGTGGTGACGCCGTGTTCGAGGCCCACCTCGTCGCGGACCGCGGTGACGAGGTGGTTGACCCACGGCACCCGCTCGTGGTCCGCGCCGGAGAGGCCGGCCAGGCGCAGCGTCGCGCGCTCCACCGAGACGGTCGTGTGGCTCCGGGCGATCTCGACGACCGGCGCGGCCGCCTTGCGGGCCAGGGACCGGGCCCGGCGCACGACGGCCGGGTCGAGCTCGAGCAGCGGCGCGGGTCGGGAGGTCACGCGTCCGATCCTGCCGTCTCGGTGCCCGCTTCGTCGCCTGTCTCCTGCGCCAGGCGCGCCTCGAACAGCGACCGCACTGCGCGCACGTCGCGCACGAGCGACAGCGCGAGCTCCGCGTGGCCGGGGGTGTAGCCGTTGCCGACGAGCATCCGCACGTCGGCGGCGAGCCCCTCGGCGCCGAGCGCCGCGGCGGCGAAGTTCGTGGCCATGCTGAAGAAGATGACGGTGCCGCCCTGGGCCGTGGCCAGGATCGCCGGCTGCTCGCACCCGGTCACGTCGACGCAGACGACGGTGATGTCGGCCGGGCCGCCGGCCGACTCGACGGCCGCGGCCAGACCCAGCGGCGAGCGGGCGTCGGCGAGGACGACCGCGTCGGCCAGGCCGCTCGCCTCGAGCGCCGCCCGCTCGGACTCGACCGGCACGACTCCGATCGTGCGGGCCGCGCCGGCGGCGCGCGCCGCGGCCAGCGACAGCGAGCCGGACTTGCCCGCCCCGCCGAGGACGGCCACGGTGGGCGCGACGCCGCGGGCGGCATACTCCCCCACGACCCGCTCGACGAGCGCCGGCGCGCCGCAGACGTCCATGACCATGAGCGAGAGCCGCGGGTCGAGGTCGGCCGGGAGCGTGGCCGCGATGCTGCGGCCGAAGAGGATCGCGTGTCCCCGGGCCGGCACCTGCTCCGAGAGGCCGTCCCAGCGCTCCAGGCCGTCGGTGACGACGAGCGGGGTCAGCGACAGCGAGACGAGCGTCGCGACCCGGTCGCCGACGTGCAGGCCGAGGGGGCTCTCGGGGCCGACCTCCTCGACCGTGCCGATGAGCATGCCGCCCGACCCGGTCACGGGGTTCTGCATCTTGCCGCGCGTCGCGATGATGTCGAGGACCTCCTGGCGCACCGCTCTCCCGTCGACGCGCCCGCCCGTCGAGTGCTTCTCGGCGAGCTGGCGGTAGGAGGCGGCGTCGAGGTTGAGCGTGTCGACGGCGATGCGGACCTCGTCGGGCCACAGCTGCGGGCGTGCGTCGAGGCGTCGCGCCGCCTGGGGCAGCGTGATCTCGTCCCTGCTGGGGTCGAGCACGCGATGCAGGCCGACCGGCGAGGAGGCACGCGTGAACGGTGGGCTCTCCGGGCTCTCCGGGCTCTCCGGGCTCGGTGGGGTCGGTCGGGTCACGGCGAAGATCCTTCGGTCGCATGGGACGCAGGGGCGAGATCCTTTCGCATCATAGGGGCCGGACGGGCAGACCCTTCGGCTATCGTCGATTCATGACACTGGTGTCACAGCCGTACGCGTACACCCGTCGTGAGCTCGTGGAGCCGGACTGGACCCGGCTGCCGGGCTGGGCCCACGTGGCCCAGGCCGACTGGGACAGCGCCCAGTGGCAGCGGGCCAACTGCGTCAAGAACGTCAGGCAGCTGCGCGCGGTCATGGGCGACCTGCTTGACGAGCGGTTCTACGACGACCTCGTCCGGGACCAGGCAGAGCGCGCGACGATGTCGATGCTCCTGCCGCCGCAGATGCTCAACACGATGGTCCCTGCGACCGACGCGCCGCCGCCGGCGGCAGGTCACGACTTCACCGAGGCGTTCTACGCCGACCCGGTCCGGCGCTACATGCTGCCGGTGTTCTCGGACCGGCGCACCGACTGGCCCTCGCACCCCCACGCGGTGCGCGACTCCCTCCACGAGCACGACATGTGGGTGGCCGAGGGGCTCACGCACCGCTACCCGACCAAGGTCCTCGCGGAGCTGCTGCCGACCTGCCCGCAGTACTGCGGGCACTGCACGCGCATGGATCTCGTCGGCAACTCGACGCAGCAGGTCGCCAAGCTGCGCTTCGACCTCAAGCCGGTCGCCCGGCACGAGGCGATCCTCGACTACCTCCGCGCCACCCCCGTCGTGCGCGACGTCGTCGTGTCGGGCGGCGACGTCGCCAACATGCCGTGGAAGCACCTCGAGTCGTTCGTCGACCAGCTGCTCGAGATTGACAACATCCGCGACATCCGCCTCGCGAGCAAGGCGCTCATGGGGCTGCCGCAGCACTGGTTCGCGAACGACGTCGTCGAGGGCGTGGCGCGGGTGGCGACCAAGGCCCGGTCCCGAGGCGTGTCCCTGGCCATCCACACCCACGTCAACAGCGCCCAGTCGGTGACGCCGTCCGTCGCCCGCGCGGCCCGGGCCATGCTCGAGGCCGGGGTGCGCGACGTGCGCAACCAGGGCGTGCTCATGCGCGGCGTCAACGACTCGACCGAGCAGCTGCTCGACCTGTGCTTCGCCCTGGCCGACGGCGCCTCGGTCACGCCGTACTACTTCTACATGTGCGACATGATCCCGTTCGCCGAGCACTGGCGGCTCTCGCTCGCCGAGGCCCAGCACCTGCAGCACTCGATGATGGGCTACCTCCCCGGCTTCTCCACGCCGCGGATCGTCTGCGACGTGCCGTTCGTCGGCAAGCGCTGGGTGCACCAGGTCGAGGAGTACGACACCGAGCGCGGCATCTCCTACTGGCGCAAGAACTACCGCACCTCGATCGAGGGCGATGACACCGAGGCGCTGTCGCGCGAGTACGTCTACTACGACCCCATCTACACCCTGCCCGAGTCGGGGCAGCGGTGGTGGCGCGACCGGGTCGACGAGGCGTCGGTGTCGGCGCACGCTGCCGCAGCCGCCGCCGGGAGCCGGGCCGCCGCGGAGAGCCAGCTCGGCTGAGGCAGGGGCCGGGCGCCGTCACCGTAGACTGCGCCGGTGACCACCCGCTCCCCCGGCGCGCGCGTCCGCGTGCCCCGTCTCGAACGCGAGGCGCAGATGCTGGCCGTGGCCGAGCAGGTCTTCGCCGAGCGCGGCATGCAGGCCGCCACCATGGACGAGATCGCCGAGCTGGTCGGCGTCACCAAGCCGCTCATCTACGACTACTTCGGCTCCAAGGAGGGGCTGTTCGTCGCCACGATCGAGCGCGCCCGGGGTCAGCTGCTCACCGCCCTCATCGACTCCTGGGTCGCACGGCCGGCGGCGACGCCCCGCGAGCGGGTGCACGGCGCCGTGCACGCCTTCTTCAGCTTCGTCGACGAGCACGCCCAGGCCTTCGCCCTGCTGCGCACCGAGGGGGCGCTCATCGGCGAGGCCTCGGCATCGGTCGAGCGCATCCGCCAGCAGACCGCCAAGGCCTTCGCCGAGGGGCTGGCCACCCTGCCCGCCTTCGCCGGCCTGGAGCCGCGCCGGGTCACCGTGATGGCGGAGATCCTCATCGGCGGCTGCGAGCGGCTCGCTGTGTGGCGCACCAGCCATCCCGGCACCTCGGCCGCAGAGGCGACCGACCTCGTCGTCACGACGATCTGGGACGGGCTCTGCTCCGTGCCCGGCGCCTGATGGCCCGCCAGCGGCCCGGCGCCGGCCCCGCCACGCCGGCGACCGTCGCGCTCGACCGCGCGGGCATCCCCTACGAGCGACACCCCTACCACCACGACCCGTCCGCGTCGAGCTACGGCCTCGAGGCCGCCGATGCCCTCGGCGTCGAACCGGCACGGGTCTTCAAGACCCTGCTCGTCGACACCGGCAGGGGCCTCGCCGTCGGCATCGTGCCGGTCGACCGCCAGCTCGACCTCAAGGCGCTCGCCGGCGCGCTCGGCGCCAAGAGCGTCACCATGGCCGATCCCGCGGCCGCCGAGCGCAGCACGGGCTACGTCGTCGGCGGGATCTCGCCGCTCGGGCAGAAGCGCGCGCTGCCCACGGTCCTCGACGAGACGGCATACGAGTTCGCGACGGTCCTCGTCTCGGGTGGGCGTCGCGGCTTCGACATCGAGCTGGCGCCCGAGGACCTCGCGACCGCGACCCGCGCCGTCCGCGCCGGCATCGCCCGGAACTGACTGGGCCTCAGGCGTTCTCGGGCGGCAGGGCCGAGGCGCTGCGCCCCTCCCACGGGGTCGAGAGGACGACCGTGGTGCGGGTCGACACGTTGGCGGCCGACCGGATCCGGGCGAGCAGGTCCTCGAGGTCCGCGGGCGTGCCGACCCGCACCTTGAGCACGTAGCTCTCCTCACCCGCGACGGAGTGGCAGTCCTCGATCTCGGCCACGTGCCGCAGCCGGTCGGGCACGTCGTCCGGGGCGCTCGGGTCGAAGGGCGTCACGGAGATCAGCGCCGTCAGTGACAGCCCCAGCGCGTCCGGCGAGACCTGAGCCGCGTAGCCGGTGATGACCCCGCGCTCCTCGAGCCGGCGCACCCGCTGGTGCACGGCGGAGGTGGACAGCCCCGTGGCCCTGCCGAGGTCGGTGTAGCTCATCCGGCCGTCCGCGAGCAGCAGGCCGACGAGGCGGCGGTCGAGATCTTCCATGGGCGCAGGCTAGTGCAGGGCCCGTCCACCGGAGCCCGCGTTCCTCATCGCGGTACGTCCCGCGCGTCCCCGTCCCTCCGGTGGCGGGCCGGTACCCTCTCGCGTATGCCGTCCCCCGCCCCCCGGATGCTCCTGCTCGACTCCGCGTCGCTCTACTTCCGCGCGTTCTTCGGCGTTCCCGAGGTCGTCGGCCCGAGCGGGGTCCCGACCAACGCCGTGCGCGGGCTGCTCGACATGATCGCCTCGCTCGTCGAGCGTGGCCGGCCCACCCACCTCGTGGCGTGCTGGGACAACGACTGGCGCCCCGCCTTCCGGGTCGAGGCCATCCCGTCGTACAAGGCGCACCGCGTCGCCGAGCCCGGCGACGACGACCTCGCCGGCGAGCAGGTGCCCGAGGCACTGGGCGTGCAGGTGCCCATCATCGTGCAGGCCCTCGAGGCGCTCGGGATCGCCCGCGTCGGGGTCGACGGCTACGAGGCGGACGACGTCATCGGCACGCTCGCCACCCGCTACAGCGGACGGATGCCGGTCGACATCGTCACCGGCGACCGTGACCTCTTCCAGCTCGTCGACGACGCCAACCAGGTGCGCGTCGTCTACACCGCGCGAGGAGGAGTGCGCTCGCCCGACCTCGTCGACCAGGCGTTCCTCGCCTCGAAGTACGGCGTCCCCACGGGTCCGGCGTACGCCGACATGGCGGTGCTGCGCGGGGACACCAGCGACGGCCTGCCGGGCGTCGCGGGCATCGGGGAGAAGACGGCCGCCAAGCTGATCGCGACCTACGGCACGCTCGAGGCCATCCGCGCGGCGATCGACGGCGGCGATCCGGCGCTCAAGGGCGCCCAGCGTGCGCGGCTCGAGGCGGCGGCCGACTACCTCGACGCCGCTCCGCGGGTCGTGGCGGTGGCCAAGGACGCCGCCGTGCCCGACCACGACCTCGCGACGCCCGCGGCCGTGGCTGACCCCGTGCTCATGTCGAGGCTGGCGCTCGAGCACGGCCTCACCTCGTCCTTCGACCGCGTCATCTCAGCGCTGGGCATCGAGTGACGGGTCGCGCCCGTCGCATGGCGCATACTGGGGGGTGCCCACTCACGGATCTGCAGACCGCCGCCGCCACCTCCCCAACAGCCCGTTCCGCCCGGCCCCGACACCGGACGTCGAGCAGTTCGCCGTGGGAGACCGGGTGTCGCACCAGCGCCACGGCCTCGGGGTCGTCATCGCGCGGACCGACCACACGCTGACGGTGCGCTTCGAGTCGGGAGCCGTGCGCGTCAACAGTCCCTTCGAACGTGTGACCCGTCTCTGAGGCGGCCGGGTCGGAGGAGGATGCGCCGTCCCGCGCCGCCTCCCTCCCGACCACGAACGCGACGAAGGCCGGCCCCCGTGTGGGGACCGGCCCTCGTCGTGCGGACCGTGGGTCCGCGAAGGATCAGCGCGAGGTCAGAGCGCGCGGACGCGCATCGCCTGCGGGCCCTTGGGGCCCTGCTCGACGTCGAACTCGACGGCCTGGTTCTCCTCGAGGCTGCGGTAGCCGTTGCCCGAGATCTCCGAGTAGTGGACGAAGACGTCGGGACCCTCGGTCGGGGCGATGAAGCCGAAGCCCTTCTCCGAGTTGAACCACTTGACGGTTCCCTGTGCCATGTTTCTCTCCTTGGGGTGAAGTGAGCCGTTGCGTGTCAGCGACCCCCGGTCGGCAGAGACGCGACCACTTCAAGAAACCCTGAAGAAACAGTTGCGCTCGCAATGTCGTTCCTTGCGAGCGTGTGAAGACACGAGCACCAAAAACGTCGACCGGTCCCGCAACCATAGCCGAGCGGGGCACTCCGGCGACAATCGCACCCCCGGGTCGAACCGGTCGGTCGAACCGGTCGGTCGAGCCGGTCGGTCGGGCCGCTCAGTCCAGCCGGTCGGCCGCCACGACGCCACGCATGACGCCGTCGGTGGCGCGCCGGGCCGTCTTGGCGAGCTCGGGATCGGCGGCGTCGGTCAGCTGGCCGAGCAGGTCGATGACCTGCTTGCAGCGCCGCACGAAGTCGCCCGCCGCCAGGTCGGTGCCGCGCAGCACGTCCTCGAGCCGCCGCCCGCTCGCCCACCGGTGCATGGCCCAGGCGATCCCGCCGTCCGGCATACCGGTGCGAGGCAGCGCCAGGGCGCCCTCGGCGTCCTCGAGGTCGGACCAGATCTCCACCATCCGGTCGTACGCCTCACGCACGTCGTCATTGGGCCAGCGTGGCGTGAGGCCGCCCTCCTCGCGGCGCGGCTCGTGGATCAGGGTCGACACGATCGCGGCCAGGGACGCCGCGTCGAGCCGGCGCCAGGTGCCCTCCCGCAGACACTCGGCCGCGAGGAGGTCCTTCTCCGTGTAGAGCTGGCGCAGCCGGTTGCCCTCCTCGGTGACCGTCTGCCCGCCGTCGCCGAGGTAGCCCATCGTCACGAGCAGCTCGCAGATGCGGTCGAAGGTCTTGGCGACGGAGTTGGTGCGGCCGTCGATCTTGCGCTGGATGCCGTCGGTCTCGCGACGCAGCCGCCACCACCGCTCGGCCCACCGCGCGTGGTTCTCGCGGTCGGGGCACCGGTGACAGGGATGGGCCTTCATGCGCCGGCGCAGCTCGTCGATGCGCTCGTCGGTGGGGTCCTGCCCGGTGTCGCGCCGGCGCGGCGGCGGGTCGTGCGGCATCGTCGTGCGCAGCGTGGCCGCGAGGTCCCGGCGCGCCTTCGGGTTGCGCGCGTTGAACTGCTTCGGCACGCGCATCGACCCGAGCGGCTCGAGCGGGGTCGGCACGTCGTGCAGGGTCAGCCGCCGCAGCTGGCGGTCCTCGGTGACGACGGCCGGCGACGCCGCCTCACCCTTGCCGCCACGGTTGGGCATGACCACGACGGCGAGGCCGCTGTGCCGCCCCGCCGGGATGCGGACGATGTCACCGATCTTGAGCGACTCCAAGGAGATGGCGGCCGCAGCACGCGCCGAGGCGGACCGCGCCCGCGCGCCCTCCTTCTCGAGGTCGCGGATCTCGTTGCGGATCGCGGCGTACTCGGAGAAGTCGCCGAGGTGGCACGTCATCTGCTCGGCATAGCCGGCGAGGGCCTCCTCGTTGCGGCGCACGGTGCGCACGAAACCGACCACCGCCCGGTCGGCCTGGAACTGCGCGAACGAGGTCTCGAGGATCTTGCGGGCGTTCTCCCGGCCGAACTGGCGCACGAGGTTGACCGCCATGTTGTACGTCGGGCGGAAGCTCGAGCGCAGCGGGTACGTGCGGGTCGACGCGAGGCCGGCGACCGCGGCCGGGTCGAGCCCGCGGTTCCACAGCACGACCGCATGGCCCTCGACGTCGATGCCACGGCGACCGGCGCGGCCGGTCAGCTGGGTGTACTCGGCCGGGGAGATGTCGACGTGGCTCTCGCCGTTGAACTTCACGAGCTTCTCGAGCACGACCGTGCGAGCCGGCATGTTGATGCCGAGTGCGAGCGTCTCGGTCGCGAAGACCGCACGGATCCGTCCCGCGGTGAACAGCTCCTCGACCACCTCGCGGAAGGTCGGCAGCATCCCCGCATGGTGCGCCGCGAACCCGCGGGAGATGCCGTCGACGAAGTCCCAGTAGCCGAGCACCGACAGGTCCTCCTCGGCCAGGCCCTGGATGCGCTCCTCGACGAGACGGCGGTTCGCCTCGCCGTCGGCCTCGGAGATCAGCCGCATCCCGCTGGAAAGCAGCTGCCCCACGGCGCCGTCGCAGCCGGCGCGGCTGAAGATGAAGGTGATTGCCGGGAGCAGGCCCTCGCGCTCGAGGCGGTCGATGACCTCCGTGCGGGTGGCCTGGCCGCCGGGACGACCACCGCGGGCGAACCCGCGACTGCCGTCGCCGCCTCCCGGGCCGCGGCCGCCCGAGGAGTCCGCGCCGCGGCGACCTCTGCCGCCCCAGTCGTCTCGGCCGTTGCCGTGTCCGCTGCCGTGCCCGTTACCGCGCCCGCCACCGCGCCCGTTCTTGCCACGCGGGCGGCCCTTGTCGCGGCCACCCCTCGAGCTGACCCAGTGCGAGTCCCACGCCCCCCTGCCCTCCGAGCCGCGGATCGCGTGGACGAGGTCGGGGTTGACGCTGACCGGGAGGAAGCCGGGGTCGGCGTCGAGGTCCTCGTCCTCGTCGGACGGGCGCTCCTCGACGAAGAGGTCGAAGAGCGTCTGGCCGACCATCATGTGCTGCCAGAGCGGCACGGGCCGGTGCTCCGAGACGATCACCTCGGTGTCACCGCGCACCTCGCCCAACCACGCGCCGAACTCCTCGGCGTTGCTGACGGTGGCCGAGAGCGACACGACGCTGACGTCGGCCGGCAGGTGGATGATGACCTCCTCCCACACCGCCCCGCGGAACCGGTCGGCGAGGTAGTGGACCTCGTCCATGACGACCCAGCCCAGGCCCCGCAGGGTGGTCGACCCGGCATACATCATGTTGCGCAGCACCTCGGTCGTCATGACGACGATCGGGGCCTCCCCGTTGATCGACGAGTCGCCCGTGAGCAGGCCCACCCGGTCGGCGCCGTGGACGCGTACGAGGTCGGCGTACTTCTGGTTGGACAGGGCCTTGATCGGCGTCGTGTAGAACGCCTTGCGCCCGGTCGCGAGGGCCAGGTGGACGGCGAACTCGCCGACGATGGTCTTGCCGGCACCGGTCGGCGCGGCCACGAGCACGCCGCGGCCCTCCTCGACGGCACGGCAGGCCTCGGTCTGGAAGTCGTCGAGCGGGAAGTCGAGCTGCGCAGCGAACTCGGTCAGGCGTGGCCAGCTCGCGATCACGAGGGCACCTCCGTCGGGGTCAGGACGTGCAGGGCGCCGGGGACGACCTCCGCGTCGATGGGCAGGTCGGCGAACATCTCGCCGTCGGCCTGCGAGTGGATGCCCGCCGCCTCCAGTCGAACTCGTCGAGCCCGGTGGATCTGGACGGCCGGATGCGTGGTGTGGGTGCCGGAGTAGACCTTGGGGAAGACCCGCAGGAAGGCCGGGATCGACAGCGCACCCACGATCATGACGTCGAAGTACCCGTCGGCCACGTCCGCACTCGGGCACACCCGCATGCCGCCACCGAAGCTGGTGGTGTTGGCGACGGCCACGAGCATCGCACGGGTCTCGAAGCGAGCGCCGTCGAGCTCCACGGCATACGGGATCGGCCGGAAGACCGGCAGCTCGCGCAGGACCGCCAGGTTGTAGCGCATCTGGCCGTGCGGCCAGCGCATCCGCTGGGCACGGGCGTTGACGACCGCGTCGAAGCCGGCACCGAGCACCCCGGCGAACCACCGCTCCCCCGCGACCGCGTGGCTGACCCGACCCAGGTCGACCCGGCGGGTGCGGCCCTCGTCGAGCAGCGCGACCGCGGCGCGCGCGTCACGGACCGGCAGCTCCAGGTTGCGGGCGAAGTCGTTGCCCGTCCCCGCGCCGACGACGGCGAGGCGCGTGGACGTGCCGCCGCACAGGTTGACACCGAGGTGGACCATCCCGTCGCCACCGACGACGGCCACGACGTCCACTCCGTCGCGGACGACCTCACGCGCTCGCGCGCGGGCCTGCGCGTAGTCACGTCCTGAGACGTCGACGACCTCGTGGCCCGCCTGCCGCAGCAGCTGCGCCGCCTGGCCGCCGATGACACGCCCCGCGCCCTTGCCCGCGGTCGGGTTGACGATCAGGGCGACACGCTGGGACACACCCGAACGCTACAGGGCCGAAACGTCAGAGGGTCGACGCCTCGTCGTCGGGCAGCTCCAGCCAGGAGGGTTCGGCCTTGGCCCGGCGCCGGTCGAGCAGCACACACACCCCGACCGCCGCGAAGTAGAGCGCGATGATGGGCATCGCCAGGAAGAGCATCGACCACGGGTCGGGGGTCGGAGTCATCACGGCCGCGAAGACGAAGATGACCATGACCATGGGACGCCAGCCACGGATCATCGCCTTCGCCGACAGCACGTGCGCCAGGTTGAGGGCCACCATGAACACCGGCAGCAGGAACGCCAGCCCGAACGCGAGCACCAGCTTGAGCACGAAGTTGAGGTAGTCCGTCGCCTGCTGCAGGTTGTACGCCCCCGGCGGGGTGAACCCCAGCAGCACGTCCACGGCGTGCGGCAGGAAGAAGAACGCCAGGGCGCACCCGGCGAGGAACAGCGGCACCGAGGCGACGATGAACAGCAGCGCGACGCGCTTCTCCTTCTTCGTCAGCCCCGGGACGATGAAGCCCCAGATCTGGTAGAGCCAGATCGGGGACGCGAGGATCAGGCCCACGAAGATGGAGACGTTGAGCTGGATGCTGAAGGCGTCGGTCATCGTCGTGAAGTTGATGTTCACGACGCCCTGGCGGCGCTTGGCCAGGTCGTAGAGCGGCTCGGTCAGCTTGCCGAGCACACGCTCGTAGTTGAGCCAGCCGACGACGGCACCGACGAGGATGGCGACGGCGGCCACGAAGATGCGGTTGCGCAGCTCTCGCAGGTGGTCCGCCAGCGACATGCGGCCGTCAGGGTCGCGCTGGCGTCGGAGTGACGGCATTCAGTGGTCCGGGTGAGGGGTGTGCGGAACGGGCAGGCTCAGAGCGTCGTGTCGGTGCGCAGCTCGTCGGCGGCGTCGGGCCGGCTGCCGGTGGCAGCCGTGGACCCGGCGGCCGGAGCGGACGGCCGGCTCGCGGACGCCGCAGCGCGCAGGCGCTCGGCCTCTGCGCGCGCCTCCTCGGCGCGCCGCTCGGCCTCCGCGAGGCGCGCCTCGGCGGCGCGGCGCTCCGCGTCGGCGTCCACGACGTCGCCCGGCACGGTGGACCGCGAGGCCTCGCTCGGGGCGGGCTTGCCGTCCTTCTTCAGCTCGTCGACCTCGGACTTGAAGACGCGCGCCGACCGCCCGAGGCTGCGGGCCATGTCGGGCAGGCGCTTCCAGCCGAAGAGCACGACGAGGGCGACGACGAGGATCGTGATGTGTGCTGGCGTGAGGTTCCGCAGCATGGCGGCGACTCCTTGCGAGGTCCGTGGCCGGATTCCGGGACAGGTCCGGGGCCACGCCCAGTGTACGTGTCCACCGCGTGCCCGCGACTCAGCCCGCGACTCAGCCTGCGGGTCAGGTGGTCGCGCCGCCGTAGGCGGCCAGGGCCTCGCGCGACTCACGGGCCACGGCCTCGACGAGTTCGGGCGGGTCGACCACCCTCGCCTCACCGCCGAGGCGCAGCACGAGGCGGCGCACCAGGGCCGGGTCGGCGACCTTGAGCGTCACCCGAAGGGAGCCGTCGGCCCCGCGCTCGACCCCTTCGTTGGGGTAGTAGTCGGCGATCCAGGCCGCCCAGCGGCTGGCCTCGAGCACCACCGTGACGTCGTTCTCCCCCGGCACGAACACGTCGTCGAGGTCGCGGGGACGGGCGTCTGGAGGCGGCGTGCCGTCCACGTCGAGCACCGTGACGTCCTCGATGCGGTCGAGCCGGAACAGGCGCACCCCGCGGGCCCGGTGGCAGTACCCCTCGACGTACCACTGCGCGTCGAGGTTGAGGATGCGCATGATGTCGACGTCGCGCTCGGTGGACTCGTCACGCGTGGCGACGTAGTAGCGCAGGTGCACCCGGCGCCCGCGGGCGAAGGCGTCCTTGAGGGGGGCCATCGCCGGGTGCTGGCTGCCGTCGTCGAGGTCGAGGGCGATGCGGCCCGTCGGCTCGCCCACGGTGGTGGCCGCGGCCGCCCGGATCTTGTCGAGGGTGCGCTCGGCAACATCGGAGCCGACGAGGGTCGAGCCCAGCGCCTGCAGGCCTGCCGTCAGCGTGACCGCCTCGTCGCGGGTCAGGCGCATCGGGGCCGCGATGTCGTCCGCGTTGTCCAGGTAGATGTAGCCGCTGTCCCACTGGGCGTCGATGAGCTCGGAGTGGCCGTAACCGGGCGTGCCGCACACGAAGAGCAGCTCGAGGTCCTCGACGATCTGCTGCTCGTCGACCCCGAACTCGCGGGCGGCGTCGGCGATGGCCACGCCGCGGTGCTGCAGCAGCCACGGGACCATGTCGAGCAGCCGACCGAGCCGCTGGGTGGCGGTCTCGGCGGGCTTGCGAGCCGTCTTGCGTCGCGCCGCGCTCATGCGCCCTCCCCCGTCCGTGCCTGCAGGCCCTCGTGTGCCTCCTGGTCCCCGTCAGCCCCCTGAGCCCCGTGCGCCTCGGCGACCGCCAGCAGGGCCGAGCGGACCCCGTCGACGAGCTCGGGCGGTGACAGGGCGACCGCATGGGTTCCGAGGGCCACGACGTCGCGCTCGGTCGTGCCGCGGCGGTAGGGCAGCTCGATCTCGGCCCACGAGTCGTCCAGCTCGGTGGTGCGCGTGGCGTGGCGGCGCAGGGTGTGGCCGCGCCCATGCCGCACCCGCACCACCGCAGTGCCCTCGGGCTCGGGCTGCTCGGCCTCGAGGGCCACCTCGGGCACGTGGCCGGTCGGGACGGCATACGACCCCGGACGGCCCTTGCGGGTCACCGGGCCCTCGAAGCGGCTGAGGCGGAAGGCCCGCTCGCCGCGACGGTCGAGGTCGTAGCCGGTGAGGTACCAGCGGCCGTGCCAGTTCTTCAGCGCCCACGGCTGGACGTGCCGGGTGGTCAGCTCGCCGTCGTTGCGGCGGTATTCGAAGGTGATCGGCTGCAGCGCCGACACCGCGGCGTGCACGGCCTCGAAGGCCGGCTCCTTGGTGCGGATGCGCGGCTCGGCCCCGGCGGCCACCGACTCATCGATCTCGACGCCCGACAGGCGCAGCTTGCGCAGGCCCGCCGACGCGGCACCGGAGATGCTCGCCGTCGACCAGGCGCGGGCGGCCAGGGCCAGGGCGGCCATCTCGTCGGGTTCGAAGCTGATGGCCGGCAGCGACGTCTCGCTCGCGTCGATGCGGTAGCCGACCTCGTCGTCGAAGAGCACGTCGAGCACCGTCGTCGTGATCGGGATGCCCATCTCGCGCAGCTCGTCCTTGTCACGCTCGAACATCCGGTCGAACGCCTCGTCGGAGCTCGCCTGGGCGTAGGCCGGCAGGGACTCGCGGATCTTCTGCTTCGAGACGGGACGGCGTGCGGACTTGAGCGCGAGTATGAGGTTGAGCAGCCGTTCGGTCTTCTCGGCCGAGGCAGACGCAGGGCTCATCGAGACCTTCCTGACGGGGGGCGGCACGCGGGCAGTCCGACGCTACCCGAACATGCGATCGAATAGGGTCACCGCATGATCCAGTGGCGCCGGGGAGTCGTGGTGCAGGTGCGTTCCCGCTGGGCGGGGGCGATCGAGTATGCCGTCCGCCTCCCTTCCGGCGACACCGTCCGCGCGCTCGGCTACGTCGACGCCGTCGGCGCGCTGGCCCAGGGCACCGACGTGCTGCTCAACACGACGGCGCTCGAGCGGGGCCTCGGCACGGGTGGTCTGGCCCTCGTCGTGGCGGCCCCCGAGGCGCTGCCCCCTCCGGTCGACGACGTCACGGAGGTGGCCGGGCACCTGGTCAAGGCGCGCTACACCCCGAGCCAGACGATGGTCCTCGGCGTCGACGAGCAGGACAGCGAGCACCACGCGGTCCTCGCGGACGCCGACGACCTCGCGGGCATGCCGGTGGTCGTCGCCGACCTGCACTCGGCGCTGCCTGCCGTGCTGGCGGGCCTGCGGGAGAGCTCGCCCGCCATGCGCGTCGCCTACGTCATGACCGACGGCGGCGCCCTGCCCGTCGACTTCTCCCGCACCGTCGCGGGGCTGCGCGAGGCCGGCTGGCTGGCTGCCTCGGTCACCGTCGGGCAGGCCTACGGCGGCGACCTCGAGGCCGTCAACGTCCACACCGGGCTGCTCGCCGCCCACCACGTCGTGGGCGCCGACGTGGCCGTCGTCTCGCAAGGGCCCGGAAACCTCGGCACCGGCACCCGCTGGGGCTTCTCCGGCACGTCGGCCGGTGAGGCCGTCAACGCCGCGGGCACCCTGGGCGGCCGGCCCGTGTGCTCGCTGCGGATCTCGGAGGCCGACCCGCGCGAGCGGCACCGCGGCATCTCGCACCACAGCCTGACGGCGTACGGCCGCGTCTCGCTCGTGCCGGCGGACGTGCCCGTGCCTCGGCTGCCCGGCGCGCTGGGGACGCGGGTGCTCGAACAGGCTCGCGGGCTGTGCGACTCCAGCGCAGGCAGGCTCGCCCTGCACGAGGTCGACGTCGACGGCCTCGAGGCAGCGCTGCGCGAGACCCCCGTCCCGCTGCGCACCATGGGCCGCGGATACGACGACGACCGCGCCGGTTTCCTCGGCGCGGCCGTCGCAGGGCGGTATGCGGCCTTGTTGCTGAAGGGGTAGAGCCCTTACCTCACATCGTCCAGGTCGACGACGAAGATCAGGGCCTCGCCGGGCTTGATCGCGGCGCCCGCGCCACGCTCGCCGTAGGCCAGGTGCGAGGGGATCGTCAGCTTGCGGCGACCGCCCACCTTCATGCCCTCGATGCCCTTGTCCCAGCCGGGGATGACCATGCCGACGCCGAGGCGGAAGGCCAGGGGCTCGCCGCGGTTCCACGACGAGTCGAACTCCTCACCGGTCGAGTGCGCGACGCCGACGTAGTGGGCGCGCACGGTGTCGCCGGCCCTGGCCTCGCGGCCGTCCCCCTCGATGAGGTCCTCGACGACCAGGTCGGCGGGCGCGTCGCCCTCCGGGAAGTCGATCTCGGGCTTCGTGCGGTTGGGGTCGAGTGCCATGCTGCGGTGCCTTCCGTTCGTCGAGCTCGGGTCTGGGTGGTCTGGGTCGGGATGGGGTCAGTACGCGTCGAGGATGTCGACGACGAACACCAGGGTGTCCGTGCCGGAGATCTTCGGGGGGCTACCGGCCTTGCCGTAGCCGTCGGCCGGCGGGATGACGAGCAGCACGCGGCTGCCCACCTTCTTGCCCACGAGGGTGGAGTCCCAACCCTTGATGACGCCGCCGACGCCGATCGGGAAGTCCGCGGGGGTGCCGCGCTGCCACGAGGAGTCGAAGACGCTGCCGTCCTTCCAGAGCACCCCTTCGTACTGGGCGCTGATGGTCTGGCCCTTCTGCACGACGGGGCCGGTGCCCTGCACCAGGGTCGCCTGCTGCGTGGTGGTCGGCGCCTTGGTCTTGGGGACGGTGACGGTCGGCGCCTTGGTCGGGCCGTTCTTGAACTCGACCGTGGGCAGGCCCGCCGGCGACGGGGACTGGGCGCCGTCGATCTTCGTCATCGGGGTGTGCACGTCGACGATGTCGGCGACGACGACGATGGTGTCGGTGCCCTTGATGCCGAGCTGCTGGTTGCCGGCGGAGCCGAAACCCTTGGCCGGCGGGATGGTGAAGGCGATGCGGCCGCCCTTGGTCGCGCCCACCAGGCCCTCGGTGAACCCGGGGACGATGTCGGTGCGGGCCAGGCGGTAGCTCTCCTCGGGACGCCCTGCTTTGAAGCCGTCGTCGAGGAGCTTGCCACTCGTGCCGTTGTAGATCTCCGCACGCAGCTTGACGGTGTCGGCCTTGGTCGCCGCCTTGCCCGAGCCGGGCGTCAGCACCTTGTGCTCGACGTTCGTGGAGCTGATCGGCGTCTTGCCGAGCGTCACCTTGGGTGCGGTCTTGAAGTCGACCGGCCCGGTGGCCGTGACGCCTTGGAGCGAGGCCCCGGTGGCGCCGGCGCTGGCCGTGGCGCCGGCGGTGGACGAGGCAGCGCCCGACCCGTTCGAGCTCGTGCCGCACGCGGCGACGGTGCCGAGCCCGAGAGCGGCGGTCAGGAGGACGGCCATGCGGTAGGCCGGACGGTTGGAACGCACAGGGAAGACTTTCGGTCGGGGTGGGCGGGGCCCGGAGGGCCTCGCAGGGCAGAGCCCGGCCACTGTAACGCCCACCCTTGTGCGGGTCGCACAGCGCACTGACAGGTTCAGCTGCCCCGGAGTAGGGGCGCCGGTCAGAGCGGGCGGTGGTTCGCCGGCGAGCGGTCGATGCTCTCCATCAGCCGCTCGACGCGCTCGTCCACGGCCCGGAAGGGGTCCTTGCACAGCACGGTGCGCTGGGCCTGGTCGTTGAGCTTCAGGTGCACCCAGTCCACCGTGAAGTCCCGGCCGTGCGCCTGCGCGGCTCGGATGAAGTCGCCTCGCAGCTTGGCGCGGGTGGTCTGCGGGGGCCGGACCTTGGCCTCGAAGATCTCGACGTCCGAGGCGACCCGGGCGGTGCGGCCGTGGCGCTGCAGCAGGTAGAAGAGGCCGCGCCGCCGGTTGATGTCGTGGTAGGCGAGGTCGAGCTGCTGGATCCGGGCGTCGGTCAGGGACAGGCCGTGCTTGGCCCGGTAGCGCTCGATGAGGCGGTACTTGATGACCCAGTCGATCTCGGTCTCGATGGCACCGAGGTCACCATTCGCGATGGCGTCGAGCGCGCGCCCCCAGAGGTCGATGACCTGCTTGGTGTCCGGGCTGTGCATCCCCTCGCGGTCGACGAACTCGACCACCTTGTCGAGGTACTCGCGCTGCATGTCGAGGGCGGAGAGCTCGCGGCCGTTGGCCAGGCGCACGGTGGCGCGGCCGCTGGGGTCGTGGCTCATGGTGCGGATGGCCCGGATGGGGTTCTCCATCGACAGGTCGCGCATGACCACGCCCGCCTCGATCATCCGCAGCACGAGGTCGGCGCTGCCGACCTTGAGCAGGTTGGTCGTCTCGGACATGTTGGAGTCGCCGACGATGACGTGCAGGCGGCGGTAGCGCTCGGCGTCGGCGTGTGGCTCGTCGCGGGTGTTGATGATGGGACGGCTGCGCGTCGTCGCCGAGGAAACGCCCTCCCAGATGTGGTCGGCGCGCTGGCTCACGGCGAAGCTGGCGCCGTGGGCGGTCGTGACGACCTTCCCTGCGCCGCAGACGATCTGGCGGCTGATCAGGAACGGGATGAACATGTCGGAGACGCGCTGGAAGTCTCCCGTGCGGCCGTAGAGGTAGTTCTCGTGGCAGCCGTAGGAGTTGCCGGCCGAGTCGGTGTTGTTCTTGAAGACGAAGATCTCGCCCTCGACGCCGTCGTCGCGAAGGCGCCCCTGGGCGTCCTCGACGAGGCCCTCGAGGATCCGCTCCCCCGCCTTGTCCTGCACCACGAGCTCCCGCACCGAGTCGCACTCGGCCGTGGCGTACTCCGGGTGGGAGCCCACGTCGAGGTAGAGGCGAGCGCCGTTGCCGAGGAAGACGTTGCTCGAGCGTCCCCACGCCACGACGCGGCGGAACAGGTAGCGGGCCACCTCGTCAGGGGTCAGCCGGCGCTGGCCCTGCGTCGTGCAGGTGACGCCGTACTCGTTCTCGATCCCGAAGATCCGCCGCTCCATGAACCAACTCTAGGCGGCCCTCGTCCCGTCGCCGGAGCCTCTGTGCAGGGTCGGCGCGGCGGGTCAGCGGGTCGGCCCCACGACGGCGTAGTCCTGCCGGGAGACCGGACGGGTCACGAGATCGCCGTGAGCCACCGGTACGGCCACCGGACGGGAGCCGCTGACGAGCCGGACCCGGTCGGCCAGCGTGTCGGCGGTGACCGTGAAGACGATCTGGGCCATCGCCAGCTGCTGCTCGCCCAGCGACAGGCGGTCGTAGCCGACCGGCACCGCGACGTCGGCGGTGTGCGGGTCCCCCATGGTCCCCCCGAGGCTACGGCTCGTCGCCGGCAGGGCGGTGCGCAGCCCGGCAGCCAGCTCCCCCGCGCTCACCGGGGCTGCCAGCGCGCGCAGCGCCGGCTCCAGGCCCGTGCCCGGTGGCACCACGCGGGTCACCCGCTCGAGCCGGTTCCCCCGCACGAGGTAGACCTGCATGCTGAGGGGCACGCCGGACTCGTTCGAGGCGCCCGACGCCGCCCCGCCCTGGGCGGCCGTCGACACCACGACCCGCTCCGGCTCCGACTGCGCCGAGAGGGTGCACCCTGCCAGCAGCGGCCCGACGACCGCGAGCGCGACACCCAGGCGCACGCCGCACCGACGCCTGGGCCCGGTCGGCGGGCACACGGCATACGACCCCCTGGCTGCGGCGGCCCGGTGGCCTGCACGGCCGCCGGTGCCCGCAAGAGGGTCAACGCAGCGGCAGCTCGACGACAAGACGCGCGCCTCCCCGGTCGCTCGTCTCGACGTGGACGGTGCCTCCGTGGGCCGCGACGTGGCGCTGGACGATGGCCAGCCCCAGGCCGACGCCCAGCTCGCCGCTGCCGCCGGCCCGGGCGAAGCGGTCGAAGACGCGGCCTCGTTCGGCGCGGGGGATGCCCGGACCGGCGTCGTCGACGCAGATGCGCGCGAAGTCGCCCTCCCGACGCACCGACACCGCGATGCACCCGCCCCCGTGGTGCTCGGCGTTGCCGACGAGGTTGGCCACGACCCGCTCCAGCCGGCGCTTGTCGACGTGCCCCTCGAGGTCGGAGGAGGGGTCGACGCGGGTGACCGGTCGCCCCGCCGTGCCGTCCGCGGCCCGGCGCACGAGCTCGCCCACGTCGACGGGCTCGAGCAGCAGGTCCTCCCCCGCGTCGTGGCGGGAGATCTCCAGCAGGTCGACGACCAGCGCCCGGAACCGCTGCAGGTCGTCGGCGAGCAGGTCGACCGGCTCACGCACCGCCTCGGGCAGCAGGTCGCGCCGATTCGTGATGACCTCCATCGAGTTGAGCATCGTGGTGAGCGGTGTACGCAGCTCGTGGCTGAGGTCGGCGGCGAAGCGGGAGTCGGCCCGCACCCGGTGCTCGAGCTCCGAGACCGTCCGGTTGAACGACCGGGCCAGGGGGTCGAGGTCGGGATCGCCGCGCACCGCGAGCCTGGCGTCCAGCCGGCCACCGGCCACCGCCCCGGCGAGCGAGGTCAGCTCCGCGAGTGGGCGCAGCGCCACCACACCGGCCCGCCGCCCGAGCGCCACCCCGGCGAGCGAGGTGATCGCGGCGACAGCGGCCAGGCCCCAGCCCAGAGCCGTCCTCGTGTGCTCGACGTCGGTCAGGGGGAAGACCTGGAACAGGGCGTCGCCGGGGCGGCCCAGCGGCGTTCCGACCACGAGGCGCACGCCACCGTCGAGCAGCACCCGCTGCGTCGCCGTGGCCCGGGACGCCACCGCGGCCACGAGGGCGGGCGGGAGGCTGCTCGGAGCGAGTGCCGGCCGGCCGGCGTACCAGCGCCCCGAGACGCGAACCAGCGACGCCTCGGCGTCGCTGCTCGGAAGGCCGCCGAGCAGGGAACTCGCGGGCGTCGCGCCCCTGGCGAGCCCGGTCGCGACGGCCGTCCGGTCGAGCATCGTCTCGCTCACGGCCGTGTGCTGCCGGTCCGAGAGCAGCTGGCCGGACACGACGACCCAGGCCAGCACTGCGACGAGGACGGAGACGCACAGCGCGAGCAGGCCGAAGGTCAGCTCCAGCCTGGTGCGCAGCCCGATCGACCGCGGTGCGGGGACTGCGACGGCCCTGCGACGGGGGCGCAACCGCCGCCGGTGCGTCCTGCCCGGATCCCCGTCGGCCCGCACGCCGCCCTCATCCCGCCAGCCGGTAGCCGAGCCCCCGCGCGGTGACGACGTGTCGTGGGCTGGCGGGGTCGAGCTCGACCTTGGTCCGCAGCCGGCGGATGTGCACGTCGACGATCCTGCTGTCGCCGAAGTAGCCGTAGCCCCAGACCCGGTCGAGCAGCTGCTCACGGCTGCAGATGCGCCCGTCGGCGCAGGCGAGCTCGACGAGCAGCCGGAACTCGGTGCGCGTCAGGTTGATGGGCTGCCCGTCCCGGCACACGACGCCGTCGTCGATCCCGATGTCGAGCTCCCCCGCGACCACATGCCGCGCCGGCCGGTCGACGAGCGGCTCGGCCCGCCGCAACAGCGCACGTATGCGTGCCGCGAGCTCCTTGGCCACGAGCGGTTTCGTCACGTAGTCGTCCGCACCCGACTCCAGCCCCGCCACGACGTCGTGGCTGTCGGTCCTGGCGGTCACCATGATGATCGGGACGTCGCTGCCGCGCCGCACCTCCCGGCACACCGAGAAGCCGTCCCGGTCCGGCAGCATCACGTCGAGCAGCATGATGTCCGGCACCGCGGTCCTGACGCGTTCGACGCACTGACCTCCGTCGGCCGCCTCGAGCACGGAGAACCCCTCGTCCTCCAGCGCCAGCCGCAGGACCCGTCTCACTCTCGCATCGTCCTCGACGAGGAGAACCCGCCGCATGACAGCAGGGTAGGCACGCCGTCTGGGAGCCTGCAGGAGAAGTGCTGGGAGAGCGCCAGTCGTTGACGTTTCGTGACCTGCCGTCCTGCTGTGTGACGGGCGCTTTGCGATCTCGTGACATCCGGTCCGCGCGCGGTTCGGCCGCAGGAGGGCGTGCCTAGCGTGGTGACGACGGGCGCCCGAGGGGGGCCCTGGGACCGGTCGTCACCCGGCCCGTCCTACGTGACGAAGGAGAGACCATGCCCCTGAGGAAGTGGCCGGTGACGGCCGTCGCGGCGGTGGCTACCAGCTGCCTGGCCGTGGCGGCCTGCAACTCCGGCGGCGGCACCACCACCGGCGGGACCGGCGCAGGCGGCACCGGCAACACGGCGAACGCCGTTCGCGGCGGCACGCTGAACATGCTGGGCAGCGGCGACGTCGACTACATGGACCCGAACATCAGCTACTACTCCATCGGCTACCTGGGCCTGCGGCCCTGGAGCCGGCAGCTCTTCACCTACCCCGCGGTCGAGGGCCAGACGACCAAGTCCGTGCCCGACCTCGCCCAGTCGCTGCCCACCCAGGGAGACGGCATCAGCGCCGACGGCAAGACCTACACGATCAAGATCCGCTCGGGCGCGAAGTGGAACACCTCACCGGCCCGCCAGGTGACAGCGGCCGACATGGTCCGCGGCGTCAAGCGCACCTGCAACCCGGTGCAGCCCTTCGGCGGCCTGCCCGACTACCTCGACCTGATCCAGGGTCTGTCGACCTTCTGCGACGGCTTCGCCAAGGTCGGCAAGACGCCCGCGGCGATCGCCTCCTACCTCGAGAACACCCCGTTGCCCGGTGTCGTCGCCAAGGACGACCTCACGGTCGTCTTCACGCTGAACCACCCCGCCAGCTTCTTCACCGACATGCTGACCCTGCCGGCCTTCTCGCCCGCACCGAAGGAGTACGACACCTACCTGCCGGCCAGCCCGGAGCTGGCGCAGCACACGCTGTCGGACGGGCCCTACCAGATCCAGAGCTACTCGCCGACGAAGAACATCACCTTCGTGCGCAACGCGGCCTGGGACGCGGCCTCGGACCCGGTGCGCAAGGCCTACGTCGACAAGATCGTCATCAACGAGACGGTGACCCAGGACTCCACGCAACAGCAGCTGCAGACCGGCACGCCCAGCGCCGACATGGAGTGGGACAACTTCCCGCCGCCGTCGCAGCTGCCGGGGCTCATCGCCAAGAAGGACCCGAACCTGACGATCGGCCCGTCGGCGTCGTCGAACCCGTACATCGTGTTCAACACCGTCTCGCCCAACAACAACAAGGCGATGGCCAACCTCAAGGTGCGCCAGGCCCTCTCGTACGCGCTCAACCGGACGAACATCATCCAGGTCCTGGGCGGCCCGAACCTCAACGACACGCTGAGCCACGTGCTCCCCTCCAACATCGTCGGCGGTGAGCAGAACTTCGACCTCTACCCCTACGACCCGAACAAGGCCAAGCAGATGCTGTCCGAGGCGGGCTTCCCCAACGGGCTGACGCTCAAGATGCTGTACCGCAACTCCTCGGAGGGCAGCAGCAAGACGTTCCAGACGGCCCAGCAGGACCTCTCGAAGGCCGGCATCACCGTCCAGGGCGTCCCGTCCCCGAACGCGGACTTCTACACCAAGTACCTCCAGGTGCCGACGGTCGCCAAGCGCGGCGTGTGGGACATGGCGGTGGCCGGGTGGGGTGCCGACTGGTACGGCAACGCCGCCGTGTCGTTCTTCAACCCGCTCTTCAGCGGTCCGCCGTCGTTCCCGCCCAGCGGGAGCAACTTCGGCCTTTACAACGACGCGACCACGAACTCGATGATCACCCAGGGCGTCACCGCCCCGACGACCCAGGCCGCAGCGACCCAGTGGGCGCAGACCGACCGGAAGGTCATGGGTGACGCGCCGTTCTTCCCGATCACCAACCCGAAGCAGGCCAACTACCACGCCAGCCAGGTCCAGAACGCGATCTACGTCCCCGCGATGCAGAACTACGACCCGACCAACGTGTGGCTCACGGCCGACAAGCAGGGCGGCTGACCATCCGGCGCCGTGCCGCCCGCCCCTCCGCCACACCTCCCGTGGACCCGCTCCCGGTCCACGGGAGGGCGTGGCGGACTTCCCTGCCGCCGCGCAGTCGCCGACGGCCCACTCGATGGAAGGCGATCCGATGGCCCTGCTCGAGGTGCGTGACCTCTCCGTCTCGTTCACGACTCCCGACGGCGTCGTCCAGGCCGTGCGCAGCCTGTCGTTCGAGGTGGAGCGGGGCACGACGCTCGCCATCGTCGGGGAGTCCGGCTCCGGCAAGAGCGTCGCGACGCAGACGATCACCGGCCTCACCCGCGGTGCGCGGGTGTCGGGCTCGGCCCGCTTCGACGGCATCGAGCTGATCGGCGCGTCGACCAAGACCCTGCAGGGGATCCGCGGCGCGCGGATCGGGATGATCTTCCAAGACCCGCTCTCGAGCCTGCACCCCTACTACACCGTGGGGTGGCAGATCGTGGAGATGATCAAGGCCCACCGGCCCGAGACCGCGACGGCCACTGCGCGGGCCCGGGCCGCCGAGCTGCTCGGGCTCGTCGGCATCCCGGGCGCCGCCGGGCGCCTGGACGACTACCCCCACCAGTTCTCCGGCGGCATGCGCCAGCGCGTCATGATCGCCATGGCGATGGCCCTCGACCCCGCCCTGCTCATCGCCGACGAGCCGACGACGGCGCTCGACGTCACCGTCCAGGCACAGGTGCTGGGCGTCATGCAGCGGCTGCAGGAGGAGTTCGGCACGGCGATCGTGCTGATCACCCACGACCTCGGCGTCGTGGCCCAGATGTCCGACGACGTCGTCGTGATGTATGCCGGCCGGGCGATGGAGCGCGCGCCGCGCCGCACCATCTTCTACCTCCCCCACAACCCCTACACGCGCGGGCTGCTCGCGTCGCTGCCCGCCCAGGGCGGCGCCCGCACCCGGCTGACCCCCATCGCCGGCACCCCGCCGTCGCTCATCGACCCACCTGAGCAGTGCCCGTTCGCCCCTCGGTGCCCGGACGTGTTCGACCACTGCCGGCAGGAGGTGCCGCGGCTCGATCCCGTGGACCGGGACCCACGGCATACGTCGGCGTGCTTCCTGCCCAAGGACGGCGCCTCGCTGCGCCCGGTCCCGGGCACCGCCACCCCCTCCGACGAGCGTGAGGAGGAGCCGGCATGAGCGCCGACCCCGAGGCCACCGAGCGCGCCACGGCGCCGACATCGGGAGCGCCGCTCCTGCAGGCCGAGCACGTCACGAAGACCTTCCCGGTGGGCTCCAGCTCGTTCTGGCGCCGCGGCGACGTATTGGTCCACGCCGTCGAGGACGTGTCGCTGGAGATCCGCGCCGGCGAGACCCTCGGCCTCGTCGGTGAGACCGGCTGCGGCAAGTCCACGCTGGCGCGCTGCATCGCCCGCCTCTACGACGTGACGTCCGGGACCATCACCTTCGACGGCCGCAACATCACCTCCCTCAGCCGGCGGGACCTGCGCGCCGTGCGCCGCCAGGTGCAGGTGATCTTCCAGGACCCCTACGGCTCGCTCAACCCGCGCCGTCGCGTCGGCTCGATCATCGGTGACCCCTTCGTCATCCACGGCCTCGGCAGCGGCCGCGAGGTCAAGCAGAAGGTGCAGGAGCTGATGGAGCGCGTCGGGCTCAACCCCGAGCACTACAACCGTTTCCCGGCCGAGTTCTCCGGTGGGCAGCGCCAGCGCATCGGGGTGGCGCGCTCCCTCGCCCTGCAGCCACGGCTGCTCATCTGCGACGAGCCGGTCTCGGCGCTGGACGTCTCGATCCAAGCCCAGATCATCAACCTGCTCATCGACCTGCAGAAGGACTTCGGCCTGACCTACCTCTTCATCTCCCACGACCTGTCCGTCGTGCGCCACGTCAGCGACCGCGTCGCCGTGATGTACCTCGGCCAGCTCGTGGAGATCGCGCCCACCGAGGACCTGTTCAGCACGGCACGGCACCCGTACACCCGCGCGCTGCTGTCGGCCCTGCCCGTCCCCGACCCCGACGTGGCGGACAGCCGCCGGCAGACGATCCTCGTGGGGGACCTCCCGTCCCCCACCGACCCGCCCTCCGGGTGCCGCTTCCACACCCGCTGCCCGCGCGCCCAGGAGGACTGCTCGGCCGCCGCCCCGCCCCTGGAGCCGGTCTTCGGCGACCGTGCCGACCACCGGACCGCCTGCTTCCACCCCCTGGCCGCCGGCGAGGAGCTCACCTCCGACCCGGCGCTCGCGCCGCTGACCCCAGAGGCCTCGGGAGCCGGCAGCCCAGCGGGCCCATCGAGCCCAGCCGTGAGCCCACACCAGACCGACGAAGGAGGCGAGCGACCGTGAGCGGGATCCTTCCCACCTCCACCTCGAGCGAGGGCGTCGAGCCCGAACCGGCCGAGGGTGGGGCGGCCGCGCCGGAGGGCGCGCGACGCGCGATCGAGGGCCGCAGCCCGTGGCTGCTGGCGTGGCAGCGCCTGCGACGCGACCGGGTGGCGATGATCTCCCTGGTCGTCATCGTCCTCATCGTGCTGATGGCCGTCTTCGCGCCGCTGACCACGGCGATCACGGGCCACCCGGTCAACGAGCAGTACCGCCAGACCGGCCTGACGCCCGACGGGCTGCCCACTCCCCCGTCGGGCGAGTTCTGGCTGGGGACGGACGACCTGGGCCGTGACATCTTCGTGCGCATCGCCTACGGCGCGCGCATCTCGCTGCTCGTCGGCGTCGTCGCCACGGCCCTGACGGTGGTCATCGGGGTCATCGTCGGGCTCGCCGCCGGCTTCCTCGGCGGGGTCGTCGACACCGTGCTCGCGCGCCTCATCGACGTCGTGCTCTCGGTGCCGTTCATCCTCGTGGCCGTGGCCCTGGTGTCCATCACCGGCCCCAGCCTGCTCGTGACGGTGCTGGTCATCGGCTTCTTCAGCTGGGCGTCGGTCGCCCGCATCGTGCGGGGGCAGGTGCTGTCCCTCAGAGAACGCGAGTTCGTCGAGGCCGCCAGGTCGCTCGGCGCCTCGGACAGCCGGATCATGTTCGTCGACATCCTGCCCAACGTGCTCGCGCCCGTCATCGTCTACGCGTCGCTGCTCATCCCGGTCGTCATCGTCGTGGAGGCGACCCTGAGCTTCCTCGGCCTGGGCCTGCCGCCGCCCACCGCCGACTGGGGCGGCATGATCAGCGAGTCGCAGAACTACTACACGGTCGCCTGGTGGTTCGTCGTCTTCCCCGGCACCGCACTGCTGGTGACGACGCTCGCCTTCAACCTCTTCGGCGACGGGGTGCGTGACGCGTTCGACCCCCGCGCCGACCGCATCATGGCCGAGGTCTCGGCTGTCACGGTCGAGCCGCTCGCGGACGTCGATGCCGTCGAGTCGGTCCCGACCATCGAGACCCGGGACTAGGAGGAGTCATGGCCCGGTTCCTCGTGCGCCGCATCGCCCTCGGCGTGCTCGTCCTGTGGCTCATCACCGTCGCGGTGTTCGCGCTCTTCTTCGTCGCCCCCAACGACGTGGCACGGACCCTCGCGGGGCGGCAGGCCACCCCCGAGACGGTGGCCCTCATCTCGCACCGCCTCGGCCTGGACCAGCCCGTGTGGAAGCAGTACACGGACTTCCTCTGGAAGGCGCTGCACGGCGACCTCGGCTACGACTACTACCACCAGGTCCCCGTCACCGAGATCATCGGCGCCGCCCTCCCGATCACCATCTCCGTCGTGATCGGGGGCGCCATCATCTGGATGGTCCTGGGCCTGACCAACGGGGTGCTGTCCGCGATCCACCCCCGATCGTTCACCGACCGGTCGCTGACGGCGTTCAGCCTCTTCTTCTACTCGATGCCGACCTTCCTGCTCGGCCTGCTGCTGCTCTACTTCTTCTACTTCCGCCTGACCCTCGCAGGCATCGCGATCTTCCCGCCGGGCGGCTACGCGCCGCTCACCGACGGCTTCGGAACGTGGTTCCAGCACATGGTCCTGCCGTGGTTCACCCTCGCGCTCGTCTCCGCGGCGACCTACACCCGCCTCACCCGGGCCTCCATGCTCGACGTCCTGGGTGAGGACTACGTGCGCACCGCGCGGTCCAAGGGCATCGGTGAGCGACGGGTGATCCTGCGGCACGGCCTGCGCGCGGCTCTGACGCCGGTCGTGACGCAGTTCGGCATCGACGTCGGCGCCCTCCTCGGCGGGGTCGTGGTCACCGAGACGGTCTTCTCGCTGCCGGGGCTCGGCAAGACGGCGATCGACGCGATCAACCAGCAGGACCTGCCGGTCATCATCGGGATCGTGCTCTTCGCCTCGGCGGCCGTCGTGGTGGCCAACATCGTCGTCGACGTCGTCTACGCCGTGCTGGACCCCCGCGTACGCCTGCACTGACTCCTCGCTGACCCCGCTGACCCTGCGCTGAGCCCGCTCGGGCACCGGCCGGCGGGCGCCGCCCAGCCGGGGCTGCCACAATGGCGCCGTCCCCTCATGCCCTGTGCCTCCACCACCTCTGCATTGGACGGAAATGATCGACAGACCCCACTTCAAGTTCTCCCGCCGCGGTTACGAGCCGGAGGAGGTGGACTCCTTCATCGAGGCGCAGAACCGCACGCTCCAGGCGGCCAAGAAGGACGCCGCCGAGCGGAGCGTGGAGCTGACCAAGCTCAACGCCGCCCTGAACGACCTGCGCGGCCAGCTCGGCCAGCAGGCGCGCGTCATGGCCGAGCTGAAGAGGAGCGCGTCCGCCCCGTCCCAGAGCTTCACCGACCTCGGTGAGCGCATCGCCCAGATCCTCTCGCTGGCCGACCAGGAGGCCGCCGAGATGCGCAGCCGGGCCGCCGCCGACGCCGAGGAGATCCGCGAGCGGGCCAACCGGGCCGCGGCCGACCTCAAGACGACCACGACGACGTATGCCGACCAGGCGCGGGCGCGCACCGACGAGGAGTCCGTCCGGGTCATCGCCCAGGCCAACCGGGAGGCCCAGGCCATCGTCGCGGAGGCGCAGAGCGTCATGGCGGCCCAGCGCCAGGAGGCCGCTGCCGAGCTCGAGGCGCAGCGGCTCAAGGCCTCGACCGCCTCTGCCGAGCTCGAGGTGAGCCTGGCTGCCCGGCGCGAGTCCGCGGACGCGGAGTTCGAGGCCCGCCGCCAGCAGATGGAGGCCTCCTTCACCGAGAGCGAGGCGCGCGTGCGCCAGCTCACGCAGCGCGCCGAACAGGACGCCAACGAGATGCGGGACCGGGCCAGGCGCATGCTCGAGACCGCGCAGAGCCAGGCCGACCAGATCGTCTCCGAGGCCCGTGACCACGCCTCCCGGGTGCGCGAGGAGTCCGACCGCGAGCTCGCCGCCGCAGCCGCGCAGCGCGACAGCATCACCGGTCAGCTTGCCAACGTGCGCCAGATGCTGGCCACCCTCGGCGGTGGTGCCCTCGTGGAGTCGCTGGACGCGCCCGAGAAGGCCTCCGGCGCCACGCCGGCCGGTGACGACGCCAGGACGGCCCCCGTCGGCGACAGCACGGCCGCCCCGGACGCCGACAGCGGCCGTGGAGGCGGCAGTGCCACCGACAGCGCCACCGACAGCGTCACCGACAGCGCCACCGAGGCCGCCGCCGACTCGGCAACGGACCCGGCATCGGACCGTCCCGCTGACGGCAACGCCGACGCGAAGGCCGACGCCCCGGCCGAGGCCCGCGCGGCCCGGGGCGAGCGGGCAACGTCGTCCGCAGCCGAGGACGGGGGCGACACCCGTGGCCAGCAGTCCGACGCGTCCGGCAAGGCCGACAAGGGGGGCTCGGACTCGTCCGCTGCAGGGGGCGGGCGGGTGGGCGCCGGCCGCCGCTGAGCGCCACCCCACGAACGCACGAGGGCCGCCCCCGTCTGCGGGGCGGCCCTCGTGCGTCCTGCTGTCAGCCGGTCGGTCCCGGCTCCTGCGGCGACTCGTGAGACGACTCCGAGGTGTTCCCCGGCAGGACCTCAGCGGGCGCGGATGTCGCGGATGTCGCGGACGGCGTGCCGAGCAGGCGCGCGAGCACGGGGCCGACGATGCGCCGGAACGAGCGTCGAGGCCGCTCCCGGTCGAGCACCGCCACCTCGAGCTGCCCCTCGTCGAGGCTCCGGCGCTCGCCGTTGTCACCGGCGCCCAGCACGTCGACGGCCAGGCGCAGCACCTCCTCGAGGGTCATCCCTGCTCGCCATCCGGTGCTCAGGCGCTCCTCGGCGGCGTCGCTGGCACCGCCCATCGCGACGAAGCCCCGCTCGTCGGCGACGGAGCCGTCGTAGGTGAGCCGGAAGATCTGGTCGCTGTCGGGGTCGGTGCCCACCTCGGCCACGACGATCTCGATCTCGAGGGGCTTGGACTCCTGCGTGAAGACGGCACCCAGCGTCTGCGCATACGTGTTCGCCAGGGCCCGGGCCGTCACGTCGGTGCGATCATAGGAGTAGCCACGCAGGTCGGCGTATCGGATGCCCGCCACGCGCAGGCTCTCGAACTCGTTGTAGCGGCCGACCGCGGCGAAGGCAATGCGGTCGTAGATCTCCGAGACCTTGTGCAGGGCCCGCGACGGGTTCTCCGCGACGAAGGCGATGCCCTTGTCGTAGCCGACGACGATGACCGAGCGGCCGCGGGCGATCCCCTTGCGCGCGAAGTCTGCCCGGTCCTTCATCACCTGCTCGGGCGGGACGTAGAACGGCATGGTCATCGCGCACCTCCCGGGTTGTCACGGCGGGACGCGACCACGCGCTCGACGTGCCCCTCGAGGACGTCCTGCGCGACGAAGCGGGCGCCGGAGTGGTCGACGACGGCGACGGTCGGCCAGATCTGCCGGCCCAGGTCGGGACCGCCGGTGGCGGAGTCGTCGTCGGCGGCGTCGTAGAGCGCCTCGATCGCCACGGACACGGCCTGCTGCTCGTCCAGGCCGGGGCGCCACAGCTTCTTCAGCGCGCCCCGCGCGAAGACCGAGCCCGAGCCCGTCGAGTGGTGACCACCCTCGAGGTAGCAGCCGCCCGTCACGTCGTAGGAGTAGATGCGGCCGGTGGCCGACTCGAGGTCGAAGCCGGCATACGTCGGCACGACCGTCAGTCCCTGCATGGCGAGGCCGAGGTTGCCGCGGATCATCGAGGCGAGCCGGTTGGCCTTGCCCTCGAGCGACATGATCGCGCCCTCGATCTTCTCGTAGTGCTCGAGCTCGACCTGGTAGAGCCGGACCAGCTCGATGGCCAGGCCCGCCGTGCCGGCGATGCCGACGACGCTGAACTCGTCGGCGGCGAACACCTTCTCCATGTCGCGGTTGGCGATGACGTTGCCCATCGTGGCGCGGCGGTCACCGGCCATGACGACGCCGCCCGCGAAGAGCAGGGAGACGATGGTCGTGCCGTGCGGCGCCTCGATGGTGGCGCCGGAGGGCAGTCGGCGGGCTGAGGGGAGCAGCTCGGGGCGGTAGGCGGAGACGAACTCGGTGAACGACGACGAGCCCACCCGCAGGAAGGCGTCGTCGAGCTGTCGCGAGCGTCCCGGGGACGCTGGGGTCACTGGCCGCCCTTCTGCACGAACCCGCGGACGAACTCCTCCGCGTTGGACTCGAGGACGCCGTCGATCTCGTCGAGCACGCTGTCGATGTCGTCGGACAGGCCCTCCTTGACGGCTGCGCCGGCCGGGGCGGCGGGAGGCGCGTCCGGTGTCTCCGGCGGCTCCTCGTCACGACGCTGCGGCTTGACGTGCTCCTGACCCGGCATGGCTACCTCCCAGACGTGAAAGACGCGAAGTCCTGTGCCTCGACCCTAACGCGTGCGCGCCGGGATCCGCCGGGACCTACTCGGGAGTGGCGAGCCCACGCAGCAGCTCGGCCACGTCGGCGCTCTGCTCGAGCAGGGTGCCCACCTGGGCCCGGGTGCCGCGCTCGGGCTCGAGGATCGGCACCCGCTGCAGGCTGGCGCGGCCCGGCACGTCGAAGACGACCGAGTCCCAGCTGGCCGAGAACACCTGCGGCGTGAACCGGCGGACGCACTCACCCCGGAACCAGGCGCGGGTGTCTTCGGGAGGCGTCGTCTGCGCCGCCTTGACCTCCTCGGGGGTGACCAGGTCGCGCAGCATGCCGCGGTCGCGCAGGCGGTGCACGAGGCCCTTCTCGGGGCGCACGTCGGCCCACTGGATGTCGATGGCGGCGAGGCGGTGGTCGTCCCAGGAGAGGCCGTCGCGGGCCCGGTAGCCCTCGAGCAGCTTCAGCTTGGCGACCCAGTCGACCAGGGACGCGCAGGACATGACGTCGCGGCCGAGCCCGGTGAGCACCTCCTCCCACAGACCCATGACCTCGGCGGTGGCCTCGGGGACCTGGTCGTCGCCGCGCCGGTCGAGCCAGGCGCGGGCGGCCTCCAGGTACATCCACTGCAGGTCGAGGGCCGTGACGACGCGCCCGTCGACCAGCTCGACGGTGGCCCGCAGCGACGGGTCGTGCGAGACCGTCTGCAGGGCGGCGACGGGGCGGCGGATCGACCAGTCCTCCGTGAGGTGGCCGTCCTCGATCATCCCGAGCACGAGCGAGGTCGTCCCCGTCTTGAGCAGCGTCGCGACGTCGAGGTGGGTGGCGTCGCCGATGATGACGTGCAGCCGGCGGTAGCGGTCGGCGACCGCGTGCGGCTCGTCGCGGGTGTTGATGATCGGGCGCTTGAGGGTCGTCTCGAGCCCGACCTCGGTCTCGAAGAAGTCGGCGCGCTGGGAGATCTGGTAGCCGGCCCCACGGCTGTCCACGCCCAGCCCCACCCGGCCGGCACCGCATACGACCTGGCGGGTCACGAAGAACGGGATGAGGTGGCGCACGATGTCGGGGAAGGGCGTGCGCCGGGGCATCAGGTAGTTCTCGTGGGTGCCGTAGGACTGGCCCTTGCCGTCGGCGTTGTTCTTGTAGAGGTTGACGGGCGCCTGCCCCGGGCGGGTCGCGAGCAGGCGCACAGACTCGAGCGCGATGGCGTCGCCGGCGCGGTCCCACGCGACCGCGTCGCGCGGGAGCGTCACCTCGGGCGAGCTGTACTCCGGGTGAGCGTGGTCGACGTAGTAGCGGGCGCCGTTGGTGAGCACGACGTTGGCCAGGGTGGGGTCCTCGACGTCGGTCAGCTGGCTGGGGTCGGCGGTCTGCCGGTCGAGCTGCCAGCCGCGCGCGTCGCGCAGGGGGTCCTCGAAGGCGTAGTCCCAGCTGGACTGGTTGGACCGGATGCCCTGGGCGGCGGCGTACACGCTGACGACCTGCCCGGACAGGAACATCGGGTTGGCCATCGGGTCGCCGGGCACGCTGATGCCGTACTCGGTCTCCAGGCCCATGATCCGCCGCACCGTCATGGCCCGACGATAACTTCCCCCGCTCCGAGTGGCGTCCGCGGTCCGCGAGCGCCCACCCCGGGGCGTATGCCGTCCGCGCGCCTCAGATGACCCCGACCTTCTGCAGCCGGCTGAGTGAGAACCAGCCGAACGGGATCGGCAGCCAGTAGGTGGCGAGACGGTAGAGCAGCACCGACGAGACCGCGGTGCCGCTGTCGACGCCGATGGAGATGAGGCCGAACGACATGGCCGCCTCGATGCCGCCCAGGCCGCCGGGGGTCGGCACGGCCGAGCCCACGATGGCGCCGGCGAAGTAGACCACCGCGATCGCGGCGACGGGAGCCTCACCGCCGAACGCTCGCGTCGCGCACACCAGCGCCGCGACGAAGGACATGTCGAGCAGCAGCGCACCGCCGAGCAGCTGCACCAGCTTGCGCGGGTGCTGCAGGACGGCGAGCACCTGCGGCAGCGCCGAGCGCACCTGCGGGAGGACCCGGTCGGTCAGGACGGCCCGGATCCTCGGGACGGCGAGCAGGCCCAGCGCGAGGATGACGACCGCGAGGATGCCGGCGACGAGGATCGGCGACGGGCTGAACGAGACCGCGGGGCCGGTGCCGGCGAGCACGCCGGAGATGACGAGCAGCACGAAGTACGAGCAGAACTGGGCCACCTGAGCCACGCCCACGCTGGCGCCGGCCACCGTGGGGCTCAGCCCGGAGGTCTGCAGGTAGCGGGTGTTGAGGGCGATGTTGCCCACGGCCGCGGGGGCGACGAGCCCGGTGAACGCCACGGCCAGCTGGGTCATGTAGGTGCGCACGAAGCGCAGGCGGATCTGCACGGCTCCGCCGAGCGCGAGAGAGGCGCCGGCGAAGGTCGCGGCGGCGAAGACGAGGAGCAGCACGGCCCACCGCCAGTCGGCGGTGCTGACGACCTTGGCGATGTCGACCTGCGCGAGCTGGGTCAGCAGCAGGTAGCCGGCGATGCCGCCCATCACCAAGGTCACGACGCCCTTGATCGAGATACGGCGCAGCTGCACCGGCTCCACCGGCTCGGCCTGCGGCCGCAGCGCGACGAGCCGCTCGCGCAGCTCCCCCATCACCGACTTGGAGGCCTTGAGGGCCGCGCGGGCGTCGGAGCTGAGCGCCACCGGCTGGAGCACGGGCACGGCCCGCAGCGCCACGTCCTCGCCGAGCACCGACACGGCCGACTCGACGGCGCGCCGGGGGCCGACCGTGAGCGCCACGGTCGTGAGCAGCTGGGCGAGGTCGATGCGCAGGCTGATGTCGTCGGCCGCGACGTCGCCGCTGCCGAGCTGGGCGAGCGCGACCTGTGCCCCGTCGTCCACGAGGACGGTGGACGGGCCGAGCTGCCGGTGCACGATCCGGCGGCGTTGCAGCGTGGCGGCCAGGTGCCAGATCGCCTCGAGCTGGGTCGCGTCGAGGTCGGTCAGCTCCGTGAGCGGGGTGCCCGCCGGCTCCACGTAGGCGATGACGGCGGAGAACGGTCCGACCTCCGAAACCGCCACGGGTCTGGGGGCGCGGATGCCGGCGTCGTGCAGCGCGAGGCCCATCAGGGCCCGGTGCTCGATCTCGGACTGGAGGCTCAGTGAGGGCGGCCGGGTGAAGCCGCTGCGCAGCCGCAGCACGCGCAACAGGCGGCGGCCTGAGGCGAGGCCGAAGGTGTCGCGGTCGATGACGTGGACGTCGAGCGGCCCGTCCGGCGTGGAGCCGACGTAGCGGCGGTCGCCGGAGTCGTTGGCGTCGATGAGCTCGAGACGGGTGAGGGCGATACCGCCCGACAAGAGCACTGCGGCGACCTCGGTGCCCGGGGGCCGGGTCGAGCTGACGCCGAAGACGAGGCGTGACGCCAGCCCGACGATCCACCCCACCAGGAGCGAGCAGGTCAGGGCGGCCAGCGTCATGGCGCCCGAGAGCAGGGTGGTCACCAGGGTCGCCACGACGACACCGGTCGCGATCGGCGAGACCCACTTGCGTCCCGAGACGTCGGCCACGGTGAGCAGCGCGAGCATCGACACCACGACGATGTCGAGCGGCGCGGTGTGGCCGGTCGGGGTGGGCCGGGTCAGCAGCTCGGTGAGCAGGCCTCCGTTGCCGGACTGGACGAGCAGGCTGAGCACGATGACGAGGACGCCTGCGACGACGGCGGTGCCCAGGGCCTGGATGAGCTGCATGGGACGACGCCGCACGAGCAGGTCCGCCCCGACGCCGATGGGCAGCAGCAGGACGCCGATGCCGCTCAGCCAGCCGAGCAGGGTGAGCAGCAGGCGCGGCAGGCCGCTCGTGACGTCGGTGAGGTGCTGCTGCACGGTCCCGCCGGTGCCGGACGTGAGGTCGGCGATGACGAGCGCGAGAAGGAGCACGACCACGGCGACGGCCAGTCGCACGCCGTCGGCAGGACGCCGCACGCGCCCCGGGATCGGCGGCTCGACGACCTCGACCCCGGGCGGCAGCTCGGGCACGTCCGACGTGCCGGGCTGCCCGCCGACGGGTGCGCCGACCGCCTGCTCCTCGAGCGGTTCGTGCACGTGCTCCGCCGTCCGGCGCATGGTCTCCCCCGTGGTGTGGTCCGACTGCCGCGACGGCCTCGTGGGGGTCCCCTCAGTGGGGGTCCGCGCCTTCTCCGCGTCGCCGGGCATGGGCCAATCCTGCCCGAGCCGCGGACCGAATGGCCGCAGGGTGGGCGGCGGCACGCGTGCGGTCTCCTGCCAGGTCGGGACGTATGCGGGTATGTCGTTCGCTGCGGCCTGCTGGAACACTGCCCTCGTGACGACCAGCGACTCGTGGGACATGCCGCTCCGGACCAAGCTCTTCGTCCGTGCCCTGGCGCGGTCCCGAGGTAGCGACCGCCTGCTGGTGGAGGACGAGATCGCCCGCAGCAGAGCCTGGTTCGCACCCTCGCGGCCTCCGTACACCTGGGTCACCGGGCCCGTACCGGCCGGGGTCGAGATCGCCGACACCGCCTTCGAGGCGCGCGACCGCCACCGCGTCGAGGTGCGCACCTACCGTCCCCGGGACGCCGAGGAGACGGCGCTGCCCGCCCTGCTGTGGTTCCACGGGGGTGGATGGGTCGTGGGCAACACGCGCGGCTACGACCCCATCTGCGGCTGGCTGGCCGACCGGGCCCGGGTCATGGTGCTCAACGTGGACTACCGACTGGCGCCCGAGCACCGGGCGCCGCAGGCCGTCCACGACTGCGTCGACGCGGCGCGCTGGGCGGCGTCCGAGGCCTCCGGAGCGGGCATCAGGCACACCGGCCTCGGGCTGGCCGGCGACTCCGCGGGCGGCAACCTCGCGGCGGTCGTGGCGCAGGTCCTGCGGGACGGGGGCGGGGGCGAGGTCGCCTACGAGGCGCTCGTCTACCCCGCCGTCGACGCCACGATGAGCTCGGAGTCCGTGGCCCTGCACGCGGAGGCCCCGATCCTCACCCGCGCGGACATGGACGCCTTCCTGGCCCACTACCTCGGCGACGAGCAGGACGCCCTCGACCTGCTCGACCCTCTGGTCTCCCCCATCCACGCCACAGACCTCAGCGGTCTGCCGCCCACCCTTGTCCAGACCGCCGACCTCGACCCGTTGCGCGACGAGGGCGCCGCCTACGCCGTCGCGCTGCGAGCCGCGGGCGTTGAGACCCGCCACACCAACTACGAGCGGGTGCCGCACGGCTTCCTCAGCTTCCCGGGTGCGACGCGGGTGGGCCGGGCCGCTCGAGAGGAGCTCGTGGCATGGGTGCGCGACCACGCATACGACACCCGGCTCGGATAGTCTGCAACCGCACGTCGGGCGCATGAGGGATGGTGCAAGGGATGGTCTCGAAGTGAACGACGTCGTGGTCTTCAGCGGCTCGGCCCACCTGGAGCTGGCCGACCGCATCTGCGCGCACCTCGGGGTCACGCGCTCCCCCGCGGAGATCAAGCGCTTCAGCAACGACTGCCTGCAGGCGCAGCTGCTGGCGAACTGCCGCCAGCGCGACGTCTACATCGTCCAGCCGCTGGTGCCGCCCACGCAGGAGCACCTGATGGAGCTGCTGCTCATGATCGACGCCGCCCGCGGCGCCTCGGCGGCCCAGATCACCGCGGTCATGCCGCACTACGCGTACGCCCGCTCCGACAAGAAGGACGCCTCGCGCATCTCGCTCGGCGGCCGCCTCGTGGCCGACCTCATCGCCACCGCCGGGTGCTCCCGCGTGCTGACGATGGCGCTGCACGCACCGCAGGTGCACGGGTTCTTCTCCACCCCGGTCGACCACCTCACCGCCATCGGCGTGCTCGCCGACCACTTCCGCGGCACCGACCTGTCCCGCTCGATCGTCGTGAGCCCCGACCTCGGCAATGCCAAGGTGGCCACCCAGTTCGCCCGCCTGCTGGGCCTGCCCGTTGCGGCCGGGTCCAAGCAGCGGGTGGCGGACGACCGGGTCGTCATCGACTCGATCGTCGGCGACGTCGCCGGACGTCGCGCCATCGTGCTCGACGACGAGATCGCCACCGGTGGCTCCATGCTCGAGCTGATGGACCGGCTGCGCGAGGCGGGAGCGACCGAGGCAGCCATCGTGTGCACGCACGGGCTCTTCGCCGGCAAGGCCGTCGAGCGGCTGCGTGGACACCCGTTCGTCACCGAGGTCGTGACCACCGACACCGTGCCGGCGCCCGACGGCTGGCCCGAGCTGACGGTCCGCTCGGTCGCAGGCCTCTTCGCCGAGGCGATCAGCCGCATCCACCACGGCCGCTCGGTCAGCTCGCTCTTCGAGGGCGTGGACCCGACGCACGCCCCGCCCCAGCCTCGCCTGCCGTTCGACACGCTGCCGTGAGCCGCGTGCCCTGGTGGCGCCGGCCCGCGGTCGCCCTGCTCCTCGACGTCGTCCTCGTGCTCGTCTTCGCCGGCATCGGCCGCGCCAGCCACGACGAGGCGGGACCGGTGGTCGGCGCGGCCCTGACCGCGTGGCCCTTCCTCGTCGGCACGGGCCTGGGCTGGCTGGTCGTGCGGGCGCGGCGGGGTGCCTGGCCGGTCGAGGTGGCACCGGGGGTCACCGTGTGGTTCGCGACGGTGCTCGTCGGCATGCTGCTGCGCCGCGCGGTCGGCCTGGGCACGGCGGTGAGCTTCGTGGTGGTGGCGTCGGTCGTGCTCGCGCTCTTCCTGCTCGGCTGGCGGGCGCTGGGGGCGTATGCCGCCCGCCGCGTCCGCGCCCGCAACGCCGCCTAGAGCCCCCGCCTTGAACCGTCGAGAGGCCACGAGTGGCCCCTTCTCGAACGTCGAGAGGCCACGAGTGGCCCCTTCTCCAACGTCGAGAGGCCACGAATGGTCCTGGCACGGCCGGGCACGGCGAGAGGCCGGGTGGCCCGGGAACTCGGGCCACCCGGCATACGGGCTCGGTCAGAGGTACTGGCCGGTGTTGGCCGTCGCGATCGAGCGGCCCGGCTCGGTGCCGTCCTTGCCCTTGATGAGGGTGCGGATGTAGACGATGCGCTCGCCCTTCTTGCCGCTGATGCGAGCCCAGTCGTCCGGGTTGGTGGTGTTGGGCAGGTCCTCGTTCTCCTTGAACTCGTCGACGCAGCTGGCCAGCAGGTGCTCGACGCGGATGCCCTTCTGACCCGTCGTGAGGAAGTCCTTGATCGCCAGCTTCTTGGCCCGGTCGACGATGTTCTGGATCATGGCGCCGGAGTTGAAGTCCTTGAAGTAGAGGATCTCCTTGTCACCGCCCTGGTAGGTGACCTCGAGGAAGCGGTTCTCCTCCATCTCGGAGTACATCCGCTCGACCGCAGCCGTGATCATCGCCTCGATCGTGGCGTCGCGGTCGCCCGAGTGCACGGCCAGGTCGTGCTCGTGCAGCGGCAGGTTGCTCGTGAGGTACTTGCTGAAGATGTCGCGGGCGCTCTCGGCGTCGGGCCGCTCGATCTTGATCTTCGCGTCGAGCCGGCCGGGGCGCAGGATCGCCGGGTCGATCATGTCCTCGCGGTTACTGGCGCCGATGACGATGACGTTGTCGAGCCGCTCGACGCCGTCGATCTCGGCGAGCAGCTGGGGCACGATCGTCGTCTCGACGTCGCTCGAGACGCCCGACCCGCGGGTGCGGAAGAGCGAGTCCATCTCGTCGAAGAAGACGACGACCGGCGAGCCGTCGGACGCCTTCTCGCGCGCCCGCTGGAAGATGAGCCGGATGTGCCGCTCGGTTTCGCCGACGTACTTGTTGAGCAGCTCAGGACCCTTGATGTTGAGGAAGTAGCTCTTCTCGGTCGCCTTCCCGGTGCGCGCCGACACCTGGCGGGCGAGCGAGGCGGCGACCGCCTTGGCGATGAGCGTCTTGCCGCAGCCGGGAGGCCCGTAGAGCAGCACGCCCTTGGGCGGCTTCAGGGCGTGCTCCTTGTAGAGCTCCGGGTGCAGGAAGGGCAGCTCCACCGCGTCGCGGATCTGCTCGATCTGTCCCGACAGGCCACCGATGTCCGCGTAGTCGACGTCGGGCACCTCCTCGAGGACCAGCTCCTCGACCTCGAGCTTGGGGATGACCTCGTGCACGAAGTTGGACCGGGGATCGAGCGTCAGTGAGTCCCCGACGCGGATGACCTCGGCCAGCAGGGGCGTCGCGATGCGGCAGACCCGCTCCTCGTCGCCGTGGGTGACCACGACGACGCGCTCGTCGTCGATGCGCTCCTTGACCGTGACGACCTCACCGACGCGCTCGTACCCGTGGACCGAGACGACGTTGAGCGCCTCGTTGAGCATGACCTCACGACCGAGGCCGAGGTCTTGCTGGTCGACGGACGGGCTGATCGCCACCCGCATCTTGCGCCCCCCGGTGAGGATGTCGATGGCCCCCTCCTCGGGGGCGTCGATGACCAGCCCGTAGGTGCTCGGCGGCTGGGCCAGCCGGTCGACCTCCTTCTTGAGGGTGACGATCTGCTCCCTGGCGTCCTTGAGCGTGCGCACGAGGCGCTCGTTCTGGGACGAGAGGGTCGACAGGCTCGTCTGGACGTGGGCCAGCCGTGCCTCGAGCTCGCGGGTCCGCTGGGGAGAGTGGCGTGCCGCATCACGCAGCGCCTGGACCTCGGCGCGCAGCGCCGAGAGCTCCCGGTCGCCCGCCGCCAGGTCCGTGGGCTGCTGCTCCCGGGGGTCTCGGGCACCGGCGGCACCCTGCTGGTCTGGGTATCGGACGTCGTCAGACATCTCGGCCTCCTCGAATGGTCACTCGCACACAGTGACCATTCGACCCTAACCCTGCATCACGCGATGTCGTCGGATGTATCAGCCAGTGATCGACGGACGCGTCGAATCGTCTTGTCGCTCTTGACCCGCATCCCCAGGGCCTCGGCCGTCCAGGCCTCTGCCGGCACGTCGGTGGATGCAGTGGATCCGGCGATGACCGCGGCCCCGGCCGTGGTGCCCGCGGCGCCGTCCCCGTTCGTGGGGTCGGCTTCACCGTAGGCGCCCTTGGCCGGACGCCGCTTGCGCTCGGGAGCCGGGACGCCCGGCGCCAGCCGGCGGGTCGTGATGAGGAAGCCGGTGTGGCCGTGCATGCGGTGCTGGGGGCGCACGGCCAGTCCCTCGAGGTGCCAGCCGCGGACCAGGGACTCCCAGGCCGAGGGCTCGGTGAAGCCCCCGTGGGCGCGGATGCCCTCTGCGACGCGGCTCAGCTGCGTGGTCGTGGCGACGTAGCAGATGAGGACGCCACCGGGGATGAGTGCGTCCGAGACGGCGTCGAGGCACTCCCAGGGGGCCAGCATGTCGAGGACGACACGGTCGACGGTGCCCGGGTCGACCATGGCCGGTAGGGACTCGACGAGGTCTCCCACCGTCACCGTCCAGGCCGGGTGGTCCCCGCCGAAGAAGGCGCGGCCGTTGCCGCGGGCGATGTCGGCGAAGTCGGCCCGCCGTTCGAACGAGAGCAGCCGGCCGCGCTCGCCGATGGCTCTCAACAGCGACATCGACAGCGCCCCGCTGCCGACGCCGGCCTCCACGACGGTCGCCCCCGGGAAGATGTCGGCCATCTGGACGATCTGGCCGGAGTCCTTGGGATAGACGACCGCAGCACCGCGCGGCATCGACATGACGTAGTCGCTGAGCAGCGGACGCAGCGCGAGGTACTCGACCCCCGCCGTGTTGGTGACCACGGAGCCGTCGTGTGACCCGATGAGGTCGTCGTGGCGCAGGAACCCGCGATGGGTGTGGAACTCGCGGCCGGGCTCGAGGGTGATGGTGTGCAGGCGGCCCTTGGGGTCGGTCAGCTGCACCCGCTCCCCGACCTCGAAGACGCCGCGCCGGGCGTGCGCGCCGGTGACGCCGCGGTGCCCGGCGGTCTCGGGCGCCGCCGCCTGAGCTTCCGACTGAGCCGCCTCCTGCGTGTCCGCGGAGCGATCGCCGTCGGGCTGCGACCCGGTGGGAAGTCTGTCCGTGGGCAGCTCGTCGCTGGGGACCGGCTCGGCCGAGAGCATCTCGGCCCGCGGCTGCCCGGCCGGCGCCTCCTGGGCCGGGGCGTGGTCACCGAGGTGCTCGGCGTGGTGCTGCCCGTCCTGGGCCTGCTCGGCGTCCGTCATGGGAGCACAGTCTAGGTGCCTGTGGGAGCACCTCCGGACGCCCTGCGCAGCGCCGTCGCCTCGACCTCGTAGCGGCTCTGGCGACCGGTCGCGCCCCCGAAGAACCGGCGCCGCAGCGCGCCGTCCACCTCGACGAGGTCGTCGGCCCGCAGGCGCAGCGCCGTGCGGCGGGTGGCTGCCGTCCAGCAGACCACGTCGATGGTGTCGACCGTGGCACGCCTGGGCCCCTCGAGCGCCTGCCGCCGGCGGCCGGTGGCAGGAGTGCGCGCGACCACGACCCGCAAGGTGACGATGCGGTCTCCGCTGGGCAGCTCCCTCTCCTCCGCGGGTGCTGCGAGGCGACCACCGAGGCGCACCTCGTTGCGTGGGGCCGGCCCCTGGACCTGCTCGGACGCGGCAGGGCCTGAAGCTTCCGTGGACCGCCTCCCACGGGGACGCTGCGGTGGGGCGGCCACCCTCTCGGTCCCGCTGGATGCGGCTCCGCTCGTTGCGGTGCGGCTGGTCGTGGTGCCGTTGGTCGTGCTGCCGTTGCTCGTGCTGCGGTTGGTCGTGGTGCGGCTCGCGGTCATGGCGCCTTCCTTCGGCCCGCCCGTCGGGCCTCCACCCGACTGTGGACCGGTCGAGGGTGCGCCACCCAGTGCCTCGCGACCGGTTGTGGACAGCCCCCCGGTCTGCCGGGAGGTGTGGACAGTCGCGCGAAGTCGCTGCGCCCTGCGGGGTCAGCGCCGCCCGCGCCGCGCCAGCTCGGCACCGACGACGCTGTTGATCCGCTCGGCGCGCGCGAGGCCCAGCACGTCACGCGTCGACTCGTCGACGACCACAGCCAGTGACAGCTCCGCATCGCTCATGACGCGTATGAGGTCGGTGAGGACAGCATCCCGCGGGAGCGCGATGACCCAGGTAGCCGGCTGTGCCAGCGTCACGGACTCGATGGCCGTGCGGTCACGGCTCTCCAGTGGCACCCGCGCGGCGGACTCGAGGTCCAGCAGCCCCGTCGGCCACCCGTCGTCGTCGGCCGCGCCCACCCAGGCCCCCCGCGCGATCGCCGCGACCTCGGACAGGGTCGAGCTGCCGGGCACGATCACGAGCGGCTCGAGGACGTCCACGGCACGCGACGCGCTGGCCAGATGGATCTGCCCGGCCCGCACCGCCCCCGTGGCGCCCTGCCAGAGGAAGAACGCGATGGCGACCGGCCACACGATGTCGAAGAGCTGGGGCGTCGCGCCGGAGAGGAAGGCGCGCAGCACGAACCACGCGACCGTCGCCACGGCCATGACGCGCCCGAGCCAGCCGGCTGCCACCAGCCCACGACCCTTGCTTCCGGTCGCACGCCACACCAGCGCGCTCACGATCTGGCCGCCGTCGAGGGGCAGCCCCGGCAGAAGGTTGAAGATGCCGACCAGCAGGTTGGCGAAGGCGACGATCCCGAGCAGCGTCTGAGCCGTGTCGTTGACGACGACCGAGCGCACGCCCCAGACCACTGCAGCGAGGACCAGGTTGGAGAGGGGCCCGACGAGCGCCACGAGTGCCGTCGTCGTCGGCGAGCTGCGCGTCGAGTCGTAGACGGTGTGCCCGCCCCAGACATCGGCGACGATCCGGCTGACCGGGTGCCCCCGCCAGCGGGCGGCGAGCGCGTGAGCCGCCTCGTGGACGAGCACGGACACGAGCAGCAGCACCGCGTAGCCGGCCGCGAGCAGGTAGCCGTAGGAGGCGCCACGGTCGGGACGCGACAGGTTGGGCCCGAACACGACGACGATCACGATCGCGATCACCGGCCAGGAGCGACCGAGATAGACGGGGGTGCCCGCGAGGGTGCCGATGCGCCAGCCGTGAGCCGCGTCAGGACGCGCGCGGGTGCTCATGGCCCGACCCTATGCCCTGCTGCGGTGGGTGGACGCGGCCCCGGCCATGAGGAGGGTGTGGAGCTGCTGTGGGTGCCGTCACGACGGTGTCGGCGCCCCGTCATACAGTCGGGCCCATGGTTGCAGCGCTGTCCCCGAGTCGAGCCGCCGACTTCATGTCGTGCCCGATGCTCTACCGCTTCCGGGTCATCGACAAGCTCCCGTCGCCCCCGACCCAGGCCACGGCGCGGGGCACCCTGGTCCACGCCGTCCTCGAGCGGCTCTTCGACCTTCCTGCCGCTGAGCGCACCGTGGACGCGGCGGTCGGCCTCGTGCCCTCGGAGTGGGAGCGGCTCGCCCAGGAGGAGCCGGCGATGCTCGACCTGCTGACCGAGCACGACGGACGCACCGACGAGTGGTTCGCCGGGGCGGCCGCGCTCCTCGAGACCTGGTTCGGCCTCGAGGACCCCACCCGCCTCGAGCCCGCCGAGCGCGAGCTCTACGTCGAGACCGAGGTGGACGGCCTGGTCCTGCGCGGCTACGTCGACCGACTCGACGTCGCCCCCAGCGGGGCGATGCGCGTCGTCGACTACAAGACCGGACGGTCGCCGTCGGAGCACTTCGAGGCCAAGGCGCTCTTCCAGATGAAGTTCTATGCCCTCGTGCTCTGGCGCCAGCGCGGCGTCATCCCCAAGCGGCTCCAGCTCGTCTACCTCGGCAACAGCGAGATCGTCGCCTACGAGCCGGACGAGCAGGACCTCCTCGGCACGGAGCGCAAGGTCAAGGCGCTGTGGCAGGCCATCGAGCGTGCGGCGACCACCGGCGACTGGCGACCGAACCCGAGCCGCCTGTGCGACTGGTGCGACCACCGGGCGCTGTGCCCGGCCTGGGGCGGCACTCCCCCGCCGCTGCCCGTCGATGCCGCCTCGCGCGCCGTGGACCCGAGCGTGACCGGCCTGGTCGAGATCGACGCCTGACCATCGCACGCCGACACGCCGGCACGGCCGTGCCGCGGTTCCGGTCGGCCGAACGTGCTACGGCGTGGCCCCGGCGCTGCTCGGCTGCTGCCCGGAGGCGATCTGCGCGATCGCGCGCAGCGACGCAGTGCCCGCGACGAGGTAGCCGTTGTGTCCGTGCGCGCCCTCGACCGGCAGCGGCAACGCACCGAAGGCGGGCGTCGTCGGGTCGGCGGCATGACCGAGGCCGTCGATCCGGGTGTGCGGCACGAGGCCGATGGGGTCGTCGGCAGCGACGCCGGCCCACACCCTCGCCGACGTGTGCAACCCGGACCGCGACCAGACGTCCATCCCCGGCGAGCCGACGACCACGAGCGCCGACACCTTCAGGTGCGGTGCAGCCCGGCCGCACACCACCGAGCCGTAGCTGTGGCACACGAGGCTCACTCGCGACGACCGAGGGAGCGTGCGGAGGAAGGCTGCGAGCCGAGGCGCGCCCTGGACGGCGCGGTCGGAGCGGGCGGCGTCTGCGTCGATGCCGGCCGGCGGGTCGTAGTCGAGCCAGACCACCACCGCCGCGGGGGTGCCGGGAGCCCGGCGCTCCATCTCCGCGAGCAGGCTGCGGGCCTGGACCGCTGGGTGGCGACGGCCGGCGCCGCTCTCGTCCTTCAGGAGAGGACCGGTCCAGCCGACACCCGGCACGATGACGGCGATGTCACGGGCGTGGCGTACGTCGCCGAAGGCCTCGACGAGGCGGCCCTGGCCGCTAGGGTCGGAGCTCAGGACCGTGGCCGCCGGCCCGGCTACCTCCACGGGGGTGCCGTCGCTCAGCGACTGTCCGACTGCCGGCGCCGCCCCGACGAGCAGTGTCACGAGGGTCACGGTCGCGAGCGCCCAACGGTCGCGCCGCCGCATCCTCTGCCGCGACGGGGCCGTCAGGGGCCGTCCACGACCGTGGTGGCGTCGTCCTTGCACTCGACATCCTTCTCACCGTTCAGCGCTCCTGGTCGGGCCGCTCTCCGGTGCGCCAGTGTCGTCGACGACCCTGTGAGCACGTCGAGGCCGGGGTCGCCCCCAGGCGACAGCGGTGACGGTCGGGGTGCAACCCCCGGCAGGAGAGCAGCCGCCACGCGATCCAGTCGGCGGATCAGGCGTGGACCTCGCCGAGGTGGCGCACGAACGCCAGGCGGTCGAGGCTGACGTGCTCGCAGTTGCACACCCAGACCCCGAGCGGCACGACGATGCCGCGCACCCGGGCGTCCTCGCGGGCACAGTGCAGCTCGTAGACGCGCCGGACACGACGCAGCAGGCGGCTCACGGTGCCGCCCCGCCGGCGGACGTGCGGCGTGGCAGGGGTGGCGTTAGACGGGGTGGCGGAGGGGCATGTCATGGCGTTCGAGCCTAGGTCGGTGGCCCCGGCTCACGCCAACTGGCGGTCACCGCGTCCCGCACTGTGGGCGCACGCCGTCACGGGGCAGCCCGTTGTGTCCGGGCGCATCCCCTTTGGACGTTTCGTGCTCAGGCGCCAGACCTGACGGACCCGGCCGCATAGCGGTTCGGCGGCCGGGTCCGGCAGATCAGAGCTCAGCGGGCGCGTGCAGCGGGCGACATCGGCCAGGTGGGCACCACGGTGCGCTTGAACGTCTCGTTCGTCACGCCGGCGAACGAGGCGTACCACGCGGCCAGTGCCGTCGCGAGGCCGAGCCAACCGCCGATCTTCGTCCACGACGAGGTGGACGGCACCGTGGCGGCGAAGGCACCGATGCACAGGGCAATGAAGGTCAGTGTCAGCAGGACGAACACCGCTGCGGTGGCGCCACTCACCCGGAAGGAGCCCACCGTCATGTAGGCGGTGAAGATCGCCCAGCCGAGCAGGTAGAGACCGACCGCCTTGTGCACGTCTCCGGCGACCACGGCCAGGGCCGGTGCGCTGAGGATGAACGTGGCCAGGAACCAGTAGGAGAGCCAGAAGGCGCCGAACGAGCTGAACGCCACGGCTCCGAAGGTGTTGCCCCGGCGGAACTCCCACATGCCGGCGAGCAGCTGGGTGCCGCCGCCGTAGAAGAGGGCGAGCGCCAGCACCGTGGGTGCGAGCGCGGCGTTGAGGATGCCGGTGTTGACGACGCTCAGGGCCATCGTCGTCATGGCGAAGGCGGCGAGCCCCAAGGGGGCGGGGTCGGCCGTGGCGGCGGTCGCGGGCGGTACCGGGGTCAGTGGCGTCGTGGCCGCGGTCATGCCCGCCTGGGGTGTGGTGATGTTGGTGTCAGACATCGGAGCCTCTCCTTGTCCGGATCAGCCGGCTGCCGGTCAGCCGGGCTCTCGCTTCCCTGCGGGCGCTGAGCGGACGGCCGGACGGTCGGGCGAGAGCACCCGTGCGCGCGGATCGACGGACTGCCCGTGGGCTGCCGTATGCCGTGTCGTCGCCTCGGCGACTCGAGCCCGGCGACGCCTTGCGTTCGCGTCAGGCGCTACCCGTCTCACCGCTCACTGAACTTGTCCAACAAGTCTGACACCGGCTCACGGGCCCGTCCATGAAATGGCACACCCGCTTGGGCGGGGCCGGCCCGCCCCGCGGAAGTTGGGAGGAGACGCCGTGGGGCCGGGCCCCGAGGACCCGGCCCCACGGCGGAGGGAGCACACGGCATACGGCTCAGGCGGTGAACTCGTCGGCGACGGCGAGCGCCTCGTCGAGCACGGCGAGGCCCTCCTCGATCTCCGCCGGAGTGGTCGTGCACGGCGGCACGACGTGGGTGCGGTTGAAGTGCGTGAACGGCCAGAGGCCGCGCTCCTTGCACGCTGCGGCGAAGGCGGTCATCGGGCGCGCCGCGTCGCCGGCGGCGTTGTAGGGCACGAGCGGCTCGCGCGTCTCGCGGTTTCGGACCAGCTCCACCGCCCAGAAGACGCCGAGCCCGCGCACGTCGCCGACGCTGGGGTGCTTCTCGGCGATCTCGCGCAGACGGGGGCCGATGACGTCGGTGCCGAGCATCCGGGCGTTGTCGATGATCCCCTCCTCGCGGAAGGCGTTGATCGACGCGACGGCGGAGGCGCACGCCAGCGGGTGGCCGGAGTAGGTCAGGCCACCGGGGTAGGCCCGCTGGTCGAAGGTGGCGCGGATCGCGTCGGAGATGATGACGCCGCCGAGCGGGACGTAGCCGGAGTTGACGCCCTTGGCGAAGGTGATCAGGTCGGGCGTCACGCCCCAGTGGTCTACCGCGAACCACTCTCCGCACCGGCCGAACCCGGCCATGACCTCGTCGGCGATGAGGACGATGCCGTGCTCGTCGCACAGGTCGCGCACGCCCTGGAGGTAGCCGTCCGGCGGCACGAGGATGCCGTTGGTCCCGACCACCGTCTCGAGGATGATGGCCGCGATGGTGTGCGCTCCCTCGACCATGATCGTGTCGCGCAGGTGCTGCAGGGCACGGTCGCGCTCCTGCTCCTCGGTCTCGGAGTGGAAGGCCGAGCGGTAGGTGTAGGGGCCCCAGAAGTGGACGATCCCCGAGAGCCCCGGCTCGGACGGCCAGCGGCGCGGGTCACCGGTGAGCGTGATGGAGCCGGCGGTGGCGCCGTGGTAGCTGCGGTACGTCGCGAGCACCTTGTGCCGGCCGGTGTGCAGGCGCGCCATCCGGATGGCGTTCTCGTTGGCCTCGGCCCCACCGTTGGTGAAGAAGACCGCCGACAGGCCCTGGGGGGCGACCTCGGTGATGAGGCGCGCGGCCTCGCTGCGTGCGTCGTTGGCGAACGAGGGCTGGATGGTCGCGAGGCGCGCGGCCTGCTCCTGGATCGCCGCGACCACCTTGGGGTGGCCGTAGCCGATGTTGACGTTGACGAGCTGGCTGCTGAAGTCGAGGTAGCGCTTGCCGTCGTAGTCCCAGAAGTAGGAGCCCTCGGCGCGGGCGATCGGCAGCGGGTCGATGAGGCCCTGGGCCGACCACGAGTGGAAGACGTGCTCGCGGTCGAGCGCGCGCACCTCGTCCCCGCTCATGTGGTCGAGGAGGTCCTTGACGACGGTGCGCTGGTCGAGCTCGGTCATGTGATGGGTCCCTTCTGCGGTCAGCGGGTGCGCGGGAAGCCGAGGTCGACGCTCGAGGTGGCCGGGTCGGGCCAGCGCTGCGTCACCACCTTGCCGCGGGTGTAGAAGTTGATGCCCTCGGGGCCGTACATGTGGGTGTCGCCGAAGAGCGAGTCCTTCCAGCCACCGAAGGAGTAGTACGCGACGGGGACCGGGATGGGCACGTTGATGCCGACCATGCCGACCTCGACCTCGTTCTGGAAGCGGCGGGCCGCTCCCCCGTCGCGGGTGAAGATCGCGGTGCCGTTGGCGTAGCGGTTGCTGTTGATGAGCGCCAGCCCCTCGTCGTAGGTGGCGACCCGCACGACCGACAGCACCGGGCCGAAGATCTCGTCGCGGTACACGGTCATGTCGGGCGTCACGTCGTCGAGCAGCGTCATCCCGAGGAAGAAGCCGTCCTCGGGGACGTCCTGCTCACGGCCGTCGACGACGACGGTGGCCCCGGCCTCGGCGCCGGCGGCCACGTAGCCGGCCACCTTGTCGCGGTGCTCACGGGTGATGAGGGGACCCATGTCGGTGCCCTCCGCGGCGCCGGCGCCGACCGTCAGCTGCGGCAGGCGGGAGGAGATGGCCGAGACGAGCTCGTCGCCGACCTCGCCCACCGCCACGGCGACGGACAGGGCCATGCAGCGCTCGCCGGCGGCGCCGTAGGCGGCCGAGACGATGGCGTCGGCTGCCATGTCGATGTCGGCGTCGGGGAGCACGAGGGCGTGGTTCTTGGCACCGCCGAGGGCCTGGACGCGCTTGCCCTTCGCCGTGCCGCGCTCGTAGATGTACTTGGCGATGGGGGTCGAGCCGACGAAGCTGATGGCGGCGACGTCCTCGTGGTCGAGGAGCGCGTCGACTGCCTCCTTGTCACCGTGCACGACGGTGAAGACGCCGTCGGGCAGCCCCGCCTCCTTCCACAGCTCGGCGAGGAAGAGCGAGGCCGACGGGTCCTTCTCGCTGGGCTTGAGCACGAAGGTGTTGCCGCAGGCGATGGCGTTGGCGCACATCCACAGCGGGACCATGACCGGGAAGTTGAACGGGGTGATGCCGGCGACGACGCCGAGCGGCTGGCGGATGCTGTAGACGTCGACGCCCGAGGCCGCCTGCTCGGAGAAGCCACCCTTGAGCAGCTGCGGGACGCCCGTCGCGAACTCGACGTTCTCGAGCCCGCGGGCGATCTCGCCCACCGCGTCGGAGAGCACCTTGCCGTGCTCGGCGGTGATGATCGCCGCCAGCTCGTCGGTGCGGCTGTGGAGCAGCTCCCGGAAGGCGAAGAGGACCGCCGACCGCTTGGAGAGGGAGCTGGCGCGCCACTCGCGGGCGGCTGCGACGGCGGTCTTGACCGCCTCGTCGACCTCGCCGGCGGAGGCCAGCGGCACCTCGCCGGTCTGCTGCCCGGTGGCAGGGTCGTAGACGGGCGAGGTGCGCCCGGAGGCACCGGGCCGGCGGCTGCCCGAGATCCAGTGGTCGATGGCTGACACGGTCGGAGTCGTCGTCATGGACCCAAGATTACGTTCCACTTTCGGGCCACACAATGAAGTCGTTGCTATGTTACGAACATGCGCGCCGTCATCTCCTCCCTCGAGGAGCGCCTCGACGCCCCGACCGCCAAGGGCCTGGCCCAGGCCGTCTCCAGAGCCATCCGCGACCAGGCACTCCGGCCGGGCGACCAGCTGCCGCCCATCCGACAGCTGGCTGCCGAGCTGATGATGTCGCCCACGACCGTCAGCGCCGCCTGGCAGCTGCTCGCACGCTCGGGCACCATCCGCTCCGACGGGCGCCGCGGCACGACGGTGGCCCCCACCGCGCGCGGGGGCGAGCGCTACTCCCGGGCCCTGAGGCACGAGTCGCCGGTGCAGCTGGACCTGTCGACCGGCATCCCGGACGGCGCGCTGCTGCCACCGCTCGTCCCGGTGCTCTCGACGCTGCACGACCCCGCCACGCCGAGCAGCTACCTCGACGACCCCGTCCTGCACGACCTGCGCACCGAGCTCGCTCGCGACTGGCCGTATGCCGCCGACGACCTCCTCGTCGTCGACGGCGCCATGGACGCGCTCGACCTGATCACCAGGGCCCTGCTGCGTCCTGGGGACGTCGTGCTCGTCGAGGACCCCGGCTTCCCGCCGCTGCTCGACCTGCTCGAGGACCGCGGGGCTGTCGTCGTCGGTGTGCCCGTCCAGCAGGACGGGCTCGACCTGGCGCGCGTCGAGTCCCTGCTCGCCCGGCGGCCTGCCGCCGTCGTGATCCAGCCCCGCGGCCAGAACCCGACCGGCGTGTCCATGTCTGCCGAGAAGGCGGAGCATCTGGCGGCCCTGCTTCGCGGCCATGACTGTGTCGTCGTCGAGGACGACTCGAGCGGGCCGATCGCGACGTCGGAGCCGCTCAGCCTCGGCGCGTGGATTCCCGACCAGGTGCTGCACGTCCGCAGCTACAGCAAGTCCCACGGCCCCGACCTGCGCATCGCCGCGCTCAGTGGGCCGGACGCGCTGCTGGCGCCGATCCGGCACGCCAGGGCGATCGGTCAGGGCTGGACGAGCCGTCTGCTCCAGCGGGTGCTTACCGCCCTGCTGCGCGACGCGGAGTGCGCGCAGCACATCGAGCGGGCGCGCACGGAGTACGCCCGCCGACGCCAGCTCGTCGTGGACGGCCTCTCGCGCCACGGCATCGAGGTGCCCGGCACGGAAGGCCTCAACATCTGGGTGCCCGTGCGCGACGAGGCGGCTGCGGTGCTGCGCCTGGCGAGCCAGGGCATCGCCGTGACCCCCGGCTCCCCCTTCTCTGTCGGGCAGGTGACCGGGCCCGAAGGGCACGTCCGAGTCACCACCGGGCTGGTCGCCGAGCGCCACGACGAGATCGCAGACCTGATTGCGGATGCCGCGCACGCCGGCGCCTGGACCGCCCAGCACCGCTGAGGCCCGGGGAGCCGCCGCCGAACGGGCCGCTAGGAGCGCAGCGCGTCGAGGACCGTGGCCACGCGCCGCCGACGGGTCTCCTCGGTCTTGGCCGAGGACACCGAGAGGGCGTACGCCTTCTGCCGGCTCGGGGTGAGCGCCTCCCAGGCGGCCGCGGCCGACGCGTCGCCCCGCAGGGCCTCCCGGAGGTCATTGGGCAGTTCCACCGTGCGCGGCGAGTCGTCGAGCTCCAGCCGCACCTCGATCTCGTCACCGGCCCCACGGCCCGTCGCCGCCCGGGTCGCGGCGTTGAAAGAGACGAGGAACCGGCCGCCCATCGAGGCGATCGAGCCGGCGAAGGTGTGGCCGCCGTCGACGGTCACCGAGACGGGGACACGTCTGCCGCGTCCGAACGACGTCACCACGTCGTCCGGGACGACGATGGCGACGTTGTTGCCGCCCATGGGCTCGAGCACGGTGCGGAAGGTCTGGACGGTCTCGGTCACGGCTGCTCCCTGGGTGAGCGGTGGAGGGCGGTTCAGCCCTTGGCTGCCCTGACCCGGGCCTCCTCGGCGCGCACCTGGGCATGGATGTCGCGCTCGGCCACGAGCCAGTCCGGCATCTCGTCGAGGATCGCCTTGATCTGCGCGGTCGTCAGGTGCTCGCCGACGCCTGCGCGGACCAGCCCGGAGCCGGAGATGCCGAGGCGGCGCGCCGTCTCCTGGCGGGTGTGCGGGCCGTTGCGGCGCAGGTCCGAGAGCCACTGCGGCGGGTCCGCCTGCAGGGCGTTGAGCTCGTCGCGGCTGACCACGCCGGCCTGGAACTCGGGCGGCGTCTCACCGAGCAGGACCCCGAGCTTGTTCGCGGCCGTCTGGGGCTTCATGGTCTGCGGCTTCGGCATGGGCCAAGCGTAGGGGCTGCCGCCCGGGCGTCCGACCACGCGGGCTGCACTAGCCTCGGACCGTGCCGCCACGACCGTGGGGGCCACGACGGGAGGCCGGCATGACCCAACCCTTCCGGGTCGAGTTCGTGCCCGGCGTGACGCCCGACAAGTGGCTGCGCACGTGGGCCGCCCGGTTCCCCGAGTCCGCGGTGGACGCTGTCCCCGTCGAGCAGGAGGAGGCAACGGCCCACCTGCGTGACCGGTCCGCGTCGATGGTGCTGCTGCGGCTGCCGATCGACCGGAACGGTCTTCACGTCATCCCCCTCTACGAGGAGGTGCCGGTGGTGGTGGCCGCCAAGGAGAGCGTCATCGCCGCCTTCGAGGAGGTCGACGTCGCGGACCTCGCCGAGGAGGTGCTGGTGCAGGACCCGGCACACGTGCCGGAATGGGCGGGGGTCGCGACGGCAGAGGCCCTCGACCGCAGCCGGGCCATGCCGGCGATGACGACGAGGCAGGCGATCTCGGTGGTGGCGGCCGGCTCGGGAGTCCTCGTCGTGCCGATGTCGGTGGCCCGCCTGCACCACCGGAAGGACGTCGTGCACCGGCCGGTCACCGGGGTGGCGCCGTCGGGCGTGGGCCTCGCGTGGCGCGTGGACGACGACGACCCCCGCATCGAGGACTTCATCGGGATCGTCCGGGGCCGCACGGAGCGCTCCAGCCGCGGCGCCGGGCAGGCGACCGAGGACGCGCGGGAGTCCCGGGGTCCCGGGGAGCCGGGCGGGCGGCATACGTCCTCGGAGGGACGCCGGCAGGAGCGCGGTCGCGCCCTCCCCCAGCGAGGGGCGGCCCCTCGACGTCGGGGTGCGGGACCGGCGCGCAGCCGGCGCAAGGGCCGTCGCTGACCGCTCCGGTCAGCGGCCGGCGCGCACGCCTGCCACGATGCCCGTGAGGTCGGTCGCCCGCACCCCCGCCAGGGTGTCGATGTGCACGGCCCCGTCGACCGCCGGCACCGGGACGACGTGGGGGATCGCGATGGTGGGCACCCCGGCAGCCGTCGCCGAGCGCACACCCGCCGGGGAGTCCTCGAGGGCGATGCAGTCGGCGGGCTCGGCCCCGACGAGCCGCGCGGCGGCGAGGTAGGGCTCGGGGTGCGGCTTGCCGTGGCTCACCTCGTCGCCCGTCACGAGGTGCTGGAAGGCGCCCTCGGGGAGAGCGCGGACCACGACGTCGGCGAGCGAGCGCCACGACATCGTCACCAGCAGCGACGGGACCCCGAGCTCGCCGAGCTCGAGCAGCAGCTCGCGGGCGCCGGGACGCCACGGGACCCGCTGCTCGACCCGGCGGATGACGCGCTGGAGCAGGGCGTCGACGATCTCGGGCACCGAGAGGGTGATGCCCGACTGGTCGATGATGAGCTGGGCCGAGACCTCGAGGGCGTTGCCGACGAGCTTGTGGGCGAACTCGTCGTTCCACACTCCCCCGTGGGCGCCGACGAGCTCGTGCTCGGCCTCGATCCAGTAGGGCTCCGTGTCGACGAGCGTGCCGTCCATGTCCCACAGGACGGCGGCGGGCAGCGCCGCCGCGAAGGGCCGCGCCTCGGCGGTGGTGTCCGGGAGAGTCACGCGATCAGTCCTCCGGGTCGTAGGCGAGGTTGGCCGACAGCCAGCGCTCGGCCTGGGCGAGGGTCCAGCCCTTGCGGTCGGCGTAGTCCTGCACCTGGTCGCGCCCGAGCCGGCCGACGACGAAGTACTGCGAGTCCGGGTGCGAGAAGTACCAGCCCGAGACCGACGCGCCCGGCGCCATGGCCATGCTTTCGGTCAGGCTGATCCCTGTGTTGGCCTCGACGTCGAGCAGCTGCCAGAGCGTCTCCTTCTCGGTGTGCTCCGGGCACGCCGGGTAGCCCGGGGCCGGGCGGATGCCGGCGTACTGCTCCTTGATGAGCGCGACGTTGTCGAGGTGCTCGTCGGGCGCGTAGCCCCAGAACTCCCTGCGGACGCGCTCGTGCATCCGCTCCGCGAACGCCTCGGCCAGCCGGTCGGCGAGCGACTCGAGCAGGATCGCGTTGTAGTCGTCGAGCTCCGCCCGGAACTGCTGTACGCGTTCGGCGCCGCCGAGACCGGCGGTGACGGCGAAGCCACCGACCCAGTCGTGGGTGCCCTTCGGGGCGACGTAGTCGGCGAGCGAGCGGTTGGGCACGCCGGCGCGGTGGTCGCCCTGCTGGCGCAGGTGGTGCAGCACGGCCAGCGGCTCGGTGCGGTCCTCGTCGGCGTAGACCTCGACGTCGTCCCCGGTGGAGTTGGCCGGCCAGAAGCCGATGACACCGTTGGCCGTGAGCCAGTGCTCCTCGACGATGCGTTCGAGCATGGCCTGCGCGTCGTCGTAGAGCTTGCGGGCGGCCTGCCCGCTGGCCGGGTTGTTGAGGATGTCGGGGAAGCTGCCCTTCATCTCCCAGGCGTTGAAGAAGGGCTGCCAGTCGATGTAGCGGCGCAGCTCGCCCAGCGGGTAGTCGTGGAAGACCTTGACGTGCTGGGCCGCTCCGTGCGAGCGGGTGACCGTCGAGACGTCGTGGTCCTGCTGCAGCAGCAGGTGCGGGTGCGGCGGGTGGTAGCCGCCCCATTCGATCGGGGTGCGGCGCTCGCGCGCCTGCTCGAGCGTGAGCAGCGGGCGCTCGTGCTTGTTCGCGTGCCGGGCCCGGAGGGAGTCGTAGTCCTCCTTGATCTGCGCCATCAGGCGAGGTCGCTGCTCGTCGCTGAGCAGGGCCGCGGCGGTCGGCACGGACCGGGAGGCGTCCTTGACCCAGACGACCGGGCCGTCGTAGCGCTGGTCGACCTTGACGGCCGTGTGGGCGCGGGAGGTGGTGGCGCCTCCGATGAGCAGCGGGATGGTCATCCCCTGGCGCTGCATCTCGGCGGCGAAGCCCACCATCTCGTCGAGCGAGGGGGTGATGAGGCCCGAGAGGCCGATGATGTCGGCGTCGTGCTCGCGGGCGGCGTCGAGGATCTTCTGGGCCGGCACCATGACGCCGAGGTCGATGACCTCGTAGTTGTTGCACTGGAGCACCACGCCGACGATGTTCTTGCCGATGTCGTGGACGTCGCCCTTGACGGTGGCCATGACGATCGTGCCGTTGGTGTCCTTCTGCGTGGCCAGCGACGGGTCGTCGATCTTCTCCTGCTCGATGAACGGGATGAGGTAGGCGACGGCCTTCTTCATGACCCGGGCGCTCTTGACCACCTGCGGCAGGAACATCTTGCCGGCGCCGAAGAGGTCGCCGACGACGTTCATGCCGTCCATGAGTGGGCCCTCGATCACCTCGATCGGACGGCCGCCGCGCTCGGCGATCTCGGCCCGGAGGATCTCGGTGTCCGACTCGATGTGCGCGTCGATGCCCTTGACGAGCGAGTGGGTGATGCGCTCGCCGATGGGCAGGGCGCGCCACTCCTCCTCGCTCACCTCGGCGGCCTCGCCGGTCTTGTTGTACTGCTCGGCGATCTCGAGCAGCCGCTCGGCGGCGTCGGGCCGGCGGTTGAGGACGACGTCCTCGATGCGCTCGCGCAGCTCCGGGTCGACCTCGTCGTAGACGGCGAGGGCGCCGGCGTTGACGATGCCCATGTCCAGGCCCGCCGCGATGGCGTGGTAGAGGAACACGGCGTGGATCGCCTCGCGCACCGGGTTGTTGCCGCGGAAGCTGAACGACACGTTTGAGATGCCGCCGGAGACCTTGGCGCCCGGGAGGTTCTCCTTGATCCAGCGGGTCGCCTCGATGAAGTCGAGGCCGTAGGACGCGTGCTCCTCGATGCCCGTCGCCACGGCGAAGACGTTGGGGTCGAAGATGATGTCCTCGGCCGGGAAGCCGACCTCGTCGACGAGCAGGTGGTACGCGCGGGCGCAGATCTGCTTGCGGCGCTCGAGCGAGTCGGCCTGGCCGTCCTCGTCGAAGGCCATGACGACCGCAGCGGCGCCGTACTTGCGCACGAGCCGGGCGTGCTCGAGGAAGGGCTCCTCGCCCTCCTTGAGGGAGATCGAGTTGACGATCGCCTTGCCCTGCACGCACTTCAGGCCGGCCTCGATGACCTCCCACTTGGAGGAGTCGACCATGACCGGCACACGGCTGATGTCCGGCTCGCTCGCGACCAGCTTCAGGAAGCGGTCCATCGCCGCGACCCCGTCGATCATGCCCTCGTCCATGTTGACGTCGATGACCTGCGCGCCGTTCTCGACCTGCTGGGCGGCGACCGACAGCGCCGTGTCGTAGTCGCCGTCCTTGATGAGCTTGCGGAAGCGTGCCGAGCCGGTGATGTTGGTGCGCTCGCCGACGTTGACGAAGAGGCTGTCGTCCCTGATGGTGAACGGCTCCAGGCCGGAGAGGCGCATCGCCGGCTCGATCGGGCCGAACTCGCGCACCGGCTTGCCGTCCACGGCCTCGGCGATGGCCCGGATGTGCTCGGGCGTGGTGCCGCAGCAGCCGCCGACGAGGTTGACGAGGCCCGCCTCGGCGAACTCGCCGACGATGCCCGCGGTCTCCTCGGGCGCCTCGTCGTACTCGCCGAAGGCGTTGGGCAGGCCGGCGTTCGGGTAGCAGGAGACGAACGAGTCGGCCAGGCGCGCCATCTCGGCGATGTACGGGCGCATCTCCTTCGCGCCGAGGGCGCAGTTGAGGCCGACGGCCAGCGGCGACACGTGCCGGATCGAGTCCCAGAAGGCCTCGGTGACCTGCCCGGAGAGCGTGCGGCCCGAGGCGTCGGTGATGGTGCCCGAGACGACGACCGGCCAGCGCCGGCCCTGCTCCTCGAAGAGCGTCTCGACGGCGAAGATGGCCGCCTTCGCGTTGAGGGTGTCGAAGATCGTCTCGATGAAGATGAGGTCGCAGCCGCCGTCGACGAGGCCGCGGGCGGCCTCGAGGTAGGCCGCGACGAGCTGGTCGTAGGAGACGTTGCGCGCGCCCGGGTCGTTGACGTCCGGGGAGATCGAGGCCGTACGCGTCGTCGGCCCGAGCGCGCCGGCGACGTAGCGCGGCCGGTCCGGAGTGCGCTCGGTCATGGCGTCGGCCTCGCGGCGCGCCAGTGCCGCCGCCTCGAAGTTGAGCTCGTAGGCGAGCTCCTCCATGCCGTAGTCCGACAGCGAGATGGCGTTGGCGTTGAAGGTGTTGGTCTCGATGATGTCGGCGCCGGCCTCGAGGTACTCGCGGTGGATGCCGGCGATGATGTGCGGCGCCGTCAGCGTCAGGAGGTCGTTGTTGCCCTGGACGTCGCTCGGCCAGTCGGCGAACCGCTCCCCGCGGTAGCCGGCCTCGTCGGGCCGGTCGCGCTGGATGGCCGTGCCCATGGCGCCGTCGAGGATCATGATCCGCCGGCCGAGGGTGGCGGTCAGGACTTCGGTGGCATCGGGTCGCTGCTGCGACTGGGACAACGTGGCTCCTCTCGGCGGCGCGGGTTTCGCGCCGGATGACGGGACCGGGCCGATTCTACGGAGCGCGTCGTCGGCTCGCGCCGCCCGCCCGCTCTGCGGTCACCCGGCAGCCGCATACCCAGCGGCCGGCATACCGGCACGAAGCGGGAGCCCGGTGAGCCGCACGGGACGCGCCGCGGCCGTCACGGGCCCCACGACACCGGCAGGACCTAGGCTGAAGGGGTCGGCGCGACCGCGCCACGGTGAAGGAGAAGACGTGCTGGAGTTCGAGGACGTGCCGGAGCTGACCGACCCGGTGCTCATCGCGGCCTTCGAGGGCTGGAACGACGCCGGGGAGGCCGCCACGAGCGCCGTGCGGCACCTGGCCGACGTGTGGGGCGCCGAGGTGGTCGCCGCCTTCGACCCCGAGGACTACTACGACTTCCAGGTCAACCGGCCGCGCGTCTCGCTCGAGGACGGCCGTCGGCTGCTCAGCTGGCCGACCACGCGCATCCTCGTGGCCACCGAGACCGGCTTCGAACGCGACGTCGTGCTCGTGCAGGGCATCGAGCCGTCGATGCGGTGGCGCGCCTTCTCCGTCGAGCTGCTCGAGCTCGCCGAGCAGCTCGGGGTGACGACCATCGTCACCGTGGGGGCGCTGCTGGCCGACGTGCCGCACACCCGTCCCATCCCGGTGACCGCGACCGCCGAGGACGAGGCGGCCATCCACCGTTTCGACGTCGAGGCCTCCCGCTACGAGGGCCCGACCGGCATCGTCGGCGTGCTGACCCACACCGCCAGCGACGCCGGCGTCCCCACGGTGTCGGCCTGGGCCGCGGTGCCCCACTACGCCGGTGGCGCGCCCTCGCCCAAGGCCACCCTCAGCCTGCTGCGCCGTATCGAGTCGCTGCTCGGTATCACCGTGCCGCACGGCGACCTCGAGGAGAGCGCGCGGGCCTGGGAGCGCGGGGTCGACGAGCTCGCGCAGTCCGACGAGGAGGTCGCCGAGTACGTCCAGTCGCTCGAGGAGGCGCAGGACACCGCGGAGCTGCCCGAGGCGAGCGGCGATGCGATCGCCAGGGAGTTCGAGCGCTACCTCCGCGGCCGCGACGACGACCAGCCGGGCCGCTAGTCCGGCCCGTCGAGGGCGGACCTGCAGCGCGAACGCAACAAGCCGCCACGTGGCGGCTCGTCGCGCCGATCGGGCCCACCCGACCGCAACAACCCGCCACGTGGTGGCCTGTCGTGCCGGTTCGGTCAGCGGGCCCGAGCGGGGGGGGCACCGTCACCGACCTGCCGCCACCTTGGCCGGCGAGGGGCGACGCTCTGCCGTCAGAGGCGGACGCCGAGGAGGGCGTCGAGGGCACGACCGAGTATGCCGGGTGCACCGGGGTCATCGCCCCCGCGGCTGAGTGCCTGGCTGGCCCAGCGGTCGACGGCCTCGAGGGCCCGGGGGCTGTCGAGGTCGTCTGCCAGGGCGGCGCGGATGTCGTCGACCGTCTGGTCGGCGACCGGGCCGCCGTTGCCGGACAGGGCGTCGCGCCAGGTCGCGAGTCGCTGCTGTGCCTCGGCCTGCTGGGCGTCGGTCCACATCCAGTCGTGGGCGTGGTGCCGGGCCAGCAGCGCCAGGCGGATGGCCATCGGGTCGACGCCCTGCCGGCGCAGCTGCGAGACGAGCACCAGGTTGCCCCGGCTCTTGCTCATCTTCTCGCCGTCGAGGCCGACCATGCCCTGGTGCACGAACGCGCCCGCGAAGGACTCGGATCCGCTGATCGCCCGCGCGTGGGCCGAGCTCATCTCGTGGTGCGGGAAGACGAGGTCGGTGCCGCCGCCCTGGACGTCGACCGGGATGCCGAGGTGGTCGAGGGCGATGCACGCGCACTCGATGTGCCAGCCGGGACGGCCCGGGCCGAGGCTGCCGCCGTCCCACTCGGGCTCACCCTCGCGGTGGGCGCGCCACAGCAGCGCGTCCAGGCGATTCCGCTTGCCCTCGCGGTCGGGGTCGCCCCCGCGCTCGGCGAAGACCTCCATCATGCCGGCCTCGTCGAGGTGGCTCACCGAGCCGAAGCGCGGATCGCGGGCGACGTCGAAGTAGTAGTCGCACGCGCCCTTGCGGGACGCGTCCGGCGCCGGCACGGCATACGCCCACCCGTCGGCCACGAGCTTCTCGATGGGGCCGACGAACGTCGGGATGCTCTCCACGGCGCCGAGGTACTCGTCCGGCGGGATGACGGCGAGGGCCGTCATGTCCTCCCGGAAGAGCGCGATCTCGCGGGTGGCGAGGTCGCGCCAGTCGATGCCGTCACGCTCGGCGCGCTCGAGCAGCGGGTCGTCGATGTCGGTGATGTTCTGCACGTAGCGCACGGTGTGGCCGCTGTCGCGCAGCACACGGCCGAGCAGGTCGAAGGTGACGTAGGTGGCGGCGTGGCCCATGTGCGTCGCGTCGTAGGGCGTGATGCCGCAGACGTAGAGCGTCACCTGCTCGCCTCGGGCGGCGGGGACCAGCTCGCCGGTTGCCGTGTCGCGCACGAGCACCTCGGGGGCGCTGCCCGGGACCTTGGGGATGAACGGCGTCGGCCAGCTTCTCACGCGCCGACTCTATCCCGGGGCTCTCAGCGCTCCCGGACCGGTTCGGCAGCCCGGCCGGCAGCCTCGGCAGGCAGGCTCACAGCGGCGGCCAGGGCACCGACGGCCAGTCGCCCCTCGGATAGGGGTGCACGCCGCGCTCGAGGAGACGCGCGACCCGCAGGGCGAGTGCCTCGACGTCGGCCTCCGGGAGCAGCGCGAGCAGCCGGTCACGGTCGGCCTCGTCGTCGAGGGCGGTGCGCAGCCGTCGCAGCCGGGCGCTGTCGGCGTCGGTGAGCGGCTCCCCCGCCCAGCCCCACAGGACGGTGCGCAGCTTCGGCGTCGGCGAGAAGGTCACCCCGTGGTCGATCGCCCAGAGGCGACCGTCCTTGTCGCGCAGGCAGTGCGAGCCCTTGCGGTCGGAGTTGTTGAGCGCCGCGTCGAGGACCGCGAGGGACCGCACGTCGTCGGCGCCGGAGTGCACGACGGTCACGGCCCGCCCGCCGGGCGTCTCGCCGTCGAGCACCTCGTGCCAGCCCTCGGGGGTCTGGCCCTCAGGCACGAGGTCGACGACCACGTCGCCCGCGACCGGGTCGAACGGGTCACCGATCCACAGCTGCACCGAGCCGGGACCCAGGGGGCCGTCACGCAGGACGGTCGGTGGCACGACGTCCCAGCCGCCCAGCTCGGACACGACGTGGGCCGCGACCTCGCGACCGGCGAGCGTGCCGTCGGGGAAGTCCCAGAGCGGGCGCTCGCCGCGGACGGGCTTGTAGATCACGTGGCCGCCGGGCAGCGTGGACACGCGCGCGATGACGGCGAGGTTCGAGGAGTCGGCTACCCGCCCCAGCACCTCGATCTCGCCGGTCAGGTCGACCGCCGACGGAGTGGGGTCAGCGCTTGTAGCCATTGGCCCGCGGGCAGATGTGGCCCGTGGGGTCGAGGGGGTTGCCGCAGAACGGGCAGGGTGGGCGCCCCGCGGCCACGAGGGCGTTGCTGCGCCGGGCGAAGGCCCGGGCCTCCGCCGGGCTGAGGCTCACCCGGATGGAGTTGCGCGCCAGCGGGGCCACCTCGTCGTCGGCCTGCTCGTCGACCTCGTCGGGGTCGTGGTCGTGGCACTCGATGACGAGCTTCTGCCGGTCCTCGTCCCAGGCCAGCGACAGGGTCTGGACGCGCCAGTCCTCGTCGAACGGCGTCTGCAGCGGCTCGGTGTCCTCCGCGACGCCGCCCGGCTCACCGGGCTCGACCGCCTCGGCCGGCGCGAGCTGGTCGAGGACGTCGTTGATGCGGTCGGCGAGGATGGAGACCTGCTGCTTCTCGACGCCCACCGTGACCACGAGGGGCCCGGTGCTCGCCTGGAGGTAGAAGGCCCGCTGGCCGGCGGGGCCGACCGTCCCGGCGACGAACCGGTCAGCGGGATCGAAGTCCTGGACCGTCATGCTCCCGACCCTATCCGACGGCCGGGGCCGCACCGGCGCCCCCACCGACGACCGCGTCACCCTCCTCGGCGGCAGGCTTCTCAGCGGGTCGCAGGCCGGCGAGGTCGCCGCCGACGTCGTTGAGCCGCAGCACGAACGGCTTGCGGCTGGTGTAGTGCACCACGCTCACCGAGGCCGGGTCGACGAAGATGCGCTGGAAGTCGTCCAGGTGCGCCCCCGTCGCGTGCGACAGGATCGACTTGATGACGTCACCGTGCGAGACGGCCACCCAGATGGCGTCCTTGCCGTGTGTCTCGAGGATGCGCGCGTCCGTCTCCCGCACCGCCTGCAGCGCGCGGTCCTGCATCTGCACCATCGACTCCCCCGGGTATGCCGCCGAGTCGGGGAAGCGCGCCTCGCTGGGGCGGTCCTGCACGACCTTCCACAGCTCCTCCTTGGCGAGCTCGGAGATCGGGCGGCCGGTCCACGCGCCGTAGCGGCACTCCCCCAGGCCCTGGTGCACGCTGCGGCTCACGTGGTCGGGCAGGGCGGCCGAGAGCAGGTCGGCCGTCTGGACGCACCGGTCGAGCGGCGAGCTGACGACCTCCACGACCGGCAGCACGGCCGCGGCGATGCGCTGCCCCACCGCGGCCGCCTGGGCCTCGCCCGTCTCGTCGAGGAAGACCCCCGGCATCCAACCCGCAAGGGTTCCGGCGGTGTTGGAGGTGGAGCGCCCGTGGCGCACGAAGAGGACGGTGGGCACGTTGCCACCCTAGCCCGCGCTCCGGCTGCACCCGTGGCCCGACGTCCCGTCGCGCCGGGGCTGGCGTCAGGGTTGAGGCACCGGTGACCGTCCGCCTCGTGGCTGTTCGGCGGGTGTCCGCGACCGCAGGCTTCCGACGTGGTGGAGTAGCCCCTGTGATCGTGGACAAGGCCATCTACCGCAACGGCCGCCGCCGGCCCTGCGGCGACCTCAGTGACGAGCTCGACGCCGTGCGCCTGCGCAAGGACGGGTTCCTCTGGATCGGGCTGCAGGACCCCACCGACGACGAGTTCGCCCTCGTCAACGCAGAGCTGGACCTGCACCCGCTCGCCGTCGAGGACGCCGTCAAGGGCCACCAGCGCGCCAAGATCGAGCACTACGAGTCCTCCCTCTTCGTCGTGCTCAAGACGCTGCGCTACATCGAGGAGACGAGCGACATCGAGACCGGCGAGGTGATGCTCTTCCTCGGCGACCGCTTCGTCGTCACGGTGCGCCACGGCGAGGGCAACCCGCTGGCCGGGGTGCGCCAGCGCCTCGAGGCCATGCCCCAGCGCCTGCGCCTTGGGCCCATGACGGTGTTGCACGCCGTCATGGACTCCGTCGTCGACAACTACACGGTCGTCGACCGCGAGGTGCGCCAGGACCTCGAGCAGATCGAGGAACAGGTCTTCGCCTCCAACCAGGGCGGCGACGCCAACACGATCTACCGGCTCAAGCGCGAGGTGCTCGAGTTCCGCCGCGCGAGCCAGCCCCTGGCCGACACGCTGGCGCTGTTCATGGACCCCATCCGCGGACACGACGTCGGGACCGAGCTGCGTCCCTTCTTCCGCGACGTCGCCGACCACCTGCGCCTCGTCAACGACCACGTCGAGTCCTACGACCGACTGCTGACCGACGTCCTGTCCGCGCACCTGGCGAGCGTCGGCGTCCAGCAGAACGAGGACATGCGCCGCATCTCCGCCTGGGTCGCCATGGCCGCGGTGCCCACGATGATCGCCGGGATCTACGGCATGAACTTCGAACACATCCCCGAGCTGTCGGTGAGCTTCCACGTCGGTGGCGGCGAGTTCTACTACGGCTACTTCGTCGCCATCGCCGTCATGGCGGCCACCTGTATCGGGCTCTACCGGGCCTTCAAGCGCTCCGGCTGGCTGTAGGTGCGGCGACGGCCGGCTCCCCGTGGCGGGCAGCCGGCCGTCGGACCGCAGATCGAGGCTCTGGGCCTCAGGTGGCGTTGATGAACCCGGCGGCCAGTGAGGCTGCGAGGACGATGCCGAGGATCACGCGGTACCACACGAACGGGATCAGGGTGTTGGTCGCGACGAAGCGCAGCAGCCACGCGATGGAGGCGTAGGCGACGATGAAGGCGACCACGAGGCCCACGACCATCGGGCCGACGCCGAGCGCCGACAGCCCGTGCCGCTCCTGCACGGCCTGGAAGAGGCCCGCTGCTGTGAGCGCGGGAATCGCGAGGAAGAAGCTGAGCCGTGTCGCCGTCACGCGGTCGAGGCCGCGCATGAGGCCGGCCGAGATCGTGGCACCGGAGCGGGAGACCCCGGGGATCAGGGAGAAGCACTGGAGCAGGCCGATGACCAGGCCGTCGACGGGCCGCACGTCGCTCTCGCCGCGCACCACGCCTCGCGACTCGAGGCCGGCGTGCATCCGCTCGGCGGCGACCATGACGGCGCTCCAGACGATGAGGGCGACGGCCACGACCCAGAGGCTGCGCAGAGGCCCGGAGATGACGTCGCGGGCCAGGAAGCCGACGATGCCGACGGGGATCGAGCCGATGACGACCGCCCAGGCGAGGCCGTAGTCGCTGCCTTCCCGCTCGGCCGGGCGCACGAGGCCCCGGAACCACGCCACGGCGAAGCGGATGATGTCCCGGAAGAAGTAGAGCAGCGTCGCTGCGATCGCGCCCAGCTGGATGATCGCGGTGTACGCGGTCACTGCCGGGTCGTCGACCTTGAGCCCGAGCAGCTGCTCGGTGATGGTGAGGTGGCCGGTCGAGGAGACCGGGAGGTACTCGGTGAGGCCTTCGACGACACCGAGGACGACGGCGTCGAGGTAGCTGAGGTCAGCCATGGGTGGGGTGGGCCGTTCTGCGCGGGGACGGGGCCGGCCGCTCCACCCGGGGGTGACGGCCGCGGGGCACAGTGTCGCACCCTAGCGGCCACCGCCGCCGCACGAACGCGACAGACGGTGGCCACCGGACGAAGCCCGGGTGAACGGCCGGCGTCGGCCGTCGGGTGGCGCCGGCGCGCACCTCCGAGACGTCAGGTGCGCTCCGCCAGGCCGCCCACCCGGGCCACGACCTCGAGCGTGGCCAGAGCCTGCGCCCGGGTCATCCCGCCGCCCACGGCGACGGCGAGCGTGGTGACGCCCGCGTCGGCGTACCGGCCCATCCGGCGGGCGACACGCGCCGGCGAGCCGAGCAGCGCGGTCTCGTCGATGAACTCGAGCGGCACGGCCGCGGCCGCCTCGCGGTGGCGCCCGGCGAGGTAGAGGTCCTGGATGCGGGCCGCGTCCTCCTCGAACCCCATCCGGCAGGCGAGCTGGTTGTAGAAGTTCTGCTCCCGCGAGCCCATCCCACCGATGTAGAGGGCGCAGTAGTCGCGCACGTGGTCCGCGGCGGCAGCGACGTCGTCGACGAGGACGACCGGCGTGGCGGCCACGACGTCGAAGCCCTCCATCGGCGCCTCGGCCGGGCCACGTCCACCGAGGCGGCGCCCCTTCTCGAGAGTGGCGAGCAGGTCACTCGCGTGCTCCGGGCTGAAGAAGATCGCGAGCCAGCCGTCGGCGATCTCACCGGTCAGCTCGAGGTTCTTGGGCCCGACCGCCGCGAGGTAGACCGGCAGGTCGGGACGCACCGGCCGGGCCGCGAGCTTGAGCGCCTTGCCCTGGCCGCCCGGCAGCGGCAGCGGGTAGTGCGGCCCCGCGTGCGCGACGGTGTCCCGGCGCAGTGCCGCCCGCACGATCTCGACGTAGTCGCGCGTGCGCCCCAGGGGGTGCCGGAACGGCACGCCGTGCCAGCCCTCGCTGACCTGCGGGCCGGAGACCCCCAGGCCGAGCCGGAACCGGCCGCCCGACATCGTGTCGATGGTCGCTGCCGTCATCGCGGTCATGGCCGGCGTGCGACCCGGGATCTGCATGACGGCGCTGCCGAGCCCGACGTGCTCGGTGAGCGCCCCGATCCACGCCAGCATCGACGGGCTGTCGGAGCCGTATGCCTCCGCGACCCACACGCTGTCGTAGCCGAGGCGGTCGGCCGCCCGGGCCACCGCGACCTGGTCGGGGCCGCTCGTACCGCGTCCCCAGTAGCCGAGATTCACGCCGATCCTCATGCAGCGCAGGCTATCGGCGCGCCGACCGACGTGCCGCCCGCGGTCGGCGTGGTCTGGCCCACTACCGTTCCTGCCATGCGCAGGCGTCTCGGCTCGTCCGGTCTCACGGTCACCCCACTGGCCCTCGGGACGATGCTGTGGGGCAACGCCGTCGACCGCCACGAGGCCGGTGACCACCTACGCGCGTTCGTCGACGCGGGCGGCAACCTCGTCGACACGGCATACGGCTACGGCGGAGGCGACGCCGAGACGATCCTCGGCGAGCTGCTCGGCGGCAGCGTCGACCGGGACGACCTCGTGGTGTGCACCAAGGCGGGCATCTCGCGGGCCGGCGGCCAGCGCCGCGTGGACGTCTCGCGGCGCGGGCTCATGGGGCAGCTCGAGACGTCCCTGCGGCGGCTCGGCACCGACCACGTCGACCTCTGGCTCGTGCACACGTGGTCCGACGAGGTGCCGCTCTCCGAGACCCTGTCGGCGCTCGAGTGGGCCGCCAGCACCGGCCGCGCCCGCTACGTCGGCGTCTCGAACTACTCCGGGTGGCAGTCCGCCCGCGCCTTCAGCATGCTCGAGTCGGCGCGGATCCCGCTGGTGGCCAACGAGGTCGAGTACTCGCTGGTGTGCCGCACCCCCGAGCACGAGGTGGCGCCCGCGGCCTCGTCGCTCGGCTTCGGCCTGCTGCCGTGGTCGCCCCTCGGGCGCGGTGTGCTCACGGGGAAGTACCGCAACGGCATCCCGTCGGGCTCGCGCGCAGCGTCGAAGGACTTCCCGGGCTTCGCGGAGCGCTTCCTCGACGAGCCGGCGCGGCGGGTCGCCGACGCCGTCGCCATGGCGGCCCGGGGCCTGGGGGCGAAGCCGGCCGAGGTCGCGCTGGCCTGGGTGCGCGAGCGCCCCGGCGTGGCCGCCCCCATCGTCGGCGCGCGCACGTCCACGCAGCTGCGCTCGGCGCTGGCCAGCCTGGAGCTCACGCTCCCGGACGAGATCGTCGCCGCGCTCGACGACGTCTCGCTCTAGCCGCGCCGGTCCGTGCCGTCCGGCCGGGTACGCGACCCGGCCCCGTCACGCCTGTCGTCGTCCTCGTCGTCGTCCTCGTCGGGGTCGTCGTCCTCGTACTCGTCGTCGAGGTCGTCGTCGTCCTCGTCGAGGTCCTCGTCGTCCTCGTCGTCGTCCTCGTCGAGGTCGTCGTCGTCCTCGTCGTCGTAGTCCTCCGACTCGAGGCCGGCGTAGACGCGGTTGTCGGGACCGTCCTCGTCCTCGGGGCCGCCCAGGTCATCGCCGTAGATGGCGAGCGGGGTGGCGACCTCGGTGGCGTCGTAGAGCGCCTCGTCGTAGTCGTCGAAGGCCTCGGCCAGGTCCTGGGCCGCCGCCAGCACCATGGGGTGGTCGGGGTCGCGGCTCGCGTTCGCGGCCTCGAAGTGACGCTCGAGGGCGGCGATGAGCTGCTCGAGGGCGGAGCGGGGGTCGACGGTCATGTCTCGACCGTAGTCGACCGGCGGGAGGGTGAGAACCGGATCGCGGCCCGGCTCGCCGGGAATGCTGCTGCGACACAGAGGTCCCGCCGCGAGTCGTGCTCGCGGCGGGACCTCTGGGTGCGGCTGCTGCCGACAGGGTCAGCCGACGGGGTCAGCCGGTCCTGCGGTGGCTCACATGGGCGCCTTGACGGTGTCGGCCGCCTTGGGGGCGGTGACGTCGATGGGCTCGCCGTACTTGCTCATGGTCATGTCCGCCTTGACGCCGGAGAGGTCGAAGGTCACCTTGCGCAGGTGGTCCTGCTGGTCGAGCCACACCGTGTAGTCGATGCTCGCGGGCATCGCCGACTTGGCGTCGGCGGGCATCTGCGCCTGCATCGCCTTGGTGTCGAGGGTGAGGTCGTACTTCCAGGTCTTGTCGCCGTCGACGGTGTCCTCACCGACGGGCTTGACGTCCGTGACCGCTGCACCGAACTGGTCGTACATCTTCGTCGGGTCCGCCTGACCGAGCGACTGCATCAGCTGCTTGCCCATGGCGGAGCTGCTGTCGATGACGGCCCACTTGCCCGCCGGCAGGTTGGGGATGCCCTTCATGTAGACCTTCTTGTCGACGAGCAGCATGTCGATCTTCATCGACTGGCCCATGTCCATGGTCATCTTCATGGCCGGGTTGCTCGCGTCGACCTTGGTGTCGCCGCTGATCGAGACCTTCTGGCCGGCAGCGTCCATCGTCATGGTCACGTGCGCGGTGGTCGTGTCCTTGCCGGCGGCCTTCATCGCAGCGACGAAGGAGGCCTTGTCCTGGTAGGGCTGGCCACTGGCCTGCGTGTCGCTCGTCGTCGACGGAGCGGCCGAGGCCGACGAGCCTGCGGTCGAGGCGGCGGTCGAGCCGGCGGCCGACGTCTGGCCGCTCGTGGGGGCGGGCGACTCGCTCTTGCCGCATGCGGCGACGCCGAGGACCGCGGGCAGGACGATGGCTGCGGCGGCGACGCGGCGGGTGTTCCACTTCATGAGATGACCTCCTGGGCCGATAACGCCAGGCGGTGCCGGGCGGTTCCCCTGATCGCCCCGGTGCCGGCCCTGTGCTGCTGGGATGCGAGCTCCCGAGCTTCCTCGGGGGCTCGCCGGGCCGGCGGACGAATGACCCGAAGACCGTACCGCGGCCCGGGGACGCCCGCCCACGGCATACGGTCTCGGTGCCGTCTCGGTTGGTCACATCGTGGTTGGTGCCAGAATGGAGGGCGATGACGGATTACGAGTACCGAGTCCTGACCTTCGACCGGCACACCTCGAAGGCCGAGGCCCGACAGGCGGTGCGCGAGCACGCCGAGTACGGCCGGTGGGAGCTCTCGCGGACGGTCGTCTACGTCGGCGGCGTCCGTCGCATGTGGCTGCGGCGGCGGATCATGCGGGTGCAGCGCACCGCCTGACCCCCTCACCCGCCTGACCCGCTTGGCCGCCGAAGCCGCCACGGTCACGCCGCACCGCGCTCAGCAGGTCCGCAGGAAGTCGCCGAGCACCCGCGCCCCGAACTCCAGGGACGTCACGGGGACCCGCTCGTCGATCCCGTGGAACATCGGCGCGAAGTTGAGGTCGGCCGGAAGCCGCAGCGGCGCGAACCCGTAGCCCTGGATGCCGAGCCGGCCCAGCGCCTTGTTGTCGGTGCCGCCGGAGAGGCAGTACGGCAGCACGACCGCCTCCGGGTCCTCGCGCAGCAGGGCCTGCTTCATCGACTCGACGAGGTCTCCCGAGAAGGGCGCCTCGAGCGCGACGTCGTGGTGCACGACCTCGACCTCGACGTGCTCGCCGGCCAGCTCCCGGATGGTGTCCATGAGCTGGTCCTCGTGGCCGGGGAGGAAGCGGCAGTCGACGGCGGCGGTCGCGGTCTGCGGGATGACGTTGTGCTTGTAGCCGGAGTCGAGCATCGTCACGTTCGCCGTGTCACGCAGCGTGCCACGCACGAACCCCTGTGCGCCCCCGAGCGTCGCGAGCAGCGGCTCGAGGTCGGAGTCGGTCGAGGACAGGCCGGTCATGGTGCCCAGCGTGTCGAGCAGTTCGCGGACCGAGGCGATGTACTCGCGCGGCCACTCGTGGGCGGCAACGCGACCGATGGCGGCGGCGAGGCGCACGATGGCGTTCTCGTCGTTGGGCACCGACCCGTGGCCGGCACGGCCGTGCGCCCGCAGCCGAAGCCAGGCGATGCCCTTCTCGGCCGTCTGGAGCAGGTACGCGCGCTGCTGGCCCTGCGGTGTCGGCACCGTGACGCTGTAGCCGCCGACCTCGCTGATCGCCTCGGTCACGCCCTCGAACCACTGCGGCTGGTGGTCGACGAGCCAGTGGCTGCCGAGCCTGCCGCCGGCCTCCTCGTCGGCGAAGAACACGAAGGTCGTGTTGCGCGCGGGCTTGGTCCCGGTGCGCGCGAAGTGGCGGATGTTCGCGAGGATCATCGCGTCCATGTCCTTCATGTCGACGGCGCCGCGGCCCCAGATGCAGCCGTCGCGCTCCTCGGCGGCGAACGGGTCGACCTGCCAGTCGGCCGCGTCGGCGGGCACGACGTCGAGATGACCATGGACAGCCAGGCCCGGACGGGACGGGTCCTCACCCTCGAGCCGGACGACGACGGTGGCCCGACCGGGCTCGCTCTCGAGGAGCGTGCCCTCGAGCCCGACCTCGGCGAGCTCGCCCATGACGTACTCGGCCGCCTTCCGCTCCCCCGGCCCCGAGCCGTCGCCGTAGTTGGAGGAGTCGACGCGGATGAGCTCGGCGCAGATGCGCGCGACCTCCTCCTCCGGGGCGGTTGCGGACTGGGCGGTGCGGGCGGGGTCCTGGCTCATGCCGGCCAGCGTATGCCGGGGCCCGCGCACCCGCTGCTCGTGCCCTTCGCGGCCCGCCCGGCAAGGGCGCCGGGGCCGTTTGGCCTTTTGGCAAGGCCACGTGTAACGTTTCGCCTCGCCGCAAGGGAATCCCACGAGCCCCTTGCATCACCTTGTCGGGGTGGCGGAATGGCAGACGCGCTAGCTTGAGGTGCTAGTGCCCTTAACGGGCGTGGGGGTTCAAGTCCCCCCCTCGACACCAGCAGGAAGAGGGCGAGGGCCCCGGGAGACCGGGGCCCTCGCCCTCTTCCGTGCACCGCCGGGCGGAGCGGCAGCTCAGAGCTGGGTCACGAGGTAGCGCTGGAGGCCGGCGACGGTGCGGGCGTTCCAGGTGCTCACTCCGTCGCGGTAGAGGCCCAGGTAGTCCTGGAGCGCAGCAGCGGATCGGGCGCCCCAGGAGCCGGTGACGGGCGCACCGGTGCGAGTCTGCAGCGCCCTGACGGTGGCGGTGTCGAAGACACCGGTCTGGGCGACGCCGAGCCAGCGCTGCAGAGCCGTCTTCGTCCGGACGTCCAGGGAACCGGTCACGGGCAGGCGTGGCGCGAGGAGGCCGTACTCCGCCTTGACGGTGAGCACCCGCATCACGGCCGCCTGCACCCGGGAGCGGAAGGCACTGTCCGACGCCGCACGGGACGTCACGGCGGCCACCATGGCCGGGATGCCGGGCGCGTTGCCGGTCAGCACCATGTCTCCCCCGGCATTGATGAAGTTGACCGCCCGGGCGCCGGGCGACCAGGCCGCCACCTGCCTGGCGGCCCCGAGGTCGTCGCTGATGACGACTCCGGTGAACCCGAGGTCGTGCCTGATCATGCCGCCGATGACGGTGGAGGAGAAGACGGCCGGGTGGCTGCGGTCGATCCGCGAGTAGTAGGCCGAGGAGACCATGAGGAAGCGGGCGCCGGCCGTGACGGCGGCCTTGAACGGCACGAGGTCTGCGGACGTGCGAGTGGTGACCGTGTCGGTGACCCCCGCAGTCGTGTCGGTGTTGCCCGTGACGCGTCCGAGGCCCGGGAAGTGCTTGGGGGTCATGGCGAGGCCGGAGGCCTGCATGCCCCTGAGGAAGGCCGTGCCCTTGTCGGCGACGGCCGCCGGGGTGTAGCCGAACTCGCGCTGGTAGAAGCCGATGGGCCTGTTCGACGCGGCGAAGCCCTTGGCGACCGTGTCCATGACCGGGGCGAGGTCGACGTTGACCCCCGACCGCAGCACCTGAGTGCCCCAGGTCCTGGCGGATGCGGTGAGGGTCGGGTCCGCCCACGTGCCCTGGGTGAGGGCGGTCGGCATGCGCGAGAAGCCGGGTCCCTGCAGCACCTGGACCTGACCGCCCTCCTGGTCGGCCGAGACGAACAGCGGCACACCGGCCGTCGCGGCGGTCGTCGTCAAGGTCTGCGCCCGCCCGGTCAGGTAGCGCACGTCCGCGGCCCCCGTGGTCGCGCGTCCCATCAGGATCAGGTTGCCGACGTGGTAGCGGGTGATAGCGGTCGCCGTCGCGGTGCCGACACCGGTGGCGGATCCTCCGACCATGAAGAGCTGCCCGATCCGTTGCGCGGAGGACATGCGGTTGTAGACGGCCTGTGCCTGCGCTGACGGTGTGAGGGTGGCTGCCGCCGGAACCGTCTCCGGACGAGCCGTCACGCCGGACGCGACCGGTGGGGCGAGCGCGCCGGCGGCTGCCGCGGTGAGGACCGGGAACAGGCAGGCGGTGACGAGTGAACGGGTGCGACGGGGCAACAGGACCACCTGGTGTCGTGGCGGATTGGACCGATTCGTCCGGTCCGGGTCGTCGGAGTGTAGGAGGAAGGCGACCGCTGCCGAGGTGGAATCGGCAGATCGTGCCGCCCCTCCCTCCGGGCCGGCGCCGCCCTCCAGGGGCGCAAGACGGCCGGCGGCCGTCTTCTGGCTGAACGGGCTCTGGCTGCCACTGCCCGGGCGCCGTACCCTTCGAGCGTGAGCGACGAGAACCTGCCCGGGCTGGTGGACGACCTGTACGACGTCGTCGGGCTGCTGCGTCGCCGCTCGCGGCGCCTCGTCGGGGCGCCGCTTCCCGAGCTCGCCCTCTCCGGAGCCCAGCTCGAGCTGCTGAGAGCCGTGCGCCGCAACCCCGGCATCACGGTCGCCGAGGCGGCGCGCATGCTCGGCCTCGCGCCCAACACCGTGTCGACCCTCGTCGGGCAGCTGCTGGCCGTGGACGCGCTCGTCCGCACCCGCGACCTGAGCGACCGCCGGCTCGCACGCCTCGACCTGACGCCGTCGGCCAGGGAAGGTCTCGAGCAGTGGCGCGACCGGCGCTCGCAGGCGACGGCGGCAGTCCTCGCCCAGCTGCCCGACGAGGAGCGCCGGCGCCTGGCGGAGGCGCTGCCCACCATCGCCCGCGTCGCCGCGGGCATCCCCGATGCGCCCGACCCGGTCGAGAGCGCGCCGACCATCCCCCTGGGCGCTCAGGCGGACACGCGTCCCGAGACCAGCAGACAGCCTGTTCTGGACGGATAGCCGGAGCCGCTGCCGTCGGCCTGCGCCGTGCACTGGGTGGGGTTGACCCCGTCCGTGGGTGACGTGACCGTACGCTGTGCCGCGTGACCTTCCTGCGGGCCCTGCTCACCCTGCTCAGGGGGCATGGGTTCCGGCGGCTCTTCGCCAGTCGCATGACGTCGTCGTTCGCCGACGGCCTCTTCCAGGTGGCGCTCGCCAGCCACGTGCTCTTCAACCCCGAGCAGGGTGCGGACGCCCGCGCCATCGCCATCGCGTTCGCGATCGTCCTGCTCCCCTACAGCGTGCTCGGGCCCTTCGTGGGTGTCCTGCTCGACCGGTGGCCACGGCGGCGGGTGCTGGTCGTCAGCCAGCTGATCCGTGTCGCGGCGATGCTCGCGGTCGCCGCCCTGGTGACCGGGGCCGACTCGCCGCCCGCCTTCTACGGCCTCGTGCTGCTCGTCTTCTCCGTCAACCGCTTCATCCTCGCCGGCCTGTCGTCCGCCATGCCACACGTCGTCGAGCGCGAGGAACTGGTGAGCGCCAACTCCGTCGCCCCCACGTGCGGTTCGGTGGCCTACCTGCTGGGTGGAGCCGTCGGCACCGGTGTCCGGGCCCTCGGGGGCAGCGACGTGACCGACGTGCTCCTGGCCGCCGCGGGCGTCGCGGTGGCCGCGTGGGCGGCCGCGCGACTGCCCTTCGTCGGTCCGGACGACACGGGTCGCGGGCCGTCCATGGGCCAGATCGCCCGGTCCGTCGTCAGCGGCCTCGTCGAGGCCGCCCGCACGCTGCCTCGCCGCGCTCGACTGCTCCTGCTGCTCGTGTTCGTGACACGGATCCCCTTCGGCTTCCTGCTGCTCCAGAGCCTGCTGCTCTTCCGCGGCCCCTTCGAGGACGGTCACGGACCTCTCGGCTTCGGCGTCGCCGCCGCCGCGTCCGCAGTCGGGTTCGTGGCCGCCGCGGTCGTGACGCCGTGGCTCGCCCCGCGACTGGGCGCCGTGCCGTATGCCGCCCGCATGCTCGCGCTCGGCGCCCTGGTCTGTGCCGTGCTCGGCCCGTTCCTGCACCCGTGGACGATCGTCGCCGTGGGGCTCGCCGTCTCGTTCACCTCCCAGTGCGTCAAGATCACCGTCGACTCGCTCATGCAGGCGCACGTGCCCGACCACCTGCTGGGTCGCGCGTTCTCCGCGTACGACGTCGTCTACAACGCCGGCATGGTGGCGGCGGCCGCGCTCGGCGCCGTCGTGCTGCCGGCCACCGGGCTGGCGTGGTGGCCGCTCGTGGCCTTCGCCTGCCTCTACGGCGCCACCGCCATGGCGCTCGGCGGACTGTGGCAGCGGGCCACCACGGCCGACCTCGAGCGGCCACTAGGCTGACGCGGTGCTTCCCGAGCTGACCGCCACCCGCTACGTGACGCCGCTCAAGGAGGGCGGCTCGCTGCCCGGGATCGTCGAGGCCGACGACGACGGCACCTACGTCCTGAAGTTCCGCGGCGCAGGCCAGGGACTGAAGGTCCTAGTGGCCGAGGTCCTCGTCGCCGGCATCGCCCGCCTGCTCGAGATCCCGGTCCCCGACCTGGCCGTCGTGCGCCTCGACCCGCGCATCGCCCGGTACGAGGCCGACGAGGAGGTCCAGGACCTGCTCACGGCCTCGTTGGGCACCAATCTGGGCGTCGACTTCCTCCCGGGCTCCCTCGGCTACGACGGCTCGCGGCCGCCGGACGCCGACCTGGCCGAGCGGATCATCTGGCTCGACGCCCTGACGGCCAACGTCGACCGCACGTGGTCGAACCCCAACCTGCTGGTCTGGCACGGACGCACGTGGGCCATCGACCACGGCGCCGCCCTCTACTTCCACCACTCCTGGCCGAGTCGGCCGCCGGCCCCCGAGCGCTTCGCCGCCCAGCCCTTCGACGCCAGCCGGCACGTCCTGCGTGACGTGGCCGGCGACGTCGCCCGCCGCCACGACGAGCTCGCCGCCCGGCTCACGCCCGAGGCGATCGACGCCGTGGTCGCCGAGGTGCCCGAGGAGTGGATCGAGCCCACCCCGGACCTCGCCGACGCGCCTGCGGTGCGAGCGGCATACGCCCTCATGCTGCAGGCCCGCCTGGACGGTCCGCTCACGTGGGTGCCGACGGGAGCGGCGGCGTGAACGCGTACCAGTACGTCCTGCTCCGACTGGTCCCGCGCGTCGACCGTGAGGAGTTCATCAACGTCGGCGTCGTCCTCTACTCCCAGGACGCCGGCTTCCTCGACGCGGCATGGGACCTCGACGAGCGCCGCGCGCTGGCCCTGGCACCCGCGTGCGACCTCGACGGCGTGCGGTCGATGCTCGAGCGCGTCCGCGCCGTGTGCCGCGGCGAGACCGGGCGGGGGCTGCCGACCCTCGACAAGCCCGGCCAGCGCTTCGGCTGGATCATCGCCCCGCGCTCGACCGTGCTGCAGCCCGGGCCGGTGCACGGGGGCCTCTGCGAGGACCCGGCTGCGGAGCTCGAGCGCCTGCTCGACCGGCTCGTGCGCCGGCCACGATGAAGACGCCCGAGCACGACGGCCGCCGCATGTTCGTCGAGCTGGGTGCCGCGGACAGTCGAGCCGCTCGCGGCGAGCTGGAGCACGTGGTCCTCGTGGGCGAGATCCGCCACGAGAGCGTCTTCTACTTCCATCCCCTCGCGCGGCGCGTGCCCAGGGTCCAGGACTGGCTCGCTCTCGTCTCCTGACTCGCCGCGGGACCGGGGGTCGTTGCGCGCTCTGTCACCCACCGCCCGGTTCCGCGCCTGTGCCGGCTGGACACGTCAGCGGGGAGCCGGCTCGGCGAGGTGCGCCAGGGTGCAGTCGTCGAGCCAGCGGCCGTCGCGGCCCAGGACCGCCTGACGCTCCGTGCCCTCGAGACGGAAGCCGTTTCTCGTCAGGACGCGGAGCGACGCCGCGTTCTCGGCGAAGGTCTTCGCCACGACGCGGCGGATCCCTGCCTCGTGGAGGGCCGGTACGACGAGCGCGACGGCGGCGCCGGCGAGGCCCCGGTTCCAGTGGTCGGGGCTGATCGAGTAGCCGAGGTAGAAGTCGTGCACGTCCGGCTCCGGGCCCAACGACTCGGGCCGGTAGCGGCGGCCGCCGATGTCACCCACGACGTGTCCGTCCACCACGACGGCACAGAGCAGGGCGTCCGGCTCGGTCCGGCACCTGTCGATGAAGGTGCTCGACTGCTCCAGCGTGTCGACGGTGCGGGAGACGTATGCCTGGCACTCGGGGCGACGCTTGTAGTCGAGGAAGGCGGCAGCGTCGGCGTCCTCCGCTGCTCGCACGGTGACGTGCCCATCGGTCAACGGCCGGGAGAGGTCCATAGCGACCGGACCGTAGCGCATCTGCTGCATCGGCTCGGGCGGGGCCCCGCCGGTGTTCACTCCCCCGCCGCTCACCGGGGCTGCGGGGCGTGGGCTGCCTCGACGCCGCCGGTGCGGGTCTCCGGCGCGGTCAGGGTCAGCCAGTGCTCGTCCACGCGGAAGCCCAGGGCGACATTCGCGGCGAGGATGCGGCCGTTGTCGGCTGAGCCTCCCGTGCGAACCACCGTCACACCGTCGCGGGCCAGCGCGAGCAGCGAGGCGGCCTTGACCGCCACCGCGAGGCCCTGGCCGCGTCGGTCCGGCGCCACGACGGTGAAGTCGACTTCCGCCTTTCGACCATCGACGTCGACGAAGGTCAGGGCGACCAGCCGCCCGTCCGTGTCGAGAACGCCGAAGGCGCGCCGGGCGGGGGTCGGGCAGGCGCGCCCCTCGGTCAGGGGTTCGTGTGCGGTCGCGACGCTGCCGGGATAGTCGCCGGCGGTAGCGGCGTCGAGCTCCAGCATCGCGGGCACGTCGGCGGCGCCCAGCCCGCGGCACGTGTCGTGCGGCGGCAGCCGGTCGGCAGACGCCCTCCAGGCGGAGACGCGCGCCGGAGTGATGTCGAGGCGTGCGGCCCAGGATCGTGCCGTCACCGTCCAGCCGTCACGGAGTAGATGCGGGTAGCGCTCGTCGTCGTCGCGGAGGACCACCGTGGTGTCTGGCACGACGGGCAGCCTGACACACCACTGCCGGCCGAGCCGGCAGGAGGGGGGTCGGCCTGGCTAGGATCTCGCCCGCACCGTGCGGAACGGGCAGAGCGTCAGCCCCACGGCGACGACGGCTGAGACGACTGCGGCGACGAGCAGCGCCGGCAGGTCTCCCCAGGCGACGCCGAGCGCGCCAGCAGCCGGCGCCACGACCATAGCGACCGCGCGGTTGCACGAGCGCAGGGTGGAGTTCGTGCGGGCCTGCAGGGCATCCGAGCCAGCAGCTGGCGGTAGCTCACCTCGTGCGAGTTGCTCATGCCCATCGCCAGGCCGTAGACGACCGGGAGACGGCGCTGGCCCTCCAGTAACGATGGAAGGACTGCGACACCCACGGCTCGTGCGACACCCGAGTCCGTGTCGACCAGCACTGGACACGGCCGTATCTCAGCCCAGGACTCAGCGAAGGCGCTTCTCGTAGCGTCGGAGTGTCGGGTGCGGCGGGAAGGTGGTTCGCGTCGTGTGCTCGGTCCGGATCCAGCCGCGCCTGACGTAGAAGCGGACGGCGCGGGTGTTCTCGTCGAACACCCGCAGGAAGAGGTCCCGATGGCCCATTCCCCGGAGGTGGTCGACGAGCTCGGTGTGCGCCGCATCGGCGAGACCGCTGCCCCAGGTCGAGACAGCCGTCCCGAAGTGCAGCAGCTCGCCGCGACGGGTGGCAGCGAAGCCGGCAACCTCTCCGGCGAGGGTGATGGTGAAGCAGTCGACGTCGGGGTCGGCGATCTCGCGCTCCCATCGGGCGCGGACCCGCGCCACGGGGAAGGGGTGCTCGGCTTGGGGCAAGATGTGACCGAGTCCGATGACGGCGCCCTCACGCTGCACCTCCATCAGCGCGTCGAGGTCGCCGAGGGTCAGTGACTGCAGGACCGAAGTCGATCCAGTCACGCGAGCCGGGTCCCAGCCAGCAGGATGTCGACGGTCCTGTCGACGACGTCAGCCCAGCGGCTGCCTCCTGGGTCATTGCTCACCTGTTGCGTCGCCAGGCCTGTGAGCATTGCCGTCCAGATGTCGAGGGCCGCCGGGTCGATGACCCCGGCAGCGCGCAGCGACTGCGACAGCTCCGCGAGCACCTCACTGGCCAGTGCGTAGGAGGTGGCCGAGGGGACGAATGACGGAATGACCCGCAGGAACAGCAGCTGCAACCGTGCGGAGTCTGCAACCGCGAACTGGAAGAACATCCGCGCCCCAGTCCGCACCTGCGCCTCCGCGCCCAGGTCTCCGGTTCGCAAGGACTCGTACACAGCACGCAGCTCGCGGTAGCCCTGGGCGTACATCTCGTCGTACAGCGCGTTCTTGCTCGCGAAGTACACGTACAGCGACGGTGCCCGCATCCCCACCTGCGCCCCGAGGTCGCGCAAACCCCAGCCGGTGAGGCCGCGTTCACGGGACAGCTGCCAGGCGGCGTCGACGATGACTTGCCGGGTTCGCTCTCGGCGCTGATCACGGGTGAGGTTGGAGGGCTCCGCGGGTTTCACCCTTGACACGATAACGGCGCCGCGCGACCCTTACCTAACAGTGTTAGGGGGTTGGACATGACCGCAGCAGCCAGTGCAGTCACGCAGATTTCGCCGATCACCAGGGCCACCGATGCACCACAGGTAGCCCTGAGCGCCTACGAGCAACTGCTCGACCTGTTGAACACTCTCGACATCGACCAATGGCACGCCAGCACAGACTGCCCAGGGTGGTCGGTCGCGGACATGGTGGGACACCTGATCGGCTCCGCGAAGGCCAACGCCTCGCTGCGGGAGAACATGCGGCAACAGGCCTGGGGCGCCAGGCACCGCAAAGATCATTCCGGGAACGCCATGGACGCAGCGAACGCCCTTCAGGTGAGCGATCACCGCAGCCTGGACCCCGCCGAGCGCGTGACCATGCTCGCTTCGCTTGCACCGCGGGCGGTCGCCGGCCGTATGCGGTTCCCGCGGCCCCTGCGGCAGGCGAGCATCCCGATCGCCCAGTCCGGCTCGTCCGCCGGGATGCCACCCCGGCTGCAGCTCGGGCATCTCGTCGACGTTGTCTACACCCGCGACGTGTGGATGCACACGCTTGACGTTGCACGCGCCACCAGTCGGGAGGTCGATCTCTCCGCGCCGGTGAACGCCCGGATCGTCGCCGACGTGGTCCGGGAGTGGGCGCTACTGCACCGGCACCCGGTGGATCTCACGCTTACGGGTCCGTGCGGCGGCCGTTTTGTCAGCGGTACCGGCGGAGAACGACTTGAGCTCGACGCCGTGACGTTCTGCAGGACCATCTCCGGCCGCGGCTCCGGCCAAGGTTTGCTGCGTCATCTCGTCGTCTTCTGAAGTCTCTGGTTCCCCCTGATCCTGTCCGGTGCGGGCGCGATGGCCGCTTGCCAGCAGGTCGGGATCGTCCGCGGCCGAGACCACAGGTCACACTGCGCCGCGTCCCCGGGCAGCCACCCCAACCGGTCCGCCTGGGCGACGGGCCGATACCGCGCAAGCCCGGACGTTGTCACGGAACCAGGTGAGCGATCCGGTCCAGCCGACCCGCTCGGGATCACCGTCGCCGACATTTCTTTGCCCCCACTCAGCAGCACGCCCAAACGTCTGGCCTGGCTCAAGGCTTCGCGGCGAGCAAGATCTGCCAGTCCTCAGGTGCCACCACGACGAAGGCCCGAGCCCCGTGGGGGAAGGGCAGCCGCGGCTGAAACCCTCACCGTGAGAAGGCCGGTGAGCGAGTCCGGGATTGTCGCTGGGTGGCGGTCGCCAGCATCCTCCCAGAGCAGTGGGATCACGACTGCTTGGCCGGCTTCACTGGCCCGCAGACGTTCAGGGGCCTGGCGTCGGCGCTTGGTGTATCGACGGTAACGCTGCCCAGTCGTGTAGAGCAGGGCACCCAACGGCTCTGCCAGCCAGTCCAGCAAGTCTCGTCCTCTCCCTGAATGGACGTCACTCTAGGCCGGCCGCGCCGATGCAGCTGAAGGCGGCAAGAGCGTACGTTTGGATCCGTTCATCGGGCTGCGGCTCATGCGAGGATCCTCGCCATGCGTCTAGGGAGGGCTGCCACCGTCCGGGACCGTGTGGACCGCGGTGCAGTCCCAGTTCGGCAACGCGACGTGGTCCTTCGCGTTCACTCGGACGAATGCAAGCGCCTCCTGATGCCACGCGCCACTGTGGGCCTGTGTTTGAGCATGATGCTGGTCATGTCGGGGTGCTCAACCACCGGCACCTCTCGATCAGCATCCCCGTCGGGCCCCATCGCAGCGACAAGCTCGTCCCGTTCGTCCGGGGCCCCGAGCGGGCAGCCAGCGCCGAGTGGCTCTACCTCCGCGGCATCTGCCGAGGCGACGGCCGACGAGGTCCCTCCGCCATCAGGTGAGGATGGCGCCCCGGTGGCGGGCAGCGTGGCCGCTCGAGCGGGGACCGAATACAGCGAGGTCGCCGACTACCAGCCGGCCGAACCGGGCGGGACCGTGCGTGTCTTCCAAGGGGTGACTCGGGAGGGTCGGGTTATCGCCTCCCGGACCCCGCCGGCAGGGGCGGGGCTGGCGCCGCTGACGGTCGAGCTTGTCTTGGGGGACAAGACGACGCCCTTGGCGGGGCCGATGGACAACAGGCAGGTCGTTGCCGCCGCGTCTGGCGGGTCGACGATTGCCTGGATGCAGACGTCGAGCACCAGCATGTACGAGGCGGACTGGGAGATCTACGCCTCGACGGGCGGTGGCCCGGGCCGGCTGCTGGCCGCCTCTGGCCAGGTCACCCGCGGCAAGGTGCCGCGGACGCCCGAGTATGTCCCCATCAGCACCGACGGGGACACCGTGTACTGGACGTCGCCGCGCGTCGAGGGCGGTCGCGGGCGGGCCGACATCCTGGCGATGGCAGCCGCTCCCGGTGCGGACAGGACCCCGCGCGTGCTCGTGCACGACGCGAAGCTGCCCGTCGCGGTGGGTGGGGAGCTCTTCTACGTCCGTTCCCGGGACGTCGACCCGCAGCTTGCCGGACCGGCCCAGGTGCGGGCCAGGACCCTGAAGGACGGACGGGACCGACTGGTCGGTGAGGTGCCCGCGAGGGCCGGGGACGGTATCGGTGCGATGTGCGTCTCGACTGATCGGCTGGCGTGGACGAGCGCCGGCCGTGATGGCCGCGACGTGCTCACCGTGACTGAACGGGGAACGCGGATGTCCAAGACCGTGAAGCTGAACAACTCAGCCGGCTCCACGTCGCTGGCCTGTGGCGACGGGTTCGTCGCGTGGGGCGGGGGAAGCGGCAGCGGTGACTCGACGCAGTATCTGTGTAGGTCCGTGGACAGTGCACCGTCTCGTATTGGCACGGCTCCCGGACGGGCGGTCGTTCACGCGGCGGGCCGCTACGTCGCGTGGTGGCACGCGGCGGAAGGCAACGACCTGAGCGCTCTGAAGGTCGCCCGGGTCCGCACCTAGTAGAACTGAGCCTGGATCAGGCCGATCGTGCGCGATCGCCCGGCGGCATGAGCGGTCAACAGGCTGATGGTTGGACGTCGGAACCGGAGGTTGGCGGGTGGCTCAGGTTCGGCCGCGAACCTCCCTGGCGGCGAGCCAGGACTCGAAGCGCCCTGTTGCTGTCGCCAGGTAACGGTGAACCCCGGCCTCCAACTGTGCGACCTCCTCGCGCAGCCCGAACATCTGGTAGTCGGCCCGGCGCTCGGGCGCGCATGCGTGCTCACCAGTACCGGTGCGATCCACGGAAGCGCCGCACTCCTTACAGGGCATGAACCGGGAGTCGAACATCGCACACCACCTCGTCTCTATGAGCACATACCCCTACTTCAAGCCGAGTTGCACCAGTCTCCGCCCGTTGCCGCCCGGCGGGCCCAGTACTACCTTCGACGGGGTGGGCTGGTGCCAGAGCGGAGGCTCAGATGGCAGACAACGCAACCCTCGCGCGCAGGCTTCTCGAGGCATTCAACGAGCGCAACTTCGACGAGCTCGCCGAGGCGACAGCGCCCGATGGAACGATCACGATCGTCGGGTCCGGTGACACCTTCAAGGGCCCCGACGGCTCTCGCGCGTACAACACGATGTGGGCAGATGGGTTCCCAGACGGCAAGGTCACTATCGACCGGCTGATCGAGTCGGGCAACTACGTCGTCGTGGAGTTCACTGGCCGGGGCACCCACACGGGAACTCTGGCGACCAGCATGGGCGAGATCCCAGCAACCGGGCGGTCCATGACCCTGCAACTGTGCCATGTCATGGAGTTCAAGGATGGCAAGGTCCAGAGTCAGAAGGCCTACTTCGACACCGGATCAATGATGGCTCAGCTTGGACTCACGTCCGGGCAGACGGCATCACAGCACCAGTAGTCCTATCAGCACAACCGGCACCGGCCCGCCCTCAACGTTCTGTTGCACCCGGCTGACAGGGCTGCGCTGACAGCCCCTCCAGGAGGCAATGACGAGGACTGGGCGACTCGCGGCCTATCGCGCAGACGTGGCGCGCCACCCGGGTTGGATGCGTGGTATCGGCACGGCCCCGGTCCCGGCCCCGGTCTCGGCCCCGGCGCAGCTTGCGGCCACCTGCCTGTCAATGGGCCAGAGGCGCGGTGAGGGCCTCAGGCTCGGCGACGGTCAGGTCGCGGCACGAGCGGACGTTCCGTCCACGGTGGTGGACGGTGTCCGTGAGGCGTGGTGCCGGAGAGTCCGCCCGATCTGCCACGCGACAGGACCTGCTGGCTTCAAGGGGCGTGCAATCATGCCGATCGTGGCCACAGAACAGGGTGTCGTTGGTATCGAGCTCAGCCCGATCTTCGTTGTGGCACGAGAATCCGAAGCGTTTGCCGTGACCGAGCAAGACTTCCTCCCAGGTGTCAGCGTCCACGAACTGATGAACGAGCTACAGCCCGATCAGCACACTACCTGGTGGATCTGCACAACCCTGGGCAGGAGTCCGGGATCAAGCTCATCCGACTGACCTGATTGCAGACACGGTCGACGCGCGCTCCGCGGCATTTCCGGATGTTGCTGGGCGACCAGCTCAGCTGGTTGAGGTGGCGGCGCAATCTTCGAGCGCGCGAGCACGAGTGCCGCGTCCGGATTCTCTGGATGTGGCAGAACTCCCAAGGCGAAGTCGGCGATGGCGCCCGGCCGGAAGATGAGGCAGTGCGTGGAGCCGCCGAACTGGAAGTACCCGAGCTCGTCGCCCTTGGCTACATGGTGCCCAGGGGTGATCTCCGGGTCGATGACGCAGGAGGAGACCTCGACCATGCCCACGGGCACGAAAGCCACCAGTCCGATCGCGGGATCGTTGGCCTCGATCAGGATGATCGCCCGGGTCGCGACGTGCGCAAGGTAGCCCTGTGAGTTGGTCGGTTCCACAGAGGCCGGCCCCTCGGAGTCGGCCTCGGAGTAATACGTGCCGTCCTGCACGAACGCGCGCACGATCGTGCCCGTGACCGGAGCATGCCAGCGGTGGTAGTTGGTTGCGCTGAGAAAGGCCTGGTAGACGGTGCCGCCGACGAACTGGTCGACCGACTCGTCGCCCGCCAGCATCTCCTCGAGCGAGTACGGCTGGGACTTCAGCCAGAAGCGGTCCCGACGCTGCACCCCGGTCTTGATGCTGTACGGCGTCGATTCGCAGGCGCTGACGATCACCGCGTCATCGTCGGGGTCGGCCACCGGCCTAGCGTTCTCGTGGAAGCGGCGGGTGAAGAAGTCATTCCAAGAGGTGAACCCCCAGTGCGCGTCGACGGGGTCGTGCCGGTACTGCTCGATACCGATCGCGCGCCGGGCCGCCGGCGACATCCACCCGGTGTCGGAGTCGTTGAGCACGTACAGCGACTCCGGGCTGCTCAGGAAATCGCACCAGACGGTGAGCAGCTTCTTGAGCATCGCGTTGACCCGTGAGTCCCGGTAGAAGGCGAACCCGGACCGAGTTCCGGTGGTCCAGTCCAGGATCGCGGCCAGTGGGAGCGTCACGTGCTCCTCGCCGAACTCGGGCGCCATGGTGAGCACCTCGTTGATCAGCCGCAGCAGCTGCTCCACGCTCTCCAGGTGCCGCTTGCTGTAGCGCTTGCTGCTCGGAACCTCGGTGACCATCCGCTCGGCGTACATGCGAAGCACCGGGTCTCCGTCGATCAGCTCCGCGAACTCCTGGACGACCGGGTGCAGCTCGCATTCGCCGCGAGCCTCGACCCGCTCGCGGTGCCCGGCCAGCCACGCCTCCAGCGCGTCCTGGTCCTGAGGCAGCCAGCCGGCGCGGCGCTTGACGTCGATCTCCGGGGAGGTGGGTGTCATCACCCCAAACTAGTTCACGCATGCCACAGTCCCACCGTGGGACGCCCTCTTCCTGGGCCTGGCATATCGCCCCGCCCTTGTGCGCTTGGTTCGACGGAGGGTGGAACGTCGACCGAGGAGCGGCATGTCCGGACGGGGGCTGGCTCGTGTCGGCGTGACGAACGCCGACTACCGCGCCACAACCGTCACGATGACGTTGTCCGCCGAGCGAACTCCGAGGGTTGCCACACCCGCTGGTGCTGTCGCCGGAACTGTGACTGTCGCATGCAGCTGGTTGCTTGCGTCTGCATCCACGGTGGCAAGAACCTTCGTGGCGTCACCCTGCGTCCACGAGATCGGGAGGTCTCGATAGACGCCTTCACCCTCAAATACAGGTGGCACTGGTGTGCCGTTCATGAAGTTGTCTACGCATCCCACGCTGGCCGCGTAGTCCACGGTGATCTCGACTGTCTCGCCGGGATGCGCGAGCGTCGGGGTGGCGGACACCGGAGCTGCGGCGCAGCTGGCTTCGGGACCGCCTGCCGCGGTGCACCCTGTCAGGAGCAGCACGGGAAGGACGAGGGCGCCGAGGCGTCCATGAAAGGTTCGGCCGAGCTTTTCCACGCTTCCCTCCCTGGAACGCGCGATATTGCAGCGAAAGTAGCAGCCGGTGCCTAGGCGGCAGGTCTCACTTTCACAACGACGTCCCACTCGGCCGCACACCAACCGCGGCATGTGAGTGCGTTCCTCAAGAGGCGGGAAAGCGCGGTAAGGGCGCCCCATCAAGCGTCTGGCGAACACACCTCAACCAGTCCTCCCACGAGGCAGGGTCGTTACTCCGATATTGGTCCGCCGTGGGCTCAAGGGCGACGAGCATCTCCCGCAGTGAGGCGGCGTCCGGATCGGGTTCTCGTTCCGTGTACTGCCAAATGAAGCGGTAGGCCGCCTCGTACGCCTGGGCCTGGGTCAGATGCAGGTCATCGTCCTCCACAGGCGCAGGCTAGTCGTGGACCACATCAAGAACCGCCCATCGGCAGGACCGCGGATCGCGGCATGAGGGGATGTGAGGCCGCAGATCGCAATAGCGGGTACTGTCGCGGCGTGGACGAGTTCGATTTCGAGCGGCGCGACGAGTTGGAGACCGTCCGAACGTGGATTGAGCGTGGTCAGACCGTTCTAAAGCTGCTCATTGCAGCGTTGTCGTTGTACATGGCGGTAGCCCAACAAGGGTGGCAGAGATGGATGTGGGCTGGTTTGGCCGCGCTGCATTTCGGCCTCTTGGTGCGTGACTGGCGTCGACCGACTCGAGTCGACTGACTGGGCGAGCAGACTCGCAGACCGGGGGGTTTCGAGTCCTCACGGACATCCTGAACTCGGCACGGCCGCTCGGATCGCGGCATGACAGTGCGTTCGTGTGAGCCCGAATCGGTGATGGGGTTCGGCCGTCATCCGGCCCGGGAGTTTGCCGCCGTAGTCGCCGAGGGGCTGGTTATCGGCGCCGTAGACGAGCAGCTGGGCGTAGGTGGTGTCTCCGGCGGCGAACTGGAACGCCTGGTCTCCGTGGCCGGTCTGGTCCAGGCGGATGGTGACGGGTTTGCGGCCGGGGGCCGGGACGTAGTCGATGCGGGTGATGTCGGCGCCAGCCAGGCCAAGGACCGTCACGCCGTCATCGCTCCAGCTCGCGCCGTAGTTGATCGGGTAGAGCTCCCCGCCGATGCGGCAGGCCCATGCAGGCTCGCACGTGGGCCAGGAGTCGTGCGCGTGCGTGGCGGCGGCCCCGGCCGGTGCAGGCGTGATGGTCATGCCGCCGCGGGTGGGGACCGGCAGCACGAGGAAGAGGGCGAACGTGGCCGCCACGGCGGAGACCAGGCCGCGTCGGGCCAGGGTGCGTCGGCGGGCCGTGGCCGGGTCGGGTTGTGCCTGCCCTTGTCGGCTGGTGGCGGCCAGCAGTGCCGTCGTGCAGACCAGGCAGGTGGCCAGGGCGCGCACGTTGTCGGCGAGGTAGCCGGCGCCGGGGGTGGGCGCGCCGACCGCGGCGATGATAGTTCCCACGTTGAGTGTCATGAGCACCAGCAGCACGGCCCCGGCGACCCGGCGCGTGGTTCCGGTTGAAGCCAGCAGCAGCATGGCGGCGAGCAGGGTCCAGAACTGGTGGTGGGTCCAGGAGACCGGGGAGGCGGCCACGGTCGCGCATCCGACCAGGACGATCGCGTGGCCTTCCTGCCCGTCCCGGTGCAGTCGGCGGGCCCGCCACATCGCAGCAGCGACGAGGGCCCCGGCGGTGGCGAGCCAAGTCGTGAAGACCACCGTGGTGGGTAGGCCGGCCCGCAGCATCATCCCGTTGACGGACTGGTTGCCCAACGCGGTGATGTCCCCGATCCGGTCCGTGGCGAACACGGCCGAGGTCCAGAACTGGCGGCTGTCGGTCGGGTCGAGCAGCCACGCCAGAGCGGTCGCGGCCGCGAACGCCGTGCCGGCACGCGCTGCGGCGCGGCGCTGACCACTGACCAGCAGGTAGCCGATGAACAGCAGCGGGGTCAGCTTGACCGCGGCCGCCACGCCGATCAGGAGACCCCGCCAGCGGGGGCCGGTCACGCCCAGGCCGTCGGCCAGGCACGCCAGCACGAGCAGCAGGCTGACCTGCCCGAAGTGGATGTTGCTCTGCCCCGGGGCCGACACCAGCACACCTAGCGCGACCAACCACGGCACGGCCGGACGCGTCGCTGCCGGGGTGGCCAGGGCCTTGACGGCGACGAGCCGACCCAGGGCCACGATCGCGGCCAGCGAGATGACGGTCCAGACGATCCCGGCTGCCACGAACGGCAGCCGTCCGATCGGGGCAAGGAGCAGGCTCGCGAACGGCGGGTAGGTGAAAGGGTCGCCGTTGTCGGCGCGGAACTCGTACAGCGGCAGACCATGTGCAGCCCAGCGCACCGCGCCCCAGTAGACCCGAAGGTCGGCGAGCTGGTCATCAGCAGCGCTGCGCAACACCAACAGGCAGGACACCGAGGCCGCCACCGCGAACCCGGCAACCGCCAGGCGGCGAACCGCAGGCCGCGACCACGCCGAGGCAGCGGTCTGCGGCTCTTGGACGCTGGTCACAGCAGGCGAGTATGGCCGCATACCTTCGCATTGCAGAGTCAGACACACGCCCCGCCCGCCCGGTTCTGCGTGGCCATCGGTTCCTGAACGCGGCATAGAAAGGCGTTCTGTGGGGCAGGGTCTGGCGTGGCGAACGTCCTCCTGATGCGCTTGTCGGGCTTGGTGTCCCATCGCATCGAAGGAGGACGTTCATGTCTCACGGTAGTGGTGTTTCCCGCGGTGATCGGAACCGGAATGCTCGACTTTCCAGGCTGCGGGCGGCGGTCCCGACCGCGAACGCGATCGTGGGGATCGACCTGGCCGACCGCAAGCAGATGCTGGTCGTCACCGACCACGACTCGAAGGTGCTGGCGCGGCGGACGTTCCGGTGCAAGGCGTGGGACCTCGGCGCGGCGCTGGACTGGGCCGGCGACCGCGCCACCCGTGCGAGGTTCGCCGGGGTGACCGTGGCGTGTGAGCCGACCGGGCACCGGTGGATGGTCCTGGCCCAGCTCGCCGCGCAGCGGGGGATGGCGTTCGTGTGTGTCCAGCCGGCCGCCTCGTCGTGGGCGCGGAAGAGCGAGGACCTGACCACGGACAAGACCGACGACAAGGACGCCGTCCTCATCGCCCGGCTGACACCTCGGCGGCCGTCGGGAGGAGCTGCTCGGGCAGCATGTCGCGGCGGTGCAGAGGATCCGGGACCTGCTCGAGTGCGTGTGGCCGGCGGCGCTCGAGGCCGCCAAGTGGCCGTTCCGCTCGGCGACGTGGGTGGCCGCGCTGACTGTCGTGGTGCGCCGGGACGGTGGGGACCTGGACCGCACGAGGCGCCTGGGGCTGGCCCGGTTCGAGCGGGCCGTCCGCGCGGAAGTGACCTGGCGGGGCAAGACCCGCCCGTGCCTGCGGATCGTTCGACGCCTCTTCGCCGCGCTGACCGACACGGCGGGGGTGGTGGCGCACCGGCCGGCGGTGTTCGAGGAGCTCGAGTGGACCCTGGCTGACTGGGACGACGCCCGATCCAAACTGACCGATGTCGAGGCGCGGATGGTGTCCGTGCTCGACGAGCTCGAGGTGACCGCGCTGGTGGCGAGCATCGACGGGCTGTCCCCGGTCGGAGCCGCGGCGATCCTCGCCCAGACCGGCGACCTGACCCGGTTCACCTCCGCCCGGGCGGTGGTCAAGCACGCCGGCCTCGCACCGCGGGAGCGCAAGTCCGGCACGTTCACCGGCAAGGCTCGCGTCACCGGCGCCGGCCGGCCGCAGCTGCGGGTCGCCGCGTGGCGGGCGGTGTGGGGGTGCCTGCAGACGAACCGGGTGTACGCCGCCCGCTACCGCCACCTCACCAGCCGCGAGACCAACCGTCTGACCCCAACCCAGGCCCAGACCGCGGTCGCCGCAGCGATCCTGCGCCAGCTGTACGCCGTCGTGACCCAGCAGCGGGCCTGGGACCCGGTCATCGCCGCCCACGGCACGAACACGTGGAGAGAGACCATGGGCGTGACTGCGGCATAACGACATCCGCCCTGACGCGGGCCGTCCATCAGGAGGCGCTGGCGTTCATGAGCTGGGGCGGGGTGAGCCTTCCGCGGCATTGAGAACCCTCGCGGTATCTCGTCGGTCATCGCAGGCCGCCCCGTCCCGTCGTCGACACAACCCGATCACACGCTGCCGAGCACGACCTCGATTAGCTATGCAGGGCCCGACGGCGAGACACGGCACCCGCCCAGACTCTTGACGCTAAACACCTCACGCTGATGACCGGACGTTGATGGGCGTCAGGGCGCCGCTGTTTCGAGGGCGCCTATCTCGATGCTTGTGACCCCCTCGGGACACTCCCAGCGGGCAGAGGCGCCGGAGGGTCCCGCGGACTCATCTTCTGTTGTCCGATGAGGTGAAGCGTGCCGTGCGAGGAGTGGGTGGCGACCGCCGTGCTCGGGACACGCTGGCCAGGTCGGGTCTATGCCTCGTTCCCACAGCAGGATCTGCACGAGCATTTGAACCGCGTCAGCGATGGAAGTCGTGAGCTCGGTGTCGCTGCCCTTCTCTGGGAAGTACTTGGTCGGGCGGCTAGCTGGGTGAATGGCAAGAGAGTCACCGATATCGAGCAGTCCGTGTGCGTCCCACACCGGCGATACCGGCCGCAAGCCCATCTCATGCACGACGGCCCCGATCCCAACCTCCGAATCGACCCATTCAGAGACGACTACGCGCACGCCGGCAGTGGCGGACGCATCCCGAATGAGGGCTTCGCCTCGCGCCTGAAGGTGCTCAATCTCCGACATGGCTCAGAGCATCCCACCCGTGGAAGCAGCAGGAGTGGCGTAGCCCTTCGACGCTCGCGCTCTCGGCGCGCGCGGAGCGACGTGAGCGAGTGTGCTCACCGTTCCCAGGGGTCGACGATGGCGAGTAGTTGGACACCGATCTGCTTCAGGTCCTCGTGAATGCTTTCGGGCGTAGCGCCGATGAACTCGATCTCATCGAACATGTCGTCAGTCACTACGAGTTCCTGAAGAACGGCAGGCCCCTCATGACCGATCGCACGGTGTGCCCACCCGGCCAGTTGCCTGTCTGTCAGGTCACCGTGTAGCCAGCGTCGAATCTGGGCCTGAGTCGCCCTAACGGTCGCCTCCTCGAAGGAGAGCTGCTTCATACCGAGCTCTTCCCTTGCCACCGCGACGAGGGCGTCCATCTCGAAGGGACTCGTAAGGGGTGTAACCACCTTGCTCGCGAGGTCGACGAGCCCTTCGCCTTCCAGGCCGGTAGCGACTAGTTCGGTCGCAGCGGCTACCACCGACTTGGCGTCCGTGGCACGAATGTCATACAACGCGAGTTCGTCGCCAAAGCGTTGTCTCACCGAGACCGCGGGCGTGTAGGTCATGTGCGGAGCGTAGACATCCACCCGGTGAGCTGTGGCCTCTGAGACGGCAAGTCGACAGACCACTTCGCTCGATCTTCGTCAGTACGTCCGGACATCGGCAGAGTCGGACGCTCACGTCCCTCGTCCGGCGTGACACGGAAGCCCGCCACAGCGCGGCCGTGTGGCGGGCTTCCGATTCCCACAAGACGCCTGTGCCCGCGACGCGTAGCGTCAACCCTAATGAGCACCCGGGACGACATCCCCGCCGCCGTGGGCCAGGCGGCCGGGGGGCCGCAGCCTCGGAGCGTGAGAGGCGCTGACCGTCTGCTGGGCCGCCACGGGCGAGGGTGGCGACGCCCAGCGCTGCATCCTCACGCACTTCCTCGCCTACCAGCAGGACAGCTTCACCGAGGAGGCGGCATCGGACGAGCGCGCCCTCGCGGCAAACGAGCACGTCCTGGACGCCGAGTTGGCTCCGCCTGGCATCGCCTCCACGGTCGCCTTCTCGGTCGCCTCCACCTGGACTTCGGCCATGGGCGCCTGCGCCTCGACGACGTCGAAGCCCCGAGGCCGCACCTGGAGCCGGCCCGTGAGGGCGAGAACCTGCTGGACGACGGGCTACGGAGCCATGATCCGTGGCGGCATCAACCGGCTGGCCCAGCGCATCGATGCGGCGTGAGGCCGTCGTCACGGACCCGAGGTGCCGTCGTCACGAACCCCGGAGGCCACATGTCGGACGAGGATGCACCGGAGGTGCGGCGGGGTTGCCGGTGGTCTCCTTCGCCAGGGTGGCCACGGCGAGGCCTGGTCGCCCCGTAGCGCGGCGACCACCGTGGCATCTGGCTCAAGATCGGCAGGACCGGAGCGGCCGCCGCGACGATCAGCTATGCGGACGCCCCCGAGGTCGCTCTCTGCCGCGGGTGGATCGACGGGCAGAAGCGGGGGTACGACGAATCCCTCCTGGTCGCACCGCTTCACCCCGCGCGGCCCTTGGAGCCGTTGGTCGCAGGTCAACGGGGTCAAGGATCGAGGCCAGTCGCATGCGCCCCGCGGGCAGCCCCATATCGATGCCGCGAAGGCGGACGGGAGGTGGGCGGCAGCCTATGCCGGTCTGGCCGCTGCCCTCGCGGCCGATCCCGAATCGCAGGCCTCCTTCGAAGGCTCACGGCCGCCAACCGCTACGCGATCTTCTACCGCGTCCACGACGCGAAGCGTGGCGGTCGCCCGACCCGGCGTCGACCACGTCGTCGCGCTCATCAGCCGTCGGTGCGCGGCCGTAGCGCCCACATGGCCACCGCGCTGGCCGCGGCGACGTTGAGGGAGTCGACCCCGCCGGCCATGGGGATCCGAACGGTCAGGTCCGCGTCGGCGACGGTCCGGTGCGAGAGCCCGTCGCCCTCCGTGCCGACGACGAGCGCGAGCCGCTCCGGCGGATGCGCCTCGAGGTCGGCGAGCGACAGCGAGTCGTCGGACAATGCCATCGCCGCGACCGTGAGGCCCGCCTCGTGCAGCAGCTCGATGCCCTGGGGCCACGGGTCGATGCGGGTCCACGGCACCTGGAACACCGTGCCCATCGAGACGCGGATCGACCGTCGGTAGAGCGGGTCGGCGCACCTGGGGCTGACGAGCACGGCGTCGACGGAGAGCGCCGCGGCGCTGCGGAAGATCGCCCCGACGTTGGTGTGGTCGACGACGTCCTCCAGCACGACGACCCGCCGGGCCCCGCGCAGCAGGGACGCGGCCGACGGCAGCACCGGCCGCTGCATCGCCGCCAGCGCGCCGCGGTGCAGGTGGAAGCCGGTGAGCTGCTCGATGACCGGGTGCTCGCCGTAGTAGACCGGGACGCCGGCAGCCTCGGCGTCGGCCACGATGTCGCTGAGGTCGTCGAGCCAGCGGCGTGCCATGAGGTAGGACCGCGGCCGGTGGCCGGCGCGCAGCGCCCGCCGGATCACCTTCTGGCTCTCGGCGATGTAGAGGCCGCGCTCGGGCTCCGTCCGCCGCCGCAGCACGACGTCCGTGAGCGAGACGTAGTCGGCGAGGCGCGGGTCGGCGGGGTCGGTGATCTCGATCGGCACGCCGTCAGGCTAGTGCGACGCGGCAGCCGCCCCGACATCGCCTCACGCCCCCCGAGGGGCCTCGGCTCAGGGGAACCAGACGAGCTTGACGATGGCGACGACGCCGATGAGCAGGATCAGCGCACGCAGGACGTTGGGCGGGATCCGCCGTCCGATGCGCGCCCCGATGATGCCCCCGACGAAGGCCCCGACTGCGATGAGGACGACGATCAGCCAGTCGATGTGGTCGCGCGCGAAGAGCACGAAGACGGTGGCGGCGACGAAGTTGACGATGAGCGACAGGACGTTCTTGTAGCCGTTGAGCCGCTGCAGCGGCTCGAGGCTCAGGGCGCTGAGCAGGCCCATGATCAGCACGCCCTGCGCGGCGCCGAAGTAGCCACCGTAGACGCCCGCGACGAAGACGCCGGCCGCCATCGCCGGGGCGTGCCAGGCCGGCACCGGGGCGTCGGCGCCGTCGGGGTGGACGCGGGCCTGGATCGAGGGCCCCGCCACGACGAGCACCAGCGCGATGAGGATCAGCACCGGCACGATGGCGCGGAAGGCCGACGCCGGCAGGACGAGCAGCAGGCTCGCCCCCACGATCGAGCCGAGGAACGACATCGGCATGAGACGCCGCAGGGTCTCGGCCTGCCCGGTCAGCTCGTGCCGGTAGCCCCACGCCCCCGTCACGCCGCCGGCGACGAGCCCGATGTTGTTGGAGACGTTGGCCACGAGCGGGTTCACGCCGAAGAAGAGCAGCGTCGGGAAGGTGATCAGGGTGCCCGAGCCGACGATGGTGTTGATGATGCCCGCGCCGGTGCCGGCCAGCGCGATGGCGACCCCCGACCAGAAAGACACCCGGTCACCCTACAGAGGGTGACCGGGTGTCCCGGACGTGGGCTTCGCCCGCTTGTGTATGCCGTCCGGCCGGTGTCGGCTCAGCGGGTGGCGGGCGGCTCCGGGTCGGTTCCGGGCAGGTCCGCCGGGGCGGCCGCGCCGCCCTGGGGCAGCGCCGGGTCGGCCGGCAGGTCGGCCGGCGGGTCGGCGGCCAGGGCACCCGGGTCGACGGCCGGCGCGGCGGTGGGCAGCGGCGGCACGTCGGCGGCCGGCCGCACGGCCGCGTGCGAGCGCGTGAGCGGCTCGGTCGACTCTGCACTGGCAGCGGCGGCCTGGCCACGTGCCTCGGCGAGCGCCTTGGCGGGGTCCTCGAGGACCGTCTCGGCGAACGCGTCGTCCTGTCCGTCGCCCATCTGGGCCCAGGACTCCTCCTCGCTCTCCCCCGCGCGGCTGTCCGTGCCGCCGAGGGCGTTGCCGATGCCCTTGAGGGCGTCGGTCAGCTCCGACGGCACGATCCACATCTTGTTGGAGTCGCCGCGGGCGATCTGCGGCAGCACCTGGAGGTACTGGTAGGCCAGCAGCTTCTGCGTCGGCTTGCCGCGGTGGATGGCCGAGAAGACCTGCTGGATGGCCCGCGCCTGGCCCTGGGCCTCGAGGATGCGGGCCTGGGCCGAGCCCTCGGCGCGCAGGATCTGGCTCTGCTTCTCGCCCTCGGCGGTGAGGATCGCCGACTGCTTGACGCCTTCGGCGGTGAGGATCGCGGCACGGCGGTCACGCTCGGCGCGCATCTGCTTCTCCATCGAGTCCTGAACCGAGTGCGGCGGGTCGATGGCCTTGAGCTCGACGCGGTTGACGCGGATGCCCCACTTGCCGGTGGCCTCGTCGAGCACGCCGCGCAGCTGGCCGTTGATCTGGTCGCGGCTGGTCAGGGTCTGCTCGAGGTCGAGCGAGCCGATGACGTTGCGCAGCGTGGTGACCGTCAGCTGCTCGATGCCCTGGATGAAGTTGGCGATCTCGTAGACGGCGGCCTTGGCGTCGATCACGGAGTAGTAGATGACCGTGTCGATGCTGACGACGAGGTTGTCGGAGGTGATCACCGGTTGGGGCGGGAAGGAGACGACCTGCTCGCGCAGGTCGATGTTGGCGCGCACCTTGTCGACGAACGGCACGAGGAAGTGGATGCCGGCCTCGAGGGTCTTGCTGTAGCTGCCGAGGCGCTCGACGATCTGTGCGGTCTGCTGCGGCACGATGCGCACCGTGCGCACCACGATGATGAGCGCGACGATGACGATGAGAATGGGAATGAGAACTACCGGCTCCACGACCTTCTGACCTTCTCCCTGTGCGGTCCGTGCTCCCTGGGGAGCGACGGTGGGGGCGGGCGGGTCGGGCGACCCGCTCGCTCGTTCGAAACTGTTGGTGACGGCGGTTCGGCGACCGCCCTGTGTCCTACGCGCCGACGACGTGTGCGCGGCGCACGATGGCTGTGGCTCCCTCGATGGAGTCGACGACGACCTCCTCGCCCGGCTCGATGTCGTCGCCCAGGGTGCGGGCCGACCACGTCTCGCCGGCCAGCTTCACCTGGCCTCCGTCGGTGTTGACCCGGTCGATGGCGATCGCGGAGCGACCCACGTTGGCTGCGGCGCCCATCACGTGGTGGGGCTGGGTGGCGGTGAAGTGCCTCTTGAGCCACGGACGCACGATCGCGAGCAGCGCCACCGCGACCAGGCCGCCGACGATCGCCTGCACGACCGGGGGTGCACCGAACGCGGCCGCGATGGCGCCCCCGGCAGCACCACCGGCGAGCATGAGGAAGGTGAAGTCCACGGTGACTGTCTCGATGGCGACGAGAACCAGCGCGACCCCCAGCCAGACCATCCACGCCTGCCCCTCGGACACGTCGTTCACCCTGCCTTGGTCAGCGCCGGCGATGGACACCGGCGTCACGTGCGTCACTTGTGTGACGTTTACCAGTGTCCTCCAGTTCCCCGGGGGAACCTACGAACCGCGAGCCGGGACCTGACCCGGTCAGGAGGCGGTGAGGGAAGCGGCGCGGGCCGTCCAGCGCTCCCCGCGCTGCTCGAGCTCGAGCGGCAGGCCGAAGGTCTCGCTGAGGTTCTCGGCCGTGAGGGTGAGCGGGATGGGGCCGGCGGCCACGACCCTGCCGTCGCGGATCATCAGCACGTCGGTGAACGACGGCGGGATCTCCTCGACGTGGTGGGTGACCAGCACCATCGCGGGCGCCTCGGTGTCGGCGGCGAGCTCGCCGAGCCGGCGCACGAGGTCCTCGCGTCCGCCGAGGTCGAGACCGGCCGCCGGCTCGTCGAGCAGCATCAGCTCGGGGTCGGTCATCAGGGCGCGTGCGATCTGGACGCGCTTGCGCTCGCCCTCACTCAGGGTGCCGTAGGTGCGGTCGGCGAGGTGGTCGGCGCCGAGCGCCTTGAGCAGCTCCATCGCGCGGACGTAGTCGACGTGGTCGTAGGTCTCGCGCCAGCGGCCGATGATGCCGTAGGAGGCGGTGACGACGACGTTGCCGACGAGCTCGTCGCCGGGGATGCGCTCGGCCATCGAGGAGCTCGCAAGGCCGATGCGGGGTCGCAGCTCGAAGACGTCGACGGCCCCGAGCACCTCGCCCAGGACGCCGGCCACCCCGGACGAGGGGTGCAGCCGGGCGGCGGCGATCTGCAGCAGCGTCGTCTTGCCGGCACCGTTGGCGCCCAACACGACCCAGCGCTCGCCCTCCTCCACCTCCCACGTGACGTCGTCGAGCAGCGTCGTGGCACCGCGGCGGACGGTGACTCCGGCGAAGGCGAGGACGTCGCTCATGGCTCGACCCTATGGCACGCTCGTTCGAGCCGCCGTCCGGGCGCGCCCTACGATGGCCGGGTGCCCGAGCTGCCCGCCTCCGTCCGGCTCGCGCTGTGGGTCACGGCCTCGTGGCGGGGGGATCTCCCCACGACCGATGCCTTGGCGCGTGCCTTCCCCGACCTCGACCACGTGGCCGGCGACCTTGCCCGGCTCGACGTGTGGCGGGACCTCGGCGAGCGCGCACTGTTCGTGGCGCTCCCCCGGCCCGGCGACCTCAGCCGTATGCCGCGTGGTTCCACGAAGGCGACCGCGCACGCCGCCGACTCCGGCGAGTGCGTCTTCGTGGCCGGCATCGGCGGCGTCCTCGTGCCGACCCTGTCGGAGTTCGGCCCCGAGGGTGACGTCGGTGTCCGCGCCGACTGGAGCGTCTACGAGGCGGACCCGGTGCCCCGGCACCGGATGGAGATGCTCGACCTGCGCGAGATCGAGCGCGAGCTCATGAGCCGGGTGCGGCAGCACACGGCCTCCTTCGAGCGGGTGGGCGGCCACCCGTGGGGCGACCAGGCCCGCGCCGAGGCCCAGACCGAGCTCGACACGGCGCTGTGGGGCATCCCGCCCGCCACCTCCGGCCGGGCCCTGCGCATCATGTCGCTCGCCGCCAACCTCTCGCGCCTCGCGCACCGCACGGCCAGCCTCACCTCGCTGGGCTCCGGCGGCCTCGACGCCGGCACCACGGCCGCGCGGTCACGGCTGCTGCGCGACCTGGCTGCCGACGCCGACACCGCGCTGGCCGACGCGACGAACGTCGCGGTCATGTCGATCGCCGGCTGGCGCCCGGCCTGACCGCCCGCATGACCGACCGGCCGATCGCCGGCACTCCGGATCCCCGACTAGGCGCCTTCCTCACGCCGCGCCGGCGGCCTCGAGCCGGGCGATGAGCGCACGGGCGTACGCGCGCTCGACGTCGATGTCGACGTGGCGCTCGACCGCGCCCGACCCGGCGAGCACCGACACGGCATACCCACCCTCGAGCTGCTCGAGCGCGACGAACGCGTCCCCGAGGAGGTCACGCAGCTGGTCCTCACGCGGCAGCCAGACGACCTTGTCCTGCTCGACGCTGTCGAGCGCCCACTCGGTGGTGCCGTTGAAGCCGATGACGTCGCCCGTCGAGAAGTGGTGGACGTCGACGGTGATCTCGCTGATGACGAAGACCTCCTCCTCCATGCCCGTGACCGGCACGACGAAGCGGTCACCGGACACCGGCTCCCAGGTCAGCCCGGCGTCCGTGAGGCGGCGGGCGAGCTCGATCGTCAGCATGCTTCATGGTCACATCCGCCCGCCGGTTCGCCAAGGAACCCTAGATTCGGGGCATGACCGAGCAACCGAGCCTGGAGCCCCTGGACGAGAGCACCTTCGAGACGGTGCTCTGCGTCGTCGCGCACCCCGACGACCTGGAGTACGGCGTGGCCGCGGCCGTGGACCGCTGGGTGCGCGCCGGCAAGACGGTCACCTACCTGCTGGCCACGCGCGGCGAGGCGGGCATCGAGACCATGCCGCCGGCCGAGGCCGGGCCGCTGCGCGAGCAGGAGGAGCGCGACGGCGCGGCCCGGGTCGGGGTCGAGGTGGTCGAGTTCCTCGACGGCTTCCACGACGGGGTGGTCGAGCACGGGCTGGCGCTGCGCAAGGGCATCGCCCGCGAGATCCGGCGGCGCCGGCCCGACCTGCTCGTCACGGTGACGTACGCCGACCGCTTCCCCGGGGGCATGGCCAACCAGGCCGACCACCGGGCCGTCGGGCTCGCCGTCGTCGACGCCAAGGCGGACGCGGGCAACCGGTGGATCTTCCCCGAGCTCGTCGAGGAGGGCCACGAGCCGTGGCAGGTGGCGCACGTGCTCGTCTGCGCCGACCCCGAGCCGACGCACTTCGTCGACGTCTCCGAGCACTTCGACGCCGCGGTCGCCTCGCTGTCGGCCCACGACGCCTACCTGGCCGCTCTCGGCTCCCACTATCCCGAGCCGGCCGAGCTGCTCGCTCAGATCCTCGGCGGGCCGGCCGAGGTGACCGGGGTGCCCTACGCGGTGACCGGCAGGGTCATCGGCTGACGCCTGCCCTCGGGCGTCCAGCGGTCGGCCGGCTCAGGAACCGAGGACCGACCGGTAGACCTCGAGGGTGCGGTCGCCGATGGACGCCCACGAGAACGAGTCGACCGCGCGCTGCCGACCGGCCTGTCCGAAGGCGCGCGCCCGCTCGACGTCCGAGACGGCGTCGGTGAGCGCGGCCGCGAGGTCAGCGACGAAGCGGTCGGGGTCGACGGGTGTTCCCGTGCCGTCCTGGACCTGCTCGATCGGCACGAGCCAGCCGGTCTCGCCGTCGACGACGACCTCGGGGATGCCTCCCGTCGCCGTCGCGACGACGGGCAGCTCGCACGCCATCGCCTCGAGATTGACGATGCCGAGCGGCTCGTAGACGGAGGGGCAGGCGAACACGGTCCCGTGGCTGAGCAGCGCCACGACCTCGTTGCGGGGCAGCATGTCTGGGATCCACACGACGCCCTGGCGCTGCTGGCGCAGCTCGCCCATGAGCCCCTCGACCTCCGCGAGGATCTCGGGCGTGTCCGGGGCGCCGGCGCAGAGCACGAGCTGGACGTCGGGCGGCAGCTGCGCACACGCGCGCAGCAGGTAGGGCAGGCCCTTCTGGCGGGTGATGCGCCCGACGAAGACGACCGACGGCCGGTCGGGGTCGACCCCGTGGCGGCGGACGGTGTCGGTGGCCTCGGCGGAGCGGTCCGGCGACCACAGCTGCGCGTCGATCCCGTTGTGCACCACGTGAACTCGCGTGGGGTCCAGGGACGGGTAGCTGCGGAGGATGTCCTCGCGCATACCGGCACTGACGGCGACCACCGCCGCAGCGGACTCGTAGGCCGTGCGCTCGGCCCACGAGGACACCCGGTAGCCGCCGCCGAGCTGCTCCGCCTTCCAGGGCCGCATCGGCTCGAGCGAGTGCGCGGTCACGACGTGCGGCATGCCGCCGAGGAGGGAGGCGAGGTGCCCGGCCATGTTGGCGTACCAGGTGTGCGAGTGCACGAGGTCGGCCCCCACGCAGTCCCCCGCCATCGTGACGTCGACACCGAGGGTCTGCAGGGCCGCGTTGCCGCCGGCGAGCTCGGGCAGGTCGGCGTATGCCGTCGTGCCGGGCTCGTCACGCGGGCCACCGAAGCAGCGCACCCTGACGTCGAGGTCGCCGCGCGCCCGCAGAGCCCGCACCAGCTCGGCCACGTGGACGCCGGCACCTCCGTAGATGGCCGGCGGGTACTCCTTGCTGAGGATGTCGACGCGCACGGGTCGACCCTAGTGCCGCGCGGCCGCGGCCACCGGCCGAAGACCCGCTGGTGAACGTCTGTCCACGTTGCGCGCCGAGGCCGCCCCAGCGGCGACCGCTGCCCTAGGGTGGCGTGCATGGCCCGACGAAGCCCAGCAGCTGGTCCGAAAGTCCTCGCGATCGTGCTCGCCGGCGGGGAGGGCAAGAGGTTGATGCCGCTCACCGCCGACCGGGCCAAACCGGCCGTGCCGTTCGCCGGCATCTACCGGCTCATCGACCTGGCGCTGTCCAACGTCGTCAACTCCGGCTACCTGCAGGTCGTCGTGCTGACGCAGTACAAGTCGCACAGCCTCGACGCGCACGTGACGAAGACGTGGCGCATGTCGACGCTCCTCGGCAACTACGTGACCACCGTGCCGGCGCAGCAGCGCGTCGACAAGAACTGGTACCTCGGCAGCGCCGACGCGATCTACCAGAGCCTCAACCTGATCCACGACGAGCGGCCCGACATCGTCGTGGTCGTCGGCGCCGACCACGTCTACCGCATGGACTTCAGCGCCATGGTCGAGCAGCACATCGAGTCGGGCGCCGCGTGCACCGTCGCCGCGATCCGCCAGCCGATCTCGCTCGCCAACCAGTTCGGGGTCATCGAGGTCGACGACCGCGACCCGTCGAAGATCGCCGCGTTCCTCGAGAAGCCGAGCGACCCCAAGGGGCTGCCCGACAACCCCGACGAGGTGCTCGCCTCGATGGGCAACTACGTCTTCACCGCCTCGGCCCTCGAGGTGGCCGTCAGCGCCGACCGCGAGACCGACTCGAACCACGACATGGGCGGCGACATCGTGCCCTGGTTCGTCGCGCGCGGCGAGGCCGGCGTCTACGACTTCAAGGACAACGAGGTGCCCGGCGCCACCGACCGCGACCGCGGCTACTGGCGCGACGTCGGCACCATCGAGTCCTACTACGACGCCCACATGGACCTCATCTCGATCCACCCGGTCTTCAACCTCTACAACTACGAGTGGCCGATCTACACCAGCCACAGCCCCTACCCGCCGGCGAAGTTCGTCCACGGCAGCGGCGACCGCATCGGCGAGGCGCTCAACTCGGCCGTCTCCCCGGGGGTCGTCGTCTCGGGCGCCCACATCTACGCGTCCGTGCTCTCACCGCTCGTCAGGGTGCACTCCTACGCGAGCATCCAGGGCTCGGTGCTGCTCGACGGCGTCGAGGTGCACCGGCACGCCCAGATCCGGCGCGCCATCCTCGACAAGAACGTCGTCGTCCCCGAGGGGTGCCAGATCGGCATCGACCACGAGCACGACCGCGCCAGAGGGCTGCACGTCACCGAGACCGGCATCGTCGTCGTCGGCAAGGGCCAGGTCGTCACCCGATGAGCGCTGGTGCGGACGCGCCGGTGCAGGCCCCGGCCACCGGCCCGCTGCCGGCGAGCGCCGCAGACCCGCGCCCGGCGCGAGTCGGCGTGCAGGTCCCGCCGCAGCACGCGACGTGGGCCCAGATCCGCCGCACCGCAGCGACGCTCGAGGAGATGGGCGTCGACCTGCTCCTCTCGTGGGATCACTTCTTCCCGCTCAGCGGCGATCGCGGTGGGATGCACTTCGAGTGCTGGACGATGCTCGGCGCCTGGGCCGAGTCGACCGAGTCGGTCGAGTTCGGCGCCCTCGTCACGTGCAACAGCTACCGCAACCCGAACCTGCTCGCCGACATGGCGCGCACCGTCGACCACATGAGCGGCGGCCGACTCGTCCTCGGCATCGGATCAGGATGGGCGCAGCTCGACTACGACGAGTACGGCTACGAGTTCGGCACGGCCGGCGGCCGCCTCGACGACCTCGCCCGCGACCTGCCCGTCATCCGTGACCGGTGGACGCGGCTCAACCCGCCGCCCACCCGGGACATCCCGATCCTCATCGGCGGAGGCGGTGAGAGGAAGACGCTGCGGATCGTCGCCGAGCACGCCGCCATCTGGCACGGCTTCGGAGACCCTGCGGAGATTGCCCACAAGCACCGGGTCCTCGACGACTGGTGCGCCCGCCGAGGCCGCGACCCGCTCGAGATCGAGCGGTCCGCCGGGGTCGCCTTCGTGCCGGGCCGCAACCCCGACCAGCGCGGTGACTACGCGAGCAACGCCGAGCAGCTGCACGCCATCGGCACCCGGCTCTTCACCGCCAGCGTCGCCGCCGCCGACCCGGACCTCGGCCGTGTCCGCGACCTGCTGCACTGGCGCGACGAGGTCAACGCCCGCCCTGCTCAGACGCCTGCCGAACCCGGCTGAGCGCCGGCCGACCGACCCGAGACGGCACGCGGGCGCCCGAGGGGCGAGACGGCATACGTCCTCGGGTCGCGACGCGCGCCGTATGCCGGAAGGTGCGTCGGGAGCGAGCGCTCCCTCACTACCCTGACCGGGTGACCGACGCCAGCCCCGACGACCATCCCGACACGACGGACCTGCGCACGCTCAGCGTCACCGTGACCGGTGACGACCGCCCCGGTGTCACCGGGACGCTGCTCGGGGCGCTGTCCGGCTACGGGGCCGAGGTCCTCGACATCCAGCAGGTCGCCGTCCAGGGCCACCTGACGCTGACGGTGCTGCTGCGCCCCGGCGACCAGGTCGAGCAGCTGCGCGACGCTGCGGCCGTGGCCGCCCACCGGCTCGGGGTGACGCTGACCGTCGTCGAAGGGCACGGCGACAACGCCCGCTCCCGGCAGGGGCGAGCGGCGGTCGTGGTCCTCGGCGCTCCCCTGCGCGCGAGCGCCGTCTCTCGCGTCACGTCACGGATCGCCGAGCACGGCGCCAACATCGACCGCATCCGCCGGCTCTCCCGCTACCCCGTGACCACGGTCGAGTTCGACATCTCGGGCGCCGACGTGCCGTCACTGCGGACCGAGCTGGCGCTCGTCTCGACGTCGGAGGGCATCGACATCGCCGTGGCGCCGGGCGGCCTCGCCCGCCGAGGACGGCGGCTCGTCGTGCTCGACGTCGACTCCACGCTGATCCAGCAGGAGGTCATCGAGCTGCTCGCCGCGCACTGCGGCCGCGAGGCCGAGGTCGCCGAGGTCACCGCGCGGGCCATGGCAGGCGAGCTCGACTTCGAGGAGTCGCTGCGCGCGCGGGTCGCCACCCTGGCGGGCCTGCCGGCGAGCGTCCTCGAGGAGGTGCGCGAGGCGGTACAGCTCACGCCCGGCGCTCGCACGCTCGTGCGCACGCTCAAGCGGCTCGGCTTCACCGTCGGCCTCGTCAGCGGCGGGTTCATCGAGATCGTCGGGTCGCTCGCCGAGGACCTCGGCATCGACCACGCCCGCGCCAACCGGCTCGAGATCGCGGATGGCCGCCTCACGGGGCGTGTCGTCGGTGACGTCGTCGACCGCGCGGGGAAGGCACGTGCGCTGCGGGAGTTCGCCGAGCAGGAGGGGCTGCCGCTCAGCCGCACGGTCGCCATCGGCGACGGCGCCAACGACCTCGACATGCTCGACCTCGCCGGCCTCGGGGTCGCCTTCAACGCCAAGCCCGTCGTGCAGGAGCAGGCCCAGACCTCCGTCAACGTGCCGTACCTCGACTCGGTGCTCTACCTGCTCGGCATCTCGCGCGACGAGATCGAGCAGGCGGATCTGGACGACGGCACGCCGACACAGGCTCCGCCGGTCCCACGCAGCCCTCACTAGGCTGGCGCGATGCAGACCCTGGACCCCTCGCCCGATCCCTCCGGCGCGGGCTCCGCTCCCTCGGGCGAGGTCCGCCGCACCGTGCTTGTCATCGGTGGCGCCGAGGACCGCATCGGGCGCTCGGTCGTGCTCAAGCGGTTCGTCCGGCTCGCCGGTGGGCACCGCGGGCACATCGTGCTCATCCCGACCGCCTCCTCCTTCGCCGGCGAGGTCTCCGAGTCCTACCGCGACGTCTTCACCCGGCTCCGCGGCGGCGACATGACGGTCGTGCACCCCGAGACGAGGCGCGACGCCGACGACCCCGACATGGTGGCTGCGCTCGACGCCGCGACCGGCGTCTTCCTCACCGGCGGCAGCCAGGTCAAGCTCGCCCAGAACATCGTCGGCACCCCGGTGGGTGACGCCGTCGTGCGGGCCTACCAGCGCGGCGCCGTCGTCGCCGGCACGTCCGCGGGCGCCTCCATCATGAGCCGGTTCATGATCTCCCTCGGCGAGGAGGGCCTGACGCCCCGCCAGCGCGCCAGCCAGGTCTCCGCCGGCCTCGGCCTCGTCGAGGACGTCATCATCGACCAGCACTTCGACCAGCGCGGACGCTACGGGCGCCTCATGTCCATGGTCGCCGCCTCCCCCAACCTGCTCGGCATGGGCATCGACGAGAACACCGCCGGCGAGATCCGCGACGGGCGCACGATGTCGGTCATCGGCGCCGGGTCGATCTTCATCGTCAACGCGCGCAACGCCATCACCGATGCGCCCGACGCACGCCGCGGCGCCCCGCTGCTCGTCTCGGGCGCGGTGGTGCACTCGCTGCCCACGGGCAGTACCTTCGACCTCGACCACGTCGAGCTGACCGCCTTCGTCGAACGCCACCCGGACGTCGAGGGCGCCGTCGTCCCGGCCAAGGTCCGGGCGGCGGCCTCTGCGAGCACCCCCGCCCGCTGAGCCCGTCCGCCCGCCACAGAGCAGCACCGCCCGAGGGGACGCGCCGCCCGGCGTCCCCCGAGCGTTTCCGTAGGAGGAGACCCATGGCCGTCGAGGTACCCACCCCCACCGGACCGGCACGGCCGGACCTCACAATCCTCGAGACCCGGATCTACCGCGGCCCCAACGTCTGGTCCTACCAGCAGGCCATCCACCTCGTCGTCGACCTCGGCAGCCTCGAGGAGTACCCGACGGTCTCGCTGCCCGGCTTCACCGACCGGCTCGTCGAGCTCGTCCCGGGGCTCGAGCGCCACACCTGCTCGCGCGGGCGCCGCGGCGGGTTCGTCGAGCGGCTCCACGAGGGCACCTGGCTCGGGCACGTCGCCGAGCACGTTGCCCTGCAGCTGCAGACCCTCGCCGGGCACGACTCGCGCCGCGGCAAGACCCGCGGCGTCAAGGGCGAGCCGGGCCGCTACAACGTCATCTACAGCTACACCGACGAGACCGTGGGCGTTGCCGCCGGGAAGCTGGCCGTACGCCTGCTCAACCACCTCGTCGACGCCGAGGACGGCTTCGACTTCGAGACCGAGCTCAACGGCTTCCTGCGCCAGGCCGAGCGGGTTGCGTTCGGGCCGTCCACGTCGGCGATCCTCGAGGAGGCCGCGTCGCGTGACATCCCCTACATCCGGCTCAACTCCGCATCCCTCGTCCAGCTCGGCCAGGGCGTCCACGCCCAGCGCATCCGCGCCACCATGACCTCCAAGACCGGTGCGCTGGCCGTCGACATCGCAGGCGACAAGGACCTCACGACCAAGCTGCTGGGCTCGGCGGGCCTCCCCGTGCCGAAGCAGGAGGCCGTACGCACGTTGCGCGGCGCGCTGGAGGCGGCCCGCCGCATCGGCTTCCCCGTCGTGGTCAAGCCGCTCGACGGCAACCACGGCCGGGGCGTGTGCCTCAACCTCGCGAGCGACGAGGAGGTCGAGAAGGCATACGACATCGCCCGGGAACAGTCGCGCCGCGGGACGGTCATCGTCGAGTCCTTCGTCACCGGTCGGGACTACCGGTGCCTCATCGTGGGCGGCAAGATGCAGGCGATCGCCGAGCGGGTGCCCGCGCACGTCATCGGCGACGGGACCCACACCGTGGGCGACCTCGTCGAGATCACCAACGCCGACCCGCGCCGCGGCGTCGGGCACGAGAAGGTCCTGACCAGGATCAAGCTCGACGCCAACGCCCTCGAGGTCCTCGCCGGGCAGGGACACACCCTCGAGTCGGTGCCGCCGGAGGGCGAGATGGTCAAACTCGCCCTCACCGGCAACATGTCGACCGGTGGCATCTCGATCGACCGCACCTACGACGCGCACCCCGACAACGTCGAGATCGCCGAGGAGGCCGCACGCATCGTGGGCCTCGACGTGGCCGGCATCGACTTCATCTGTCCCGACATCACCTTCCCCGTGCGCGAGACGGGCGGCGCCATCTGCGAGGTCAACGCGGCCCCCGGCTTCCGCATGCACACCCACCCGACGGTGGGCGAGCCGCAGTTCATCGCCAAGCCGGTGGTCGACCTGCTCTTCCCGCCGGGCACCCAGTCGCGCGTGCCGATCGTCGCCGTGACCGGGACCAACGGCAAGACGACGACCTCGCGGATGATCGCCCACATCTTCAAGGGCCTGGGGCGCAAGGTGGGCATGACCTCGACCGACGGGGTCGTCATCGACGAGCGCCTCGTCATCAAGGCGGACGCCTCCGGACCCCGCTCCGCGCGGATGGTCCTGCAGAACCCCCGCGTCGACTTCGCCGTCATGGAGGTCGCCCGGGGCGGCATCCTGCGTGAAGGTCTCGGCTACGACCGCAACGACATCGCGGTCGTCACGAACATCGCGCCTGATCACTTGGGGATGAAGGGAATCGACACCCTGCGCCAGCTGGCCGACGTCAAGGCCGTCATCGTCGAGGCGGTGCCGCGTGACGGTTTCGCGGTGCTGAACGCCGACGACCCGCACGTGCGCAACATGCGTCGCCGCTGCTCGGGCAGCATCGTCTGGTTCTCGATGGCCGAGCCGGGCAGCGAGGTGCGTGAACTGGTCGACGACCACTGTCGCCGTGGCGGCCGCGCCGTCGTGCTGGAGCCGAGCGACCGCGGCGAGATGATCGTCATCAAGCACGGACGCCGCAGCATGCAGCTGGCGTGGACGCACCTGCTGCCGGCGACATTCGGCGGCGCAGCCCGCTTCAACATCGCCAACGCGCTCGCCGCGGCGGGTGCCGCGTTCGCCGGCGGTGCCCCGCTGCACGACATCCGGCAGGGCCTGCGCACCTTCGCGACCACCTACTACCTCTCCCCCGGTCGCCTCAACCTGGTCCAGGTCGGCAACGCCGACGTCTTCGTCGACTACTGCCACAACGCTGCGGGCATGAAGGAGCTCGGCGTCTTCGTCGACCGCTACACCGAGCAGAAGCAGGGGCAGGCCGATCTCGGCCGGATCTCGCGCATCGGCATGATCGGCGCCGCGGGTGACCGCCGGGACGACGACATCCGGGAGCTCGGCGAGGTGGCCGCGCGGCACTTCGACGTCGTCGTCGTGCGCGAGGACGCCCGCCTGCGCGGGCGCGCCCCGGGCGAGTCGGCCCGGCTGGTGGCCGAGGGCGCCCGCGCGGCGATGGCCGACGGCGCACGCTGCCGTCAGGTCGAGATCGTGCTCGACGAGCTCGAGGCGACCCGGCACGTGCTGGCCCGCACCAACCCGGGCGACGTCGTCGTCATGTGCGTCGACAACCACGCCCGCGTCGTGGCCGAGCTCGAGGAGCGCACGAACGCCGCCCAGGCCGGAGCACGACTCGGCACGCCGGGCGCCGGCACGAGCGATCCCGACCTCGACCCGAGCACCCTGACCGAGACGGCCGAGGCAGAGGGCGAGGAGGCCGAGGGCGAGGCGCTCGCGACCGTCCCCGCGGAGAGCCAGCCCGCGGCTCTCGACGACACCGCCGTCTGACGCGCACCCCGTTCCCCACTCACCCCGACCGCATACCTCCCCCAACGTCGAGTGGGCACTTTGCGACACGCGTCGGTCAGTCGGTGGCGGGGGCGAGCTCGTCGGCGTAGGCGCGCAGGGCTCGGCGGTAGGCCTGGGTGTCGACGTCGGTCGTGGCCTCGAGCGTGCCCCGGACGAGGTCGGCCACCGCCTGGCGCTCCCGGCCGAGGTCGGCCTGCGCGAGAGCGCACAGCACGAGAGCTGCGGTGCTGTGCGGGCGGGTGGCCAGGACCTCGTCGAGGACAGCCAAGGCCTCCTCGGCCCGACCGACGACGCGCAGGCTGGAGGCCAGCTGCAGCTGCGCGAGGTGCCGGTGCGGCTCCCGCAGCCCACCGGTCAACGCCTGCTCGTAGAGCCCGATGGCGCAGCGCTCGTCACCCAGTGCGTCCCAGGCCCCTGCGAGCTCGAAGACCAGCCGCGCGTCCGCCGGGTGGTCGTCCACCAGGGCCTGGGCCGCCTCGACCCGTGCCTGCGCGTCGTCCATCGTCCACAGCGCCGCGATCTCACCCTCGAGCTCGTGCTCGCCGCGGCCTGCGACCACCTTGCGGCGGATGGTGCGCGCGTCGTCCACGGTGCCGCCCTGCCCCCGGACCCAGCCGTCGACCTCGGTCCGCTCCGCGTGGCACATCAGGGCGATCACGTCGCCGTCGAGCGCGTGCGCCACCAGGGCCTGCAGCGCAGCGAGCTCGGTGTCGTGTGCAGGGACGTCGAGGACACCCACCGTCGCGAGGCCCTCGCGGAAGAGGTTCAGCAGCTCCTCCGGCCGGCGCCCGCGCAGGTAGTGCTCGGCGACCTTGAGCACGACCTCCTCGGCGCCGCGGCCGGCGATCTCGCCCATCGCCACGATGGCCTCGTCGGCGCGGTCCCCCGCGCACCCGAGACCCAGCCGGACGGCCCCGCCCGGCGCGGCGAGGCCACGGGCGACTTCGAGCAGAGCGTCGAGACCGGCCTCGTTGTGGGCCATGTCCATGATGACGGTGGCGGTGCCGGCGCCGTCCGGCAGAGGCAGCGTGTAGGTGTTGAGGCGCCCCCAGTTGTGCTCCGGGTCGGGTGCGAAGGTGCGCAGCCCCTCGACGACGGCCGAGCGGGGCACCCCGAGCCCGAGGGCGGCCGCCGCCCCGGCGAGCGCGTTGGCGATGTTGTTGCGTGAGAGCCCGCTGAGCGTCATGGGCACGTCCACGACCTTGACGAGCCGGTCGGGGTCGCCGTTGGGCGAGAGCACCACGATCTCCCCGTCGAGCACGGTGATCCCTCGGCCCCCGGCGTTGATCGACTCCCACAGAGCCGGGGACGCGGGGTCGAGGCTGAAGGCCCACGGCTTGGCCTTGATGCCGAAGTGCATGGCCCACACGCGCGGGTCGTCCCCGTTGAGCACGACCCAGCCCTGCGGCTTGGTGACCGTCGTGACGATGGCCTTGACCTCCGCGAGCTGGTCGAGGGTGTCGATGCCCTGCAGGCCGAGGTGGTCGGCGCTGACGTTGGTGACGACGCTGACGTCGTTCGCGGTCACGCCCATCCCCTTGAGCAGCATCCCGCCCCGGGCGGTCTCGAGGATGCCGATGTCGAGGCCGGGCGTCTCGAGCACGCCGCGTGCCCCCGCGGGCCCGGAGTAGTCCCCCTCCTCCACGGTCTCGCCCATGACGACGATGCCGTCGGTGGAGCTCCAAGCCGTGGTCAGCCCCGCGGCCATGCACATGTGCGCCATGAGACGGGTGGTCGTCGTCTTGCCGTTGGTGCCGGTCACGGACGCGACCGGGACGGTGGGAGTGAGCACGCTCGGGCCGGGCCCGTCCGGGGCGGCCAGGATCACGGCCGCCGCCTTCTCGATGAGCTCGTCGGGCCTTCGCGAGCTGTCGAGCAGCTCGGTCATGACGACGCCGAGCTGCTCCCCGGCGACCTTGGCACGGCCACGGTGGATCCACGGGAACGCGACGACGACCTGCTCGACCGTCTGGCCCGCCCGCACCCGCACGCCGAGGCGTCCGGCGCCGATCTCGGTGCCCAGCCTCCGCATGACGGTGCGCAGCAGTCGCATCACGAACCGCTGGCGCAGCGCGGTGCCGCGCTTGCCCGGCCGGGCCGAGCGCAGGCCGACGCGGCGGGCCAGCTCCTCGGCCGCCGGACGCTTGAGCTCGAGGTAGCCGGGAAGGTGCAGGACCACCTTGATCGCCGGCCGCGAGAAGTAGAGGTTGGGCCCGTCGAGCACCCGCACCTCGTCGATGCGCACGGCGTCGGACGCGGGCTGGGCGCCTGCCCGGGGCTGGGTCGTCAGGGCGCTGGACTCGTTCCCGGGGTCAGGCATGGCCAGACTCTAGCGACCGGCCCGGAGTGCCTGCGCGCTCACTGACCCATGGCGTGGACGCCGCCGTCGACGTGCACGATCTCGCCCGTCGTGGCCGGGAACCAGTCCGAGAGCAGGGCTGCGCAGGCCTTCGCCGCAGGCACCGCGTCGTTGACGTCCCACCCGAGCGGCGCCCGCTCGTCCCAGACCTGCTCGAACTGCTCGAAGCCGGGGATCGACTTCGCGGCCGTGGTGCGGATCGGGCCGGCCGCCACGAGGTTGCACCGCACGTTCTTCGGACCGAGGTCGCGGGCGAGGTAGCGGTTGGTCGACTCGAAGGCGGCCTTGGCCACGCCCATCCAGTCGTAGACCGGCCAGGCGAACTTGGCGTCGAAGGTCAGGCCCACCACCGAGCCGCCCTCGGACATCAGAGGCAGTGTCGCGACGGCGAGCGACTTGAGGCTGTAGGCCGAGATCTGCAGCGCGGTCGAGACGTCCTCCCACGTGCCCTCGAGGAAGTTGAAGGCGCCCTGCGGGGCGAAGCCGATCGAGTGCAGCACGCCGTCGAGGCCGTCGACGTGCTCGCGCAGCCGCTCGGCGAGGGTGTCGAGGTGCTCCTGGTCGGCGACGTCGAGCTCGATGACGGCGGGCGTCTCGGGCAGCCGCTTGGCGATGGTCTGGGTGATGCGCATCGTGCGCCCGAACGAGGTGAGCACCACGGTCGCGCCCTGCTCCTGGGCGATCTTCGCGACGTGGAACGCGATCGAGCTGTCCATCAGGACGCCGGTGATGAGGAGCTTCTTGCCTTCGAGGATTCCCATGCCTGCGACTTTCTCGTGTGTGGGGTGCGGGTGCCGCGCGAACGCGCCGACGGCGTACGTATGCCGTGTGGGACGTCGGGAGGGTCAGTGACCCATGCCGAGGCCGCCGTCGACGGGGATCACGGCGCCGGTGATGTAGGCGGCTTCGTCACTGGCCACGAAGCGGACGACGGAGGCGACCTCCTCCGGCGTGGCGAAACGGCCGGCCGGGATGCTCGCGAGGTAGGCCTTCTTCTGCTCGTCGGGCAGGACGGCCGTCATCTCGGTCTCGATGAAGCCGGGAGCCACGACGTTGGCGGTGATGCCGCGGCCGCCGAGCTCGCGGGAGACCGAGCGGGCGAGACCGACGAGGCCGGCCTTCGACGCGGCGTAGTTGGCCTGGCCGGGTGAACCGTAGAGGCCGACGACGCTGCTGATCAGCACGATGCGGCCGCGGCGCTTGCGGATCATGCCGGTGGCCGCGCGGCGGGCGCACCGGAAGGCGCCGGCGAGGTTGGTGTCGATCACCGAGTCGAAGTCATCGTCGCTCATCCGCATCAGCAGCGTGTCGCGGGTGATGCCGGCATTGGCGACCAGCACCTCGACCGGCCCGCCGAGGATCTCCTCGGCCGCCGTGAACGCCTCGTCGACGGAGGACGAGTCGGTGACCTCGCACTTGACGCCCTGCAGCCCCTCAGGCGGTTCGCCGGAGCGGTGCGTGATGACGACGTTGTCGCCGCCGTCGACGAAGGCCCTGGCGATGGCCAGCCCGATGCCGCGGTTGCCGCCGGTCACGAGCACGTTGCGTGCCTGCTTCGTCGACGCTTCGTTCGTTGGCACTGGTGGGTTCCTCCATCGGTCCGGGCCGTTTCCTGCCCCGAAACCTAACGGACTACCGAAGGGTAGACAGCCACCGCGGCTCGCGGCGCGAACAGGCTTATGGTGGAAGGGTGCCAAGAGCCAAGAAGGAACCCGTGGTGTACTCCGTCACCTCGGCGCCGACGTCCTCGACGGACGACCAGGACAAGCGCGTCAAGCGCTACCTGACGATGATGGGCATCCGCATCGCCTGCTTCGGTCTCGTCTTCGTCACGTCGGGCTGGCTGCGCTGGGCTGCCGTCCTCGCGGCCGTGTTCATCCCGTACATCGCGGTCGTCATCGCGAACGCCGTCGCTCCCCGACAGCCGGGCAGCATCCAGGCGGTCACCCCGCAGGACGACTACCACCGCATCGGCCGGTGAGCGTCCCCGAGACCGTGCCGACCCTCCCCGAGGTCGGCGGTGACCACGTGTGCAGCGCCAAGGGCTGTCGCCAGGGCGCCCGTCACGCCGTCGTGTGGAACAACCCGAAGCTGCACGCCACGGACCGCCGCAAGGTGTGGCTGGCGTGCGACGAGCACCGGCGGCCCCTGTCGGACTTCGTCGCCCTGCGGGGCTTCCTCATCGAGGTCGTTCCCGTGGAGCAGCTGACCGACGCTGACGGCTGAACCGCCGGCGCCGGGCGAGCGCTCAGCCCCAGACGGCGAGCTCGTCGGCCCGCGGACCCTCGAGGACCTGCGACGGCACGTCGAAGACCATGACGGACTGGCGCTCCGGCGTCCACGTCGGCCAGCCGGCGTCGCCGCCTCGCGCGAAGGCCACCCACGCCCGGTGCATCTCGTCGGCCAGCTGTTGCGGGGCGCCCTCGCCCGCCATCAGCGCCCCGTTCTCGAGGGTGTCGAAGACGAACGCGAGCTCGAGTGCGTGGCACGCGCCGAGTTCGGCGACCTTGGTCTCCCAGTCGAGCTCGTAGACCTGCACTACCCCGCCTGCCGCATGGTGCCCGGCGGCCAGGCGGGTCGTGGGCACCCGGAAGGCGGCATCGGTGAGCAGTGCGCAGACGAGGTCTCCGGGGGACGCGTCCGGGCGGTTGCCCGCATACGTCCCGACAGCCCCGTCCGGCCAGCCGTAGCGGGCCGCCAGGACCGGCAGCGCCTGCTCGGTCACGCCACCGGCGATGCCGGTGGGCACGAGGAAGAGGCGGAACTCGTCCCGGGTCGTGCCGATGAGCAGCGGTATGCCGGCCGCGGCACCCTGGGCGATGCGCTCCTCGGGCACTCCCGGGACGATGTCGCCGTCCACGACGGGGAACAGGCTCATGATCCCCAGGCCGCCGGCGAGGACAGAGGCCCCCCAGCGCGCCGGGTCGGGGTCGGCCTGGATGGCCAGCCCGATCGCGGTCTGCGCGGCGACGACCACCTCGGGGTCGAGCGCGCTGAAGGCCTCGGCGGTCGCGGGTACGCCGAGGTGTGCGGCGATCTCGCCGCTGACCTTCCGGGCGTCCTCGAGGGAGCAGACGGCCGCCCCGTTGCCGCTCTGGATGGCAGCCCGGCGGAAGAGGCCCTCGGCCGCGGGTGAAGCCATCAGCATCGCCACGCTCATCCCGCCCGCGGACTCGCCGAACACGGTCACGTCGTCGGGGTTGCCGCCGAACGCGGCGATGTTGTCGCGCACCCACTCCAGCGCCGCGACCTGGTCGCGCAGGCCGAGGTTGGTCGGCGCCCCGTCGAGCACTGCGAAGCCCGGAACGCCGAGTCGGTAGTTGATGCCGACGAGGACGACGCCGTCGCGCGAGAACGCACTCCCGTCGTAGGTCGAGACCGAGCTGGCCCCGCGCACGAACGCCCCGCCGTGGATCCACACCATGACGGGCAGCGCCTCGGCGCCCTCGGGTGCCCACACGCTGACGCTGAGGTAGTCGTCGCCGGGGTCGACCGAGCTGGGCAGCACGGTGTCCATCGGGGTGGGGTACGCCGACTGCGCGGCTGTGGGACCGTGCTGGGTCGCCGGGCGCTCGCCCTCCCACGGCACGACCGGCTGGGGCGCGCGGTAGCGGTGGGCGCCGACCGCGGGCGCGGCGTACGGGATCCCGAGGTACGCGTTCACCCCGTCCCGGCTCGATCCGCGGACAAGGCCACCAGACACACGCACGACAGGGTCCATGACCCCATCAGAACATCCGGATGGCCGCGGAACCCGTAGGGCCGGGCCGCGTCTACTGTCAGCCGCCGATGGCGGACATCGGCCGGTCGGGCTGGACGAAGTCGGGGTCGCCGATGCCGTGGCCGCGCCGCTTGCGCCACATCTCGCCGCGCATGAGGGCCAGCAGCTCGTCGTCGGTCGCGCCCTCGCGCAGCGGGCCGCGCAGGTCGGTCTCGGTGGTCGAGAAGAGGCAGTTGCGCACCTGGCCGTCGGCGGTCAGGCGGGTGCGGTCGCAGGCGGCGCAGAACGGCGCGCTGACGCTCGCGATGATGCCGACGGTCTCGGGCCCGCCGTCGACGAGGAAGCGCTCGGCCGGCGCGCTGCCGCGGTCGGCCGCGGGCAGCGGGGTCAGCTCCCAGCGCCGGGACAGGCGCTCACGGATCTCGTCGGCGGTGATCATGTCGCTGCGGTCCCATGCGTGCTGCGCGTCGAGCGGCATCTGCTCGATGAACCGCAGCTCGTAGCCACGCTCGAGGCACCAGGCGAGCACGTCGGCGACCGACTCGTCGTTGATGCCGCGCATGGCGACGGCGTTGACCTTGACCGGGGTGAGACCGGCGTCGGCCGCGGCCTTGAGCCCGGCCTCGACGTCGGCGAGCCGGTCACGGCGGGTCAGCCGGGTGAAGGTCTGGGAGTCGATCGTGTCGAGGCTGACATTGACGCGGTCGAGACCGGCGTCCTTGAGCCGGTGCGCGACGCGCTCCAGGCCGACGCCGTTGGTCGTCATCGCGATCTTCGGGCGCGGCTCGAGGGCGGCGATGCCGGCGACCAGGTCGACGAGCGAGCGGCGCAGCAGCGGCTCACCACCGGTGAGGCGCACCTGCGTGATGCCGTCGCGGACGAAGAGGCCGATGATGCGCAGCATCTCCTCGTCGGTCAGCATCTCGGCGCGAGGCATCCACGGCAGGCCCTCCGCGGGCATGCAGTAGGTGCAGCGCAGGTTGCAGCGGTCGGTGACGGACACGCGCAGGTCGCGGGCTACCCGACCGAACTGGTCGGCCAGGCCGGCTGGTCGCACGCTCGGGTCGGGAAGGCGGGTCATGGGCTCCACTCTAGGCCGGGGTACCGTCAATGGGTGCTTCGACTGTGGCTGACCCGGCGCTGGCTGCTCGCCACCCTGGCTGCCGTGGTGTTCGGTGTCGCGTGCTACTACCTCGGTCTGTGGCAGTGGCACCGCCACGTGGAGCAGCGCACCAAGGTCGATGCCATCGCGACCAACTACGGCGCGGCGCCCGTGCCGTTCTCCCCCGCGCTGGTGGAGCGTCCGCTCACTCCCGAGCGCCAGTGGACGCACGTCACCCTGACTGGCACGTATGCCGCGAACAGCGACCTGATGGTCCGCAACCGGACGCTGAACTCGACGGTGGGCTTCGAGGTGCTGACGCCGCTGCAGACGGACGGGCTGACCGTCCTCGTCGACCGGGGCTGGGTGGCCAACGGGGCGAACGCCGAGACCGTCCCGCCGGTGGACCCTCCGCCTGCCGGGGCCGTCGCGGTGACCGGCTGGCTGCGCACCGGCGAGGTGAGCCTCGGACGCGACGTGCCGCGACCGCAGCTGGTCAGCATCAACATCGCCGACGCCCGCGCCCAGGTGCCTTCGCTCAGCAACGTGGACGCGTATGTCGTGCTGGGCAGCCAGCGACCGTCATCGGCCTCGGCAGGCCATCCGCTCCAGCCGCTGCCGAAGCCCGAGGAGGACCTCGGACCGCACCAGGCCTACGCTTACCAGTGGTGGCTGTTCATGCCCGGCGGGCTCGCGTTCATCTTCTTCGCGATCCGACGGCAGGCCGCGGCGGTGCGAGAGACCGAGGGCGGCCCGTATGCCGCGCCCCCCAAGCCGAAGAAGGTGCGGATCTGGGACGAGGAGGACGCCTGAGCCCGCTCAGACGTGGTCGAGCTCGGTGAGGTCGACGTCGCCGGAGCCCTCGGCCGCGATCCCGAGCTCGGCGACCTGCTCGTTGAACTGCGTCGCGTGGAGCACGGAGTAGAGGCCGCCGGCGGCGAGCAGCTCGGCGTGCCGGCCCGTCTCGACGACGCGCCCGTGGTCGAGGACGACGATGAGGTCGGCCTGCCGGATCGTGGAGAGCCGGTGGGCGATGACGATCGACGTGCGTCCCTCCAGGGCCGCGTCGAGGGCTCGCTGGACGGCGACCTCGGACTCGGAGTCGAGGTGGGCGGTGGCCTCGTCGAGCACGACGACGTCGGGCGCCTTGAGGAGCAGGCGGGCGATGGCCAGGCGCTGCTTCTCGCCGCCGCTGAGACGGTGCCCGCGGTCGCCGACCACGGTCTCGAGGCCCTGCGGCAGCTCCTCGACGAGCCGGCTGATCTGCGCCGCCTCGAGGGCCGCCTGGATCTGCTCGTCGGTGGCGTCGGGCCGGGCGTAGAGCAGGTTGGCGCGGATGGTGTCGTGGAAGAGGTGGGCCTCCTGGGTGACCACGCCGACGCGGTCGCGGAGGGAGGTCAGGGTGGCCTCGCGCAGGTCGGTGCCCCCGATGCGGACGGCGCCCTCGCTCGGGTCGTAGAGGCGTGAGACGAGGGAGGTCAGCGTGGTCTTGCCGGCCCCCGACGGGCCCACGAGCGCGACGAGGTGCCCCGCAGGCGCGTTCACGGTGATGTCGTGGAGCACGTCACCGCTGCCGCGGCGGTCGCCGGAGGCCACCGACTCGAGGGAGGCCAGCGACACCTCGTCGGCCGAGGGGTAGCGGAACGAGACGTGGTCGAGCTCGACTCCCAGCGGCCCGGCGGGCAGCGGGACGGCGGTCGGGCTCTCCTTGACCAGTGGCTCGAGGTCGAGCACCTCGAAGACGCGCTCGAAGGAGATCAGCGCGGTCATGACGTCGACGCGCACGTTGGACAGCGACGTGAGCGGTCCGTAGAGGCGGGCCAGCAGGGCCGCGAGGGCGAGCAGGGTGCCGACGGACAGCGTGCCGTTGACCGCCATGACACCGCCGAAGCCGTAGATCATCGCGGTGGCGAGGGCGGCGACGAGGGTCAGGGCCGCCATGAAGATGGTGCGGTTGAGGGCGATCTGGATCCCGATGTCGCGGACGCGGCCGGCGCGCTCGGCGTACTCGGCCTCCTCGCGCGACGGCGTGCCGAAGAGCTTCACGAGCAGGGCGCCCGCGACGTTGAACCGCTCGGTCATCCGCGTGCCCATGTCGGCGTTGAGGGTCATCTGCCGGTGCGCGAGCGCCGCCAGGCGCCGCCCCATCAGCTTGGCCGGGATCACGAAGAGCGGCACGAGCAGCAGCGAGCCCAGGGTCAGCTGCCACGACAGGGCCACCATGGCACCGACGACGAGGACGACCGAGACGAGGTTGGAGACGACGTTGGACAGGACCGAGGTGAACGCCTGCTGGGCACCGACGACGTCGTTGTTGAGGCGGGAGACGAGCGAGCCGGTCTGGGCCCGGGTGAAGAACGCGATGGGCTGGCGCAGCACGTGCGCGAAGACCTGGGTGCGGAGGTCGTTGATGAGGCCCTCACCGATGCGCGAGGAGTACCACCGGGAGACCACGGTGAGCAGCGCGTCGGCCACGGCGATCGCGGCGACGAGGAGGGAGAGGCGCACGACGACCGAGGAGTCCTTGGGGATCACGCCGTCGTCGACGATGTTCTTGAGCAGCAGCGGCACGGCGACGACCATGACGGAGTCGAGCACCGTCACGACCAGGAAGGTGATGATCGCTGCGCGGTAGGGCGTGGCGTACGTCAGCACCCGGCGCCGGGTGCCCGGTGAGAGGGTTCGTTCGGCGACCGACGAGTCACGCGACATCGATCGCATCGCCATCCACGGCTGCATGCCCACTGCAAGACCTCCTGTGTTCCCTCCATCCAACCGCGCAGCACCGACACCGATTCCCGCGGCCCGGCAGTCCGCCCCCGGACGGGCCTTCCCGGCTCACCAGCCTCAGGCCGGGCGACCGCCCAGCATGCCCTGCAGGAGGGTCGCCTGCGCGGCACGCTCGCGGGACAGCTGGGCGTCCCGGTCCCCGCCCATCGCGCCGCGCAGCAGCGGCTTGAGCGCCCGCAGTGCGGTCTCGGGTGCCGCGAGCAGCGCGTCGACGAGCGAGCGCGTCGCCTCCTCCAGGTCGGCGGCCGGCGCCAGCGAGCCGACGAGACCGATGGCGTGGGCCTCCGGCGCCGACACCCTGCGCCCGGTGGCGCAGATCTCCAGGGCCCGGGAGTAGCCGACGAGGTGCACGAGCGGCCCGGTGCCACCGAGGTCGGGCACGAGGCCCAGGCTCGTCTCGCGCATCGCGAACCACGCGTCGAGCGCCGCGACCCTCAGGTCGGCGGCGAGCGCGAGCTGGAAGCCGGCACCGATGGCGTAGCCGTGCACCTGGGCCACGACGACGGCCGGGCACTCGGCCCACGCGGTGAAGCCCTGCTGGTATGCCGCGATGCCCCGTTGGAGGGCCTCCGTGCCGCCTGCCGCCAGCTGGGTCACGCTCTTCTCGCCCGGCACTCCCTCGGGGCTGAACATGGCCGTGTCGATGCCGGCCGAGAACGCCTCGCCGGCCCCGCGCAGGACGACCACGCGTACGTCCTCGGGGAGCGAGCGGGCCTCGTCGGCGAGCGCCGCCCACAGCGACGGGGTCTGCGCGTTGCGCTTGTCCGGGCGGTCGAGGGTCAGGGTGCGGACGGGGCCGTCGGTCTCCACCCGGAGGTGCGGATGCGTCATGGGCGCAGGCTACCCGCGGGTCGGACGCCCGCCGCCGATCAGGCGGCGGGGGCGACGGCGGCGACCGAAGCCGGAGGCACGGCCCGCAGCACGCCCCAACCACTCACCGACGCCGGCTGCGCCACCTCGACCCGGAAGACCCGAGCGCAGTCCAGGCACGACCAGGCGGCGGTCGGGTCGGGAAAGGGCGTCAGGTTCTCGCCCGAGCAGAACGGGCACGCGAGGTGGAGGCTCGGCATGGCACCACTGTGACCGTGAGCCGGCCATGCGGTCAATAACTGTCCATTATGCGATCCAGCACTGCAGATTATGGACAGTGGAGGACCTCACTGGGGTAGCGCCCCGATGGCGCGGGCCACCACGAGCAGCGACGTCAGCAGCGCCGCCGTCGCTTCCAGGCCCATGAGCGCCTTCGCACGCGGGGTCAGCGGCATGGTGTCCGTCGGGCTGAAGGCACTCGAGTTCGTGAGGGACGTGTAGAGGTAGTCGACGAACGCCGGGCGCCAGTTGCTGCGCTCGCTGGATGTGGCCGCGACCTCGGTGACGGCGTCCTGGTTCTCGTCCTGCGAGAACCGCCAGTCCGCCGGCGGCATCCGGTCGCGGGCCAGCGTGTGCCGGGCGACGGGCCCTCCCCGGTCCAGTTCCCAGAACAACAGGGCGAAGCCGATGACGTTGGTCAGCCACACCTGCATGCCGGCCAGCAGCAGCGGCATGCCGCGGGCGTCCTTCGAGGTGAGCGTCTGCACCAGCATCGCGAGGGCGACCATGTTGGTGGCGATGACGAGACAGGCCAGCGCGATGGACGTGACCCGCGACCAGCGGGTCTGCCGGACCATCCGGTGAGGATTGCTGAGGAGCAGCGCCCCCAGCAGGACCAGCTCGACGAGGGGGATGGCGAGGCGCGGGCCGAGGAGCAGGCGCTCGGGGAGCACGGCATACGCCAGGACCGCCACGACGACGGCGAGCGCAGGCCACAGCCGCTGCTCCCCCGCGCTGGAGCGCGTCTCGTGCCGTCGCCGCCTGGGCCTGCTAGCTGCCATGGCGCAAAAATAGCGGCGCCGGCTGACCGAGAGGCTCAGGCGAGCGAGATGAGGTCCTTGTAGTCGGGCCCCCACAGGTCCTCGACGCCGTCGGGCAGCAGCAGGATGCGCTCGGGCTCGAGGGCGTCGACCGCTCCCTCGTCGTGGGTGACGAGCACCACGGCGCCCTCGTACGTCTTGAGCGCGCCGAGGATCTCCTCGCGCGAGGCCGGGTCGAGGTTGTTCGTCGGCTCGTCGAGGAGCAGCACGTTGGCCGAGCTGACGACGAGCATCGCGAGCGACAGCCGCGTCTTCTCGCCGCCGGAGAGCACACCGGCGGGCTTCTGCACGTCGTCGCCGGAGAAGAGGAACGAGCCGAGCACCTTGCGCACGTCGGTCTCACCGAGGTCGGGCGCGGCCGACTTCATGTTCTCGAGGACGGTCCGGTCGACGTCGAGGTTCTCGTGCTCCTGCGCGTAGTAGCCGAGGCGCAGCCCGTGCCCCGGCTCGACCTCGCCCGTGTCAGGCGTGTCGACGCCGGCGAGCATCCGCAGCAGCGTCGTCTTGCCGGCACCGTTGAGACCGAGGACGACGACGCGGCTGCCCCGGTCGATCGCGAGGTCGACGTCGGTGAACACCTCGAGCGAGCCGTACGAGCGTGACAGGCCGGAGGCGCGCAGCGGCGTCTTGCCGCATGCTGCCGGCTTGGGGAAGCGCAGCTTGGCCACCTTGTCCTGCACGCGCTCGCCCTCGACGCCGGCGAGGAGGCGCTCGGCGCGCTTGGCCATGTTCTGGGCGGCCGTCGCCTTGGTGGCCTTCGCCCGCATCTTGTCGGCCTGGGCCAGCAGCGCGCTCGCCTTCTTCTGGGCGTTCTGCAGCTCGCGGCGGCGGCGCTTCTCGTCGGTCTCGCGCGACTGGAGGTAGGTCTTCCAGTTGACGTTGTAGATGTCGAGCGCCGCCCGGTTGGCGTCCAGGTGGTAGACCTTGTTGACCACCGCGTCGAGCATCTCGGCGTCGTGGCTGATGATGATGAGGCCGCCCTTGTAGGCGCGGAGGTACTCGCGGAGCCAGACGATCGAGTCGGCGTCGAGGTGGTTGGTCGGCTCGTCGAGCAGCAGGGTCTCGTTGCCGGAGAAGAGGATCCGCGACAGCTCGACCCGGCGACGCTGACCGCCCGAGAGCGTGCCCAGCGGTTGGCCGAGGATGCGCTCGTCGAGGCCGAGCGCGCTCGCGATCGAGGCAGCCTCGGACTCGGCGGCGTAGCCGCCCTGGGCCTCGAACTCGGCCTCCAGGCGCGTGTACTTGCGCATCGCCTTCTCGCGCGTCTTCTCGTCGTCGCTGCCCATCCGGGTCTCGGCGGCGGCGCGGTCGCGCACGATGGTGTCGAGCCCGCGCGCCGACAGGATGCGGTCGCGGGCCAGGATCTCGAGGTCACCGGTGCGCGGGTCCTGCGGGAGGTAGCCGACGGCGCCGGTGCGGGTCACGGTGCCGGCCGCGGGCTGCCCTTCCCCGGCGAGCACCTTCGTCAGGGTGGTCTTGCCGGCGCCGTTGCGCCCGACGAGGCCGATCCGATCGCCGGAGTCGATGCGGAAGCTGGCGTCCTCGACGAGCAGGCGCGCACCCGCACGCAGCTCGATCCCGGTGGCGACGATCACGGCATTCCTCCTATCGGTGCCGCACTACGTCAGCGGCCGGACAACCCCACCAGTCTAGGAGCCGTGGAGGGGTGCTCTCGACGCGTTATGCGGGCGGAGGCCTCGTGGCAGGTGTCGCAGTCGCACGTGCGGGAGGCATGCATCGTGCCCGCGTTGCGCCGGGTGCCCGGCTGCCACAGGGGCTCGAGTACGCCGTGTGGCGAGGTGCGGGTGGGTAGCAGCGTGGGCTCCGGGTCGGGATCGGAGGTCCCGGCACGGCAGCACCGGCAAGGGGTGTAGCCGCCGTTGCCGCCCTCGTGCCAAGCGTGCTGGTGCGCACACGTGCGGCAGAGGTGGACGAGCACGCTCACGCGTGCGGCCCATCCGGCCCGTCCGGCGCGACCGGCATCAGGACCGAGAAGCCGGCGCCGTCCCCACGGATGGCCAGCGGGCGGCGGGGACCGTCCACCTCGAGCCGGGGACGCGGCCCGGCCACCGCGAGCGCCTCGCGCAGGAACTGCGGGTCCACGAAGACGTCCGCTGCCGACGCCCCCGCACCACTCGCGGCCAGCGACACCGTGCCCTGACGCACGACCAGGCCGACGGACCCCACCTCCACGGGTAACCGCGAGAGCAGGTCGGCGGCGTCGGCGGCACCCGCCGCACCGGCGCGCGGGGCCGGGTCGACGACGGGACAGTAGTCGGGGAACGTGCCCGGCACGACGGCGGTCGCCAGCAGCTCCCCGGCGACGCTCGCCCCCACCTGCCCCTCGCCGACCTCGAGGGCCACCTCCGCCTCAGCCGCGACGGCGGCACAGGCCTGCGCGACCTGGTCGGCCCAGGCGGCCGGGACCACCGCTGCGACCGGAACAGCAGGACCGACGACCGGGCGGCGCACTGGGATCCCTGCAAGGGCCATGCGGTAGCGGTCCGTGGCGACGCAGCGCAGCTCCGAGCCGGTCACCTCGAGCAGGATTCCGGTGAGCACCTGCAGGTCCGATCCGTCCGGGGCTCCCGCGACGGGCGTCCCCGGCGCCACGGCGAACCGGACCGAGGCCAGGGCCTCCAGGAGGTCGCCGGCCCGCACGGTGACGCGGCAGCGGGCGTCGTGACCGTCGGCGTCCTCGGCGAGGAGTGCGAGGGTGCGCCGGATCTCCGCGCGGGCGTCGGCCAGCCCGTCGACGAGCCGCTGCTCGTGCGCCGCGACGACATCAGCGGCGACACCCGACGCGCCCCGCCCGTCCTCGTCCAGCACGAGCGCGACCTCGGCGAGCGGCATACCGACGCGGCGCAGGGACGCGAGCAGACGGGCGGCACGGACCTGCCCGACGGCATACCTGCGGTAGCCGGTCAGCGGGTCGACGTCGTCGGGCACGAGCACGCCCTCGCGGTCGTAGAAGCGCAGCGCGCTGGCGCTCAGGCCACTCGCCCGCGCCAGCTCACCGATGCTGAGCGGGCGGTCGGGCCGGTTCGTGGGGAGCATGGGCGTCAGCGTGGCCCCTCGACCGGGTCGAAGGTCAAGCGAGCCGCGCGGTTCTGGGACTCCCCGGCCGTATGCCGCATGGCGGGCGAGGCGTGGCAGGTCGACGTGCGCGCTCGGGTAGCGTGATCCAGCGTGACCGCGCCCATCTCCGTCCGAGACATCTCCGCCGCCGAGCACCTCGCGTGGCTGCGGACCCAGCCGTCGGCGAGCTTCCTCCAGACGCCGGCCTGGGCCGAGGTCAAGCCGGAGTGGCGCGCCGAGTCGGTGGGCTGGTTCGAGGGCGAGCAGATGGTCGGCGCGGCGCTCGTGCTGCACCGCTCGCTCCCCCGCCTGCACCGTTCGCTGGCCTACGTGCCCGAAGGCCCGTGCATCGACTGGTCCTCGCCGCGCCTCGTCGAGCTGCTGCGAGCGCTGCGCGACCACCTCAAGGCCAAGGGCGCGTTCGCGCTGCGGCTCGGCCCGCCCGTGGCGACGCACCGCTGGCACACGGCCACGATCAAGGACGCCATCGCCGACCCGGCGATCGACCGCTACGACCAGGCGACCCCCGACGTCGTTGAGCCTGTGGGCACGGCGGTCGTCGCCGAGCTGCAGCGCCTCGGCTTCCGCCACCTCAGCCCGGAGGACGGCTTCGCGGCGGGCCAGCCGGAGTACGTCTTCCAGGTCCCCCTGGCCGGCCGCACCGAGGCCGACGTGCTCGCCGGGATGAACCAGCTCTGGCGGCGCAACATCAAGAAGACAGCGAAGAACGGCGTGGTCGTGCGTGTCGGCGACGACTCGGACCTGCCCGCCTTCCACCGCACGTACGTCGAGACCGCCGAGCGCGACCGCTTCACACCGCGCGGGCTCGAGTACTTCCAACGCATGTATGCCGCCCTGTCGACCGAGGACGCCGACCGGATCCGCGTCTACCTTGCCGAGCACGAGGGCGACGTGCTGGCTGCCACGATCTTCATCCGGGTCGGCGAGCACGCGTGGTACTCCTACGGCGCCTCGACGTCGGCCAAGCGCGAGCTGCAGGGCTCGACGGCCATCCAGTGGCGGATGATGCAGGACTCGATCGCGGCCGGCGCGACCGTCTACGACCTGCGCGGCATCACGAACACGGTCGACGCGGACAACCCCCACATCGGGCTCATCCGCTTCAAGGTCGGCACCGGCGGCGAGGCCGTGCGGCTCGCCGGCGAGTGGGATCTGCCGCTGAACCCCTTGCTGTACAAGGCTTTCGATCTCTACATGAAGCGGCGGTGAGCTCTCGTGTCCTTCGTCCTGCACGTCGACGGTGAGCGCTGGAGGGCCGGCCACGACCGGTTCGTGGCCGAGCACCCGGGCGTGGTCCCGGTCGTCAAGGGCAACGGCTACGGCTTCGGGCGCGACCTGCTCTGCGCCGAGGCGGCGCGCCTGCAGGTCCCCATGATCGCGGTCGGCGCCTACACCGAGGTGCCCGAGGCCCTCGCGGCCTTCGGTGGCGACGTGCTCGTCATGGAGCCCTACCGGGCTGCGATCCACGCCGACCTGCCCGACCTCGGCAACCGCCGGGTCGTCCACACCGTCACGACGCGCGGCGATCTCGAGAGCCTGCGAGGCCTCGCGGCCGACTCCAAGCTCGTTGTCGAGGGGCTGACGTCGATGAACCGCTACGGGGCCGAAATGACGGACGTGGCGCAGCTGGCCGGCGACGCCGACGCGCTCGGCGTGACCCTGCACCTTCCGCTCGGCACCGGGCACGTCGAGGAGATCACCCGGTTCATCGCGGCCGTGCCCGGCGAGCGGACGTGGTTCCTCTCGCACGTCTCGGCCGCCGAGCTGGGCACCCTGGCCGGCCGTTTCCCCGAGCACGAGTTCCGTCCGCGCATCGGCACCGCCCTCTGGTATGCCGACAAGGACTCCTACGAGGTGCGCGCGCACGTCCTCGACGTCCGGCCGGTCCCCAAGGGAACCCGCGTCGGCTACCGGCAGCGGGAGGTTCCCGCCGGACACCTCGTCGTCGTCAGCGGCGGCACCTCGCACGGCGTCGCCATGGAGAGCCCCTCGTCGGCCGCCACCCCACGCGCCCGCGCGATCGCCGTCGCCGAAGGCGTGCTGGAGGCGGTGCACCGCGTGCGCTCCCCCTTCACCGTGTCCGGGACGATGCCCCGCTTCGCCGAGCCACCACACATGCAGTGCAGCATCCTGTCGCTGCCGGCCGGCGTGACTCCCCCGCGGATCGGCGACGAGGTGCCGGTCCGGATGCGCCTGACGACGACGACGCCCGACGCCGTCGTCGTCTCCTGACCCGTCTCCGAACCTCTCTCCTGACCCGACGGCCTAGGCGCTCGCGATCCACGTGCCGGCCGCGGCGACCAGTGCCCCGATCCCGATACCCAGAGTGGGGTCGATGACCGGCGCGTAGAGCGGCGAGTGGTTGGAGGGCACCTGGTCCATGGCGGCCCGGACCCCCTCGAGGTCCTGCGCGTCGGCGAAGACGGCGGGATCAGCGCCACCGAGCAGCCAGAAGACGCAGGACGCCCCGGCTGCGCTCGCGAGCAGCCCGACGTCCTCGCTGCCCGTCACGGGTCCCGGGTCGACCACGCGTCCCGGCCCGACGACCGACTCCAGGGCCGGCTTCGTGCGCTCGGCGGCGGGGACGTCGTTGACCACGGCGGGAGCCTGCTCGAGCGCCTCGACGAGTGGCGACCGGGCCCCGCGACCGCCGCCTCACCCTCGACGATGCGGGTGATGGCGGCCAGCACCCGCTCGCGCACCCGGACGTCGTAGGTGCGCACGTTGAGCAGCAGGACGGCCTCGTCCGGGATGATGTTGGCCTTGGTGCCGGCCTGCACCGAGCCCACCGTGAGCACTGGGGTGTCCGTGCCGGCCACCTCCCGGGACACGACTGTCTGCAGCCGCAGCACGGTGGCGGCCGCGAGCACGACGGGGTCGACAGTGGCTTCGGGACGGGAGCCGTGGCCACCACGGCCGTAGAGCGTCACGCGCAGGCTGTCGGATGCGGCGAAGGCGCTCCCGGGCCGCAGGCCGATCACGCCGGCAGGAATGGGGGCCACGTGCTGGCCGAGCACGACGTCGGGGCGCGGGCCCTGTCGTAGAGCCCGTCCTCGACCATGGCTGCCGCGCCCCGCGCGAGCTCCTCCGCCGGCTGCAGCACGGCGACCCGGGTGCCCGTCCACGAGTCGTCGGCCGCGAGCACCGCCACCGCCCCGAGCAGGCAGGAGACGTGCACGTCGTGACCGCAGGCGTGCATGACCGGGACGTCCCGACCGTCCGGGTCCACACCCCGCGCCGCACTCGCATACGGCAGCCCGGTGGCCTCGGCGACGGGAAGGCCGTCCATGTCGGCACGCAGCAGCACGACCGGCCCCTCGCCCCGGTGCAGGACGCCCGTGACGCCGGTGCCACCGACGCCCTCCGTCACCGCGAGGCCCTGCTCGCGCAGCCAGCCGGCGGCGATGCCGGCGGTGCGGTGCTCGGCGAAGGAGAGCTCCGGGTGCTGGTGGAGGTCACGGTAGAGGTCACGGACCCGGGGCAGCACGGCCTCGAGGGCTGTGGAGGTGATGAACGGAACATATCGACGCCGATGACGACCACCAAGCGTTCTGCACAGGGTCGGACCGGCGCCGCGGCGCACGCTGCCGAGCTCCGCACGAACGTGCTGCCTGGCGCGCGTCCGCCCTCACCGACGTTGCGAACCGCCGGCCTCGTAGCCCTCGTGGCCCTCGTGGTCCCCGTGGCCCCCGTAGCCCCTGACGAGCCAGCGCAGCTCGCTGCGGTGCGTGAGGCCCAACTTGGCCAGGACCGAGGCCATGTGGGTCTTCACCGTGGCTGTGGAGATGTCCAGCGCCTCGGCGATGCCTGCGTTGCCGGGATCGCCCTCGGGCCCGGTCACGAGCGCGACGACGGCACGCTCGCGTGGTGAGAGGCCCTCGAGGGGGTCGGCGGCATCGTGTCCGGGCCCGCCGTGCTCCGGTCGCATCCCGAGGCGGGTGACGATCGCCGCCTGCACCTCGAAGCACCGCCGGCCGAAGGACTCCAGGCGCTCGAGGACGCTGTCCGCGCACCCGCTCTCGGCCAGGACTCGCTGCAGGTCGTCGAGGTCCGCCGCCAGCTGGGTCAGCGCCGACGACGCCTGGTTGACGGCCATGAGGGTGCCGGCGCGGCCCGAGTCCTCGAGCTCGGGGTAGACCATGGCCAGGTTGAGCCGCCTGACTGGGCTCATCGCGAGGATCCGGTCCTGGACCAGGCCCGCGAGCCACGTCAACGCCGTGACGACCTCGTCGCCGAGGGAGTCGGGAGTGTCGGAGAGGGCGCCGATCAGGCCGACGACCCCGTCGTCGGTCGCCATCGGGACGACGACCGCATCGGCCGAGAGGTCCTCGTCCCCGAAGCGCATCCCCCTGTTGAGCAGGGCGCCCTGGTCGTCGGCGTAGCGATACGGCTTCCGGGACGCCAGGACCCACGCCACCAGGCCACTCGGGCCGTAGCTCATCGTGCCGGCCTCCACGTGGCGGCCGTTGCTGAAGACGTAGGGGTAGGAGATCTGGCGGTCGCGCACGCGCACGAGGGCGACGTAGAAGTCGTCCACCGGTGCGATCGACCCGACCGCGGCGCGGCAGGCGTCGTACACCGTGAACACGTCCGAACGGTCCGCCTCGTGGATGGCCTGGTCCGCGTGCCGCAGCGCACGCACGGCGGCGTCACTGAGCGGCATGCTGCTCCTTCCTCGACCTTCCTCGACCGGCGGTCACCACCTCGTCCCTACCCCAACCGGCCATCCTGCCAGCAGGACCCCACGGGCCCCGTGCGCGCTCGCTCGTCCCGAGGATGAGGGCGCGAATCATCCCCCGGCGGATTCCCGGTGGGGCACCCGCACCCCGAGACTGTCCGGGTCGAGCCAGCAGTGTCGAGGTGGTGCTGGGACCGGGCGAGCCGTCGGTGGCGGCCGAGCACGTGCGCGAGAGGGGGCGCGTGCTCAAACGCCCACACCCGCCACTGGTGCTCGCAGCCCCCGGTCCTCGGCTCACGTGGAGGGATGCCGAGGACCGGGGGCTTCTCCACGACCAACGGGTACGTCTGCCACACGGCTGCACGACGAGCCCGGTCGCCGCGCAATAAGGTGATCTCGACCGACCCGGTTGGCCCCGCGGTCCAGACCCCAGGAGCGGCACCATGAGCTTCAACGACAACGCCCAGCTCGACACCTCGCAGGTCGAGAGCGGCGGCAGCGGCGGGTTCGGCGGTGGGGGTGGTGGCGGCTTCCCCGGTGGCATCCGGGTCGGCGGCGGCATCGGCGGCCTCATCCTGCTGGTGCTCGCGCTCGTCTTCGGGGGCAACGTCCTGGGTGGCGGCGGCAGCGACGGGTCGAGCCAGACCGGCGGGTTCCCGTCGCAGCAGCTGCAGAGCGACCAGGTGGCCGCCGGTGGCCAGGTCGACGGGAACCAGTTCTCCCAGTGCAAGACCGGCGCGGACGCCAACCGGAACGACGTCTGCCTCATCATCGCGACGGTCAACAGCGTCCAGGACTACTGGAGCAAGACCCTGCCGAGGTACGGCGTCACCTACCAGCCGGTGAAGACGGTCATCTACCAGGGCCAGACGCAGTCGCGCTGCGGCACGGCGAACGCACAGGTGGGCCCCTTCTACTGCCCGCTCGACGCCAAGGTCTACGTCGACGCGAGCTTCTTCCAGGAGCTCGAGGACAAGTTCGGCGCCAACGGCGGTCAGCTGGCCAAGGAGTACGTCATCGCCCACGAGTACGGCCACCACATCCAGGACCAGCTGAACCTGCTCGGGCGCGCCCAGCAGGACCCGCAGGGCGCCAACTCCGGCTCCGTGCGCACCGAGCTGATGGCCGACTGCCTGGCCGGCACGTGGGTCAAGCACGCGACCGAGACCACCGACAAGAACGGCACGACGCTGCTCAAGCCGATCACCCAGACGGACATCAAGTCGGCGCTGTCGGCCGCCGCGGCCGTGGGCGACGACCGGATCCAGCAGAAGGCCCAGGGCAGGGTCACGCCCGAGACCTGGACGCACGGCTCCTCGGAGGCCCGCATGAAGTGGTTCAGCCAGGGCTACGAGACGGGCGACCTCAACCAGTGCAACACCTTCGGCGTCTCGAAGGTCAGCTGACCGGTCGCATCACCCCTGCCGACCCGCCTCGACCTCGGTGAGCGCCACCCGCACGGCCCGCCCCCGGCGCAGGGCGTTCTCGAGGACCTCGCGCCGCGGGTCGGGCAGGTCGTAGAGCTCCCGTGTCGGCAGTCCTTGCAATGCCCGCAGGGCAGATGCCTCGAGAACCTCGCGCACGAGGGTGCGGTCTCCTCCGACGACGAGGCCACGGGGTATGCCGCCCGCTCCCTCGCGCGGCGACTCGTCGTCCCCGAGCAGGATCCGCCGGGCGTGCCCGACCACGGCGCCGACGAGCTCGTCGGCCTGCTTGCCCCGGCGCCGGGCGAAACGCTGCTGGGACCAGCCCCCGGCGGCGGTGCGGGACTGCACGTGACGCGTGCCGACCTTCGACGCGACGAACGCGTGCCCGCGAGACAGCCCCACGGCATACCCACCCCGCCTGACGAGCACGACGCCCAGCGGGTCATGCTCGAAGGGCGTGGCCACCACGGTCGAGCCGTCGGCCGCCCGCGCAGACACGACGACGCCGCCGGGAGTCTCCTCCTCGGCGGCGTCGTAGGTGCCGTGTCGCTCGGCGAAGCCGGCCATCCAGCGGCCGAACCGCTCGGGGGCGACCTCGACCACGCGGGACGTCACGATCGCGGCGGGTGCGGTCTCAGAGGTTGAAGCCGAGCGCGCGCAGCTGCTCGCGGCCGTCCTCGGTGATCTTGTCGGGGCCCCACGGCGGCATCCACACCCAGTTGATGCGGTGCGTGGTGACGAGGCCCTCGAGCGCCTGGGCGGTCTGGTCCTCGATGACGTCGGTCAGCGGGCAGGCGGCCGACGTGAGGGTCATGTCGATGACGGCGTGCGACTGGGCGTCGACGGTGATGCCGTAGACGAGGCCCAGGTCGACGACGTTGATGCCGAGCTCGGGGTCGACGACGTCGCGCAGGGCCTCCTCGACGTCGGCCACGTTGGGCGGGGTTGCGGTCTGGCTCATGAGGAAACTCCTTGCGGGGACGAGGAAGTCGTGGACGAGATGTCGACGCCGGCCTGCGCCAGGGCGTCGGTGAAGGCGGTCCAGCCGAGCAGGGCGCACTTGACGCGCGCGGGGTACTTCGAGACGCCGGCGAAGGCGACGCCGTCGCCGATGACCGACTCGTCGCCGGGCACCGTGCCGCGGGAGGTCAGCATGGCCCGCATCGCCTCGAAGGTCTCGAGGGCCTCGGACACCGGGTGACCGATGACCTCCTCGGCGAGCACCGACGAGCTCGCCACCGAGATCGAGCAGCCCTGGGCGGCATACGACACGTCGGAGACCACGGCATCGCCGCCGGTGCCGGTGACGTCGACCCGCAGGGTCACCTCGTCACCGCACGTCGGGTTGATGTGGTGCACCTCGGCGTCGAACGGCTCACGCAGGCCGGCGTGGTGCGGGCGCTTGGAGTGCTCGAGGATCAGCTCCTGGTAGAGGTCCATCAGCTCGCCTCCCTCTCGGTCTCGAGTCCGAAGATCGCCGGGACCCGGTCGAGCGCCGCGAGCAGCGCTTCGACGTCGGCCACCGTGTTGTGCACGGCGAAGGACGCGCGCGTCGTGGCAGGCGCACCCAGCGCGCGGTGCAGCGGCCAGGCGCAGTGGTGCCCCACGCGTACGGCCACACCGGCATCGTCGAGCACCTGCCCGACGTCGTGGGCGTGCACGCCCTCGACGACGAACGCGACGGCACCGCCGCGACCGGTGCCGAGCGGCGGCCCGACGACCCGCACCCACGGGCGCTCGGCCAGGCCCCGCTGCAGCAGGTCGACGAGCGCGGCCTCGTGCGCGTGCATGCGCTCGATGCCGATCGCCTCGATCCACCGGACGGCGGCGGCGAGCCCCACGGCCTGGGCGGCGTTGGGCACGCCGGCCTCGAACTTCTGCGGCGCGGGCGCGTACGTCGAGCGCTCCATCGTTACGAGCTCGATCATCGAGCCACCCGTCAGGAACGGCGGCATGACCTCGAGCAGCTCGGCACGTCCCCAGAGGACGCCGACCCCCATCGGGCCGTACATCTTGTGGCCGCTGAAGGCGAGGAAGTCAGCCCCGAGGGTTGCGACGTCGACCGGCAGGTGCGGCACCGACTGGCAGGCGTCGACGACGACGAGCGCGCCGACCTCGTGGGCACGCCGAGCGAGCTCGCTGACCGGGTTGACGGTGCCGAGCACGTTGGAGACGTGCGTGAACGCGAAGACCTTGGTACGCGTGGTCAGCAGGTCGTCGAGGTCGGTCAGGTCGAGCGCGCCGTCGGCACCGACCGGCACCCACCGCAACGTGGCTCCGGTGCGGCGGGCGAGCTCCTGCCAGGGCACGAGGTTGGCGTGGTGCTCCATCTCGGTCACGAGGATCTCGTCACCGGGACCGAGCACGAACCGCTCGTCCTTGGGCTCGTCGGTCGGCGCCGCGTTGGAGAACGCGTAGGCGACGAGGTTGAGCGCCTCGGTGGCGTTCTTGGTGAAGACGACCTCGTGGGCCGGCGCACCGATGAACGACGCGATGGTGGCGCGGGCGGCCTCGAAGTCGTCGGTCGCCTCCTCGGCGAGCTGGTGCGCGCCCCGGTGGACCGCGGCGTTGTGCTGCTCGTAGAAGGCGCGCTCGGCGTCGAGGACCGCGACGGGCTTGTGCGACGTGGCGCCCGAGTCGAGGTAGACGAGCGGCCTGCCGTCACGCACCGTGCGCGCCAGGATCGGGAAGTCGCCGCGGATCGCGGCGAGCTCCCCGTCCGTGAACGGCAGGACGCCGGTCATCCGGCTCAGGCCTCCGCCGACGCAGGCTGCGCTGCGGTGAGGTAGCGGTCGTAGCCCTCGTCCTCGAGGCGGTCGGCCAGCTCGGGGCCACCCTCCTCGACGACCTTGCCGTCGACGAAGACGTGCACGAAGTCGGGCTTGATGTAGCGCAGGATCCGCGTGTAGTGCGTGATGAGCAGCACGCCGAGGTCGGTCGCGTCCTTGGCGCGGTTGACGCCCTCGGAGACGATCTTGAGCGCGTCGACGTCGAGGCCCGAGTCGGTCTCGTCGAGGACGGCCACCTTGGGCTTGAGCAGCTCCATCTGGAGGATCTCGTGGCGCTTCTTCTCGCCACCGGAGAAGCCCTCGTTGACGTTGCGCTCGGCGAAGGCGGGGTCCATGCGCAGGTTGCCCATGGCCTCCTTGACGTCCTTGACCCACGTGCGCAGCTTCGGGGCCTCGCCGTCGACGGCCGTCTTGGCCGTGCGCAGGAAGTTGCTGACCGTGACGCCGGGGACCTCGACGGGGTACTGCATGGCGAGGAAGAGGCCGGCGCGGGCGCGCTCGTCGACACTCATCGCGAGGACGTCCTCGCCGTCGAGGGTCACGGTGCCGCCGGTGACGGTGTACTTCGGGTGGCCGGCGATGCTGTAGGCGAGCGTCGACTTGCCGGAGCCGTTGGGGCCCATGATCGCGTGCGTCTCCCCCGACTTCACGGTGAGGTCGACCCCGCGCAGGATCTCCTTGGGGCCGTCCTCGGTCTCGACCGAGACCGTCAGTCCCTTGATCTCGAGCGTGCTCATGGGTCAGTTCTCCTTGTTCGTGCTGGGGGTGCTGGGGGTCTGCTGGGTCGGGCTCGCGTATGCCGTCGACGCGAGCTCCTCCTCGATCGCCGCGGTGATCTCGTCGCGCAGGTCGGCGAGCGGGATCTCGCGGATGATGTCGGCGAAGAAGCCGCGCACGACGAGGCGCTTGGCCTCGTCCTCGGTGATGCCGCGCGACTGGAGGTAGAAGAGCTGCAGGTCGTCGAACCGCCCTGTGGCAGAGGCGTGTCCGGCTCCCTCGATCTCGCCGGTCTCGATCTCGAGGTTCGGCACCGAGTCGGCGCGGGCGCCGTCGGTGAGCACGAGGTTGCGGTTGAGCTCGTAGGTGTCGGTGCCCTCGGCCTCGGCGCGGATCAGCACGTCGCCGACCCAGACGGTGCGGGCGGTCTCGCCCTGGAGCGCGCCCTTGTAGGTGACGCGGCTCTTGCAGTGCGGGGCGTTGTGGTCGATGTACGAGCGGTGCTCGAGGTGCTGGCCGGCGTCGGCGAAGTAGACGCCGAGCAGGGTCGCGTCACCGCCGGGGCCGGCGTAGCGCACGTTGGCGTTGACGCGGACGACGGCTCCGCCCAGGGTCACCGACAGGTGCTTGTAGCGGGCGTCGCGTCCCACGAGGGCGTCGTGCTGGGCCAGGTGCTGGGCGTCGTCGGCCCAGCGCTGCACCGACACGACCGTGAGGTCGGAGCCGTCGTCGGTGACGACCGAGACGAGCTGCGAGTAGCGGGCCGAGCCGGTGTGCTCGAGCACGACCGTGGCCTTCGAGAACCGGCCCGCGCGCACGACGACATGACCATGGACGGGCTCGCCGTCGGCACCCGCCAGCGACAGGCGTACGGGCTCGGCCAGCTCGGCCTCGGCCGGGATGTCGAGCAGCAGCGCACCGTCGACGGCGGCACCGGCCACGACGGCCGCGCGGTCCTGCGGCGGGAGGATGCCGAGCGCCTGGGCCTCGGCGGACGTGATCGTCGAGGTCGTCACGCCCTCGGGCAGCTTCGTGCCGATCTCGAGGTGACCGCTCGCGCCCTCGGCCAGCAGGTCGCGCAGCGCCTTGACGGGCGTGAAGCGCCAGTCCTCCTCGCGGCCGCTCGGCAGCGGGAACGCGTCGACGTCGAAGGACGCCGTGCGCTCGGCGCGCGACTGGTCGGGCACGAAGGCGGCGGCCGAGTCGGTGTGGGCGGTGGCACCCGGCAGGGTGCTGGTGGTGGCGGCGTCGGGCACCGTGGTCTCGCTCTGCTGGGTCTCGGGGGTGTCGGTCGTCTGGGTCGTCGGGTCAGCCAGGAGGCCCATCAGCCGACGGCTCCTTCCATCTGCAGCTCGATGAGGCGGTTGAGCTCGAGGGCGTACTCCATCGGCAGCTCGCGCGCGATCGGCTCGATGAAGCCGCGCACGATCATCGCCATCGCCTCGTCCTCGGCCATGCCGCGGGACATCAGGTAGAAGAGCTGGTCCTCGGACACCTTCGAGACCGTGGCCTCGTGGCCCATCGAGACGTCGTCCTCGCGGATGTCGACGTAGGGGTAGGTGTCGGAGCGGCTGATCGTGTCGACGAGCAGCGCGTCGCAGCGCACCGTGGAGGCCGAGTGCGAGGCGCCCTCGAGGACCTGCACGAGGCCGCGGTAGCTCGCGCGGCCACCGCCCCGGGCGACGGACTTGCTGATGATCGAGCTCTTGGTGTTGGGAGCCGCGTGGACCATCTTGGAGCCGGTGTCCTGGTGCTGGCCCTCGCCGGCGAAGGCGATCGAGAGCGTCTCGCCCTTGGCGTGCTCGCCCATGAGGAAGACGGCGGGGTACTTCATCGTCACCTTGGAGCCGATGTTGCCGTCGACCCACTCCATCGTGGCGCCCTCCTCGCAGGTGGCGCGCTTGGTGACGAGGTTGTAGACGTTGTTGGACCAGTTCTGGATGGTCGTGTAGCGCACGCGGGCGTTCTTCTTGACGATGATCTCGACGACGGCCGAGTGCAGCGAGTCCGACTTGTAGATCGGCGCCGTGCAGCCTTCGACGTAGTGCACGTAGGAGCCCTCGTCGGCGATGATCAGGGTCCGCTCGAACTGGCCCATGTTCTCGGTGTTGATGCGGAAGTACGCCTGCAGCGGGATGTCGACGTGGACGCCCTTGGGCACGTAGATGAACGAGCCGCCCGACCACACGGCCGTGTTGAGCGCGGCGAACTTGTTGTCGCCGGCCGGGATGACGGTCGCGAAGTGCTCGCGGAAGAGGTCCTCGTGCTCCTTCAGCGCCGTGTCGGTGTCGAGGAAGATGACGCCCTGGGCCTCGAGGTCCTCACGGATCTGGTGGTAGACGACCTCGGACTCGTACTGCGCGGCGACACCGGCGACCAGGCGCTGCTTCTCGGCCTCCGGGATGCCGAGGCGGTCGTAGGTGTTGCGGATCTCCTCGGGGAGCTCCTCCCACGAGGTCGCCTGCTTCTCGGTGGACTTCACGAAGTACTTGATGTTCTGGAAGTCGATGCCGGTCAGGTCGGAGCCCCAGGCCGGCATGGGCTTCTTGCCGAAGAGCGAGAGGCCCTTCAGGCGCAGCCTGGTCATCCACTCCGGCTCGTTCTTGCGGGCGGAGATGTCGCGCACGACCTCCTCGTTGAGCCCGCGACGCGCGGTGGCACCGGCCACGTCGGCGTCGGCCCAGCCGTACTCGTAGGTGCCGATGCCCTTGAGGCCGGGGTTCAGCTCTTCGATGTGGGTGGTCATGAGGAACCTTCCTGAACGTGCGTGAGCGTGTCGGTTCGTGACGTGGTGACGGTGGTCTGGGTGGTGCGGGGGTCGGTCGAGGTGGGGGCGCCGGAGGCGACAACACCGGAAGGCTGCTCGGTCTTCCGGCTGCGCAGCCCGATTCCGCCGGTGGGGACGAAGGTCGTGCAGACGTGGTGCCCACCGGCGAGGGTCGCCAAGCGCTGGACGTGCACCCCGAGGAGGCGGGAGAAGGCGTCGGTCTCGGCCTCGCAGAACGCCGGGAACTCGGCGGCGGCCTGCTGCACCGGGCAGTGGCCCTGGCACAGCTGCACCCCGGTCAGGCCGCCGGCACCCACGGGCCGTGCCGTGGCGGCGAAGCCGTCCTCGCTGAGCGCCTCGACGAGCACCTCGGCACGAGCGCCGGGCTCGTCGCCCGCGGCGGCCAGGCGGGCGGCATACCGCTCCTCGAGCGCGCGCACGCGGGTGCGCGCGAAGTCGCCGACCGCGGCCGGGCCGGCGGTGGCCTCGAGGTAGCGGAGCACCTCGACGGCGAGCGAGTCGTAGTCGGCCTCGAGGGCGCTGTGGCCGGCGTCGGAGACGACGTACGCGCGAGCCGGGCGCCCGCGGCCACGGCGCCCTCCCGTGGGCTCGTGCGGGACGACCGCACCCTGCTCGACGAGCGGGTCGAGGTGGCGGCGGACGGCGGCCGGCGTCAGGTCGAGGTGGCGACCGAGCTCGGCGGCGGTGATGGGTCCGTCGGCGGACACCATGTGGAGCACGCGCGAGCGCGTGCGGGACTCGAGCGGCGAGACGTGCTGACCGTCCTCGCCGTCCTTCGCGCCCCGCGCCGGGTGCTCACCGAAAAACACCACACCATTGTGACGTAATTGGGCCCTCCACTCCAGTTAGGAGCCCCTAACCCCACCGAACCGTCCCAGATCGTCAGCGGCCCCGAGGCGTGCCGTGCAGGTCGTCCGAGTCCTCGGTGCCGTCGACACAGCCGTCCTCGAAGTCCTCGGACTCGTCGGACCCCTCCGACTCGTCCGACTCGTCGTCCTCCGGCGGCATGATCACCGACGGCATCCGGGTGCGGGGCGGCGCCACCGCATCGTCGCCGAACCAACGGCGACGCAGTGGGGCCGTCGCCCAGCCGAGCGGGCAGGTAAGGACGTAGCCGTAGGCGAGCGCCATGCCGGTGGCCCCGGGGAAGAGGACGAGCCCGAGCACGATGACCACCGCGAGCGGGACCGTGATCCGCAGGTGCCGCGGCGACAGCAGGTCGCGGAAGGACCGGAACCGGAACGAGGTCGCCATCAGGGCCGCCGGCACGACGCCCGCGGCGACCGGCACGAGCGGCGCCCAGTCGTAGAGCGGGTCGCCGATGGCCAGGACCGTCGAGATGACGACGCCCGCCGCACCCGGGCTGGCCAGGCCCACGAAGTAGCGCTTGTCCGCGAGCGGGTCGATGGTCACGTTGAAGCGGGCCAGGCGGTAGGCGGCACACGCCAGCCAGAACATCGCCCCGGCCCAGGCCCACACCGGATAGGCAGGGAGCGCCCAGGTGTAGACGAGGACCGCGGGTGCGATCCCGAAGGAGATGAGGTCGGCGAGCGAGTCGAACTGCAGGCCGAAGGGCGTGATGGCCCCCACCGCGCGGGCCACCGCGCCGTCGCAGATGTCGAGCACGATCGAGATGCCGATGAGCACCGCCGCGGTGCGGAAGTGCCCCTGGAAGGAGAGCAGCACCGACGAGAACCCGCACAGCATGTTGCCGAGGGTGAAGAGGCTGGGCAGGGTCGCTCGCGCGCGCACCCGCGGGTTGAGCCGCTCCAGGGGGATGACCCGGGCGCCTGTCGCCGAGACGAGCCGGATCCCGCGGCTGACGCGGTTGCGCCCTCGGGGCCGGCTGCCGGGGGTGGCGCCGCTCACGAGGGCCCCCCGGCCGGCAGGGTCGCCGAGGCAGGGACGAACGAGGTGGACGGGGAGGTCTTCACGGGAGGGGCTCCGTCGGTCGGGCCGGATGCATGCCGGATGAGTGGGACGCTGGGCCCGAGCCTAGACTCATGAGCCATGACCGCAGCGGTGACACTGTCCGACCTTCGCCGCTCCTTCGGCTCGGTCGCGGCGCTCGACGGGCTCACGTGGTCGGCCCCCGCGGGTCGCATCACGGCCGTGCTCGGACCCAACGGCGCCGGCAAGACGACCGCGATCGAGTGCGCGGTCGGGCTGGGTCGTCCGGACGGTGGGAGCGTGCGCGTCCTGGGCACCGATCCGTGGCAGGCCGGTCCCGACCACCGGGCTCGCGTCGGGGTCATGCTCCAAGCCGGCGGCCTGCCCAACGGCACGAAGCCGCTGCGCCTGCTGCACCACCTCGCGCGCTTCTACGCCGAACCGGTCGAGGTCGACACCGTGGCGCGGCGACTCGGGGTGACCGACTTCGCCTCGACCACCGTGCGCCGGCTCTCCGGCGGCCAGAAACAGCGGCTTGCCCTCGCCGCCTCGCTGCTGGGCCGGCCCGAGGTGCTCTTCCTCGACGAGCCCGCCGCCGGCCTCGACCCGCACGGCCGTCTCGAGGTGTGGGACCTCGTGACCGAGCAGCGGGACGCCGGCGCGACCGTCGTCGTCACGACCCACTCCTTCGAGGAGGCCGAGCGGCTCGCCGACCACCTCGTCATCATGAACGCCGGACGCACCGTCGCCGAGGGAGCGCCGGAGTCGGTGACGGGCGGCCGTTCCCTCGAGGACGTCTACTTCAGCCTGACCCGCAAGGGAGCCGCGTGAGCACCCCCCCGACCACCGCGACGCCTACCCTGTCCGGCGCCGCGTCACCCCTGCGACGCGTCCTGGCCCAGGCGGGCTTCGAGGTCGGCAGCCTGCTGCGCAACGGCGAGCAGCTGCTCGTCTCCCTCGTGCTGCCGGCGATGGCGCTCGTCGGGCTGAACGCCACGACGTCGCCGTCCCTCGGGCCCGGTCCGCGCATCGACGTGGCGACGCCGGGGGTCATCGCCCTGTGCGTCATCTCCGCGGCCTTCACCTCCCAGGCCATCGCCACCGGGTTCGACCGCCGCTACGCGGTGCTGCGTTACCTCGGCGTGACCCCGCTCGGCCGGGGTGGCCTGGTGGCCGCCAAGGCCGTCGCGACATTCGTCGTCGAGGCGGTCCAGATCGCCGTCATCGGCGTGCTGGGACTCCTCCTCGGCTGGCGACCGCAGGCCTCCGGCATCCCGTATGCCGTCCTCTTCGTCGTCGCGGGCACGTGGGCCTTCGTGGCCCTGGCCCTCCTGCTCGCCGGCACGCTGCGGGCGGAGGCGGTGCTCGCGGTCGCCAACCTGCTCTGGGTGGTGCTGCTCGGTCTCGGTGGCGTCATCGTGCCCCGCTCCGAGCTCCCCGCCGGGCTGTCGCACCTGGCGAGCGTCCTGCCCTCCGCCGGCCTGGCAGACGGCCTGCGGTCCGCCCTCCAGCACGGGCAGCTGAACCTGGCCGCCCTCGGCGTCGTCCTCGTGTGGGGCGTGCTCGCCACCGCCCTCGCGGCGCGTCTGTTCCGCTTCGACGACTGAAGCAGCCGGAGTCGGACAGACTGCAGCCACGGCACCACGAGACCGCGCTCGACGAGGAGCCGGGGCACGACGGCGGTTCGCCCGGCGTGCTGCGCTGAGGGCGACCTGACCCAACCTGGAGGGCACGTGTTCGACTACATCTTCGGACTCCCGATGCACGCGCTGGTGATCCATGCCGTGGTCGTCTTCGTCCCGCTCGCCGTGCTGTGCTCGATCGCCTACGTCGTGCGCCCCACCTGGCGACGCACCCTGCGCTGGCCGGCCGCCGCCGGGGCGGTGATCTCCGGGGTCACCGCGTTCGTGGCCGCGGAGAGCGGCGAGGCCCTCCAACGCCGGGTGCTCGCGGCGCGTGCAGCCACCACCGACTCGCAGCTGCTCGGTGAGCACGTCGAGTGGGGCGACCGCGCCAAGCTCGCCTGCTTCCTCTTCATGGTCGTGGCCCTCGTGGGCCTGTGGCTGCTCCGGCCACCGGGCGAGGAGGCGTCGCGCCGTCACTCCCTCGACGTGCTGGTCGGCGTCGTCGTGGTCGTCGCGGCCCTGGCCTCCCTCGTGACCGTGGTCCTCGCCGGCCACGCGGGCTCGGCGGTCGTCTGGCACGGCCTCGCCTGAGCCCGCGTGCCGTGGGGCCCGGGCCGCACGGGGCTTCCCAGGCTCCTGAGGGTCGGCGCAGCGGACGGCCGGACGGGCCTGCGACGGCAGCGCGTGGCGGTGTCCAGCGATTGGGGACCACGGCGCCGCGCGGCATACCCTTGCGTCGTGTCCTCCACGCGAACCGTGACCGAGGCCGCCCCCCGGACGAGCCCCAGTCGCCTCGCCCGGATTGCGGGCCGGCTCCCTGCAGCCCCACCCCGCTGGGTGCGCCCCCTGCTCCTGGCCAACCTCGTCGCCGAGGTGGGCATCGTCGTCACCGGCGGCATCGTCCGCCTGACGGGCAGCGGTCTCGGCTGCAGCACCTGGCCCGAGTGCCAGCCGGGCTCGTTCACGCCCGTGCGCCACGCGGCCAGCGGCTACCACGAGCTCGTCGAGTTCGGGAACCGCCTGCTCACCTACGTGGTCGTCATCCTGGCCTTCGCCACTGTCTGGGCCGTGCTGACGCGATGGCCGGACCGTCGGCGGCTGCAGTGGGCGGCCATCGGCGTGCTGGCCGGCATCCCGGCCCAGGCCGTGCTCGGCGGCATCTCGGTGCTCACCGGGCTCAACCCTTGGACCGTCATGGGGCACTTCCTGCTCTCCATGGTGCTCGTGGCGCTCTCGGCGATCGTCGTGCGCGGGGCCCGGGACGACGTGTCCGCCCCGGGTGAGCTCGTCGTCCATCCCCTCGCCCGCAGGCTCGCGTTCGTCACCAGCGCCCTCGGCGCCACCGTCCTCGTGCTCGGCACCGTCGTCACGGGCTCGGGACCGCACTCCGGCGACGCCGAACGGCCGGCGCGCACCGGGTTCGACCCTCGAATGGTGTCCTGGCTGCACGCCGACGCGGTGATGCTCTTCTGCGGGCTCGTCGTCGCCACGCTCGTGGCCGTGCGCATCGCCGCGCACACCGAGGAGGCCCGACGCGCCTGGACGACGGTCCTCGTCGTCACGCTGGCCCAGGGTGTCATCGGCTACGTCCAGTACTTCACCCAGCTCCCGGAGCTCCTGGTCCTCGTGCACATGCTCGGCGCGAGCCTGCTCGTCGTGGCGCTGACCTTCGGAGTCCTGTCCACGAGGCGGCACCCGGTCTGACGGCCCGCGTTGCACGGCCGCCTACGCTGGCCTCGTGACCGACCAGCCGACCCTGCGCGACGGCGAGCTCGTGCTGCGCCCGTGGCGCCTCGAGGACAGCGATGCCACGCGCGGGCTGCACGACGCCGAGATCGCCCGCTGGTTCGACTTCCCCGCCATCGAGCCCCCCGAGGAGGAGCACCGGTCCTGGATCGAGCGCACCGGCCGGGAGTGGACCGACCGGGTCAAGGCGACCTTCGTCGTCGAGTGGCGTGGCCAGGTCGCCGGGACGGTCGACGTGCGCCTCCAGGACGGCCGCGTGGGAGTCCTCTCGTGGGCGGTCTACGCGCCGTTCCGCGGTCGCGGGCTCGGCTGGCGAGCGGTCCGCCTGCTCGTCGAGTGGTCCTTCGACGCGCTGGCGCTCGAGCGCGTCGAGGCCCACGTCAACCCGGACAACCGGGCCTCCGTGCGCACCGCGATGCGGGCCGGCCTGCGCCGGGAAGGGCTGCTGCGAGGCAACGCGACGCTCGCGGGGGTCCCGCAGGACACGCTCGTCCTCGGGCGGCAGCGCGGCGACGCCCACCCCGACTCCCGCGAGGGCTTCACGGCCATGCTCGACTCGACCCTCCCGACCAAGCGCGCCATCGGCCAGGGCGTGCTGCGCTCGCCCACCGGCGGGATCCTGCTCTGCGAGCTGGTCTACAAGCGCGAGTGGGACCTTCCCGGCGGGGTCGTCGACCGTCACGAGTCCCCCGCCGCCTGTGTCGTGCGTGAGGTCCGCGAGGAGCTCGACCTCTCGGTGACCCCCGGCCGGCTGCTCGCCGTCAACTGGCTCCCAGCGCTGCTGGGATGGGCCGACGCGACCGTCTTCGTCTTCGACCTCGGCACCGTCGAGCCCGAGGAGCTCGACCGGGCGCACCTGCAGCAGCGGGAGATCCGTGCCGTGCACTGGACCACGCCCGGCGACTGGCCCGGACGCGTCGCGCCCTACAACGAGCGCCTGCTGCAGACCCTGCACCGCCACACCGGCGACACGCTCTACCTCGAGAACGGCACGCCGACCACCTGAGCCGGGCGGACGGCATACGCCCTCGGGAGGCTGTGTGACGCGCGCGAGGTCAGGAGAAGAACGGCAGCGGCAGGTGCCAGACGGGGTCCAGAGCCACGCCCACGAAGAGGATCGTGAGGTAGGTGATGGAGAAGTGGAAGAGGCGCATGGGCTTCAGGACGTCCTCGGCGGCGCCGGCGCGAGCCCGCCCCAGCAGCCGGTGCGCCTCCCCCAGGAACAGCGCGCCCGAGACCAGCGCCGCGACGGTGTAGACCCAGCCGACGTGCTGCACCGGGATGAGCGCCAGCGACGTCAGCACCATGGCCCACGAGTAGGCGACGACCTGCTTCGCCACGACGACGAACCGCTCGACGACCGGCAGCATCGGCACGTGCGCGTTGGCGTAGTCGTCCTTGTAGCGCATCGACAGCGGCCAGTAGTGCGGCGGCGTCCAGAAGAAGATGACGAGGAACAGGATGAACGCCGACCAGCTCAGCGAGTTCGTGACCGCGGACCAGCCGATGAGGACCGGCATGCAGCCGGCGGCGCCACCCCACACGATGTTCTGGGAGGTGCGGCGCTTGAGCACCAGCGTGTAGCCGAGGACGTAGAAGAGCAGCGCGGCCAGCGCCAGCCCGGCGCTCAGCCAGTTGACGAGCAGGCCGAGCCACAGCGTCGACGCGACCGCCAGGGCGACGCCGAAGACGAGCGCACCCCGCGGGGTGATGGTGCCGGTGACGAGCGGTCGGCGGCTCGTGCGGTGCATCACCGCGTCGATGTCGCGGTCGATGTAGCAGTTGAGGGTGTTGGCCGCTCCCGCCGAGAGCGTGCCGCCGAGCACCGTCGCCACCACGAGCCAGAGGTTCGGAACCCCTTGCTCCGCAAGGAACATCACGGGGATCGTCGTGATGAGGAGCAGCTCGATGATCCGCGGCTTCATCAGCGAGACGTACTGTCCGAGGAGGAACCTCAGCCCGCTGCCGTCCGGACCGTGCAGCGCCGAGAGATCGGCGCGTGGGTCCACCGTTGTCACGAAGATCCTCACCGCTGGTACGTCGCTCCGACCCGGGGGTACGAGAGCATTGCGCTGCAAGTCTAGACCGTCGAGGAGGACGGCTGACACCGCACATGGCCTCGCTCCCTACCGCCCCTCGGGCGAGGTGTCCTGCCTCACAACGCGGGGACTAGGCTCGTGGCCGTACGCGACCAACTCTGCCGAAGGAGACCCGTTCGTGCCCACTGCTGCGTCCAGCACCGCCCCCACGGCGACGAAGCCCACCCGATCCCGCACCTCGGCGAAGACGAAGGGACTGCTGGCACAGCGCGACCCCGGCCTGCCCCTGCCCGTCGCGAAGAAGGCCGGCTGGTCCGACCTCGACGTGCGGGCGGTCGACACCGTGCGCCTGCTCGCCGCCGACGCCGTGCAGAAGGTCGGCAACGGGCACCCCGGCACGGCCATGTCACTGGCCCCGCTCGCCTACCTGCTCTACCAGAACGTCATGACGCACGACCCGTCCGACCCCACCTGGCTCGGCCGTGACCGCTTCGTGCTCTCGTGCGGGCACTCGAGCCTCACGCAGTACATCCAGCTCTACCTGAGCGGCTACGGCCTCGGCCTCGACGACCTCAAGGCGCTGCGCACCTGGGGCTCCCAGACCCCGGGCCACCCCGAGGTCCACCACACCCCCGGCGTCGAGATCACCACCGGCCCGCTCGGTTCCGGCCTCGCCTCTGCCGTCGGCATGGCCATGGCCCAGCGCCGCCAGCGCGGGCTCTTCGACCCCGACGCCAAGCCGGGCACGAGCCCCTTCGACCACCACGTCTACGTGATCGCGTCCGACGGCGACATGCAGGAGGGCGTCTCGCACGAGGCCTGCGCCCTCGCCGGCCACCAGGAGCTCGGCAACCTCACGGTCGTCTACGACGCCAACCAGATCTCCATCGAGGACGACACGGACATCGCCTTCAGCGAGGACGTCGCCGCGCGCTTCGAGGCCTACGGCTGGCACGTCGTCGACGTCGACTGGCGCAAGGACGCCGACGGCGCGACCTACGTCGAGGACGTCGACGCGCTGCTCGCCGCGATCCGCTCGGGCGAGAAGGTCACCGACAAGCCGACGCTCGTCCGGCTGCACACGATCATCGCGTGGCCCGCCCCCACCAAGCAGAACACCGGCAAGTCCCACGGCTCGGCCCTCGGCGACGAGGAGATCGGCGCCACCAAGGAGCTGCTCGGCTTCGACCCGAAGAAGTCGTTCGTCGTCGAGCCGGCGGTGCTCAAGCACGCCCGCGACGTCGTCAAGCGCGGCAAGGCCGCCCACCGCGAGTGGGACAAGTCCTTCAAGGCCTGGCGCAAGGCCAACCCGGACCGCGCCGAGCTGCTCGACCGCATCCTCGCCGGCAAGGCGCCGGCCGGGCTGCAGAAGGCGCTGCCGACGTTCCCCGCCGACGAGAAGGGCGTCGCCACCCGCGCGGCCTCCGGCAAGGTGCTCACCGCCCTCGCCGACGTCATGCCCGAGCTGTGGGGCGGCTCGGCCGACCTCGCCGAGTCCAACAACACGACGATGGACGGCCAGCCCTCCTTCATCCCCAAGGGCAAGCAGACCCGCGAGTGGAAGGGCGGTCCCTACGGGCGCACCCTGCACTTCGGCATCCGCGAGAACGGCATGGGCATGATCCTCAACGGGATCGCGCTCGAGGGCCTGACCCGCCCCTACGGCGGCACGTTCCTCGTGTTCTCCGACTACATGCGACCCGCCGTGCGCCTCGCCTCCATCCAGCAGGCTCCCGTCACCTACGTGTGGACGCACGACTCCATCGGTCTCGGCGAGGACGGCCCGACGCACCAGCCGATCGAGCACCTCGCGGCCCTGCGCGCGATCCCCGGCCTCGACGTCGTGCGCCCCGCCGACGCCAACGAGACGGCGGCCGCGTGGGCCCAGATCCTCACGCGCAGCGACGGCCCCGCCGCGCTGTGCCTGACGCGCCAGCCCGTCCCCACGTGGGACCGGACGAAGTTCGGCAAGGTCAGCGGCGTCGCCAAGGGCGCCTACGTCCTCGTCGAGGAGTCCCGTGCCGGCGACCCCGACGTCATCCTGGTGGCCACGGGCTCCGAGGTGCAGCTGGCGGTCGCGGCCGCCGAGCGCCTCGAGAAGTCGAAGATCGCGACGCGCGTCGTGTCGATGCCCTGCCGGGAATGGTTCGAGAAGCAGAGCCGTTCCTACCAGGACAAGGTTCTGCCTCCGGCAGTCCGCGCCCGCGTCAGCGTCGAGGCGGGGGTCTCGATGGGCTGGCACGACGTGGTCGGTGACGCCGGCCGCTGCGTCAGCATCGAGCACTTCGGCGCCTCCGCCGACCAGGCCACGCTGTTCCGCGAGTTCGGCTTCACGCCCGAGGCCGTCGTCAAGGCGGCGAAGGACTCCATCAAAGCCGCGCGCGGTGCCGCCACGACGGCACCGGGGGTCACCGAGACCAACCCGGCCCGCGCAGCCCAGAGCGCCTCCACCGACGTCATGGGCGCCGACGCGCAGACCGGCAGCGGCAACGCAGCCGAGGCAGCAGCCGCATCCGCACCGAGCAAGGGGAAGTGAGCATGACCAACCCGAACACCCAGGCCCTCAGCGAAGCCGGCGTCTCCATCTGGCTCGACGACCTCTCCCGTGAGCTGATCGAGACCGGCAAGATCTCCGAGCTCATCGAGGAGCGCAACGTCGTCGGCGTCACCTCCAACCCGTCCATCTTCCAGGCCGCCCTGTCCAAGGGTGAGCGCTACAACGAGGACCTGGCCGAGCTGACCAAGGCCGGCAAGGGCGTCGACGAGGTCGTGCACGAGCTGACCACGTCGGACGTGCGCCACGCCTGCGACCTGTTCCTGCCGCTCTACGAGTCGACGAAGGGTGTCGACGGCCGCGTGTCCATCGAGGTCGACCCGCGCCTCGCCCACGACACCGACAAGACGGTCGAGCAGGCCAAGCAGCTCTACGCCGACATCGACCGGCCCAACGTTCTCATCAAGATCCCGGCCACGAAGGCCGGCCTGCCGGCCATCACCGCTGCCATCGCCGAGGGAATCAGCGTCAACGTGACGCTGATCTTCTCCCTCGAGCGCTACCGGGCCGTCATGAACGCCTACCTCGAGGGGCTCGAGCGGGCGCGTGCCAACGGCAAGGACCTCTCGCAGATCCACTCGGTCGCCTCGTTCTTCGTATCGCGCGTCGACACCGAGATCGACAAGCGCCTCGATGCCATCGGCACCGACGAGGCCCGCGGACTCAAGGGCAAGGCGGGCCTGGCCAACGCGCGCCTGGCCTACCAGGCCTTCGAGGAGGTCTTCGCGACCTCCCGGTGGGGCTCGCTCGCCGAGGCGGGCGCCAACGTCCAGCGCCCCCTGTGGGCCTCGACCGGCGTCAAGGACCCGGCCTACCCCGACACGATGTACGTCGACGAGCTCGTCGCCGCCGACGTCGTCAACACGATGCCGGGCAAGACGCTCGAGGCGACCGCCGACCACGCCGACATCCACGGCGACACCGTGACCGGCGGCTACGAGCAGGCCAGCAACCTGCTCGACGACCTCGAGCGCCTGGGCATCTCCTACACCGAGGTCGTCGACCTGCTCGAGAGCGAGGGTGTCGACAAATTCGAGAAGGCCTGGGGCGAGCTGCTCGACGGCGTGACCGCGGAGATGGAGAAGGTGAGCGCATGAGCTCGCTGTCCGTCAGCGCATCAGGGGCTGCGGCGGACGCGATCGGGCGGCACGTGCCGACCCTCGTCGACGACTCCGTCGCCAGCCGGCTCTTCGAGCAGGACGCCACCCTGTGGGGTCCCGAGGCCGAGTCCGAGTCGCGGATCCGCCTGTCGTGGGTGGGCCTGCCCCGCTCGTCGCGCCCCCTGGTCGGCGAGATCGCCGCGCTGCATGGGTCGTTCGTCGAGCAGGGCTTGACCCACGTCGTGCTCTGCGGCATGGGCGGCTCCTCGCTCGCGCCAGAGGTCATCTGCGCCACGGCAGGCAAGCCGCTGGTCGTCCTCGACTCGTCCGACCCCGACTACGTCCGCCGTGCCCTCGGTGACGACCTCGCCCACACGGTCGTCGTCGTCTCGAGCAAGTCCGGCTCCACCGTCGAGACCGACTCCCAGCGCCGCGCCTACGAGCAGGCCTTCACCGACGCCGGCATCGACCCGGCCTCGCGCATCGTCGTCGTCACCGACCCGGGCAGCCCCCTCGACAAGGAGTCGCGCGACAAGGGCTACCGCGTCGTCAACGCCGACCCCGACGTCGGAGGTCGCTACTCCGCCCTGACCGCCTTCGGCCTCGTGCCGAGCGGTCTCGCCGGTGTCGACATCGAGGCCCTGCTCGACGACGCCGAGTCGGTCGCCGATCTGCTGGCCGCCGACGACGAGGCCAACCCGGGTCTGCGCCTCGGGGCAGCCATCGGCGGCACCGACCCGCTGCGCGACAAGCTCGTCCTCGTCGACGAGGGCTCCGGCATCGTCGGATTCGCCGACTGGGCCGAGCAGCTCATCGCCGAGTCGACCGGCAAGAACGGCACCGGCCTGCTCCCGGTCGTCGTCGGCGGCGTCGACGACCCCGAGGTGACCTGGCCCGCCACCGACGTGACGGTCGCCCGTCTCGTCGCCGCCGACGAGGAGTCCCCGTCGTCCGACGCGGCCTCCGAGGTACGCGTGGGCGGCACACTGGGTGCCCAGCTGCTCCTGTGGGAGGTGGCGACCGCGGTCGCCGGACGACTGCTCGGCATCAACCCCTTCGACCAGCCCGACGTTGAGAGCGCCAAGAAGGCGGCCCGCGAGCTGCTCGACCAGGGCACCGGCGCTGCCGCGGAGGCAGCCGCCACCGACGGTGCCGTCGAGATCCGGGCCCTCGGCGGCTCTGGTGACTGGCTCGGCGACGCACGCACCGTCCCGGCCGCGCTCGACGCGCTCTTCGCGCAGCTCGACCCCGAGCACGGCTACGTCGCCGTCATGGCCTATCTCGACCGGCTCGCCGACGCCGAGCTCGCCGACTGCCGCGTGCCGCTCGCCAAGCGCACCGAGCGCCCCACGACCTTCGGCTGGGGCCCGCGCTTCCTCCACTCGACCGGCCAGTTCCACAAGGGCGGTCCCGCGGTCGGTGTCTACCTGCAGATCACCGCCGCCCCCAAGGAGGACCTGTCCATCCCGGGCCGGGACTTCACCTTCGGCGACTTCATCGCCTCCCAGGCGGGCGGCGACGCTGCGGTCCTCGCAGATCACGGTCGTCCCGTCCTGCAGCTGCACCTGACCGACCACGACGCAGGGCTCGCGCAGCTGCGCGAGGTCCTGCTGGCAGGAGGACGTGCATGAGTCCGGCCCGCGTCTCCCACGGGCACAACCCGCTGCGCACCGCCGAGGACCGCCGCCTGCCCCGCATCGCCGGGCCCTGCGGGCTCGTGCTCTTCGGTGTCACCGGCGACCTCGCGCGCAAGAAGCTGATGCCGGCGGTCTACGACCTCGCCAACCGCGGCCTGCTGCCGCCGGGCTTCTCGCTCGTCGGCTTCGCGCGCCGCGACTGGGCCACCCAGGACTTCGGCCAGGTCGTCCACGACGCCGTCAAGCAGCACGCGCGCACCCCCTTCAGCGAGGACGTCTGGCGCAACCTCAGCGAGGGGTTCCGCTTCGTGCCGGGCACGTTCGACGACCCGGCCGCCTTCGACCTGCTCGCCAAGACGGTCGACGAGCTCGACCGGGACCGCGGCACCGGAGGCAACCACGCCTTCTACCTCTCGGTCCCGCCGAGCTTCTTCGCCACCGTCTGCGAGCAGCTCGAGCGGTGCGGCCTCACCAAGTCCGAGGGCGACAGCTGGCGCCGCGTCATCATCGAGAAGCCCTTCGGCCACGACCTCAAGAGCGCCCAGCAGCTCAACGAGATCGTCGAGGGCGTCTTCCCGCCCGACTCGGTGTTCCGCATCGACCACTACCTCGGCAAGGAGACGGTCCAGAACCTGCTGGCGCTGCGCTTCGCCAACCAGCTCTTCGAGCCGGTGTGGAACGCCAACTACGTCGACCACGTGCAGATCACGATGGCCGAGGACATCGGCATCGCCGGCCGCGCCGGCTACTACGACGGCATCGGCGCAGCCCGCGACGTCATCCAGAACCACCTGCTCCAGCTCCTCGCCCTGACGGCGATGGAGGAGCCGGTCTCCTTCGACGCCAAGGACCTACGCGCCGAGAAGGAGAAGGTGCTCTCCGCCGTGCGCCTGCCCTCCAACCTCGACAAGCACGCCGCCCGCGGGCAGTACGCCGCCGGCTGGCAGGGCGCGGAGGAGGTGGTGGGGTACCTGCAGGAGGACGGCGTCGACCCGGAGTCGGTGACCGAGACGTTCGCAGCGGTCACCCTCGAGGTCGACACCCGCCGCTGGGCGGGTGTCCCCTTCTACCTGCGCACCGGCAAGCGGCTGGGCAAGCGCGTGACCGAGATCGCGGTCGTCTTCAAGAAGGCACCCCACCTGCCGTTCGAGCACACCGCGACCGAGGAGCTCGGCCAGAACGCCATCGTCATCCGCGTGCAGCCCGACGAGGGCGTCACGCTGCGCTTCGGCTCCAAGGTGCCGGGCGCGCAGATGGAGGTGCGTGACGTCACGATGGACTTCGGCTACGGCTCGTCGTTCACCGAGGCCTCGCCCGAGGCGTACGAACGCCTCATCCTCGACGTACTGCTGGGCGAGCCGCCGCTCTTCCCCCGCCACGAGGAGGTCGAGCTGTCCTGGCGCATCCTCGACCCGCTGATGGAGCACTGGGCCAGGAACGGCAAGCCCGAGCAGTACCCCGCCGGAACGTGGGGGCCGCCGTCGGCCCACGAGATGCTCGCGCGTGACGGACGCGTCTGGAGGATGCCGTGATCAGGGACCTGACCGACACCACGACGACGGGCATCAGCAAGACGCTCGTTCGGCTGCGCAACGAGGTCGGCGCGATGGCACTGGGCCGGGTGCTCACCCTGGTCATCGTCGTCGAGGACACCGACGCGCAGGAGGCCATCGACGCCGCCAACCAGGCGAGCCGTCAGCACCCGTGCCGCATCATCGTCGTCATTCCCGGTGAGCGCCGCGGGCGCAACCGCCTCGACGCCCAGATCCGGCTCGGCGGCGACGCCGGCGCCTCCGAGATCGTGGTCCTGCGGCTCTACGGCGCCCTCGCCAACCACGGCCCGAGCGTCGTCATGCCGCTGCTGCTGGCCGACTCCCCCATCGTGGCCTGGTGGCCGGGCAAGGCCCCCGAGGACGTCGCCCAGGACCCCATCGGCGCCATGGCCCAGCGCCGGATCACCGACGCCGCGGAGACCCACAACCCCAGGCTGACGCTGAAGAAGCGCGCGGCGAGCTACGCGCCAGGTGACACCGACCTGTCGTGGACGCGACTCACGCACTGGCGCGGCCTGCTCGCCGCGGCGCTCGACCAGCCGCCCTACGAGCCGATCACCGGGGCCGTGGTCAGCGGTGCCCCCGACTCGCCGTCCTCCGACCTGCTGGCGGCCTGGCTGGCCCGCCGCCTCAAGGTGCAGGTGCGCCGCGTGTCGACCCCTCGCGGGTCCGGCATCGCGTCGGTCCGCCTCGAGCGGGAGAGCGGGCCGATCGACCTCGTGCGCCCGGGCGACGTCATCGCCACCCTCTCGCAGACCGGTCAGCCCGACCGGCGCATCAACCTGCCTCGCCGCGAGCTGCCCGAGTGCCTCGCCGACGAGCTGCGCCGCCTGGACCCGGACGAGGCCTACGCCGAGGCGCTCTGCCAGGGCCTGACCGAGCTGCGTCCGGTGCGTTCCTCGGCTGCAGACGCGGCCAAGGCCGGCAAGGCGCCCGACATCGCCGCCGCGCGCAGGCTCGCCAGCCGTCTGGGTCGCGACGAGTCCGCCCAGGACGCCAGCGCGATGATCTCCGCTCCCCCGGCACCGGAGCACGCCGAGACGTCCGAGGTGCGGGAGGCGACGGCTCGCAAGCTCGCCGGCAAGCGCACTCCCCGCGAGAAGCAGGCCGCCAAGGACCGCAAGAAGGCCGCCGAGGCCAGCGCCCGCGAGTCAGCGGCCTCCAAGTCCGGGTCGTCGAGCTCCACCGGTACGTCCCGCACGCCGAGCAAGCGCTCGGCCTCCGGCGCCGCCAAGAAGACGGCCGGCCGCAGTACGGCCGGCACGCGCAAGGCTGCGGCGAAGAAGACGACGGCCGGCACGGCGCCGCGGCGCAGGGCCACGTCGACGTCGAAGGCGGCCTCGGCCGGGCCGGCGCCGGCCGACGAGGCGTCGGGCGGGACGGCGTCGTGACCGCCGAGCCCCGTGTCGTCGTCCACCCGGACAAGCAGGCCCTCGCCGACGCCGCCGGGGCCCGGCTGGTGACGGCGCTCCTCGACGCGCAGACGCGCAAGCCGGAGGCCCAGATCGCCCTCACGGGCGGTTCCATGGGGTCGGCCATCCTCGCCTCGGCCGCGAGGACGCCGGGCCGCTCGGCCGTCGACTGGTCACGCGTGCGGGTGTGGTGGGGCGACGAGCGCTACCTGCCCGCGGGCGACCCCGACCGCAACGACACCCAGAACGACAAGGCGGGGCTGCGCGACCTGGGCCTGGACCCGGCGAAGGTGCACCGGGTGGCGGGTCCGGACGCCTCCGACAGCGCCGAGGCCAGCGCCGACGCGTACGCACAGAGCATCCGCGAGCACGGGCAGCACGAGTGGGACCTCGTCCTGTTCGGCGTCGGGCCGGACGGTCACGTCGCCTCGCTCTTCCCGCACCACCCCGCGCAGCGCACCACCGACGCCATCGCCGTGGCCGTGCACGACTCCCCCAAGCCGCCACCGGATCGGGTCAGCCTCACCTTCGAGTGCTTCGAGCGCAGCCGGGAGGTGTGGTTCCTGGTCTCCGGCGAGGACAAGGCCGAAGCCGTGTCGGCCGCCCTCACGCCCGGGACCGACCGGTGGGACGTGCCCGCTGCGGGGCCTCGCGGCACCGACGCCACACTGTGGCTCGTCGATGCTGCGGCCGCCTCCAGATTGGGCTGACCGGGCGGCGAACGCCCAGCGGCCGCAACGGCATACGGCAGGACGAAGGGCCCGGGACGACGTCCCGGGCCCTTCGTCATCGGGTCACCACGGCGGGTGACCCCTTAGCTCACTGGATGAGGCCCCGCTGGCGCAGGCTGCTCAGCGCCTCGTCGAGGATCGCCTCGCCGTCGGCGTCGCTGCGCCGCTCCTTCACGTAGGCCAGGTGCGTCTTGTAGGGCTCGACCTTCGGCGCGGCCGGAGGGTTGGCCTTGTCCTGGCCGGCCGGCAGCCCGCAGCGCGGGCAGTCCCACGTCTCGGGCAGGACCATGCCGGGCTCCTCGGCGAAGCTCGGGCGCGTCTCGTGCCCGTTGGAGCACCAGTAGGAGATGAGGACGCGAGGAGCGGAGTCGCCCCGCTCGGCCTCTCCCATCGGGCCGGCGCCGACCCGACTTCCACGAATGGCGTTACCGCCGGCCATCTACTCGTCCTCTCAGCTCGCGAAGCGGGCCAACAGGCCCAGACCGATGATGGATGCCGCCCAGACCACGGCCACGGCCACCGTGAAGCGGTCGAGGTTGCGCTCGGCCACCGACGAGCCGCCCAGGGAGGTCGACATGCCGCCGCCGAACATGTCGGACAGGCCGCCGCCCTTGCCCTTGTGCAGCAGGATGAACAGCGTCAGGACCAGGCTGGACAGCACCAGCAGGACCTGCAGCACGATGCGAACCGCATCCACGTGGTCACTCCAAATCGTCGGGATCTCGGCGGACCGGGGGTCGGTCGCCCCCTCCCCCGGCATGTTCCGGGGCTCGGGCAAGGATACCTGCCCGAGTGCCCATCGGCCGAACGCCGGGAATCGGCGCGGGCGCTCAGGACGTCGTCAGGTGGTCGCGGTAGCGGCAGATCGACGCGAACTCGGTCGGGTCGATCGATGCCCCGCCGACGAGCGCGCCGTCGACGTCCTCCTGCGACATGATCGCGGCGACGTTGCCCGCCTTGACGCTGCCGCCGTAGAGCAGGCGAATGCCGTCCGCGACGTCGCCGCTGTAGAGCTCGGCGAGCAGCGTGCGGATGGCGGCGCACACCTCCTGGGCGTCGTCGGGCGTCGCGACCTCGCCGGTGCCGATGGCCCAGATGGGCTCGTAGGCGATGACGATCGAGGCCGCCTGCTCCTTGGTGACCCCGTCGAGGTCGGCGCGCAGCTGCTCGAGGACGTGCTCGACCTGGCGGCCCTCCTTGCGCACGTCGAGCGCCTCGCCGCAGCACAGGATCGGCTTGAGGCCGTGCGCGTAGGCCGCCTTGACCTTGGCATTGACGACCGCGTCGGTCTCGCCGTGCCCCTCGCGCCGCTCGCTGTGGCCCACGACGACGTAGGTGCACCCGAGCTTGGCCAGGAAGGCTCCGGAGATGTCACCGGTGTAGGCGCCGGAGGCATGGGGCGACAGGTCCTGGGCGCCGTAGCGCAGGTCGAGCTTGTCACCCTCGACGAGCGTCTGCACGGAGCGCAGGTCGGTGAACGGGGGCAGCACCGCGACCTCGACCGCGGTGTAGTCGTGCTTGGCGTCCCGCAGGGTCCAGTCGAGCTTCTGCACCAGGTGCGTGCCCTGCAGGTGGTCGAGGTTCATCTTCCAGTTGCCGGCCATCAGGGGGACGCGCCCCACCGGCTTGGTGTCCTTGGCCATCAGGCATCGCCCTCCTCGAGCACGGTCAGGCCCGGCAGCTCCTTGCCCTCGAGGTACTCGAGGCTCGCGCCGCCACCGGTCGAGATGTGGCCGAAGTTGTCGTCGGCGAAGCCGAGCTGACGCACGGCTGCCGCGGAGTCGCCCCCGCCCACGACGGTGAGCGCGCCGCCCTTCGTCACGTCGACGAGCGCCTCGGCGACGGCCTTGGTGCCGGCGGCGTACGGCGCCATCTCGAACGCGCCCATCGGGCCGTTCCAGAAGACGGTGCGGCAGTCGGCGAGCTTCTGCGCGAAGAGCCGGCTGGACTCCGGGCCGATGTCGAGGCCCATGCGGTCGGGCGGGATGGCGTCAGCGGGGACGACCTCGTGGTCGGCGTCGGCGCTGAACGCGTCGGCCGCCACCACGTCGACGGGCAGGACGATCTCGACGCCCTCCTCCTCGGCGCGCTCGAGGTAGCCCTTGACCGTGTCGATCTGGTCGGCCTCGAGCAGGCTCTTGCCGACCTCGTGGCCCTGGGCGGCGAGGAAGGTGAAGACCATGCCGCCCCCGATGAGGAGGCGGTCGGCGGTGCCGAGCAGGTTGCCGATGACGCCGAGCTTGTCGGACACCTTGGCACCGCCGAGGACGACGGCATACGGCCGCTCGGGGTCCTTGGTGAGGCGGCGCAGCACGTCGACCTCGGTCGAGACGAGGCCACCCGTGGCATGCGGCAGCAGCCGGGCGACGTCGTAGACGGACGCCTGCTTGCGGTGCACGACCCCGAAGCCGTCGGACACGAAGACGTCTGCGAGAGAGGCGAGCTCGCCGGCGAACTCGGCGCGCTCGTCGTCGCTCTTGGCGGTCTCGCCCGAGTTGAAGCGGAGGTTCTCGAGGAGCAGCACCTGGCCGTCCTCGAGCGCAGCCGCCTTGGCCTTGGCGTCGTCGCCCACGGTGTCCTCGGCGAAGAGGACCTCGGTGCCGAGAACCTCGCCGAGGCGCTCGGCGACGGGGGCCAGCGAGTACTTGGCCTCGGGCGCGCCCTTGGGGCGGCCGAGGTGGGCGCAGACGAGGACGCGGGCGCCGGCGTCGGCCAGGGTCTTGATCGTGGGGGCCGAGGCGCGAATGCGGCCGTCGTCGGTGATCGTCGAGCCGTCGAGCGGCACGTTGAGGTCGGACCGGACGAGGACGCGCTTGCCGCGCAGGTCCCCGAGGTCGCTGATGGTCTTCACGCGAGTTGCCTCTTCGTCAGTTGGCGGTGCCGGCGGGCACCGGGGGCACGGGTGACATGGCGGCGGCCACCGCTCGTCGCGCTCCCGGCCTGACGGCAGGAGCCCGACGAGCGGTGGCCGGGTGGCTCAGAGCGACTGGCCGACGAGCTTGACGAGGTCGACGAGGCGGTTGGAGTAGCCCCACTCGTTGTCGTACCAGCCGACGACCTTGACCTGGTTGCCGATGACCTTGGTCAGGCCGGCGTCGAAGATGCAGGAGGCCGGGTCGGTCTCGATGTCCTTGGAGACGATCTGGTCCTCGGTGTAGACGAGGTAGCCCTTGAGCGGGCCCTCGGCTGCGGCCTTGACCGCGGCGTTGACCTCCTCGACCGTGGTCTCGCGGCCGGCCTCGAACGTGAGGTCGGTGGCCGAGCCGGTGGGCACCGGCACGCGCAGGGCGTAGCCGTCGAGCTTGCCCTTGAGGTCGGGCAGCACGAGGGAGACGGCCTTGGCCGCGCCCGTCGTGGTCGGGACGATGTTGAGCGCGGCGGCGCGGGCCCGGCGCAGGTCCTTGTGCGGGGCGTCCTGGAGGTTCTGGTCCTGGGTGTAGGCGTGGATCGTCGTCATGAGGCCCTTGACGATCTCGAACTCCTCGTGGAGCACCTTGGCCATCGGCGCGAGGCAGTTCGTCGTGCACGACGCGTTGGAGATGACCGTGTGCTTGTCGGCGTCGTAGAGGTCGTCGTTGACGCCCATGACGATGGTGATGTCCTCGTTCTTGGCCGGGGCCGAGATGATGACCTTCTTGGCGCCGCCGTCGATGTGCGCCTTGGCCTTGGTGGCGTCGGTGAAGAAGCCGGTGGACTCGACGATGACGTCGGCGCCGACGCCGGCCCAGTCGATGGCCGCGGGGTCGCGCTCCTCGAAGACACGGATCGACTTGCCGTCGACGATGATCGAGGTGTCGTCGTAGCTGACCTCGCCCGGGAAGCGCCCGAGGATCGAGTCGTACTTGAGCAGGTGGGCGAGGGTCTTGTTGTCCATGAGGTCGTTGGTGGCCACGACCTCGATGTCGGCTCCGGACGCCACGATGGCGCGGAAGAAGTTGCGGCCGATGCGGCCAAAGCCGTTGATACCAACGCGAACGGTCACTGCTGTGCACCTCTTCGGTGAGACTGAGTCGGACGGACTGCAGACCAACGGCCGCCCCGTTGCGACCTCGATCACACGCCAGCCTAGTGCGTGACCTCCGGGGACCACGCGGCAGTCTCAGCGACCGGTGAGCGACCGCTCAGCACCGCGAGCGGCCGCCGGGACCGGCGTGCTGGGGCTCGAGCGCCTCAGCCCTCGAGCATGTCGGGGGTCAGGTTGGCATCGGTGCCCGGCACGCCGAGCTCCTCGGCGCGCTTGTCGGCCATGGCGAGGAGCCGGCGGATGCGACCCGCCACGGCGTCCTTGGTCATCGGCGGCACGGCGAGCTGCCCGAGCTCCTCGAGGCTGGCCTGCTTGTGCTGCACGCGCAGGACGCCGGCCTCGCGCAGGTGCTCCGGGATGTCGTCGCCGAGCAGGTCCATGGCCCGCTCCACCCGGGCCCCGGCGGCCACCGCGGCGCGGGCCGACCGGCGCAGGTTGGCGTCGTCGAAGTTGGCCAACCGGTTCGCGGTGGCCCGCACCTCGCGGCGCATCCGGCGCTCCTCCCACGCCAGCACGGCGTCGTGGGCGCCGAGCCGCGTCAGCATGGCCCCGATCGCGTCACCGTCGCGGATGACGACCCGGTCGATGCCACGGACCTCACGGGCCTTGGCCTGGATGCCGAGCCGGCGGGCCGCGCCGACGAGCGCCAGGGCGGCCTCCGGGCCCGGGCACGTGACCTCGAGGGCGGAGGAGCGGCCCGGCTCGGTGAGCGAGCCGTGGGCGAGGAATGCCCCGCGCCAGGCGGCCTCGGAGTCGCAGGTCGCGGCGCTGACCACCTTCGGCGGCAGCCCGCGCACCGGGCGGCCGCGGGTGTCGATCAGGCCCGTCTGCCGGGCCAGCGTCGCGCCGTCCTCGACGACCCGTACGACGTAGCGGGAGCCGCGACGCAGGCCACCGGCCGCGAGGACGAGCACGTCGCTCTTGTGGCCGTAGACCTCGGCGATGTTGCGGCGCAGCCGTCGCGCCGCGTTGGCGGTGTCGAGCTCGGCCTCGACGACGATCTGGCCACCGATGATGTGCAGTCCCCCGGCGAAGCGCAGCATGGTCGAGACCTCGGCCTTGCGACAGCACGGTTTGGTCACGTCCAGACGTGAGAGCTCGTCCTTGACCTTTGCTGTCATCGCCATGGCCGACATCCTGCCACCCCGATCAAGCACCCTCCCGTCCGAGGTGCCGTGGCCTTTCGGTCGTGTCCGTCGTGTCCGTCACCCGACGGCCGGGTATGCCGTGTCGCCGAGCCCGCGGGACGGCATACGTCGTCGCTCGCGTCGTCTCACGTCACGCCGGTCACGTCAGGCGATGACGTCGCGCAGGGCGGCGGCGAGGCGCAGCGGGTCGTGCACGCCGGGCTCACCGCGCGCGGCCACCGGCGCGACGACGAGCTCGGCTCCCAGCTCGGCGGCCGCCGCCCGCAGCGAGGCGCCGTCGGGCACCACGCTCGGGTCGGCGAGCACGACGTCGAGCCGCAGGTCAGGGGCGTTGGCGGCCAGCGACGCGAGGTGGTCCTCGGCCCGGAAGTCGCGGGTCTCGCCCTTGTGCACCTCGAGGTTGAGGTTGAGCAGCCGTCTGGCCGGGGTCGCGACCAGCGCGTCGGCGAGGTCCGGCACCAGCAGGTGCGGCATCACGGAGGTGAACCAGGACCCGGGGCCGAGCATGACCCACTCCGCCTCCCGCACGGCCGCGAGGGCCTCGTGGCAGGGCTCCGGGCAGGTCGGCACGATCCCGATCGACGAGACCACCCCGGCCGAGGACGCGACGCGGTGCTGGCCGCGGACCTCCACCGTGGCGTCGGGGCGCTCGGGGTCGTGGCCGTGGATCTCGGCGACGATCTCGAGGGGCTCCCCCGCCATCGGCAGCACCCGGCCACGCGCACCGAGCAGCCGGCCCACCAGGTCGAGCCCGCGCACCGTGTCGCCGAGCAGGTCCCAGATCGAGACGATCATGAGGTTGCCGAGAGCATGGCCCTTGAGGTCGCCGTCGCCCGCGAACCGGTGCTGGAGCACGTCGCGCCACGTGTGCCCCCAGTCGCTGTCGTCGCAGAGGGCCGACAGCGCCATCCGGAGGTCGCCGGGCGGCAGGACGTCGAACTCCTCGCGCAGGCGTCCGCTCGACCCGCCGTCGTCGGCGACGGTCACCACGGCGGTGAGGTCCTCGGTGAGCAGCCGGAGCGCGGTGAGGCTGGCCGCGAGGCCGTGACCGCCACCGAGGGCGACGACGCGCCGGGCGTGCGGGGGGACGAGGGGCAGTCGGGTGGTCACGGGCGTCGGGTCACTCGCGGCCGAGGTCACGGTGCACGACGAACGTGTCGACGCGGTCGCGCCCGCCGAGACGGGCGCTCAGGGCCTCGGCGACGGCGACGGACCGGTGCTTGCCACCGGTGCACCCGACCGCGACGGTGACGTAGCGGCGTCCCTCCCGGACGTAGCCGTCGATCATCGTGTCGAGCAGGCCGCCGGCGCGCTCGAGGAACTGGTCGGCGCCCTCCTGCTTCATGACGAACTCGCTGACGGGGGTGTCGCGTCCGGTGAGGGGTCGCAGCTCGGGCACCCAGTACGGGTTGGGCAGGAAGCGCATGTCGAAGACGACGTCGGCATCGAGCGGCAGGCCGTACTTGAACCCGAACGACATCACCGCGATCCGCAGCTGCGCCTTGCGGTCGCCCGCGAAGAGGGACGACAGCTTGGCGCTCAGCTGGTGCACGTTGAGGCCGGAGCTGTCGATGACGACGTCGGCGGACGAGCGCAGGTCGAGGAGCATCCGGCGCTCGCGCTGGATGCCGTCGAGCAGCCGGCCGTCGCCCTGGAGCGGGTGCGGGCGGCGCACGCTCTCGAAGCGGCGGACGAGGGCCTCGTCGGTGGCGTCGAGGAAGACGAGGCTCGGCCGCTCCCCGCGGGCCCGGGCCGCCCGGATGGCGCCGTCCAGCTGGGCGAACCAGCCGCGGGAGCGGACGTCGACGACCACGGCCACCTGCTGGAGGTGCGCCTCGGGGTGCTGGGCCCGCGCCTCGTCGCGCAGCTCCGCGAGGTGGGTCAGCAGCTGCGGCGGCAGGTTGTCGACGACGAGCCAGCCGAGGTCCTCGAGGACGTTGGCGGTCGTGCTCCGCCCGGCTCCGCTCATCCCGGTGACGATGATGATCGGCGCGTCCGCGAGGGACGTCTGCGGCAGGGGCCTGGGGTCGGCGGTCATTCGAGGACTTCTCCCGTCGTGAGGTTCACGGCCGGCTCCTGGGGCGCTCCCTGCGCCAGGTGGCTGACCACGGCAGAGGCGAGCGCCCGGCCGAAGCCGGGTACGGCCATGATGTCCGTTTCGTCCGCGGCCCGAAGGCGTTTGACCGATCCGAAGTGCCGCAGCAGCGCCTTCTGGCGGCTGGCGCCGAGCCCGGGTATGCCGTCGAGCTGGGAGGCCGTCATCGCCTTGGACCGGCGCTGGCGGTGGAAGGTGATGGCGAAGCGGTGGGCCTCGTCGCGCAGCCGCTGGAGCAGGTAGAGGCCCTCGCTCGTGCGCGGCATGATCACCGGGTGCTCCTCGCGGGGCAGCCAGACCTCCTCGAGGCGCTTGGCGAGGCCCACGAGCGCCACCTCCTCGATGCCGAGCTCGTCGAGCACCGCCTGGGCGGCGTTGACCTGCGGGAGTCCGCCGTCGACGACGACGAGGCTCGGCGGGTAGGCGAAGCGCCGCGGGCGGCCGGTCTCGGGGTCGATGGGACCAGAGGCCGAGCGCTCGTCCTCGTCCTCCCCGGGCGTCGCAGCGGCACCGTTGACCGACCCGTTGCCCGTCACCCCGGTGGCCTCCTCCTCGCCACCGACGACGCCGGTGGACAGGTCGAGGTCGCCCGTGCCCTCTGCGTCCTCGAGGTAGCGGCGGAACCGGCGGGTCAGCACCTCGCGCATCGCGGCCGTGTCGTCGACGGTCACCGGCTCGCCGCCCTCGACGCCGGTGGTCGCACCGCGCACGATGAAGCGGCGGTACTCGCTCTTGCGGGCGAGGCCGTCCTCGAACACCACCATCGACGCCACGACGTTGGTGCCCTGGACGTGGCTGACGTCGTAGCACTCGATGCGCAGCGGCGCCTCGTCGAGCCCGAGGTAGTCCTGCAGCTCCTGCAGCGCCTTGCTGCGCAGCGTGAGGTCGCCGGCACGAGCCACCTTGTGCCGGGCGAGCGACTGCTCGGCGTTGCGGCGCACCGTCTCCATCAGCGTGCGCTTGTCGCCGCGCTGCGGGACGCGGACGTTGACGATCGAGCCCCGGACCGACGAGAGCCACTCGGTGACGGCCTCGAGGTCGGCGGGCAGCTCGGGCACGAGCACCTCCCGCGGGACCGCATCGCGGTCCGCGTCCCCGTAGACCTGCTGCAGGAGGTGCTCGACCAGCGTGGGGATGTCCTCGCTCTCCTTCTCGACGACCCAGCCGCGCTGGCCGCGGATGCGACCGCCGCGCACGTGGAACACCTGGACGGCTGCCTCCAGGTCGTCGTCGGCGAGGGCGAAGACGTCGGCGTCGGTGGCATCACCCAGGACGACCGCCTGCTTCTCCAGAGCCTTGGTGATGGCCCCGAGGTCGTCGCGCAGCCGGGCGGCCTGCTCGAAGTCGAGCTCGGCCGCGGCCTCGCGCATGCGCGTCTCGAGCCGCTTGGCGAACCGGGTCGTGTTGCCGGCCATGAAGTCGCAGAAGTCCTCGGCGATGGCGCGGTGCTCGTCCGGGGTCACCCGGCCCACGCACGGTGCGGAGCACTTGTCGATGTAGCCGAGCAGGCACGGTCGCCCGCTCGCCGCAGCTCGCTTGAACACCCCGGAGGAGCAGGTGCGCAAGGGGAAGACGCGCAGCAGCAGGTCGAGGGTCTCGCGGATCGCCCAGGCGTGCCCGTAGGGGCCGAAGTAGCGGGTGCCCTTGCGCTTGGCCCCGCGCATGACCTGGGCCCGCGGGAACTCCTCGCCCATCGTCACGGCGAGGAAGGGGTAGGACTTGTCGTCGCGGTACTTGACGTTGAACCGCGGGTCGAACTCCTTGATCCAGGAGTACTCGAGCTGGAGCGCCTCGACCTCGGTGCGCACGACGGTCCACTCGACGGAGGCCGCGGTGGTGACCATCGTCGCGGTGCGGGGGTGCAGCGCGGTGATGTCCTGGAAGTAGGAGGACAGCCGGGGCCGCAGCGACTTGGCCTTGCCGACGTAGATGACACGGCCGTGCGCGTCGCGGAACCGGTAGACGCCCGGGTCGGTCGGGATCTCCCCCGGCTTGGGTCGGTAGGTCGTCGGATCCGCCACGGATCCACCCTATGTCGGCCCACCGACGGCGCTGAACGGCGCCCGAGCGCCGGACCCGAGGGCGGGGAGCCCCGGCGCACGGCAGACGCCCTCAGGCGGTGCTCAGCTCACCGTGAGCGTGCTGCCCGAGACCGTGACCGTCTTGGGCGTGAGGCCGGTGGGCGCGGGCCCCGACACCACCTGGCCGGTGCTGTCGTCGAAGTGGCTCTGGTGGCAGGGGCAGATGATCTGGCCACCCTCGACGGAGCCGACGGTGCAGCCCTGGTGCGGGCAGATGGCGTCGAACGCCTTGAACGTGCCGGCCTTGGGCTGGGTGACGACCGTCTGCGAGTCGGCGAAGACCTTGCCCCCGCCGACCGGGATCTCGGAGGTGGGTATGCCGCCCTGCCCGCCACCGGAGGCGCCGGACCCGCCGCCCGTGGTGCCGGAGGGGACGGGCGGGCTGCTGCAGGCGGCCAGGGTCCCGGCGCCGACGACGAGGCCGGTGACCCCGGCGATCTTGAGCAGGCTGCGGCGGTCGGTGAGCCCGGCCACCCGGTCGAGCTCGCCGGACGCAGGTGCGGTGGGACCGCGACGCTCTGTCATGCCTTGGCCTTCCGGGTGCGGGTCGTGCTCACGGTGGTGCTGGACGGCGACTTCTTCGCGGCCGCCGTGGTCGCCGAGCCGCGGGTGCGCTTGGCGGCCGGCTTCACTGTGCGTGACGAGCCTGTGCCGGCGCCGTCAGCGCGCTGGGAGCTGCCCGCTCCCTTGGTGCCGCGGCCCTTGGCCGTGGCGCGAGTGGTGGTGCGCGCAGTGCGTTCGAGGATGGGCTTGAGGAAGCGGCCCGTGTGGCTCGCCTCGACCTCGGCAACCTGCTCGGGGGTGCCCTTGGCGATGACGGTGCCACCGCCGGAGCCGCCCTCGGGGCCCATGTCGATGATCCAGTCGGCGTTCTTGATGACGTCGAGGTTGTGCTCGATGACGATGACGGTGTTGCCCTTGTCGACGAGGCCCTGGAGCACGTCGAGGAGCTTGCGGATGTCCTCGAAGTGCAGGCCGGTGGTCGGCTCGTCGAGGACGTAGATGGTGCGGCCGGTGGACCGCTTCTGCAGCTCGCTCGCGAGCTTGACGCGCTGCGCCTCGCCGCCGGAGAGGGTCGGCGCCGGCTGGCCGAGACGGACGTAGCCGAGGCCGACGTCGTTGAGCGTCTTGAGGTGGCGTGCGATTGCCGGGACCGCCTCGAAGAAGGTGGCGGCCTCCTCGATCGGCATGTCGAGCACGTCGGCGATGGTCTTGCCCTTGAAGTGGACCTCGAGCGTCTCGCGGTTGTAGCGGGCGCCGTGGCACACCTCGCACGGGACGTAGACGTCGGGCAGGAAGTTCATCTCGATCTTGATCGTGCCGTCGCCGGAGCAGGCGTCGCAGCGGCCGCCCTTGACGTTGAACGAGAACCGGCCCGGCTGGTAGCCGCGGACCTTGGCCTCGGTGGTCTCGGCGAAGAGCTTGCGCATGTTGTCGAAGACGCCGGTGTAGGTCGCAGGGTTCGATCGCGGGGTGCGGCCGATCGGGCTCTGGTCGACGTGGACGACCTTGTCGAGCTGGTCCAGGCCCGTGACGGTCTTGTGCCGTCCCGGGACGTGACGCGCGCCGTTGAGCTTGTTGGCGAGGACGTTGTAGAGGATGTCGTTGACGAGGGTCGACTTTCCCGACCCGGAGACGCCGGTGACGGCCACGAGGTTGCCGAGCGGGAAGCTCACCGTGACGTTCTGGAGGTTGTTCTCGCGAGCGCCCGTCACGGTGATCTCGCGGCCGTCGTGGCCGCGGCGCACGTCGGGCGTCGGGATCTCGCGACGACCCGAGAGGTACATGCCGGTCAGCGACTCGGGGTGCTCGAGCAACCCCTTGACCGGGCCCGAGTGCACGACGTGCCCGCCGTGCTCCCCCGCGCCCGGGCCGATGTCGACGACCCAGTCGGCGGTCGCGATGGTGTCCTCGTCGTGCTCGACGACGATGAGGGTGTTGCCGAGGTCACGCAGGCGCGTCAGCGTCTCGATGAGGCGGTGGTTGTCGCGCTGGTGCAGGCCGATCGACGGCTCGTCGAGGACGTAGAGGACGCCGACGAGGCCCGAGCCGATCTGGGTCGCGAGACGGATGCGCTGGGCCTCGCCGCCCGAGAGCGTGCCGGCGGGCCGGTCGAGCGAGAGGTAGTCGAGGCCGACGTCGAGCAGGAAGCCGAGTCGGGCGTCGATCTCCTTGATGACGCGCTCGGCGATCTGCTTCTCACGTGCCGTGAAGTCGACGGTGTCGAGGAAGCCGGCCGCCTCGCGGATGGCCAGGCCACAGACCTCGGAGATGTTCTTGCCGCCGAGCAGCACGGCGAGGGACTCCGGCTTGAGGCGCGCACCCTTGCACACGGGGCACGGGACCTCGCGCATGAAGCCCTCGTAGCGGTCGCGGCTCCACTCGGACTCGGTCTCGGAGTGCCGGCGCTTGATGAAGGGCACGACGCCCTCGAAGCCGGTGGTGTAGGAGCGGTCGCGCCCGTAGCGGTTCTTGTAGCGGACGTGGACCTTGTAGTTCTGGCCGTGCAGCAGCGCTTCCTTGGCCCGGGCTGGAAGCGACCGCCAGGGCACGTCCATCGAGAACTTCAGGTCGTCCGCGAGGGCGCCCATGACACGCTGGAAGTACTCGGCCGAGCCGGAGCCCTGGGCCCAGGGCGCAATGGCCCCCTCGGCGAGCGAGAGGTCGTCGTCGGGCACGACGAGCTCGGGGTCGACCTCGAGCTCGGTGCCGATGCCGGTGCACTCGGGGCACGCGCCGAACGGCGAGTTGAAGGAGAAGGACCGCGGCTGGACCTCGTCCATGCCGAGCGGGTGGTTGTTGGGGCAGGCCATCTTCTCGGAGAAGCGGCGCTCGCGGTCCTTGGCCTTGGCGTCGCGGTCGACGAAGTCGATGATGACGATGCCGCCGGCGAGGCCGAGGGCCGTCTCGACCGAGTCGGTGAGGCGCCGCTTGGAGCCGGAGTCGTCGCCCTTGGCGACGAGGCGGTCGACGACGACCTCGATGGTGTGCTTGCGCTGCTTCTCGAGGGCGGGCGCCTCGGCGAGGCTCACGACCTCGCCGTCGACACGGGCGCGGGAGAAGCCCTTGGTCTGCAGCTCGGCGAAGAGGTCGACGAACTCGCCCTTGCGCCCCTGCACGACGGGTGCGAGCACCTGGAAGCGGGTGCGGTCCTCGAGGGTGAGCAGCTGGTCGACGATCTGCTGTGGCGACTGCCGCGTGACCGGCTCACCGCACACCGGGCAGTGCGGGCGTCCAGCGCGGGCGAAGAGGAGTCGGAGGTAGTCGTAGACCTCGGTGATGGTGCCGACCGTCGACCGCGGGTTGCGGTTGGTCGACTTCTGGTCGATGGAGACCGCCGGCGAGAGGCCCTCGATGAAGTCGACGTCGGGCTTGTCCATCTGGCCGAGGAACTGCCGGGCGTACGCGGAGAGCGACTCGACGTAGCGGCGCTGCCCCTCGGCGAAGATCGTGTCGAAGGCGAGGCTGGACTTGCCCGACCCCGAGAGCCCCGTGAAGACGATGAGGCTGTCGCGCGGGAGGTCGACGGAGACGTCGCGCAGGTTGTGCTCGCGCGCGCCGCGGACGACGAGGGAATGGGCGTTGCCGGTGGGCATAGCAGTCACGCGGAACATGCTAGGTCGGGCCACCGACAGTGCCCGCATCCGCCGTCCGCGGCAGGGGCCGGCAGACGCCCGCACGGGGGCCGGTGCACCCCGCCGTCGGCATACGGGGGCTTACGCCGGGAAGGTCCCGGGACGGCATACTCTGCCCATGACTGAGCACGTGCACACGCCCATCGAGGAGTATGCCGTCCTCGGCGACCTCGGGACGGCCGCCCTGGTCAGCCGGCAGGGCTCCGTCGACTGGCTCTGCCTGCCGCGCTTCGACTCCCGCGCGTGCTTCGCGGCCCTGCTCGGCACCCCGCAGCACGGCCGCTGGCTCCTCACCCCGGCCGACCCCGACGCCGTGACGACCCGGCGCTACATCGGCAGCTCCTTCGCGCTCGAGACGATCCACGAGACGCCGACCGGCCGAGTGCGCGTCACCGACGTCATGCCGCTCGGCGATGGCCGCTCGGACCTGCTGCGCCGCATCGAGGGCGTCGAGGGGACGGTGCGGATGCTCCACGAGTGGACCGTCCGCTTCAACTACGGCCGCACCCGCCCGTGGGTCGCCCGGCACACCGACGACCGCGAGGACCGCACCGACGAGATCATCACCGCCATCGCCGGCCCGGACATGCTCGTCCTGCGCGGCGCCCGCCTGCCCCACGCGCAGGACGGGCACCACGTCGACGAGTTCGACGTGGCGGCGGGCCAGACCTACACGTTCTCGACGACCTGGTTCCGCAGCCACGACGAGATCCCGCCGGCCCTGAAGGTGCGGGCCCGCATCCGCGAGACCATCGCGCGCAGCGAGCAGTACGCCGCCCGCAGCCGGTACCGCGGCTCCTACACCGAGGCGGTGGCGCGCTCGCTCCTCGTCCTGCGCGGGCTGACCCACCAGGACACCGGCGGCATCGTCGCGGCACCCACGTCCTCGCTGCCCGAGGACTTCGGCGGCGAGCGCAACTGGGACTACCGCTTCTGCTGGCTGCGCGACGCCGCCCTGACGCTCGAGGCGCTGCTCGGCTGCGGCTACGTCGAGGAGACCGCGCTGTGGCGCGACTGGCTGCTGCGCGCCGTGGCCGGCGACCCCGAGGACATGCAGATCATGTACCGCGTCGACGGCGGACGCGACCTCCCGGAGCGCGTCCTCGACCACCTGCCCGGGTATGCCGGGTCGCGTCCCGTGCGCGTCGGCAACGCGGCCGTGCTGCAGCGCCAGACGGACGTGCTCGGCGAGGTCATGATCGCCCTCCACACGGCCCGGTCCTGCGGGCTCGAGGAGAACCCCGACGCGTGGCACCTGCAGCGGTCCCTCGTCAACCACCTCGCCGAGCACTGGGAGGCGCCCGACAACGGGCTCTGGGAGATCCGCGGCCCGCAGCGGCACTTCACCCACTCACGGGCGATGGTGTGGGCGGCCTTCGACCGTGCCGTGCGCGCCGTCGAGGAGCACGGCCTCGACGGGCCGGTCGAGCGGTGGCGCGAGCTGCGCGACCAGGTGCGCGAGGAGGTCCTGTCCAAGGGCTTCGACAGCGAGCGGGGCACGTTCGTGCAGCACTACGACACCACGGAGGTCGACGCCTCGCTCCTGACGCTGTCGGCCATCGGCTTCGTCGACGGCGACGACCCGCGCATGCTCGGCACGATCGCGGCCGTGGAGGCGGACCTCATGCGCGAGGGGCTGGTCCTGCGCTACCGCACCGACACCGGCGTCGACGGCCTGGCCGGTGACGAGCACCCCTTCGTCGCGTGCGCGTTCTGGCTCGTGACGGCCTACGCCAAGGCGGGTATGAGCGAGAAGGCCACGGCGCTGATGGACCACCTGCTGGGGCTCACCAACGACGTCGGGCTGCTGTCGGAGGAGTACGACCCGGTGGCGGGGCGCATGGTGGGCAACTTCCCCCAGGCGTTCTCGCACCTGGCGCTGATCGGGGCCGCCCTGGCCCTCGCCGAGGCGGACGGAGAGGACACGGATGCGACACGCTGACGTCACACCGGCACTCGTGGAGGCCGAGACCGACCGGCTCGTCTCGACCGCGCTCGCCCTTGGCGACCCCGACGTCGCCGGCCCGTCGCTGTGTGAGGGATGGACCCGGGGGCACGTGCTCGCCCACGTCGCGCGCAACGCCGACGCCCTGGCCCGCGTCTGCGACGTGGCCCTGACGGGAGCGCCCGGCACGATGTACGACGACACGGCCTCACGGGACGCCGACATCGAGCGCGACGCCGACCGCCCGGTCGCGCAGCACGTCACCGACCTGCGCGAGTCCGCCACCCGCCTGTCCGAGCGGCTGGTGCAGCTGCGCCCCGAGCACTCCGACGTGCGGGTCGAGCGCACCCCCGGCGGCTTCCCGATCGCGGTCGGCCTCGTGCCGTTCATGCGGCTGCGCGAGGTCGTCTTCCACCACGTCGACCTCGACGCCGGCTACACCTTCGCCAGCGCCCCGACCGAGGTCGTCTCCCTCTTCCTGCGCGACGCCGTCAACCGCCTGGTGCACGCCGACGCGCCGCCGTCGCTGCGCATCCGCACGGCCGAGGGCGACGAGCACCAGGTCGGCGACGGGGGCACCCTCGTCAGCGGTGCGGGCGCGGACGTGCTCGGCTGGCTCGCGCGCGGGACCACCGACGGGGTGGAGTTCGACGGCCCCGTCCCGACCCTGCCCTTCGGAGGCTGAGATGACGACCACCCCTGACAGCGGTGAGCGCAGCGGCGGCACCTACACCGGCCACGTCACCGCCGGGGGCCCTGCGGCCGTGAAGGAGCTCTCGGCGCTGACCATCCGCAAGCTCGAGGTGGGCGGGTTCGGCAACAACGCGTACCTGCTGACCTGCCGCGCGACCGGCGAGCAGCTGCTCGTCGACGCGGCCGCGGACCCAGAGCGACTCCAGGAGCTGGTCGCCTCGGGGGGCGACGGACTGGCCACGGTCGTCACGACCCACTCCCACCACGACCACGTCGGGGCGCTCGCGGAGGTCGTGGCAGCGACCGGTGCGCGCACCGTGGCGGGCGCCGACGACGCGGACGCGCTGCCCGTCCCCGTCGACGTCCGCGTCTCCCAGGGAGACACCGTGGCGGTCGGGGACGTCACCCTCGACGTCATCCACCTGCGCGGGCACACCCCCGGCTCCATCGCGCTCGCCTACCCCGACCCCGAGGGCCACACGCACCTCTTCACCGGCGACAGCCTCTTCCCCGGCGGGGTGGGCAACACGAAGAACCCCGGGCAGAGCTTCGACTCGCTCATCGAGGACGTGACGACCCGCGTCTTCGACGTCTACGACGACGACACGTGGTTCTACCCGGGCCACGGCGACGACTCGACGCTCGGCGCCGAGCGGCCGCACCTGCCGGAGTGGCACGCACGAGGCTGGTGAGCGACGTTCCGCGCTGACGGCGTACGCCCTCGGCGGGCGCGCGCTCCTGCGATGGCGTATGCCGCCGGGCCGGCTTGCGAGCCGCCGCCGCGACGCTACTGGGCGTCCTCGAGGTCCGTGCTGCGATCGGCGTCGAGCTCGGAGATGAGCGACTCGAGCTCGGCGCGGAGGAAGTCGAGGTCGTCGGGCACGTTCGTCAGCAGGATGTGACGCCGCGGGTTGTGGGCGACGCACAGCCCCACGCCCAGACGGGAGCGCCCGTGGCGTTGGCGCCAGGCCCGCTCCAGCTGGGGGCCGCCGCTCCAGTCGACCGGTGCGTGCAGCCAGCCCTTGACGTCAACGAGGTCGCCGTCCGGGCCGTGACGACGGTTCGTCGGGGGATCGAATCCCTCGAGGGTGATCCGCTCTTCCATACCTCCGACGGTACGGCTCCGACCGCCTCCCCACCAGAGCATCGAGGGCGACGTCGAGCGTTCGTGGCAGAAGCGACACCTCGTGCCGGACCGGACGCAGCCTCGCCCGTCGTGGGTGCGAGGATGTCGGGCGTGAGCTCGCCCGTCGCCGCTGTCGTCACCGCCACCCACCTCGTCCGCGTGCCCGTCACCACCGTCTGGTCCGGTCCCGACAGCCCGCGGCCGGTCGACGAGCCGATGGTGCGCGAGATCCCCGACGCCACAGCGTGGCTGGCCGCCCTCGACGCCCACCCGGACGACGACGAGACCGGTGACGGGCGCCTCGGCCTGCACGGCCGGGTCGAGACCCAGCTGCTCGACGGTGAACCGGTCGTCGTGCTCGGCACCGACGCGTCCGGCGCGTGGGCCCAGGTCGTCGCGCCGTGGCAGCTCTCCCCCAAGGACGAGCGTGGCTACCCCGGGTGGGTGCCGGCCGCGCACCTGGCGCCCCTGACCGAGGGGCGGACGGTGACGCCGCCGTCCGCGACGCTCGGGACGAGCGCCCAGGACGGGACGCACCCCGCCGTAGCCGAGGCTCGCCGCCACGTCGGCCTTCCCTACCTCTGGTGCGGCATCACGCCCCTCGGCTTCGACTGCTCGGGCCTCGTCCTGCACACCTGGCGGCTGCTCGGCGTCCTCGTGACCCGTGACGCGTACGCCCAGGCCGAGTTCGCCACGCCGGTGCCGCTCGATGCCGTCGAGCCCGGAGACCTCTACTTCTTCGCCCGCCCCGGACGGGCCATCCACCACGTCGGCATCGTGGTGCGCCCGGGCCGGATGGTGCACGCGTCGGAGACCGGCGGCGTCCTCGTCGAGGAGGACCTGCCCGCCGAGCGCGTCGCCACGCTCGTCGCCGCCGGGCGCCTGCCGATGCCGTGAGCGTCGACCAGCGCACCGCACCGCTGCTCGTCCTCGGCGGCGTCGTCTCGGTCCAGTTCGGCGGCGCCCTGGCCGCGACCCTCGTCCCGCGCATCGGGGCGCCGGGATCGGTGCTGCTCCGGCTCCTCTTCGCCATGGTCATCCTCTGCCTCGTGGCCCGGCCGTCGCTGCGCGGGCACCGGCGGTCCGACTGGGCCACCGTCACGCTCTTCGGGCTCGCCCTGGCCGCGATGAACACCGCGTTCTACGAGTCCCTGGGACACCTGCCCATCGGCGTCGCGGTCACCATCGAGTTCCTCGGCCCGCTGGGGCTGGCGGCGATCTCCAGCCGGCGCCCCCGAGACATCCTCGCGGTCGTCGCGGCGGGCCTCGGCGTCGTGCTCGTCTCCGGCGTGCTGCACACCTCGTGGGACGCGCTCGACCTCGTGGGGGTGGGTTTTGCGGCGCTCGCGGGCGGGATGTGGGCCGCCTACATCGTGCTGAGCCAACGCACGGGCAAGGCCTTCGTCGGGCTCGACGGCCTCGCGATCGCCCTCGTCGTCTCCACCGTCGTCGTGGCCCCCCTCGGGCTCGGCTCACTCGACCGGTGGACCTCGCGCGACGTCCTGCTCGGCCTCGGCATCGCCGTGCTCTCCTCGGTGCTGCCCTACTCGCTGGAGCTGATGGCCCTGCGGCACCTCGCGCAGCGGGTCTTCGGCATCCTGCTCAGCCTGGAGCCGGTCGTCGCGGCGCTCGCAGGCCTCGTGGTGCTGCACCAGGTGCTGGCCCCCGGGCAGGTCGCGGGGATGGCGCTCGTGGTCCTCGCCAGCGCCATCGTGCTCGGCGCGCAGACCCGTCCGGAAGGGCGCCCGGACGCCCCTGACCCGGCACTCGGTCCCGGCTGATGGGCGTCACGCCGGTGGCACGCGAACGAGGGCCCCGCCCCGGCCCGGTCCCCCGCTTGACCTCAAGCGCGGTCGAGGTCCTACGTTCGGGCCATGACCTCGAGCACGATGCGCCCTGACGCCCGGGACGCCGTGCCCGACGACGGCGGCGGCATCCTCTCGCCGGCTCTGCGCGCCACGACCGTCGGGGTCCTGGCGCTCGTGTCGCTCCACGCCTTCGAGGCGCTCGCGCTGACGACGGTCATGCCCACGATCGCGCGCGAGCTGGACGGCGAGTCGCTCTACGCGATGGCGTTCACGGCCACGCTCGCCTCGGGCATCGTCAGCATCGTGTGGTCGGGCAACCTGGCCGACCGGCGCGGCCCGCGCCCGCCCCTGCTCATCGGCCTCTGCCTGTTCGCGACCGGCCTCGTCGTGGCCGGCCTGGCACCGTCGATGGGGCTGCTGGTCGTCGCGCGAGTCGTCCAGGGGCTCGGCGCCGGCATGACGAGCACCGCGCTCTACGTGCTCGTGACCCGCGTCTACCCGCAGCGGCTGCACACCGCAATCCTCGCGGGCTTCTCGGCCGCGTGGGTCGTGCCGTCGATCGCCGGCCCCTTCGTCGCCGGCCTCATCGCCCAGACGATCGGATGGCGGTGGGTCTTCGGCCTGGCCCTCGTGGTCCTCGTCGTCGCCGCCGTGCTGCTCGGCCGCATCCTCACCGGCCTGCGACAGCAGCTCGTCGACGTGCCGTGGCGCCGCCGCTCCATCGCTGCGTCGGTCCTGCTGGCAGCCGCCGTGCTCGGGCTCAACGCCGCCTCCGACCGCCTGGACCCGGTCGGCATCGCCCTCGCGGTGCTGGCGATGGTCGTCGTGACCTTGACGCTGTTGCCCCTGATGCCGCGCGGCACCCTCCGGGCGGCTCGGGGTCTGCCGGCCGACATCGCCCTGCGTGCCCTGGCCTTCGCGGCGTTCAGCGGCGCCGAGGTCTACCTCCCCCGGCTCCTGACCGACCGCGACGGTCTCAGTCCGGCCCTCGCCGGTGTCGCCCTGACCATCACCGGCGTCACCTGGTTCGTCGGCTCCTGGGTGCAGGGCCGCTGGGACCACCGCTTCGAGGTGGGCCGCACGTCCGCCGTGTCGCTGGCGGCGATCGCCCTGGGCCTGGTGGGCCTGTCGACGGCCGTCGCCGTGGGTGCCCCGACCTGGGTCGTCGTCGCGCTCTTCCCGCTCGTCGGGCTGGGCATCGGCACCCTCTACCCGCGGGTCACCGCCCAGGCCCTGGCGCGCGCCGACGAGACCGAGCAGGGCTTCGTCAGCTCCGCCCTGCAGATCGGCGACTCCTCTGGGGCCGCGACCGCCATCGCCGTGTCGGCCATCGTCTTCGCGGGCACCGGCTCCGCCGTGCCGACCGCGTATGCCGTCGTCTTCGCCGTCATGGCCCTCCCCGCCCTGGCCGGCTGGGTCGTCGCCCACCGCGTCCGCTAGCACGGGCTCGGGGGCACCCCTCCCTCCCCCGTGGCCCTGCGGGCTGGTGGCCGCGCGCCAGACCCCCTCGGCGCGCCCTGCGGACGTCGGCACACGGCATACGAGGTGTTCCCGACCCCATACCGGGTCGATGGCCGCCCGCCGCGCCCGGTTCCTCTGACCCGAGCGTTCAGGGACGATGGGGGCATGACGGTCAGGCCGCTGGGCGAGGAACGGGCCGCCGCCCGGCGGGCGGCACCCTTGACGTATCCGCGCGACCTGATGACGGATGAGCCACCTCCCGGCTACCGGCACTTCTCGAAGAGCCTGAACCTGGCGCGGCGGGACTTCGACGGCGCCGCTCGGGACCTGTTCGCCTGGCGCGTGCACGACCGGGCCGGTCTCGAGGCCCGCGCGTCCGGGACCGCCGCACGGGCGGGCACGGTGGTGGAGCTGCGCCTGGGCATGGGCGGCCTGGGCATCAGGATCCCGTGCCGTGTCGTCGAGGTCGTCGACGAGCCGGACCGCAGGGGTTTCGCCTACGGCACCCTCCCGGGACACCCGGAGTCGGGCGAGGAGCGGTTCGTCCTCGAGCGGCAGCCCGACGGCAGCATCCGGTTCACCGTGGCCGCCGTCTCACGGCACGCCTCCGTCCTCGCCCGGCTCGGCGGCCCGGTCAGTCGTTGGGTCCAGGACGCGATGACCGGGCGATACCTCCACGCGCTCGACCGGCTCTGAGCACGCCCCGGGCGGCGTAGGGTCCCGAGCATGTGGTCGCGGTCCTTCGCGCACGAGCCTGCCGTCGAGACGCTCTGCCGGCAGGTCGGCGAGTTCGTCGAGGCGGCTGAGGGCTGCGACGACCTGCAGCTGCTCGCGCCCGCGCGGTGCCACGGGTGGAGCCGGCTCGACGTCGTGGTGCACGTCCGGTCGGGCCTGCAGGAGATGGCCCTCGGGACGCTGGTGACCAGCTCGCTCGCTCCGGACCACGACGCCGCGTCCTACTGGTCGGCCCACCCCGACGACCGGGACCGGGACCCCGTGCCCCACATCCTCTGGCTCCGTCGGACGGCCGCCGCGTACGGCCGCCCCACGAGCGCCGTGGCCCACCTGCGCGAGGTCGCCTACGCTGCCCGGGGAGCCGTGCGCGCGATGCCGGAGGCAACGGTCACCTTCCAGGGCAAGCGCCTGCGCAGTGGCGACTTCCTGGCCACCTGGGTCGTCGAGCTGGCCGTGCACGAGCTCGACCTCGACCTGGACCTCGATGCAGGCGGCAGCGAGCACGGCGAGCCGGACGGCGATCCGGACGGCCGCGGACGCGAGGGGCTGGCGTGGACCCGGACGACCCTCGAGGCCGTGGCGGGGACCCAACTGCCCGAGGGGCTGGACGATCGCACCGCCGTGCTCGCAGGCCTCGGCCGGGAGCCGTCCCCGGCCGGGACGCCACTGCAGGCCCCCTTTCCGGTCTCGCTGTAGCCCCTTGTCCTGCAACGTCACTCGTGAACTTCGGACATTGGTCGCCCGGTTCGGGACCTAGGTCCCTGTCGGGTCGCGAACCCACGCCGTAGGTTCCTGATCACGAGGCCGCGCCCGGGACGCCACCCCGATCGGGTGGCCGACGTGGACAGTCGCCCTGGGGCGACAGCGCCGGCTGTGACCGTTTTCGCATTGGAGTACCGCATGTCGCATGCACCCAACCTGGCCGGGTCCACGGAGGACACGGCGCAGCAGCTGTCCTCGATGAGCATCCGAGAGCTGATCGGCGCGCTGAGCGCGATCGAGGACCGTCTGCGCCACCTGCCCACGCTGGTCCCCTTCGGTGGGCGACTCGTGACGAACCCCGAGCGGCGCCTGCTCCTGCGGCGGCAGCGCCTCGTCATCGCCAGCCTGCGGCGACGTCGCGCCGCGCTGCGCAGCTCTCTGGTGACGCACTAGGCGGGCTCTGCTCCGCCGGCTGTCCTACCGCGGCTGCTCGGCGCGGGCGAGGGCCTGCCTGGCCGCCGCCGTCGACTCGGCGTCGAAGATCCACGCCGGCGGGTAGGGCACGACCACCCCGACGACGCGTGGCCCCGAGCCGGTGCGGCCGAGGTCGATCACCGGGCCCTCGGACGACCGGGCGATGAGCTGCCGGCACTCGGAGGGTCGGCACCAGTCGGGCAGCAGGCCGTCCTGGTCGGCGCGGATGGCCATCCGCATGGTCCCCGCCATGATCCCGCCCTCACGGGAATGGCGGAGGGTGGGCTCCATGTAGACCACCACGAACGGTCGCTCCCCGTCGGGACCGACCCGGGTGGCCTCCTCGGCGATGGCGGCGTACTGCGCGCGCGTCGCCTGGTGCTCTCCCACGTCGGAGCGCCAGGTGAGCACTCCGCCGACGGCGAGCACGACGAGGGCCGCCACGCCCCAGCGGTGCAGCCGCGGGGTGCGGACGGGCTCCGACAGCAGCAGGGCGACCGGGAGCACGGCGACGTACCAGGTCCACAGCTGACCCCGGGAGTCGGTGACGACGCCCGTCACGAGGACCTGCGCTGCGTCGATGCCCGCCACCACGGATAGCGCGGCCAGCAGTCGGAGCATCCGGCCACGCAGAGCGCGGTCGCGCAGGCCCAGCACGATCGCGACGACCGCGACCACGGCGACCCACCACTGCGCCGCCCACAGGGCACCGGCGGACGATGCCCATCGGCCCGTGTTGGTGACGAGCGCGCTCACCGACGTGAGGGGGTTCGGGTGGCGCCACGGGGCGATCTTGATGCCGAAGTAGTCGTTGCCGATCCAGTTCAGCGTGTAGGCGATGCCGACGCCGAGCGCGAAGGCCGCCACCCATCCACCGAGGACCGCCAGCACCCGCCACCACGACGCCCTGCCCAGGAGCACGACGGCGCACAGCACGAACAGCACTCCGACGGGCGGGTAGGTCAGCACCGCGCACGCCTCCCACAGCCCCAGCCACAGGCCGAGCCGCAGCCGCGAGGCCATGGCCCACGGCAGGGTCCACAGGGCGCCCGCGGCCACGAGCACCGACGGGGTCAGGACGCCCGGCCAGTAGAGCAGCTGCACCCAGACGGCAGAGGCGTAGAGGGCCACGCCGAGCAGGACGTCGACGAGCGGCCGGGGGCGGATGCCGGCGAGGTGCAGCACGCGCCACAGCCCAGCGACCACGAGGGCGTAGCCGACGGCATACGTGATGGCGGCCGACGTGGGCGTGCCGTGCTGGCCGATCACGGCCCACCACAGGTGGTTGAGCCAGCGGCCCTCGTAGAGGTCGTGCTCGGCCACGGAGGTGACACCGGAGGTGTTCTCCGGCACGAGGAAGGGCCAGTCGTCCTGCCGGATGAACGGCGTCAGGGCCTGGGGCAGAGCCTCGGTCACGAGCAGGGCGAAGGCGATGACGGCAGGCACGAGGTAGCGCCGGTACGCGGGCATGCGGTCGACGACCGGCGGTGCAGGACGCGCCGTGATGGGCGCGAGCGTCCGGGTCGTCATGAGGAGGTCGTCATGGTGCCGCCATCGGGGTCTCGTCTGCTGGGTCGGAGGTCGTCACGTAGCGGAATACCCGGCGAGGGGCATCCGGACTCCGACGATAACCACCCGACCTTGAGCGAACTTCGGAGAAGGCTCAAGGCGTGTCGTCGCTGCCGGTGTGCGCGCCGCCGCCCGAGCCGACGACCGAGGCGGATTCCAGGCGTGCGTCGCGCCGCGACTTCAGCAGGCTCGCGACGGTCGTGACGCCGAGGATCAGCACGATGGCGCCGAGGGACACCGAGATCGGGATGTCCGGGACCCCCTCGATCGGGCGGCCACCGTTGAGGAACGGGAGGTTGTTCTCGTGGAGGGCGTGCAGGACGAGCTTGACGCCGATGAAGGCGAGCAGGACGGCGAGTCCGATGCTGAGGTAGACGAGCTTCTTGAGCAGGCCGCCGATGAGGAAGTAGAGCTGCCGCAGGCCCATGAGCGCGAAGATGTTCGCCGTCAGGACGAGGAACGGCTCCTTGGTCAGCCCGTAGATCGCCGGGATCGAGTCGAGTGCGAAGAGCAGGTCGGTCGTGCCGAGCGCGAGGATGACGATGAGCATCGGCGTGATGAGCCGCTTGCCGCCCTCGAGCACGGTCAGGCGCGTGCCGTTCCACTGCTTCGTGGCCGGGAAGCGCTTCTCGACCCAGAGCAGGAACCGGTTCTCGTGGAACTCGTCGTCGTCGCTCTCGCCCTCCGTCACGAGCTTGACGGCCGTGTAGACGAGGAAGGCGCCGAAGAGGTAGAAGACCCAGGAGTACGCGTTGATGACGACGGCGCCCAGGGCGATGAAGACGCCGCGCAGGACGATCGCGATGATGATGCCGACCATGAGGGCCGACTGCTGGAGCTTCTGCGGCACCTTGAAGCTGGCCATGATCAGCAGGAAGACGAAGAGGTTGTCGACCGAGAGGGAGTACTCGGTCAGCCACCCGGCGTAGAACTCACCGGCGTACTGCCCGCCCCACTCGAACCAGACGAACAGCCCGAAGAGCACGGCCGCCGCGAGGTAGAAGGCGAGGTAGCGACCGGCCTCGGCCATCGAGGGCACGTGCGGCCGGCGGGAGATGACGAGGACGTCGACGAGCAGGAACACGGCCATCAGGCCGAGGGTGAGGATCCAACCCCACGCGGGAACGTTCATGGGCACAACCTTCCGGTCACCAGATCAGCAACCGGAGGTCTCTCCCGCCCGACGTGGCCGGACCGACGGGACCGGGAGCGGCGGTGGGTCCGCTCCGTGATGACGAGCCCGTCGTGTCGGGGATACTCCCCTCCGTGAACGCCCCACTCTTTCACCTCGACGGGCAGTCGCTCAAATCGGCCGGGGCGATGGTCGCCGGCTCCGCGGCAGGCCGGCGACGACGATCTCGTAGGACGTCTCCAGCGCCTCGAGCAGCTCGTCCTCGTCGATGGCTCCCGTGGTGCGCAGCGTGTTCCAGCCGTGCCGGCCGATGTAGGGCATGACGGTCGCGTCCTCGGGATAGCGCACCAGCCACTCGTCGGCCTCCGCACGGCTGCGCGCGCACTTGACGCCGATGGAGCCGGGACCGAGGAACACGAAGATCTTGTCGCCGACCTTGGCCACGGTGTCGCCGTCCCACGGCGAGTCCTCCCAGGCGCCCGGCAGGGCGAGGGCGGCCGATCGCAGCCGCGTTGCCACCGACTCCTCCGGACGCCCCATGACCGTGCCCCTCAGCGCGTGGCCGCGCTCATCTGGCGCAGCTCCTTCTTGAGCTCCCCGATCTCGTCGCGCAGGCGCGCCGCGAGCTCGAAGTGCAGGTCGGCCGCGGCCTGGTGCATCTGAGCGGTGAGCTCCTGGATGAGGCTCGCGAGGTCGGCGGCCGCCATGTCGGCCGGCCGGGTGGAGGCACCACCGGCGGAGACGCCGACGTCGGCCGCCATCGCGCCGCGGCCGGCGCCGCTCCTGCCCCGGGACTGCATGCGGCCCGACCCGAGCAGCTCCTGGGTGTCGGCGTCCTCGCGCTCGAGCAGGTCGGTGATGTCGGCGATCTTCTTGCGCAGCGGCATCGGGTCGATGCCCCGCTCGAGGTTGTAGGCGATCTGCTTCTCGCGGCGCCGGTTGGTCTCCTCGAGGGCCTGCTCCATCGACGGCGTCATCTTGTCGGCGTACATGTGCACCTGGCCCGAGACGTTTCGGGCGGCGCGGCCGATGGTCTGGATGAGCGAGCGTGCCGACCGGAGGAAGCCCTCCTTGTCGGCGTCGAGGATCGAGACGAGCGAGACCTCAGGCAGGTCGAGGCCCTCACGCAGCAGGTTGATGCCCACGAGGACGTCGAAGACGCCGGTGCGCAGCTCGCGCAGCAGCTCGACGCGGCGCAGCGTGTCGATGTCGCTGTGGAGGTAGCGGACCCGGATGCCCTTGTCGAGGAGGTAGTCGGTGAGGTCCTCCGCCATCTTCTTCGTGAGCGTGGTGACCAGGACGCGCTCGTCGCGCTTGGTCCGCTCCTGGATCTCGTGCATGAGGTCGTCGATCTGGCCCTTCGTGGGCTTGAGCACCACCTCGGGGTCGACGAGGCCCGTGGGACGGATGATCTGCTCGACCGGCGGCCCGGACTTGGCCAGCTCGTACTCCCCCGGCGTGGCCGAGAGGTAGATCGTCTGACCGATGCGCTCGAGGAACTCCTCCCACTTCAGCGGGCGGTTGTCCATCGCGCTCGGCAGGCGGAAGCCGTGCTCGACGAGCATGCGCTTGCGCGACATGTCGCCTTCGTACATCGCACCGATCTGCGGCACCGTCTGGTGGGACTCGTCGAGGACGAGCAGGAAGTCCTCGGGGAAGTAGTCGAGGAGGCAGTTCGGCGCCGAGCCGGCCGTGCGGCCGTCGATGTGGCGGCTGTAGTTCTCGATGCCGTTGCAGAAGCCGACCTGTCGCATCATCTCGATGTCGTAGGTGGTGCGCATGCGCAGGCGCTGGGCCTCGAGCAGCTTGCCCTGCTTCTCGAAGAGGGCGAGCTGGTCCTCGAGCTCGAGCTCGATGCCGCGGATGGCCCGCTCCATGCGCTCGGGGCCGGCGACGTAGTGGGAGGCCGGGAAGACGTACATCTCCTGCTCCTCCTGGACGACCTCGCCGGTGATCGGGTGCAGGGTGTAGATGCGCTCGATCTCGTCACCGAAGAACTCGATGCGGATCGCGAGCTCCTCGTAGACCGGGATGATCTCGACGGTGTCGCCGCGCACGCGGAACGTGCCGCGGGTGAAGGCCAGGTCGTTGCGGGTGTACTGCATCTCGACGAAGCGGCGCAGCAGCGTGTCGCGCTCGATCTCCTGGCCCACCTTGAGCCGGGCCATCCGGTCGACGTACTCCTGGGGCGTGCCGAGGCCGTAGATGCACGAGACGGACGCGACGACGATGACGTCGCGCCGAGTCAGCAGCGAGTTGGTGGCAGAGTGCCGCAGCCGCTCGACCTCGTCGTTGACCGAGCTGTCCTTCTCGATGTAGGTGTCGGTCTGCGGGATGTATGCCTCGGGCTGGTAGTAGTCGTAGTAGCTGACGAAGTACTCGACGGCGTTGTTGGGCAGCAGCTCTCGGAACTCGTTGGCCAGCTGCGCGGCGAGCGTCTTGTTGGGCGCCATGACCAGGGTCGGCCGCTGGACCTGCTCGATGAGCCAGGCGGTGGTGGCGGACTTGCCCGTCCCGGTGGCGCCGAGCAGGACGGTGTCGGTGTCGCCCGCCTTGACCCGGCGCGCGAGCTCGGCGATGGCCGCCGGCTGGTCGCCGCTCGGCGTGTACTCGGAGATCACCTCGAAGGGTGCCACCGTGCGCTGGAGGTCGGTCGTCGGACGCATGGGTCAACCGTACGTCCGGGCACCGACAGTGCCCATTCCGCGGCCTCCGTCGGCCGACCTCACGGGACCCGGTGCGTCCACTCGGCGGTCGCGAACTTCTCGTCGACCAGGCGCTGCGCCGCCTCGAGCTCCTCCGGCGTGTAGTCCGCGACGGTCGCCCGGTAGCGCTTGGCGAAGGACGCGGCGAACGACTCGAGGATGGCGTCGAGCGTCATGCCGGTCTGCGAGCGCATCGGGTCCACGCGCTTGTTGGCCGACTTCGTGCCCTTGTCGCTCATCTTCTCGCGGCCGATGCGCAGCACCTCGAGCATCTTGTCGGCGTCGATGTCGTAGGCCATCGTCACGTGGTGCAGCACAGCTCCCGCCGCGAAGCGCTTCTGCGCCGCACCGCCGATCTTGCCCTTCTCGCTGGCGATGTCGTTGAACGGCACGAAGTGGGCGTTGACGCCGATCTCGGCGAGCGCCTCGATGACCCACTCGTCGAGGAAGGAGTAGGACCGCTCGAAGCTCAGGCCCTCGACGAGCGAGGTGGGGACGACGAGCGAGTAGGTGATGGTGTTGCCGGGCTCCATGAACATCGCGCCGCCGCCGGAGACGCGCCGGACCACGTTGATGCCGTGCCGCTCCGCGCCCTCCGGGTCGATCTCGTTGCGGACCGACTGGAAGGACCCGATCACGACGAGCGGGCTGTCCCAGTCCCAGAAGCGCAGCGTCGGCGGCCGCTCCCCCGCTGCCACCTCCCGGGAGATAACCTCGTCGAGGGCGACGTGCAGCGCGGGGTCGAGCACCCGGGCCGGGATGACCTCGAAGTCGTGGTCGTCCCACCCGGTCGCCTTGCCGAGCGCGCGCCGGATCGCGATGCCGATGGACTCGGCCGTGAAGCCGATGAGGGCCACGCCGTCGCCGAGCGCGCCGGTCACGGCGGCCGCGAGCTCGTCGACGCCGGCATCGACCGGCATGCCGGTCAGGGCGGCGTTGATGTCGCCGAGCGCCTCGTCGGGCTCGAGGAAGAAGTCTCCCGAGACGCTGACGTCCGCCAGCCTGCCGTCGACCTCCTCGAGGTCGACCGCCACGAGCTTGCCACCGGGGACCTTGTACTCACCACGCATGTCACGCACAACACCGCAGACCGCCCGCGTATGCCGCGTGGCCGCTTCCACCGAGGACGTATGCCGCGTGCGTCCTACCGCGGCTGCCAGCCGGTGCGTTCGGCCCACGCGTTCGCCCGGTGCCACGCGCCCTCGAACCACGGCTCCTTGGCCTCGACGTAGTCGGAGGTCGTCTCGTGCAGCGCCAGCAACCGGCGCTTCTCGGCGGCATACGACTCCCGCTCAGCGGGCTCGTGGCGCAGCCAGTCGCGGAAGAGCAGCGCGAACCGCCAACCGGCAGAGCCGTGCTCGCGGACGTGGACGTGCACCTGGTTGCCTGGGTCGCACCCGCCGAGGAAGCGCTTGGTCCATCCCGCCGCGTCCGCCCCCTGGGGGTGTGGCGTGTCGCTGTGGTTGCCGTGGGAGAAGACGTAGCCGGCGTCGAGGAAGGCCGCCCGGACGTCCTCGCGGTCGGCCTCGGCGAGCTGCCGAACCCCGACCTGGACGTCGATGACGTCCTTGGCGAGGAGCCCCGGCACCGAGGTGGACCCGATGTGCGACACCTCGGTGACGACACCCGTCGTGGCGAGCGCGGCGGCCATCCGGGCGACGACGCGCTCGGCCCGGGCCTCCCAGTCGGCGCGCGGCTCGACGACGCACTCGCTCGCCCGCTCCGGGCGGCGGGCACGGCTCCCGCTGGCGAGGTTGACGGCATACGGCAGGAGCCGGCTGTGCCACAGCGCGTCGACGGGACCGACGAGGTCCTCGGGGGTCCCGGAGTTGTCGAGGACGACGTCGCACGCGGCCCGCCGTTGCGCGTCGGTGGCCTGCGCCGCGATGCGGTGCCGGGCGTCGTCCTCGCCAAGGCCGCGCTGCTCGACGAGCCGGCGCACCCGGGTCTCCACGTCGGCCTCGACGACGACGGCCAGGTGCTCGTGCACCCACAGGCCGCGCTCGACGAGCAGCGGCATGTCGTAGACCGAGACGGCGTCGTCGGGTGCCGCGGCTCGCTGCTGCGCCACTCGCTGGGCGATGGCCGGACCAGTGATGGCGTCGAGCGCGCCGAGCGCCTCCGGGTCGGGGAACACGACGGCCGCCAGCGCTGCCCGGTCCAGGGTCCCGTCGGCGCGCATCACCTCGTCGCCGAAGCGCTCCCGGATCCGCTGCAGCGTCGGCTCCCCGGGCTCGACGACCTCGCGCGCGACCAGGTCGGCGTCGACGACGTGAGCGCCGAGCTCGGCGAGCCGCCGCGAGACGGTGGACTTGCCGGAGCCGATGCCTCCCGTGACGCCGACGCGCAGCACGGGCTCAGGCGAGCCGGGCCGGGAAGCCGCCGCGGGCGACCGGTCCCCAGCGGGTCGGGGTGACGCGGAGCAGCGACTTGCCCTGGTCGACCATCGCCTGGCGGTACTCGTCCCAGTCGGGGTGCTCGCCCGAGATGGCACGGAAGTAGTCGACGAGCGGCTCGACGGACTCGGGCAGGTCGAGCACCTCGCAGTCGCCGTCGAGCTGCACCCACTCGCCCCCGAAGTCGTCGGAGAGCACGAGGACGCTCACCTGGGGCCGGCGGCGGGCGTTGGTCGTCTTGGCCCGCTCGGGGTAGGTGGAGATGACGATGCGACCCTGCTCGTCGACACCTCCGGTGACCGGGGAGGCCTGCGGGCGACCGTCCGAGCGCTGCGTGATGAGCACCATCGAGTGCCGGGGCCGCACGAAGTCGAGCATGGCGTCGCGGTCGACCTCAGTGTTGGTCGCGATCTGGCGGGGCATGGTCAGTCCTCCTGGGTTGCGGTGCTGGCGCGGTCGAAGGTCGCCACGAGCGCCTCGGCCAGCCAAGCGGCATACATCCGGTGTGTCCAGCCGCAGCGGCGCACGAAGCGGTCGTAGATCTCCGGCGCGGTGATGGTCCAGACCATGTCGATGAACCGCTTGCGGTCCAGGTGGTCCGGGAGCCCGTGCGCCGTCTCGAGGGCGGCGAGGGCGTTCTCGTTCCCGGCGCGCCGTTCGCGGTCGATGGTCGCGACGAACTCCTGCAGGCCGGCGTCACCGCCACCGCCCTCGGCGAGCAGGACGCCGAGGAGCGGGCCGACGCGCTCGTAGATGATGGCGCACAGGGCGGCGTACGCGCGCACGAACCCTTCCCGGTCGCGCGCCTGGGACATGGCCCGGAACTCCGGGCGGTCCTGCATGGGGACGGGCTCGTCGTCGCCGACGAGCATGACGTCGTAGACGGCCTTGACGACCGCGGACTTGCCGCCGACGGCGTTGTAGACGGTCTGGGCGCTGACGCCAGCCGTGCGGGCGAGCTCGCCGACCGACATCGCGTGGTAGCCCTCGCGCAGCAGCATCTCGCGGGCAGCCTCGATGATCCGGGCCCGGCGCTGGAGCGCGGCCTGCTCCCGCGAGGTGTTGTCGTACGCGCGGCCTGTTGACATGAGAGCCCTTCGAACGCATCATGAGTTCCGCTGGAACGCGGTTCCAGCGAATGGGTGGGGTTCAGGGGTCCCCACCCGTTTGTTGCACCCGGGCGGCAGGGCCGACCTCGACGGATCGACCGGTGGTGTCGACCCCGCTCGTGTCGGCCCGCCGGCCGGCCTGTCGCTGGCCCGAGTGTGCCACGGGCGTCTGGGCACCGGTCGGGTGGGGCGCCCGACGACCGCGGGGTGGCTCGATGGCGCACGGGACGGCGCCAGGAGCGCTGCCCGCGCCTCAGACGGAGGCGGGCGACAGCAGGGCCAGCGCCCGGTCCGGGTAGTCGGAGACGAGTCCGTCGACGCCGGCGTCGACCAGCGCGCTCATCCGGTCGGGATCGTTGACCGTCCACGGCAGCACGGCGAGCCCGGCGTCGTGGGCACGCACGACGAAGTCCGCGTCGACGAGGACGTGCTCCGGCGAGATGACCTGGGCGCCCACCGCTGCCGCCCCCTCGCACACGTCGTCGTGCGACTCCCCCACGCTCACGCTGCCCGTGAAGGGGCTGCCCGGCATCCACGTGACGGACGCCTCGACGAGCGCCGACCGGGCGACGTCGGGCGCCAGCTGTGCCGACAGCTCGAGGACCGCCCAGTCGAAGGAGTGCACGAAGCACTGCCGCTCGACCCCTGCCTCGTGGACGTCGGCGAGGACGCCCTCGAGCAGCTGTCGCCGGCCTGCCGACTCGCCCTCGTCAAGCGGGTTGACCTTGAGCTCGATCGTCCACCACACGTTGGGGGCGTGCTCGCGACCGTGGGCGAGCACCTCGTCGAGGGTGGAGACCCGGGCGCCGGGCGCGGCCCGCTGGCCCGCGAAGCCCGCGAGCGTCTGGCTTCCGACGTCGACGGTGCGCAGCTGCTCGAGCGTCAGGTCGGCCAGCCGGGCACCGACGAGATCGGGACCGGTGGGCAGGCACTTCTCGGGCAGCAGCACCGGGTCGTGCCAGACGACCACCGCACCGTCGGCCGTCAGCCGGACGTCGAGCTCGACACCGGTGACGCCCGCCTCGAACGCCGCGCTGAAGCTGGCCAGGGTGTTCTCGACGACGAGGCCCTTGGCACCGCGGTGCCCCTCGACGTCGAACCGGCCCGAGGCCCAGGGTCCGGGTCGCGTCGACACTCAGGCCTCGATCCGGGCGCCCGACGCGGCGTCGAAGACATGCACCTCGCCCTGGTTGGGCTGCACGTGGACGACGTCGCCGACCGTCAGGTGGGTGCGCTTGTCGAGGCGGACGGTGACCCGGTCGGCACCCTCGTCGGCGCCGACCGGCCGGCCGTAGACGAAGGACTCGGCGCCCAGGGACTCCACGAGCTCGACGTTGAGCGCCAGCGACGACCCGTCGGAGCCGTCGGAGCCGATGGAGCCGTCGGAACGCCGGTCCGGCATGGGCACGACGTGCCACGACTCCGGGCGCAGCCCGACGACGACCTTCTCCCCCGCGCGCCCGGCGACGCCGCGCTCGAGGGGGACGCGTACGCCGTGGACGTGCGCGACACCCTCACGCACGTCGGACTCGACCAACGTGATCGCCGGGGACCCGATGAAGGCCGCGACGAACGTGTTGACCGGGTGGTCGTAGAGACGCTCCGGGGTGTCGACCTGCTGGAGCCTCCCGTCGCGCAGCACCGCGACCCGGTGGCCCATCGTCATCGCCTCGACCTGGTCGTGGGTGACGTAGACGGTGGTGATCCCGAGACGCCGCTGCAGGCCGGCGATCTGCGACCGCGTTGAGACGCGCAGCTTGGCGTCGAGGTTGGACAGCGGCTCGTCCATGCAGAACACCTTCGGGTTGCGCACGATCGCACGCCCCATGGCCACACGCTGGCGCTGGCCGCCCGACATCTGCCCGGGCTTGCGGTCGAGCAGCTGCTCGAGCTCGAGGATCTTCGCCGCCTCGGCGACGCGCTGCTTCGTCTCGGCCTTGCTGACCTTGGCGTTGTCGAGGGCGAAGGCCATGTTCTGGGCCGCCGTCATGTTGGGGTAGAGCGCGTAGCTCTGGAACACCATCGCGATGTCGCGGTCGCGGGGACGCACGCCCTTCTGGTCGTGGCCGTCGACGAGGATGCGGCCCCCGTCGACCGGCTCGAGACCGGCGAGCATCCGCAGCGTCGTCGACTTGCCGCACCCCGAGGGACCGACGAGGACGAGGAACTCGCCGTCGGCGATGTCGAGGGTGATGCCGTCGACCGCCGGCGCGTCGTCCCTGGAGAACCGACGAGTCGCTTCGTCGAAGTACACGGTGGCCATGGATGCCCTTCGCTGTCGTGCCGTTCGTGGTCTGGTGTGGGGTGGAGCGAGCCTGCCGTGGAGCCGGGGAGGTGGGACGCAGCGAGCGTGCTCGCTGCCTCCCACCTCGCTCCGGACGGTCCGCGCACGTCCCGGGGACGGTGCGGACGGCACACGGCAGGGTCGCCGGGTGCGTCAGGCGCCGAGCTTGCTCTTGATCTGCGAGTCGAAGACCTGCTGGCTCTCGCTGTCGAGGCCCTTGAAGACGGTCGCGACGTCCTGGCCCGAGACAATCTGGTCCAGGCCCTTGCCGATGCGCGCACCGCCACCGGGCAGCAGCACGCGCGCGTTGTCCTGCGAGCGGGTCTTGGGCAGCTGCTCGATGGCCGTCTTCGCGTTCGGGTTCTTGTCGAGGAACGCCTTCTCCTCCGGCAGGTCGACGGCGGACTTGCGCACGGGCATGTAGCCGGTCGCCTGCGTGAAGGTGACGGTGCTCTTGGCGTTCGTGAGGAACTCGATGAACTTGACGGCGTTCTTCTTGCGCGCGTCGGAGATGCTCGCGGGGATGCCGAGGCCGGCGCCACCGGTCGGGCAGTTGCCCTCGCCGGGCAGGAACGCGGTGCCGACCGGGAACTTCGCGTCCTTGGACACGCCGCCCAGGTCACCGGTCGACATCATCGAGCAGGCCACGATGCCGGCCGTGAAGTCGGGCGCCGGGTCCTTGGACAGCTTGAGGTAGCCGTCCTTGGCGAGGTTCTGCAGGTACGTGCCCGCCTTGACGGTGTTGGGGTCGGAGAAGGTCGGGGTCCACTCCTTGGAGTAGGCGCCGCCGTAGCCCCAGACGATGTTCTGGAAGACCCAGTCCAGGTAGTTCGAGCCATCCGGGAGCTCCATGACGATCTTGTCCGACCCTGCCGCCGACTTGAGCTTGGGCGCCCAGGTGAGGAACTCGTCCCAGTCCTTGGGTCCGCGGTCCTCGAGGCCGGCGGCCTTCCAGAGGTCCTTGTTGTAGTAGAAGAGCGGCGTCGACCTGGAGTAGGGCAGCGCGTAGTGCTTGTCCTTGAGGTTGTAGTCGTTGTAGAGCGCGTCGACGTAGTCGGAGGTGTCGACCTTCGCCGCCGACAGCAGGTCGTCGAGGGGGGCGAGCTGCTTGTTGAGAGCGAAGTTGAACCACGTGACGTCGGAGACGACGACGACGTCGGGCAGCTGGCCTCCGGCGAGGGAGGCGTTGAGCTTCTGGGCCACCTCCTCGTAGTTCTTGCCGGCGTCGACGAGCTTGACCTTCAGGCCGGGGTTGGCCGCCTCGAAGGCCTTGATCAGCTCCTGCTCGGTCGGCTTGCTGTTGCCCGGGTGGTTGCTCCAGAACTCGATGGTGTTGCTCGAGCCACCGCCGCCGTTACCGGACGTCGCGGACGTGCCCGTGCCGGCACAGGCTGCGAGGCTCGCGATGCCGGCCGCGCCGGCGAGGCCGAGGAACCCGCGGCGTGAGAACTCGTTCATGGATGATGCCTTTCCCTGCTCGGTGTATGGAGTCGAAGGTGGGTGGAGAGGTTCGGTGGGTGCGGGCCGTCAGCTCTTGACGGCGCCCGCGGTCAGGCCCTTGATCATCTGGCGTTGCAGGACGAGGAAGAGCACGAGGATCGGCAGCATCGCGAGCACCGTGCCCGCCATGACGGGACCCCAGTTGGTCACGCCGTCGTTGTTCTGCAGGAACGTCAGTCCGACCGGCAGCGGGGCGGTCGACTCGTCGTCGGACATCAGGAACGGCCAGAGGTACTCGTTCCACTCGTTGACGACCGTGATGAGCGCGAAGGCCACGAGCGTCGGCCACGACATCGGCATGACGACGCGCCACAGCAGCTTCATCGGACCGGCGCCGTCGAGGCGGGCGGCCTCGATGATCTCGCCCGGCAGGTTGAGGAACTGGTTGCGCATGAGGAAGGTGCCGAAGGCGACCCCGGCCAGCGGGATGATGATGCCCTGGTAGGTGTTGCGCCAGCCGAGCTGCGCGACGAGGGCGTAGTTGCTGATGACGGTGATCTGGTTGGGCACCATGAGGGCCGCGATGACCACGAGGAAGACCACGGAACGCCCGGGGAAGCGCAGCAGCGAGAGGGCGTACGCGCTGATGACGCCGAGCACGATCTTGGCGACCGAGGTCGCCGAGGTGATGATCAGCGAGTTGCGGACGTAGTCGAAGAACGGGATGCGGGTGGTCAGCTCGCTGTAGTTCTGGCCGGTTGCCGGCTCGGGCCACCACTTGGCGGGGCGCACGTAGATGTCGCCCCGCTCCTTGAACGAGGTGATCAGGATCCAGAAGAGCGGCACGGCGACGAGGAGGACGACGAGCGCCATCCCGACGTAGCCGGCAACGGTCCAGGCGGGTCCGCGGTGGTGGCTCGAGGCCTCGACGTTGTGCGCCTGCGCACGACGGCGTCGCCGGGGGGCACCGCTCGTGCCGTTCCGCTCCTCGTCGGCCTGCCCGAGGCTGTCGGCCCCGACGGCGGTGGACGCGCTCATGCCTGCTTCCCCCTGTCCATGAAGCGCACCTGCACCACGGTGACGGCGAGCAGGATGACGAACATGATGGTGGCGACCGTGGCGCCGTAGCCGGCGCGCTGGTTGACGAACGTCTCCTGGTACACCTGGTAGACGAGCGTCGTGGTGCCGTTGCCCTGGGGCCCGCCGCGGGTCATCACGTTGATGATGTCGAAGACCTGCACCGAGCTGAGCAGCACCGTGATGGACAGGAAGAAGGTCGTCGGGCGCAGCTGCGGCATGAGCACCCGGCGGAACCTCGTCCAGGCCGAGGCGCCGTCGATCTCGGCGGCCTCGTCGAGGTCGGCGCGCCGGCCCTGAAGCGCGGCGAGGTAGATGACGAACGTGTAGCCGAGGTTCTTCCAGATGTAGGTGAAGGTCACCATGAAGAGCGCCCAGCCCGGCTGTTGGTAGAAGTCGGGCGACTGCACGCCGATGCGGGTCAGCAGGTCGTTGACGAGGCCGAAGCGCGGGTCGAAGACGAACTGGAAGGCGATGCCGATGGCGGCGCCGGAGATGACGAAGGGCGCGAAGACGACGGAGCGCACGAGGTTGCGGCCCTTGAGCTTCTGGTCGAGCAGCAGCGCGAGGCCGAGGCCCAGGGCCATCGAGATGCCCACCGTCGCGACGGTGAAGACGAGCGTGTTGCGGACGATCACCTTGGTGTCGTCGCGGCCGAACCACTCGACGTAGTTGGCGAACCCGACCGGGTTGGCGATGGGCGAGCTGATGTTCCAGTCGGTGAACGACAGCCGGATGTTGTCGAGCAGCGGCCGGTACGTGAAGACGATGAGCAGGACGAGGTTGGGCAGCAGCAGCAGGGCCGCGAGGGACCACTCCCAGGCACGTCCACTCGACCGGCGCGGCGGGGGCCCGACCTGCGGCGGTGGACCACCGGATCCCGGTGTGGCGCTGTGGTGTTCGGTCAGCGAGGACTGCACTCGGCCAACCTAGCGGCGCCGATGCACCGAATGCGGCTTTGGAGCCACGCCCTTTCGACGACCGCCTGAACGGACGGTGACGCGCCCCGCCGCGGACGCACACGAGCCCCGGACCCAACGGGTCCGGGGCTCGTGCAGGCGTTCAGCCCTGAGCGGCGACGCTCAGTTGCCGGTCAGCTTCTCGCGAAGCGCGGCGAGCGCCTCGTCGGAAGCCAGGGTGCCCTCGACCGGGGCCGGGGCGTTGCGCTGGCCACGGTCGCCGCGGTCCGAGTCGCCCGAGTCGGCGACGTCACCGGTCGCGGACGAGTAGGACGTGGCGGAGCCGGCGTTGGCCGCAGCCTCGGCGTCGGCCTTCGTCGCGGCCTCGACCTGCGCCTTGTGGGCCTCCCAGCGGGCGTGGGCCTCGGCGTACTGACGCTCCCACTTCTCGCGCTGGGCGTCGAAGCCCTCGAGCCACTCGTTCGTCTCCGGGTCGAAGCCCTCGGGGTACTTGTAGTTGCCCTGCTCGTCGTACTCGGCGGCCATGCCGTAGAGGGTCGGGTCGAACTCCGACGCCGCGACGGCCTGGTCGTTGGCCTGCTTGAGCGACAGCGAGATGCGGCGGCGCTCGAGGTCGATGTCGATGACCTTGACGAAGATCTCGTCACCGACGTTGACGACCTGCTCGGGCAGCTCCACGTGGCGCTCGGCCAGCTCGGAGATGTGCACGAGGCCCTCGATGCCGTCCTCGACGCGCACGAACGCACCGAACGGGACGAGCTTGGTGACCTTGCCCGGCACGACCTGGCCGATGGCGTGGGTGCGGGCGAAGTGCTGCCACGGGTCCTCCTGCGTCGCCTTCAGCGACAGGGAGACACGCTCGCGGTCCATGTCGACGTCGAGCACCTCGACGGTGACCTCGTTGCCGACCTCGACGACCTCGGACGGGTGGTCGATGTGCTTCCACGACAGCTCGGAGACGTGGACGAGACCGTCGACGCCGCCGAGGTCCACGAACGCACCGAAGTTGACGATGGAGGACACGACGCCCGAACGGACCTGGCCCTTCTGGAGCTCCTTGAGGAACGTCGTGCGCACCTCGGACTGCGTCTGCTCGAGCCAGGCACGGCGCGACAGGACCACGTTGTTGCGGTTCTTGTCGAGCTCGATGATCTTGGCCTCGATCTCCTTGCCGACGTACGGCTGGAGGTCACGGACACGACGCATCTCGACGAGCGAGGCGGGGAGGAAGCCGCGCAGGCCGATGTCGAGGATGAGGCCACCCTTGACGACCTCGATGACGGTGCCGGTGACGACGCCGTCCTCCTCCTTGATCTTCTCGATCGTGCCCCAGGCGCGCTCGTACTGCGCACGCTTCTTGGACAGGATCAGACGGCCTTCCTTGTCCTCCTTCTGGAGGACGAGGGCCTCGACCTCGTCACCGACCTTGACGATCTCGCCCGGGTCGACGTCGTGCTTGATGGACAGCTCGCGCGAGGGGATGACGCCCTCGGTCTTGTAGCCGATGTCGAGCAGGACCTCGTCCCGGTCGACCTTGACGATGCGACCCTCGACGATGTCGCCGTCGTTGAAGTCCTTGATGGTGGCGTCGATCGCCGCAAGGATGTCTTCCTGAGAGCCGATGTCGTTGATGGCGATCTCAGGCGCGGTCTTCTCGACCGTGTTGGCAGTCATGTAGTAGGAACTCCGATTGTGGACAGTTAGGTTGGGGACCTCGCGGCGGTCGGCCTGACGGTCGGGCGCCCCGATGCCTTTGTGGACGGGTGCAACAGTGTTCGCGCACACGGATGTGCCCGGCAATCCTATCCGCGCTGTTCGCACCCGGTCAAAAGAGATGACGTATGCCGTGAGCACCCCTCGTGAGGCCATCCGCCGCCCCGCCCCTGCCGCCGAGACGGCCACCGCCAACCGGACCTGGTGGGACTCCGAGGCCTCGTCCTACTACCTCGAGCACGGCGCGTTCCTCGGCGACACCGACTTCGTCTGGGGACCGGAACGGTTCCGTGAGGCCGACGCGCGCCTGCTCGGTGAACCGCGCGGGCAGGTGGTGCTCGAGATCGGGGCCGGCTCCGGCCAGTGCTCGCGCTGGCTCGCTGCGCAGGGCGCGACCGTCGTGGCCTCCGACCTCTCCGCCGGCATGGTCGCGACCGGCGTCGCCGTCAACGAGACCCTCCACGAGTCGCTGGGCGCCGCGGTCCGCGTGCCCTTCGTGCAGTGTGACGGGCGCGCCCTGCCCTTCGCCGACGCGTCCTTCGACACGGTCTTCACGGCATACGGCGTGGTGCCCTTCGTCGCGGACCCGGACGTCGTGATGAGCGAGGCGGCCCGGGTGCTGCGTCCCGGCGGCCGGTTCGTCTTCTCGACGACCCACCCGGTGCGCTGGGCGTTCCCGGACGACCCGGGGCCCGGCGGCCTCGAGGCGCGGCACTCCTACTTCGACCGCACGCCGTACGTGGAGCAGGACGGCGCAGGGCAGGCCACCTACGTCGAGCACCACCGCACGCTCGGCGACCGGGTCCGCGACATCACCGCGGCCGGGCTGGTCCTCGTGGACCTCGTCGAGCCCGAGTGGCCGGAAGGGCACGACGAGCCGTGGGGCGGGTGGTCGCCCCTGCGCGGCCGCCTCATCCCCGGCACGGCGATCTTCGTCTGCCGCAAATCGGACTGACCCGCGCGGGCGCTGCCGTGTGCACGCTTCGGTGCCCGGGCACCGATCCCTGCACACATCGGCCGGGCACGGCGACGGCCACGGACCTCCTGGGTCCGTGGCCGCCGCACCGGTCACCTCAGAGGAGGCGGCGCCGCAGGAGGGCCGCTCCCCCGGCGAGGCCGAAGACGCCCGCGGCGGCTGCCGCGCGACCGGCGTTCGCCGAGCCCTGCCCGTCGACCCCGGCGAGCTCGAAGGAGTAGGCCGTCGCGCCCGTAGCGCCCTCGGGCGCGCCGTACGCCATGCCCTCCGTCTTGGCCCGCTGGGCGCCGACCTCGATGAGCGCGTACTTCTCGCCGTAGTCGGCGGCGGTCGCCTTGCCGGCCGCAACGAGCTTCTTCGTGCCGTCGTCCGAGAGCTTCTGCGCCCCGTCCTGCAGCTGCGGCGCACCGGCAGCCGCGTCGGTGAGCCCGGCCGAGAGCCGGCTCGTGCCGTCGGCCGCGTCGGCGAGGCCGCTCGCGAGCTGGCCCGCACCGTCGTTCAGCCGGCGCGCACCGTCGTCGAGCCGGCCGGCGCCGTCGGCCAGCTGCCCGACCCCGGTGTCGAGCTGTCCGGCGCCGGAGGCCAGGTCACCGGAGCCCTTGGCGAGCGTCGAGGCACCCGCGCTGAGGTCCTTGGCACCCTTCGCGACCTGCGACGTGCCGCCGTGGACCTGGTCCGCGCCGGTGGTGATCTGGTCGACGGCGTCGAGCAGGTCGAGGCCGCCGAGGCCGAGCAGGTCGACACCGGACTGCAGGTCGTTGACGCCTCCGCGCAGGGTCTTGTCCTTCGCGTGGTCGGTCGGCGTGCCGATGCCACCCTGGACCTTGGTGAGCACGCCGTCGACGAGCTGGCTGACGCCGCCGTCCACGAGGCCGACGCCCTCGAGCAGGCCGGGCACCTCCGGGTTGCAGACCCCCTTGAGCGTGGTGTTGCTCAGGCCGCACTCGACCTTCGCCAACCCGAGGGCAGCCGCACCGAGCTTGGTCTTGAGCAGACCCAGACCGCCGGACACCCGCCCCAGTCCGCCGGTGACCTGCTCCAGGCCGGCGTCGGCGTCGCCGAGACCGGTCAGCACCTTGGTCAGGCCGTCGGCGGCTGCTCGGGTCTGAGTCCGCAGGAGGCCAAGGCCGTCCTGCACCTGGCCGAGGATGGTCTGGCACCCGGGCCCGCAGTCAGCCTTCCTGGCAAAGGCCACCCCGTCGTCGAGCTTCGAGACGCCACCCGTGGGGGCAAGAGCGCCAGTGAGGCCGGAGCGGATGCCGGTGACCCCTCCGACGAGGGTGTCCGGGCTGACGCTGCCCTTTCCGATGCCGGCGCGGACCTGCGACACACCGTCCTTGACCTGGTCCAGGCCGCCTGCGAGCTGGTCGAGGCTGCCGTCCTTCTCGGTCGCCGCTGCGAGCCCGGCGCGCACCTGGTCGACCCCGTCGATGAGCGTGCCGTCCAGACCCTTGGCGCCCAGACCCGCGCGCAGCCTCGAGATGCCCGCGTGGAGCGGCTTCGCCTGCTCCGGAAGGCCACCCACGCCGTCGTAGAGCTGCGTGAGCCCGGCGTCGACCTGGTCCAGGCCGTCTGCGACCTGGCTGAGCCCGTCGAGCAGCTGCGGGGCGTTGTCGCCCAGCAGGTGCAGCCCGCCGGCCACCTGTGCGGCGCCGTCGTCGACCTGCGACGCGCCGCCGCTCAGCTTCGCGGCACCTGCGTCGAGCTGGCCGGCACCGTTCGCGAGCCGGCTCGCACCACCGGCCACCTTGGACGACCCGTCCTTGGCCGTCGTCGCTCCCGAGCGCAGCTGGGCCGTCCCGTCCTCGAGCTGCCCTGCGCCGCTGGCGAGCTCGCGGGACCCTGGCAGCGCCTGAGCGCCGAGACCGGCGTCGAGCTTCTTGGCACCGTCGCGCAGCTGGATCAGGCCGGCCAGCAGGCTTCCTGCACCGTCGCGCAGCTTGAGCAGGTTGGCATCGATCTCCGTGGCGCCCGCCGTCAGGGTGGCGCCCGTCGCGGCGCCGCCCTTGTAGCTCTCGGCGCCGCCCTTGAAGGACGGGCTCTCGAGGGGGCTCACCGGCAGCGCGGACACGTTCGCCTTGGGCAGGGTGCCGTCGACGATGTCGGCCGAGTAGCCGAAGGTGGCCGTGGGCGTGCCGATCGGGCCGAAGAGCGTCATCGTGTAGGTCAGCTTGGTCCCGCCGTGCCCGTCGCCCGCGACGGCAGCCTCCTTCGAGCCGACGTTCGTGAAGGTGTCGGGCAGCGTGGTGGTCAGCGACCCCACCATCGGGATGACGACGCTCTGCGTGGCGGAGGCGCTGTGGCCCGTGCCGTCGTCGAAGGTGACGACCTGCGGGCGACCCGTGACGTTCCGGACGGTGTAGCGCACCTCGAGGTGACCACTGCGACCGAGCACGTCGTCCGGCGTCACGGGCTTGCCGTCGAGCGTGTAGGTCACCGACACCTCGAGTGGCAGCTTCTTCGTGTAGTCGCTGACGCTGCGCAGGCGCTGCTCGCCGTCGACGGCGAAGTGGCCGACCATGGCGCCGTCGCGGACGTCGAAGCCGCCGAAGCCGTCGAGGTTGCGCAGTCCCCGGGTCTCCACCGGGTTCCGCAGCTCGACCGAGCCGTGGCCCTTCATCGCCACCTGCTCGTAGACACGGGCGACGTCGACCTTGCCGGTCGCATCGAGGTAGGCCTGGACGGTCTCGGTGTTGGAGACCTGCACGGAGGTGTCGGTCGTGGCCGCGGCCGCCGGCGAGGCGGCGAGCATCAGCAGGGTGGGCATCGCCGCGAGGCCGGCGACGACGGTGGCGAGGGTGCGCTTGCTCACGAGGCTGCTCCGGTCACGAGGTCGTCGAGTGTGGTGGAGGTGCTGGGCCCGCTGTCAGACGCGCTGCCCTTGCCCGCCGTGCGGCGGTCGCGTCGGGGTGTATCCGCCTGTGGCACAGCGAGCGTCGTGGCCAGGAAGCCGAGACCGACCGCCAGCAGGACCGTCGTCGCAGCGGCTGGGGAGTCGCTGAGGAACTGCGACGGCGCGTTGGTGTAGACCGACTCGTAGGAGCCCACGATGGAGGCCGCGCCCACGAGACCGCTCCACAGCGGGAGTCGCCCGCCACTGAGCCCCGTGACCACCGCGACGAGGGCGACGACGAGGAATGCGGCCACCGCTCGCCCACCAGAGGAGTCCGGCAGCCAGGCCGCGCGGAGCGCGAAGCCGAGCCAGGCGAGCAGGAACCCGGCGAGGAAGCCGGCCGGCTTGCCCCAGGCCGGGCGGTGCGGGACGAGGCCGAGGACCCCGCCCAGAGCCGCGCCGAGAAGGGCGACGTGCTCGAGGTCGAGACCGAGCAGGTTGCTCAGTCCGATGATGACTGCCGCGAAGACGGCTAGACACAGACCTGTGACCAGGCTTCTGACCATGTCCACCTCACAGTAAAAGCACCCGTCTCCGTTGGCGGGTGCAAGTTACCGGTCAGTATGCAGATGCGGGACATGCCCGTCTGCACAATCGGGACAAGGGACTCAGCCGTTGTCGAATCGTGACCTACCGGACATCGCAGGTGGGTAGGTAGCCCGCGCGGATGGGCGCCCTACGGGTCAGTGCGCCGCGTCGTGCCAGCTGCGACCCACACCGACGTTGATGTCGAGAGGGACGTCGAGCTCGGCCGCATGACCCATCTCGTGGCGCACGAGCTTCTCGACGTCGTCGCGCTCCCCTGAGGCCACCTCGAGCACGAGCTCGTCGTGCACCTGCAGCAGGATGCGCGACCTCGCCCCGGCGTCGGTCAGGGCGCGGTCGACGCCGATCATCGCCACCTTCATGATGTCGGCGGCGGAGCCCTGGATCGGGGCGTTGAGCGCCATGCGCTCGGCCATCTCGCGGCGCTGTCGGTTGTCCGAGGTGAGGTCGGGCAGGTAGCGCCGCCGGCCGAACATCGTGGCGGTGTAGCCGGTGCCGCGGGCCTCGGCGACCACCTCCTTGAGGTAGTCGCTCACCCCGCCGAAGCGCTCGAAGTAGCCCTCCATGAGGCCCCGCGCCTCCTCGGTGCTGATCGTCAGCTGCTTCGAGAGGCCGAACGCAGACAGCCCGTAGGCGAGGCCGTAGGACATCGCCTTGACCTTCGAGCGCATCGCGGGGGTGACCTCCTCGGGCTGCACGCCGAAGACCTTGGAGCCGACATAGCGGTGCAGGTCCTCGCCGGTGCGGAAGGCCTCGATCAAGCCCTCGTCGCCGGAGAGATGCGCCATGACGCGCATCTCGATCTGGGAGTAGTCGGCCGACATGAGCGCCTCGTAGCCGGCGCCGACGACGAACAGCTCGCGGATGCGGCGCCCCTCCTCGGTGCGGATGGGGACGTTCTGGAGGTTGGGCTCGGTGGAGCTGAGTCGCCCGGTCGCTGCGATGGTCTGCAGGTAGGTGGTGTGGATGCGGCCGTCGTCGGACACCGACTTCTGCAGCCCCTCCACGGTGACGCGCAGCCGGGCGGCGTCGCGGTGGCGCAGCAGCGCCTCGAGGAAGGGGTGCTGTGTCTTGGCGAAGAGGTCGTTCAGCGCGTCGGCGTCCGTGGTGTAGCCGGTCTTCGTCTTCTTCGTCTTGGGCATCCCGAGGGTGCCGAAGAGGACCTCCTGCAGCTGCTTGGGCGAGCCGAGGTTGATCTGCTCGCCGCCGATGGCGTCCCACGCGTCCTGCTGGGCCTCGGCCACCTTGGCCGCGAAGTCGCCCTCCAGTCCGTCGAGCCCGTCGACGTCCACGGCGATGCCCGTGCGCTCCATGCGGGCCAGCACGTCGACCAGGGGGATCTCCACCTCGGCGAGCAGCGAGGCACCTCCCGTGGCCGCCACCTGCTCGTCGAGCACGTCGGCGAGGTCGCGGACCGCGGTCGCGCGCACCATCTCCTTCTGCGCCGCCTGCTCGTCGGCGTCGCCGCCGAAGTCCAGCATCCCCTGGCCATCGGTCGGGGCTGCGCCGGTCAGCTCGCGGCGCAGGTTGCGCAGGACGAGGTCCTCGAGGTGGTAGGTGCGCTGGTCGGGCTTGACGAGGTAGGCCGCGAGCTGCGTCTCGCTCGTGAGCCCCTGCAGCCACCAGCCGCGCGCACCGAGAGCCTCGATCGGGCCCTTCGCGTCGTGCATGGCCTTCGGGCGGGCAGGGTCCTCGAGCCAACCGCCGACCGCGGCCTCGCCGTCCGGCGTGAGGGTCTGCAGGTCGATCCAGGCGGCGGGGCCGTCGCCGGCCGCAACGGCCAGAGCCGTCGCGTCGCCCGTGCCCCGCGCCCAGGTGCCCATGACCGACAGGCCCGCGCGCTGGTCGGACGCCAGGTGCTCGGCCACCCACGCGGGGACCTGCTCCGGCGCCAGCACCGCTCCGTCGACGTCGAAGCCCTCCTCGGCCTCGGGTGCGGCGGCCTCGACCGTGGCGAAGAGCCGGTCGCGCAGGACCCGGAACTCGAGGCCGTCGAAGACCGTGTGGACCTCCTCGCGGCTCCACTGGCTGCGACGCAGGTCCTCGATGTCGAAGCCGACCGGGCTGTCCCTGACCAGCTGGTTGAGCCGGCGGTTGCGCAGCACCTGGTCGAGGTGGTCGCGCAGCGCCTGGCCGGCCTTGCCTGTGATCTTGTCGATGCTCGCGACGATGCCGTCGAGGTCGCCGTACTGGGTGATCCACTTGGCAGCGGTCTTGGGGCCGACGCCCGGCACGCCGGGCAGATTGTCGGACGACTCCCCCACCATGGCCGCGAGGTCGCTGTAGCGGCCCGGGGGGACGCCGTACTTCTCCTGCACCTCGGCGGGACCCATCCGCCAGACCTCGGACACGCCGCGGACCGGGTAGAGGATCTTCACCTTGTCGGTCACGAGCTGGAAGGTGTCGCGGTCGCCGGAGCAGATGAGCGTCTCCACGCCCGCGGCCTCGGCCTGCGTGGCGATCGTCGCGATGATGTCGTCGGCCTCGTAGCCGTCGAGCTCCAGGTGCTTGATGCGCAGGGCGTCGAGCACCTCCTTGACGAGCGGGATCTGGCCGGCGAACTCGTCGGGGGTGCGCGCCCGGCCGGCCTTGTACTCGGAGTACTCCTCGGTGCGGAAGGACTGACGGGCCTTGTCGAAGGCCACGGCCACGTGCGTCGGCTCCTCGTCGCGCAGCATGTTGATGAGCATCGAGGTGAAGCCGTAGACCGCGTTGGTGTGCTGGCCCGTGCTGGTCGAGAAGTTCTCGGCAGGCAGGGCGAAGAACGCGCGGTAGGCCAGCGAGTGTCCGTCGAGGAGGAGAAGTCGGCTCACACCGGAAGCCTAGTGGGGCCCACGGACACCGCCCCACGGCCTCGAACCGCGCCCGCGACCCGAGCGGACGTATGCCGTCGGGCCGGCCGGGGTGTCGACGGTGCCCTGCGCGCGGGAGCGGGGCCTACGGCGTCACGGCGCGGCGGCATACCATCGCGGGCATGACCGACTCTTCGACGCAGACGACCGACCAGACCCTCGAGAGCATGCGCGGGATGGCGGGCGGCACCCTCCTCGAGCGCATGCACATCGAGCTGACCGAGGTCTCCCCCGACCGTGTCGTCGCGACGATGCCGGTCGCCGGCAACACCCAGCCCTACGGCCTGCTCCACGGCGGCGCCAGCGTCGTGCTCGCCGAGACCCTCGGATCGATCGGCGCGCAGCTGCACGCGGGACCGGGCCGCGTGGCCGTCGGCCTCGACATCAACGCGACCCACCACCGGGCCGCACGCAGCGGCGTCGTCACCGGCACCGCCACGCTCCTCAGCGCCGGCCGCACGCTGGTCAGCTACGACGTCGTCGTCACCGACGAGGACGGCAAGCGCCTCTGCACCTCGCGGATCACCTGCCTGCTGCGCGACGCCGCCCCCGGCGCCTGACCCGCTGACGCCCGGCCGCCGGTGGCAGGCGCCGGCGAGCGGTCAGCCGGCGATCTTCGGGTCGTGCCGGGGTGCCCGTGCGCGCAGGTCGCGGCGTCGCTGGAGCAGGTCGAGCGAGACGCGCTGGGAACGGGGCTCGCCCGCGAGCTTGCGCTGCAGGGTCGCCGCGGAGGCGACGCGTCGCACCGTCTCCGGGGCGAAGCCGAGACGGGCGAAGAAGCGGTTGGCCTCGCGGTCACCTGCGGGAACCGCACTGGCCAGGTGGTCGCAGCCCTGGCGGTCGGCGTAGCGGCCGGCCGCCGTCAGCAGGGCACGACCGACGCCCTGGCGGCGCAGCTCCGAGCGGACGAAGAGCATGTCGATCGACACGCACGGCGAGTCGACGAGCAGGCTCCGAGTGGAGTCGGCGAGGACGACGTAGCCGGCCGGGCGATCCTCGACGAACGCCATGAACGCGCAGATGTCGTTGCGCGACAAGGCATTTCGCAAGGTCCCGTCAAGCGCCAGACGCTGTGCCGCCTCGGGGGTGGTGCCACCCTCGACCCGGTGCGCGATCCACAGCTCGATGAACTGCGAGTGCAGGCTCTCGTCGACCCGCTGCACCGACACCACTGCTCGACCCATCATCCCTCCAGTTCCGGCCCCGAGGTCACCCGGGGAACCATACGACCATAGAGCCTCCGGCGGAAGAGGAAGCAGCAGGTCTCCCCACACGAAGGTGGGGCGTCCCGACATCGTCGGGACGCCCCACCTTCGGATTCCGAAGCCCCGCGCGCGAGGGCGCCGCACGGTCGCTACACGTCGCCGCCGAGGTATGCCGCCTTGACGGCAGGGTCGTCGGCGAGCTCCTTGCCGGGACCCTCGCGAACGATCTCGCCCGTCTCGAGGATGTACGCGCGGTGGGAGCGCTTGAGCGCCTGCGCCGCGTTCTGCTCGACGAGCAGCACGGTGGTGCCCTGGCTGTTGATCTCGGTGACGATGTCGAAGATCTGCTGGATCAGCTTCGGCGCCAGACCCATCGACGGCTCGTCGAGCAGCAGCAGCCGCGGCTTGGCCATGAGCGCACGGCCCATCGCCAGCATCTGCTGCTCACCGCCGGACATCGAGCCGGCGGCCTGGTTGCTGCGCTCCTTCAGGCGCGGGAAGAGCTCGAAGACCCGGTCGAGATCCTCCTTGACGGCCTTGGTCTTGCGGTCGGGACGGGCGTACGTGCCCATCTCGAGGTTCTCCATCACCGTCATCCCGACGAAGCAGCCGCGCCCCTCGGGAGACTGCGAGATGCCGAGGACCGGCCGCTCGTGCGACGGGGTGTGGGTGATGTCCTTGCCGTTGAAGGTGATCGAGCCGGCGCGGACCGGGCGCAGCCCGGACACCGTCTTCATCGTCGTCGTCTTGCCCGCGCCGTTGGCCCCGATCAGCGTGACGATCTCGCCCTCGTCGACCGTGAAGCTGATGTCGCGGATGGCCTCGATGCGTCCGTAGTTGACGCACAGGCCGTTGACCTCAAGAAGCATCTTCCTCATCAACTCCCAGGTAGGCGGCGACGACCGCCGGGTTGTCACGGATCTCGGCGGGCGAGCCCTCCGCGATCTTGCGGCCGAACTCGAGCACGACGATGCGGTCGGTCACTCCCATGACCAGGCGCATGTCGTGCTCGATGAGCAGGACCGTGTAGCCCTGGTCGCGGATGGTGCGGATGAGCTCCATCAGCTTGGCTTTCTCGGCCGGGTTGAAGCCGGCGGCCGGCTCGTCGAGGCAGAGCAGCTGCGGGCTCGTGGCCAGGGCCCGGGCGATCTCGAGGCGCCGCTGGTCACCGTAGGGCAGGTTGCGGGCGAGCTCGTCCGCCTTGCGCTCGAGTCCCATGAAGGTGAGCAGCTCCATGGCGCGCTCATAGCCCTGCGCCTCCTCCCGGCGGTGCTTGGGCAGGCGGAACATCGCCGAGCCCACCCCCGTCGTGTGGTGCGCGTCGGCACCGACCAGGACGTTCTCGAGCGCCGTCATGTTGGCGAAGAGCCGGATGTTCTGGAAGGTGCGGGCGATGCCGAGCTTGGTGATCTCGAACTTCTTGCGCTTGCCCAGCGGTTCGCCGAGGTAGCGCACCGCGCCCGAGGTGGGCTGGTAGACGCCGGTCATGACGTTGAAGCAGGTGGTCTTGCCCGCGCCGTTGGGGCCGATGAGACCCAGGATCTCACCCTTGTTGATGTGGAAGCTCACCTCGTTGAGGGCGACGACGCCGCCGAAGCGCAGCGTCACGGCGTCGACCTCGAGCAGGCGCTCCCCCTCCGGTACGACCGGCACGCCGATGTCGGCAGGCGCGATGTCGACGTCGGGGTTGATCTCGGTGGCCTCCTCGGCCTGCAGCGGCTGCTGGGCCTGAACCGGCTCAGACATTGGCTTCTCCTTCCTCGAGGACGGCCTCTCTGGCGTCTGCACGCTTGGCCCGGACGGTGCGGCGCGGCGGCAACAGACCCTGGGGCCGGAAGATCGCGAGCAGCATGAGCGCCAGTCCGAAGACCAGCACCCGGAAGTCCGCGAAGTCGCGGAAGCGCTCCGGGAAGTAGCCCACGACGATCGCACCCACGATCACGCCCCAGCGGTTGCCGGCACCACCGACGACGACCGCCGCCAGGAAGAGGATCGACAGCAGGAGGATGAAGTTGTCGGGCGAGATGAAGCCGGCCTTCGTGGCGAAGAGCGCCCCGGAGAGACCGCCGATCGCGGCGCCGAGGGCGAAGGCGAGCAGCTTGAACCGGAAGGTGGGCACGCCCATCAGCTCCGCGGCGTCCTCGTCCTCACGCGTCGCCTCCCACGCCCGGCCCACCCGGCTGTTCTTGACGAGGATGTCGAAGAGCAGCACGAGACCGATGACGATGAGTCCGAGCCAGTAGTACGGGACGAAGTCGGTGATCCCGAACTTCAGGAACGTCGAGGTCGTGCCGAGGTCGACCACGGGGGCGCCGCCGCTCCAGTCGAGGCTGGGGACCTCGAAGAGCGGGGCGCTCGGCGGCTTCGGGATGTCGGAGATGCCCTGGGCCCCGTTGAGCCACTGCGAGTTCACCAGGCACAGGCGCACGATCTCGCCGAACCCGAGGGTCACGATGGCGAGGTAGTCGCCGCGAACCCGCAGGGTAGGGGCGCCGAGGATGATGCCCGAGACCATGGCCGCTGCGATCGCGATGGGGAGCACGACGATCCACGACAGGTTCGCGTGCTGCGAGGTGAGCACTCCCACGGTGTAGGCGCCGATGGCGTAGAAGCCGACGTAGCCGAGGTCGAGCAGGCCGGCATACCCGACGACGATGTTGAGGCCGAGCGCCACCAGGACGTACGTCGAGACGGTGAAGAGCACCCCACCGAAGTCGGACCCCTCCGTGGTGACGAACGGGATGTTGAGCATCGGCAGCAGGAACAGGAAGATCGCGAACAGCACCCAGAGGGCGATCTTGACGCCCTTGGGAAGGGAGTTGACCCGGTTGCGGAAGCTGGGCCGACGGGTGGTGGCGGCCGAGCCGGCCGCGGGCGTGGCGGTACTCATGCGCGCGCCTTTCCGAGGGACTCACCGAGCAGTCCGGTGGGTCGGAAGAGGAGGATGAGCACGAGCAGGACGAACGCGACGACGTCCTTCCACTGCGTGCCCACGAGGGCGGAGCCGTAGTTCTCGGCGAGGCCGAGGACGAAGCCGCCGAGCAGCGCTCCGCGCAGGTTGCCGATGCCGCCGAGGACCGCGGCGGTGAACGCCTTGACGCCGAGGATGAAGCCGACGTCGTAGCGGGTGATGCCGATCTTCAGCATGTAGAAGACGGCCGCGGCACCGGCCATGACACCGCCGGTCAGGAACGTCACCTGGATGACGCGGTCACGGTTGACGCCCATCAGGGCGGCCGCCTCCGGGTCCATGGCCACGGCGCGGATGCCGCGCCCCAGGCGCGAGCGCCGGACGAACTGGTCGAGGACCACCATGATCGCGACGGCGCCGACGATGACGAAGATGTCGACGTTGGTGACGGCGTAGTCACCGAGGGTGAACACCGGCTGCGGGTGGATGATCTCTGCCATGCCGATGTTGTTGCGGGAGTTCGCGACGTACGGGCGCAGGGTGTCGTCGACGCCGAACCAGCCGGCGATCCGCTGGCGCAGACCCATCAGCTCGGACAGCACGAACGAGGCGCCGATGGCCGAGATGAGCGCGATGAGCGGCGGCGCGTTCCGCTTGCGCAGCGGACGGTAGGCGACCCGCTCCAGCAGCACGGCGACGAAGCCGGACATGGCCATGGCGGCGACGAACATCAGGGCGATCCAGAAGATCACCTGCCCGACGCTGCCGCCCGCGTGCGCACCGACGAGCGTGACGACCCACAGCGCGGCGAAGGTGCCGTACATGAACACCTCGGAGTGCGCGAAGTTGATCAGGCGCAGCACGCCGTAGACCAGCGTGTAGCCGAGGGCTACGAGGGCGTAGACGGCGCCGAGCGTGAGCCCGGTGACGGTCAACGCGAAGAAGTTGTCGAACAGGTACTGCATCCAAGACCTCCTGGGCCGGGTGCGGTTGACAAGAGCGCAGGTCGAGCGCCGGTCAGTCGAGGGGGCGGCCGGAGCCTGGTGCTCCGACCGCCCCCTGACGATGCGGACGCTGTTACTTGATCTCTCCGACGGACACGAACTTCCCGCCCTCGACCTTGTAGGCGAAGACCTTGATGTCCGCGGACTCGCCCTTGGAGTCGAACTTCAGCTGCTTCGTGACGCCCTTCTTGTCGTAGGACTTCACGAAGTCGATCATGCTGCTGCGGTCCTTGCCGGCGGCGATGCCGTCGAGCAGGATCGTGGCCGCGTCGTAGCCCTCACCCGAGTAGGTGTTGGGGTCCTGGTTGTACTTCGCCTTGTACGCCTTGGCGAAGTCCGGTGCGATGTCGGCCGGCACGCACGGGCAGGTCACGACCGCACCGTCCGCCGCGGGGCCGGCGTTGTCGATGAAGGACTGGTCCTTGACGCCGTCGGCAGCCACGAACGTGCCCTTCCAGCCGGCGTCGCGCAGCTGCTTGACCAGCGGAGCCGCCTCGGGGGCGTAGCCGCCGTAGAACAGCGCGTCGGCGCCGGAGGACTTGACCTTGGTGACCGACGCGCTGAAGTCGGTCTGCTTCTGCTGGACGGTGTCGTTGCCGACGACGGCCGAACCGAGGTCCTGGCGGACGATGTCCGCGAGGCCCTTGCCGTACTCGGAGGCGTCGTCGATGACGAACGGCTTGTTGGCCTTCAGGGTGTCCTTGATGTACTTCGCGGCGGCCGGGCCCTGCGTGGCGTCGTTGCCGAGGACGCGGAAGAAGGTCTTCCAGCCGTTGTCGGCCAGCTTGGGGTTGGTGGCCGACGGCGTGATCGTGACGAGGCCGGCCTCGTTGAACGCCGGGTCGGCGGCCTTGGACTCACCGGAGAAGGCCGGGCCGACGATGCCGACGACCTTCTTGTCGTCGATGGCCTTCTTCGCCAGGGCCGGCGCCTGGGTCGGGTCACCCTGCGAGTCGTAGTTCTCGAGGGTGACCTTGCAGTCGGCGTGCTTCTTGTTGTAGTCGTCGAGGGCGAGGTTCACGCCGTTCTGGATGTAGATGCCCAGGTTGGCGTTGGGACCGGTGAGGGCACCGAACATGCCGATCTTCTGGTCGCAGGCCTTCGCCCCGCCGGAGCTTCCGGCCGAGGTGTCGCCACCCTTGGTGCCGCAGGCGCCGAGGGCAAGTGCTGCGACCACAACCGGCACAGCGAGCTTGAGGGTAGAACGCACGGATGTCCTCCTGATGTGTCACACGTCCCTCGGTCGTCGAGGTTGAGACGGAGACTAAGGCGTGGAGCGCGCCGTGGTCAGCAGATAACGACGATCGGTGACCGTGTCGTGACCTGCGCGGGGTCGCGCCTCGGGCAGGAGGCCCGTACGGGCAGGCGTCAGGAGGCCGGGAAGCCGTTGATGACGGCCTCGGCGACCTCCTTCATCCCGAGCCGGCGGTCCATCGCTGTCTTCTGGATCCAGCGGAACGCGTCGGCCTCGCTCAGCTTGAGCTGGTTCATCAGCACGCCCTTGGCGCGGTCGACGAGCTTGCGCGTCTCGAGGCGCTCGCCGAGGTCGGCGATCTCGGCCTCGAGGGCCTTGAGCTCCTGCCAGCGGGAGGTCGCGATGTCGATCGCGGGGCGCAGGTCGTCGGCCGTGAAGGGCTTGACGATGTAGGCCATGACGCCGGCGTCGCGGGCCCGCTCGACCAGCTCGGTCTGCGAGAAGGCGGTGAGCATGATGACGGGGCACAGCTTGGCCTCGTGCAGCTGCTCCGCCGCTGAGAGGCCGTCGAGCACCGGCATCTTGACGTCCATGATCACGAGATCGGGCTTGACCTCCTTGGCCAGCTCCACGGCCTGCTCGCCGTTGCTGGCCTGGCCGACCACGTCGTAGCCCTGCTCGCCGAGCATCTCGACGAGGTCGAGGCGGATCAGCGTCTCGTCCTCGGCGACGAGGATGCGGGTGCCACCGGAGGACGGGGCGCCGGAGCCGGTGTCGCCGGCCTGGGGCGCCACGGAGGAGGCGGGGGCCGCGCTGGCGGGGGTGGGCTTGGGCGTGGTTCCTGCGTCGGTGCTCTCGTCGGTGCTCACGGGCAAAGCCTAGCCGGGCGCGGTTTCCGACACGTTTCGGGACGGGGACGCGACGGTGCCGCGGTCGCATCCCGGCCACAGCGGGTCAGCCGACGTGGCACAGCATCGAGCCGTGCGCCTCCAGCGGGCTGCCCACGACACGGGCGAGCAGGCGAACAGCGCGCGGGTCGTCGGTACCGACACAGGCGAGTGAGACCTGCAGGTGGTGCAGGGCTGCGGAGACCGCCTCGGGGGCGACGTCGTGCCCCGCGACCAGGTCGAACAGCAGTGCGCGGTCAGCCACGTCGGCCTGCGTCGGCGGGAGGCCGGTCAGGTAGTAGGCGCGCGGGACGACCGCCTGGTGCTCCGTGGTCGTCATCGCCAGCACCTCCATCTGCCCCGGCGGCAGCAGCCAGGGCCCGGGCGACGTCGCCAGTGGCAGGACCGAGCGCACGTCGGCGAGGGCGCCCGGGTCGAGCTTCCAGGCACCGAAGTCGAGCGCGTCCCCGCGCGGCGACCAGAGGGGCGTGCCCCGCGCGATGACGGCCGTCACGATCGCGCAGGCGGCGACCGCCGTGACCAGGTCCAACGCCCGACGCCGTCGCAGGAGGTTCGTAACCGGAGGTGGACGGATGGTGACCAGCATCCCGACCAGCACGGCCACCGGGATGGCGAGGACCACCCGCCAGGCGACGGGCCCGGCCCCGGTGAGCGCGTTGACCGCGTCGCCCACGCCTGGCAGGACTGCCGCCAGGCCGGACAGCGACGCGCACCCGGCGACCACGGCCGCCGGTGCGAGCAGCGCGCGCGGCCCGAGGACGATCCCCAGCACCCCGAGCGCCACCATCACCGTGTCGACCCCGAAGAGGTACGCGAACACCTGGACCGGAGGCAGCGCGGTCGGAGCGGCACCCCCGAGTCCGGGGCCGAGGACCGAGGCGACCCCGGCGGCGACCGGGGCGAGGGCGAAGCACAGGGCGCCCGCAACACAGGGCCAGGACCGCAGCAGCGCCGCGGCGAGGAGCGCACCGGCCGCCATGACCGGCGCCATGAGAGCGGCGCTGCTGGTCAGCCCCACGAAGCAGGTGCCGAGCGCGAAGAGCACGAGCAGGTCGGCGGGGCGGGGCCGCAGCGCGAGGCCCGTCAGGTGGTGCCAGGCCAGTGGCACGACCACCGCGACCGCGGCCACCTTGCCCTCCCAGATGGCACCGATGCCGTAGTGACCGACCACGCTGTCCGCGCTGAAGAAGGTGAAGGCCGTGGCCACGAGGAAGGCCACCGCCGTACGGCGCGTGGCCCACGTGCGCACCAGCCGCCACATGCCCCAGCCGGCCGCAGCGGCCAGCACCGGGACCGTCCACACGAAGACGAACTCGGGTGCCTGCACGCCCAGCACGCGTGCCACCGCTCCCTGCCAGCCCTCGATCGAGGCGAGCGGCAGCCCGCCGCCGTAGATCGTCGGCAGCGCACCGGTGCCGAAGAGGCTGTCACGCAGCGTCGGAGTGCCGCGCTGCGCCACCCAGGTCGCCCGGTTGACGTAGTAGACGTCGTCGCCGGAGGAGCCGGGTCGGCCTGCCGCGAGCACCGCCATGGCCAGGCAGACGAGGGCGGCCGCGAGATGGGCGACGTGCGACGCCGGCGACACGTCGCGGGGCAACGGCGCGCGACGGGCCCGGACGCCCAGCTGCACACAGCCGACCAGCAGGACCGCCATGCCCAGCACCACCACCGGCAGCACCCCGATGCTCTCCCGCAGGGCCGACAGGGCCACGAGCGCGACCGCCGCGAGCAGCACCGCGCCGGCCTGCCACCAGCACGACCGTGCCTGCCTCCCCCGCCGCGCCTCCGGCTCCCCCGCCACCGGGCCCGCTGCCCCGCCCCGAGCCGGTCGCTCCCGGACGTTCGGTGGCTCCCGGCGCTCCGGCCGCTCCTGATCCTCCGGCTGTGGGCATCGCTCCCGCCGCTCCGGTCGTCCCGGGCGCCGCACGTGAGCGGCGGCTCGCCACCCGAGCAGCGCGGCCGCCACGACGAGCCAGACACGCGCCGGCCACCACAGGGACCACTGCGTCACGAGCGCCACCTCGTACCAGACGGTCCACGCCGCAAAGGCGTAGACCCCGCCCTCGAGGAGACCGTCGAGCGCACGCGCCCAGCCGGGGGCAGCTGCCTCGTCCACGACCATGGACCTCCTCGCGGGCCCACTCGGGGCGTCGAGGACACGGTAGGCCGCTCGGCCGGGAAGCGACTGGGAGACCGAGCAGTTCGGTCAGCAGGGCCGCCGACGCGTCACCGTCTCACGCGCCGCAGGACTCGTGGCAACGCTTCGGGACGACGGCGGTGTCGGGTGCCGAGGGCGGGACTCGAACCCGCACGACCTTTCGGCCAGAGCATTTTGAGTGCCCCGTGTCTGCCATTCCACCACCCCGGCAGGAGTGCCGCGCCAGCATACCTGCGCGCGGACCAGCCTCCGGTCACGTGGGCCACGAACGCCGGAGGGAGCATGCGCGGCAGGTGGGACCCGACGGCATAGCATACTCCCTCTGGTTGGTCGCGAGAGGCGGGCGGTCAGCCCGTGACCTCCTCCGGCCGGTAGGCCGGGGCGGCGCGGTTGACGGCGTCGCCGACGCGGTGGACGCGCAGGGCGTTGGTCGAGCCCGGGATGCCGGGAGGCGAACCGGCGACGATGACGACGCGCTCGCCCTCGACCACCCGGCCCTCGGGGATCAGCTTGAGGTCGACCTGCATGGCGAACTGGTCGGTGTGGTGCATGCGCGGGACGAGGTAGGTCTCCACGCCCCAGACGAGGGCCAGGCGGGAGCGGACCCGCTGCTCGGAGGTGAAGGCGAGCATGGGCAGGCGGGGCCGGATGCGGGCCATCCGGGTGGCGGAGCCGCCGGTCTCGGTGAAGGTGATGAGGAACTTGGCCCCGACGACGTCGCCGATCTCGACGGCCGCCTTGGTGACCGCGCCACCGACCGTCTTGGGGTTCGTGGGCATCGGCGCGATCTTGTCGTAGCCGTGCTCCTCGGTGGACTCGATGATGCGCGCCATGGTGCGCACCGCGTCGATGGGCCACGCGCCGACCGAGGTCTCGCCGGAGAGCATGAGCGCGTCGGCGCCGTCGAGCACGGCGTTGGCCGCGTCGGAGGCCTCCGCGCGGGTCGGTCGCGGGTTCTCGATCATCGACTCGAGCACCTGGGTCGCGACGATGACCGGCTTGGCCTCCCGGCGTGACAGCTCGATGGCGCGCTTCTGCACGAGCGGCACGTCCTCGAGCGGCATCTCGACGCCGAGGTCGCCGCGGGCGACCATGATGCCGTCGAAGGCGCGGACGATGCCCTCGAGGTTGTCGACGGCCTGGGGCTTCTCGACCTTGGCGATGACGGGGATGCGCTCGCCGAACTCGTCCATGATCTCGTGCACGTCGACGATGTCCTCGGCCGAGCGCACGAAGGACAGGGCGATCATGTCGACACCCAGGCGCATGGCGAACCGCAGGTCCTCGCGGTCCTTCTCGGACAGCGCCGGGACGCTCACGGCGACGCCGGGCAGGTTGATGCCCTTGTTGTTGCTGACCTGGCCGCCGACGACGGTCTCGGTCAGCACGTCGGTGTCACTGACCTCGACGGCCCGGAGCATCACCTTGCCGTCGTCGATGAGCAGGACGTCGCCGGGGCTGACGTCACCCGGCAGGCCGGCATACGTCGTGCCGACGATCGAGTCGTCGCCCTCGACGTCGCGCGTGGTGATGGTGAAGCGCTGGCCGGGGCTCAGCGTCACGGGCCCGGACGCGAAGCGGCCGGTGCGGATCTTGGGGCCCTGCAGGTCGACGAGGATGCCGACCGCGCGGCCGGAGGCGTCCCCCGCGGCACGGACGTCGCGGTAGACCTGCTCGTGCACGGAGTGGTCACCGTGGGAGAGGTTGAGCCGGGCGACGTCCATCCCGGCGTCGACGAGGGCGCGCAGCTGGGAGGGTGAGGAGGTCTTGGGTCCGATGGTGCAGACGATCTTGGCGCGACGCATGCTTCCACCTTATGGGTGCTGTGACGTGGGTCACCACGGGGGTTCGCCCGCTGGGACGGGAAGGGGTCGTCGACGCCGGATTCGCCTGTCCCCGTAGGCAAAGCGTGGCCGTATGCCGTGTCGCCGAGGTGACGACACGGCATACGGCAGGTGGCCGTCCGGGACTCAGACGGTGAGCGGCCGGTCGGTCGGCGCGATGGGGCGCGGCAGCGAGCTGCTGCCCGTCAGCCAGGCGTCCACCCCCGCGGCCGCGGCACGGCCTTCGGCGATCGCCCACACGATGAGCGACTGGCCGCGGCCTGCGTCGCCGGCGACGAAGACACCCGGGACCGAGCTCATGAACGTCTTGTCGCGCTCGACGTTGCCGCGGGCGTCGAGGGCCACGCCGAGCTGCTCGACGACGCCGGCGTGCTGCGGGCCGACGAAGCCCATCGCGAAGAGGACGAGCTCGGCGGGGATCTCGCGCTCGGTGCCGGGCTTGGGGGTCAGCTTCCCGTCGACCATCTCGACCTCGGTCAGCCGCAGGGCCGCGACGTTGCCGTCCTCGTCGCCGACGAACTCGGTGGTGCTGACGGCGTAGACGCGCTCGCCGCCCTCCTCGTGGGCGCTCGCGACGCGGTAGAGCATCGGGTAGGTCGGCCACGGCTGGTTGCCCGGCCGCTCCTCCCCCGGCTGCGGCATGATCTCGAGGCTCGTGACGGACGCGGCGCCCTGGCGGTGCGCGGTGCCGATGCAGTCGGCGCCGGTGTCGCCGCCGCCGATGACGACGACGTGCTTGCCGGTGGCGAGGATCTGGTCCTCGACCTGCTCGCCGAGCGCGGCCCGGTTGCCCTGCGGGAGGTAGTCCATCGCCTGGTGGATGCCGCCGAGCTGCCGGCCGGGCACGTCGAGGTCGCGCGGGACCGTCGACCCGAGCGCGAGGACGACGGCGTCGTAGCGGTCGCGCAGCTGCCTGCCGGTGATGTCGGTGCCGACGTCGACGCCGTTGCGGAAGCGGGTGCCCTCGGCGGTCATCTGCTCGAGGCGCCGGTCGAGGACGGACTTCTCCATCTTGAACTCGGGGATGCCGTAGCGCAGCAGGCCGCCCGGCTTGTCGGCCCGCTCGAAGACCGCCACGGTGTGACCGGCCCGGGTGAGCTGCTGGGCGGCAGCGAGACCGGCGGGCCCGGAGCCGACGACGGCGACGGTCTTGCCCGAGAGGCGCTCCGGCGGCAGCGGCGTGACGAGCCCCTCGTCGAAGGCGCGCTCGATCGTCGTCACCTCGACCTGCTTGATGGTCACGGCCGGCTGGTTGATGCCGAGCACGCAGGCGGTCTCGCACGGTGCCGGGCACAGCCGCCCGGTGAACTCCGGGAAGTTGTTCGTCGCGTGCAGCCGCTCGATGGCGTCGGCCCAGTCGCCCTTCCAGGCGAAGTTGTTCCACTCGGGGATGAGGTTGCCGAGGGGGCAGCCCGAGTGGCAGAACGGGATGCCGCAGTCCATGCAGCGGCCGGCCTGGCGCTGCAGCTGCCCGAGCTGCTGCTCCTCGTAGACCTCCTTCCAGTCGCGGATGCGCACCGGGACGGGTCGGCGGGCCGGGAGCTCGCGCTCGCGGGTGGTGAGAAAGCCCTGGGGGTCAGCCACGGGAAGCCTCCATGATCTGGTTCCACACGTCGGGTCCGTCGAGGTCGAGGCCCTGTTGCTCGGCCTGCTCGCGCACGTCGAGGACCCGCTGGTAGTCGCGCGGCAGGACGAGGGTGAAGCGCTCGCGCGCCCCCTCCCAGTCGTCGAGCAGCGCACGGGCCACCGGGGACTCGGTCCAGCGCGCATGCGCGTCGAGCAGCCCACGCAGCGGCTCGTCGTCCTGCTCGCGCAGGGGCAGCAGGTCCACCATCTCTCGGTTGACGAGTCGCTCGTCGAGGTCGAGCACGTAGGCGACGCCGCCCGACATGCCGGCCGCGAAGTTGCGTCCCGTCTGGCCGAGCACGACGGCGACGCCGCCGGTCATGTACTCGCAGCCGTGGTCGCCGACGCCCTCGACGACGGCCTCGGCGCCCGAGTTGCGCACGCAGAAGCGCTCGCCCACGACGCCGCGCAGGAACAGCTGCCCGGTCGTGGCGCCGTAGCCGATGACGTTGCCGGCGATGACGTTCTCCTCGGCCACGAGGGCGGCCTCGCGGTGGGGCCGCACCACGACCCGTCCGCCCGAGAGGCCCTTGCCGACATAGTCGTTGGCGTCGCCGAAGAGCTGCATCGTCACGCCGGCAGGCAGGAACGCCCCGAAGGACTGGCCGCCCGAGCCGGTCATCGTCAGCTCGATGGTGTTGTCGGCCAAGCCGTGCGGGTGCGACTTGGTGACGTGGTGGCCGAGCATCGTGCCGACCGTGCGGTTGACGTTGCGCACGGCGATCTGGGTGCGCACCTGCTCGCCCGTCTCGATGGCCGGAAGCGCCCGGCTCAGCAGCTCGTTGTCGAGCGCCTTGTCGAGGGCGTGGTCCTGGGTCGCCGACTGGTGCAGCGTGCCGCCGGTCGGGTTGTCGGCGACGGCGAGGATCGGGCTGAGGTCGAGGCCCGAGGCCTTCCAGTGCGCGATGGCCTTGTCGAGGTCGAGGCTACCGACCTGGCCGACCGCCTCCTCGATGGAGCGGAAGCCGAGGTAGGCGAGGTGCTCGCGCACCTCCTGGGCGATGTACTCGAAGAACGTCTCGACGAACTCCGGCTTGCCGGAGAAGCGGGCACGCAGCTCGGGGTTCTGCGTGGCGATGCCGACCGGACAGGTGTCGAGGTGGCAGACGCGCATCATGACGCAGCCGGAGACGACGAGCGGCGCCGTGGCGAAGCCGAACTCCTCGGCGCCGAGCAGCGCTGCGATGACGACGTCGCGCCCCGTCTTGAGCTGGCCGTCGACCTGGACGACGATGCGGTCGCGCAGGCCGTTGAGCACCAGGGTCTGCTGGGCCTCCGCGAGGCCGAGCTCCCACGGGGCGCCGGCGTGCTTGAGCGAGGTCAGCGGGCTGGCGCCGGTGCCGCCGTCATGGCCCGATACGAGCACGACGTCGGCGTGCGCCTTGGACACCCCTGCCGCGACCGTGCCGACGCCGATCTCGGAGACGAGCTTGACGTGGATGCGGGCGCCAGGGTTGGCGTTCTTGAGGTCGTGGATCAGCTGCGCCAGGTCCTCGATGGAGTAGATGTCGTGGTGCGGCGGCGGGGAGATGAGTCCGACGCCGGGCGTCGAGTGCCGGGTTTTGGCCACCCACGGGTACACCTTGTGGCCGGGCAGCTGGCCGCCTTCGCCGGGCTTGGCGCCCTGAGCCATCTTGATCTGGATGTCGTCGGCGTGCGTCAGGTAGAGGCTCGTGACGCCGAAGCGGCCGGAGGCGACCTGCTTGACGGCAGAACGGCGCTCGGGGTCGAGAAGGCGCTCGACGTCCTCGCCGCCCTCGCCGGTGTTGGAGCGGCCGCCGAGGCGGTTCATCGCGACGGCGAGCGTCTCGTGCGCCTCCTGCGAGATCGAGCCGTAGCTCATCGCCCCGGTGTTGAAGCGCTTGACGATCTCGCTGACCGGCTCGACCTCCTCGATCGGCACGGGCAGTCGCCCGGTGACACCGGTCGGCCGGAAGCCCATGAGGCCGCGCAGCGTCATCAGGCGCGAGCTCTGGTCGTCGACGCGGTCGGTGTACTGCTTGAAGATGTCGTAGCGGCGCTGGCGCGTCGAGTGCTGGAGGCGGAAGACCGTCTCGGGGTCGAACAGGTGCGGCTCGCCCTCGCGGCGCCACTGGTACTCGCCGCCCACGTCGAGGGTGCGGTGCGGCTGGTGCACGCCGTCGAGGGGGTACGCGTGTGCATGCCGCTCGGCCGTCTCGCGGGCGATGACGTCGAGCCCGACACCGCCGAGCTGGCTCACGGTGCCGGTGAAGTAGCGGTCGACGAGAGCCTGCGAGAGGCCGATGGCCTCGAAGACCTGGGCGCCGCGGTAGGAGGCGACGGTGGAGATGCCCATCTTCGACATCACCTTCAGGACACCCTTGCCGAGCGCCCTGATGAGGTTGGCGACGGCCTTCTCGGGCGTGACGCCCTCGATCTCACCGGCGCGCACGAGGTCCTCGACCGTCTCCATGGCGAGGTAGGGGTTGACCGCCGCCGCGCCGTAGCCGATGAGCAGGGCCACGTGGTGGACCTCTCGGACGTCGCCGGCCTCGACGAGCAGGCCGACCTGCGTACGCGTCTTCTCGCGGATGAGGTGGTGGTGCACCGCCGCCGTGAGCAGCAGCGACGGGATCGGCGCGAGGTCCCGGCCCGAGTCGCGGTCGGAGAGCACCACGAAGCGCGCGCCACGGGAGATCGCCTGGGACACCTCGGCGAAGATCTCCTCGAGGCGGTCGCGCATGGCCGCCGCCCCGCCGGAGACGTCGTAGAGGCCGCGCACGACGTGCGTCGCGTAGCCCGGCAGGTCGCCGTCGGCATTGATGTGCACGATCTTGGCGAGCTCGTCGTTGTCGATGACCGGGAAGTCGAGGACGAGCTGGCGGGCGTGGCTCGGCGAGGCGGACAGGGCGTTGCCCTCCGGGCCCATGTACGTGCCGAGCGAGGTGACGAGCTCCTCGCGGATCGCGTCGAGCGGCGGGTTGGTCACCTGCGCGAAGAGCTGGGTGAAGTAGTCGAAGAGCAGGCGCGGCCGCGACGACAGCACGGCGATCGGCGTGTCGGTGCCCATCGAGCCGAGCGCCTCGCCGCCGGTCTTCGCCATCGGCGTCAGCAGGATGCGCAGCTCCTCCGTGGTGTAGCCGAAGGTCTGCTGGCGGCGGGCCACGGACGCGGCGGTGTGCACGATGTGCTCGCGCTCCGGGAGGTCCTCGAGGCGGATGAGGCCGGCGTGGAGCCACTCGGCGTACGGCTTGGCGGCGGCGAGCTGGCTCTTGATCTCCTCGTCGCTGACGATGCGGCCGTGCTCGGTGTCGACGAGGAACATCTTGCCGGGCTGCAGCCGCCCGCGCTGGACGATGGTGCTCGGGTCGAGCTCGAGCACCCCGGACTCCGATGCGAGCACGACGAGGCCGTCGTCCGTGACGGTGTAGCGGCCCGGACGCAGCCCGTTGCGGTCGAGCACGGCGCCGACGAGGGTGCCGTCGCTGAAGCAGACGTTGGCCGGGCCGTCCCACGGCTCCATGAAGGTCGAGTGGAACTCGTAGAACGCCTTGCGGGCCGGGTCCATCGTCGCGTGGTTCTCCCACGCCTCCGGGATCATCATGAGCACGGCGTGCGGCAGCGAGCGGCCACCGAGGTGGAGCAGCTCGAGCACCTCGTCGAAGCTGGCCGAGTCCGAGGCGTCCGGCGTGCAGACCGGGAAGATGCGCTCGAGGTCGCCCGGGATGATGTCGGAGGTCAGCAGGCTCTCGCGGGCGTGCATCCAGTTGCGGTTGCCCTTGACGGTGTTGATCTCGCCGTTGTGGGCGATGAACCGGTAGGGGTGCGCCAGCGGCCACGACGGGAACGTGTTCGTCGAGAAGCGCGAGTGCACGAGGGCCAGCTCGCTGGCGAACCGCGGGTCGGACAGGTCCGGGAAGAAGGGCTCGAGCTGGCCGGTGGTGAGCATGCCCTTGTAGACGATGGTGCGCGAGCTCAGGGAGGCGAAGTAGACGTTCAGCTCGTGCTCGGCGCGCTTGCGCAGGCAGAAGGCGAGCCGGTCGAGGCCCAGGGCCACCTGCCGGCCGATGGAGCTGCTGACGAAGAGCTGCTCGAAGTGCGGCATGCACTGGCGGGCGGCCGCGCCGACCAGCTCGGCCTCGACCGGCACCTCACGCCACCCGAGGACCTTGAGGTTCTCGGCGACGGCCAGCTCCTCGATGCGGGCCTTGGCCGCGGCCCGCTCGTCGGGGTCGCGGGGCAGGAAGGCCAGCCCGGCGGCATACGCCCCGTTGTTCGGCAGCGTGAACGGCACGGTGGCACGGAAGAACTCGTCGGGGATCTGCGTCAGGATGCCGGCGCCGTCGCCCACCGCGGGGTCTGCGCCGGTGGCTCCCCGGTGGTCGAGGTTGCGCAGCGCGGTGAGGGCGTGGTCGACGATGTCGTGACCGGCACTGCCCCGCATCGTCGCGACCATCGCGACGCCACAGGCGTCGTGCTCGAACTCGCGACGGTACAGACCGGAGTTCTCCGGGTGTGCACTGAAGAGGGCGGGGGTGCGGGTGTGCGGCGGCATCTTCACCGTCCTTCTGCTGGGTCCCAGGCGGGCGACCGCGACGGGGCCACACGACATGACTGAGGCATGTGGACGGCACTGGCCACAGGCGTTGGGGACGACGATAGCGAAGGGAGCCGTCGTCCTACCTGTTGATACGGCGGATTCCGAATGATGAGACGTCGTGCTCACTCCGGGGAACGGTGCGTGGCGTCAAGCGCCTCAGGGCTGGGCCGGACGCTTGGTCCGGGACTCGCCTGCCACGGCGTCGTTCGACCCGCCGCCGGCCACCGGCGCCGAAGGATCTTCGGCGCCTGGCTCGGCAGAGGCCACCGGCTCGTCGGCGCCATCGGGGGTCTCGGCGCCGTCGGCCCCGTCGGCGGTCTCGGGCGCGCCCGGCTGCTCGGGAACGACCGGCTGGCTCATCCGGCCGAAGTGGCGCCAGAGGTAAAGACCGAGCAGGAAGACGAGGATCGAGACCCAGGTGTTCACCCGCTGGCCGAGGATGTGGTTCGCCGAGTCGCTGCGCATGTTCTCGATGACGATGCGGCCCACGGGGTAGCCCATGACGTAGGCGGCGAAGACCTGACCGGACTTCAGGGGCCGACGGCGCCCCAGCCAGATGAGGAAGGCCGCGAGCAGCAGGCACCAGAGCGCCTCGTACAGGAACGTCGGGTGGTAGTAGCCCTTGACGATCGGGTTGCCCTGCGCATCGGTCACGGCCCGGCCGAGTGAGCTGTCCCACTCGTAGATGCGCAGCTTCCACGGCAGGTCGGTCGGGGCGCCGTAGATCTCGTTGTTGAACCAGTTGCCGAAACGGCCCATCGCCTGGGCGATCGCGAGCCCCGGGGCTGCGGCGTCGACGAAGTCACGGAACGCGACGCCGTTCTTGCGGCACCCGATCCAGGCGCCCACCGCACCGAGGGCCACGGCCCCCCAGATGCCGAGGCCGCCCTCGTAGATGGCGAAGGCCTTCCAGGGGTTGCCGCCCTCGCCGAAGTACGGCTGCGGCGTGGTGATCAGGTGGTAGAGCCGGCCGCCCAGGATGCCGAAGGGCACGGCCCACGCGGAGATGTCGATCGCGACGCCCTTGCGGTGGCCGCGGGCCTCGAGACGCTTCTGGGTCAACCACACGGCGACGACGATGCCGGCCAGGATGCACATCGCATACCCACGGATCGGCAGCGGTCCGAGGTGCCACACGCCGACGCTCGGCGACGGGATCTCGGCCGGCAGCGCCGTCGCGAGGACGGCTGGAGCGCCGGCGAGCAGGCTCACGACCGGCTCCGCCTCACGCCGTCGGCCAGCTCCCGGGCGAGGGCGCCGAGGGTTCCGAGGCCCTCCTGCTCCGACGTGGCCTCGGTGAGGCACCGGACGAGGGCGGAGCCGACGATGACGCCGTCGGCGAACCGCCCGACCTCGGCGGCCTGGTCACCGGTCGAGACACCGAGCCCGACGCAGACCGGCAGGTCGGTGTGCTCGCGGGTGCGGGAGACGAGGGCGTCGGCGGCGTCGCCGACGCTGGCCCGCGCTCCGGTGACGCCCATGACCGCGGTGGCGTAGACGAAGCCGCGGCATTTCGAGGTGACGGCCTCGAGTCGCTCGGGCGTGGAGCTGGGGGCCACGAGGAACACCTTGTCGAGGTCGTGGGCGTCGGCCGCCGCGATCCAGTCGCCGGCCTCGTCGGGGATGAGGTCGGGAGTGATGAGGCCGGCTCCGCCGGCCTCGGCGAGGTCGGCGGCGAAGCGCTCGACGCCGTAGCGCAGGACGGGGTTCCAGTAGGTCATGATGAGCGCGCCGGCTCCTGCGCCGGAGACCTCGCGCGCGGCCGTGAAGACGTCGCGCAGGCGCACGCCGGCCTCGAGGGCCCGCACGGCGGCGTCCTGGATGACCGGCCCGTCCATGACGGGGTCGCTGTAGGGGACGCCGATCTCGACGATGTCGACGCCCGCGTCGACGAGCACCTTCATCGCCGCGATCGAGCCCTCGACCGAGGGGAACCCGACGGGGAGGTAGCCGATGAGGGCGGCCCGGCCGTCGGCGCGGCACTTCTCGATGATCTCGGCGACGCTCACTGCTGGACCCCCGCGCCCTCGGCGCCGTCGGTGGCCACGTCGGCGTCCTCGTGGGCGCCGTCGTCCTCGGGCAGGCCCGCCGTGGCGCCCTGGTCGTCGATGAGGCCGAACCACTCGGCCGCGGTGTGCACATCCTTGTCGCCGCGACCCGAGAGGTTGACCAGGAGCACGGCGTCGGGGCCGAGCTCGCGCCCCACCTGCATCGCGCCCGCGAGGGCGTGCGCGCTCTCGATGGCCGGGAGGATGCCCTCGGTGCGCGAGAGCAGCGAGAGGGCCTCCATGGCCTCGACGTCGGTGACCGGGCGGTACTCGGCCCGGCCGGAGTCGAGCAGGTGCGCGTGCTCCGGCCCGACGCTCGGGTAATCCAGGCCCGCGGACACGCTGTGCGACTCGATGGTCTGGCCGTCCTCGTCCTGCAGGACGTAGGTGAAGGCACCGTGCAGGACGCCGGGCACGCCGGAGGCGAAGCGCGCGGCGTGCTTGCCGGACTCGACGCCCTCGCCGCCGGCCTCGAAGCCGATGAGCCGGACCGACTCGTCGTCGATGAATCGGTGGAAGATCCCGATGGCGTTGGAGCCGCCGCCGACACAGGCGAGCACGGCGTCGGGCAGCCGGCCGACGAGGTCGAGCACCTGCTGGCGGGCCTCGACGCCGATGACGCGGTGGAAGTCGCGGACCATCTCGGGGAACGGGTGCGGACCGGTGACGGTGCCGAGGACGTAGTGCGTCGTCGCGACGTTGGCCACCCAGTCGCGGAACGCCTCGTTGACGGCGTCCTTGAGCGTCTTGCTCCCGTTGTCGACGGGGACGACCTCGGCGCCGAGCAGGCGCATCCGGGCGACGTTGAGCGCCTGGCGCTCGGTGTCCTTGCGGCCCATGTAGACGACGCACTCGAGGCCGAGCAGCGCAGCCGCCGTCGCGGTGGCCACGCCGTGCTGGCCCGCGCCGGTCTCGGCGATGACGCGCGTCTTGCCCATGCGCTTGGTCAGCAGTGCCTGGCCGAGGACGTTGTTGATCTTGTGCGAGCCCGTGTGGTTGAGGTCCTCACGCTTGAGGATGACGCGGGCTCCCCCGCAGTGCTCGGCGAACCGCGGCACCTCGGTGATGATGCTCGGCCGACCGGTGTAGGTGCGGTGCAGGCGCTCGAGCTCCCCGACGAACTCCGGGTCGACGACGGCCTTGCGCCAGACCTCCTCGAGCTGCTCGAGGGCGGGGATCAGCGCCTCGGGGACGTAGCGTCCGCCGAAGCCACCGAAGCGGCCGTATGCCGGCACGTTGGATGTCGTGGTCATGCTCACTCTCCTGCCGCGCCGGGGCGGGTGGTGGCCCGGACCTCGGACGCGGCGTCGACGAAGGCTCGGATCGCCTCTTCGGGTGCGCCGTCCCTGACGAGGGCCTCGCCCACGAGGACGGCTCCGGCGCCGGCCCGCACGTAGGCAGCGACGTCCGCCGGACCGCTGACGCCGGACTCGGCCACTCCGACGACCTCGGCCGGGATGCGTGGGAGCAGGTCGGTCACGGTGCGCGGGTCGACCTCGAGGGTCTTGAGGTTGCGGGCGTTCACGCCGACGAGCGCGGGCCCGAGAGCCAGGGCGCGCTCGAGCTCGGCCGCGTCGTGCACCTCGACGAGCGGCGTCATGCCGAGCTCGCGTGCCTGGTCGTGCAGGTCGCGAAGGAGCGCGTCGTCGAGGGCCGCCACGATGAGCAGAATGAGGTCGGCGCCGTGCGCCCTGGCCTCGGTGACCTGGTACGGGTCGACCATGAAGTCCTTGCGCAGCAAGGGAGTCGGCACCGCCGCGCGCACCTCGTCGAGGTCGGCGAGGCTGCCCGAGAAGCGCCGCTCCTCGGTGAGCACGCTGATCGCGCTCGCTCCCCCGGCGGCATACGACCGGGCCAGCCGCCCCGGCTCGGGGATGTCGGCCAGCGCGCCCTTGCTGGGGCTCGAGCGCTTCACCTCGGCGATGACGGCCACGCCCTCGGCGGACCGGATGCCGGGCATGGGATCGAGTGCCGGGGCGACGTCGGCCAGCCGCGCCTGCAGCTCGCCCACGGGCACGGCCGCACGACGGCGCCCGAGATCCTCACGGACGCCGCTGATGATCCCGTCGAGAACCGTGGGCACAGCTCTCAGCTCTTGCCGAGGGTCTGGCTGCCCACCTCGTCGGGGGCGTCGATGGACGATCCCGCCTGGGCGTGGTGAGCCTCCGAGCCGTAGCCGGCCATGGACAGGACCTTCCCGGCCACCACGCCGGCGATGATGATGACGGCGCCGATGATCCCCAGCACCAGGTTCGGGATGGCGACGGCGACCGCGGCGACGGCAGAACCGACCAGGATGACCCCGACCCCCGTCCAGGCGGCGGTGCTGTGGCCGTGATCCTCGTGCTGCTCTTCCATGGCGTCCTTCTCTCGTCCGGTCGATCCAGGCCGGCGCAGGCCGACGGGCACCATTCTGTCAGGTCTCGTCGGAGTCGTTGTCGAGGGTCGGGTCCCGGCCGTCGGACAGCTCGTCCCACGTCGTGCGCACCTCTCCCCGGGGGCCGCTGGCCGGCTTCTGGCCGCGCTCGTAGCGGCTCGAGAGCCCGGCCCACGAGCGGCTCGAGGCTGCCGTCAGCGTGGCGCCGACCACCAGGAGCAGGGCGGCCACGACGCCGAGCCAGGCCCAGGCCGTCGTGGACCCCGTCGCGGCCGGGGCCGTCGTGCGCCCCAGCTCGCGCGCGACCGCCTCGGCGACGGTGGCCACGGGACGCAGGGCGACCAGCACCGTCATGACGAGCGCACCGAGCGAGGCGAGCACCAGCACGATCGCGGAGACGGCGCGGATGACCCGCCCACCGGTCATGAGGCCGAGGAGGGCGACGACGCATACGGCCAGCAGGCCCACGACTCCCGGCGCGGCCGCGCTCCCGCTCACCTGGGTGACGGCCTGGCTGAGCACGTCTCCCGAGGCGCCGGTGGCCCACGGGCGGGTGGTGAGGGCGAGCAGCACGGCTGCGGGGAGGAGGACGGCGAGGGCGGCGCGCTTCTTGTCGAGCGCCCGGCCGCGGGCGTGCACGGCGGCAGGAGCGGTCACGACCGGCCACCCCGCAGCGGGCGCAGGCCAGCGGCTGCGGCGACGGCGCGCAGGGCGGCGGCCGCCTTGTTCACCGTCTCCTCGTACTCGAGGTGCGGGACGGAGTCGGCGACGATGCCCGCACCGGCCTGCACGTGGGCGAGGCCGTCCTTGATGAGGGCGGTGCGGATGGCGATGGCCATGTCGAGGTCGCCGGCGAAGTCGAGGTAGCCGACGACGCCGCCGTAGAGCCCGCGGCGCAGCCCCTCGTAGCCGTCGATGAGCGCCATGGCCCGGGGCTTCGGCGCGCCGCTCAGGGTGCCGGCCGGGAAGGTCGCGACGAGCGCGTCGTAGGCGCTCTGGTCCGCGCGCAGGTCGCCGACCACCGTCGACTCGATGTGCATGATGTGGCTGTAGCGGCGGATCGACATGAAGTCGACCGTGTCGACCGTGCCGGCGCGACAGATCCGCTGGAGGTCGTTGCGGGCGAGGTCGACGAGCATGAGGTGCTCGGCCCGCTCCTTGGCGTCGGCCAGCAGCTCCTCGGCCAGGTGCGCGTCGTGGTCGGGGGTCTTGCCCCTCGGACGGGAGCCCGCGATGGGGTGGGTGATGGCCTGCCGGCCGGTGACCTTGATCAGTGCCTCGGGGCTCGAACCGACGATGTCGTAGGCGCTGCCGTCGGGGTGGGGCAGGCGCAGCAGGTACATGTAGGGGCTCGGGTTGCTGACCCGCAGCGCCCGGTAGACGTCGAGTGCGTCGGCCTCGCACGGCACCGTGAAGCGCTGCGAGACGACGATCTGGAAGGCCTCGCCGGCGCGGATCGCCTCCTTGGCCTCCTCCACCATCTCCTCGAACTGCGGCTGCGTGTGGCTGCTCGTCGGCCGGCTCTCGATCGGCTCGATGGTGGCGACGGTGCTCGGCGCCGGTGCTGCCAACTCCTCCGTCATCCGGTCGAGGCGGCTGACGGCGTCGGCCCAGGCGTCCTCGATTCGGTCGTCGGTGGCGTCGTGGTTGACGGCGTTGGCCACGAGCAGCAGCGAGCCGTCGCTGTGGTCGAAGACGGCGAGGTCGGTGGCGAGCATCATCGCCACCTCGGGCAGGTCGAGGTCGTCGCGGCCGCCGTCGGGCACCTTCTCCCACCGGCGGACGGCGTCGTAGGTGATCGCGCCGACGAGCCCGCCCGTCAGCGGAGGCAGCCCCGGGGTGCGTGGCGTCGCGAGCGCGGCGACCGTGTCACGGACCGCCCTCGTCGGGTCGCCCTCGGTGGGCAGGCCGACCGGCGGCTCGCCGATCCAGTGCGCCTGCCCGTCCTTCTCCGTGAGCGTGGCGGCGCTGCGGGCACCGACGATCGAGTAGCGCGACCAGACGCCGCCATGCTCGGCGGACTCGAGCAGGAAGGTCCCCGGCGCGTCCTTGGCGAGCTTGCGATAGACCCCGACGGGCGTCTCCGCGTCGGCCAGCACGCGGCGTACGACCGGGATGACGCGGCGGCGCTCCAGCGCCAGCTCGGTGAAGACCTCGAGGCTCGGCCACGTGCGCCCCCAGGCGAGGTCGGCGTGGGGCGCGGGGGCTGCGGCGAGCGAGACGGTCGAGTCGGGCACCGAGCCATTCTGGCCCACCGGGCCGTATGCCGCGTCGCCGGCTCAGCCCGCGCTCCCCCGCCACCGCGTCGAGCGAGCGCCCAACCACAGTCGAGCGAGCGCCTGGCCCCATCCGTCACGAGGCGGCCGGGACGGAGTGCTCGCTCGAGTGGGACGGAGCGCTCGCTCGAGTGGGACAGAGCGCTCAGTCGAGGGGGTCGGGGGTGCCGACGGTGGCGGGGAGCACGCGGGCGTCGAAGCAGGTGCGGTCGCCGGTGTGGCAGGCGGCGCCGACCTGGTCGACGCTGACGAGCAGCGCGTCGCCGTCGCAGTCGAGGCGCACGCCCTTGACCCACTGCACGTGACCGCTCGTGTCGCCCTTGCGCCAGTACTCCTGCCGGCTGCGCGACCAGAACGTCACGCGGCCCTCGGTGAGGGTGCGGCGCAGCGCCTCGTCGTCCATCCACCCGACCATGAGGACGTCCCCGGTGTCGTGCTGCTGCACGACCGCCGCCACCAGGCCGTGCTGGTCGCGCTTGAGCAGCTCGGCGATCTGCGGGTCGAGCGTCGGGTCGGGCGTGGGGTCGTTGCGGTCGGTCACCCGGACATTCTGCCGGGCAGACGCACCGTCACCGAACCCGGCGGCAGGCGCCGGGTCAGACGGCCCGCTGCTGGGCGACCCACGACTCGTGCAGTCGGGAGTAGACCCCGCCCTGCCTGACCAGCTCGCTGTGCGGACCCCGCTCGACGATGCGGCCGGTGTCGACGACGATCACCTCGTCGGCCGCCTGCGCGGTGGAGAGCCGGTGGGCGATCGCGATCGAGGTGCGGCCCCGGGTGAGCGAGTCGAGGGCACGCTGCAGCCTCACCTCGGTGCTGGGGTCGACGGCCGAGGTGGCCTCGTCGAGCACGAGCAGGTCGGGGTCTGCGAGGTAGGCGCGGGCCAGGGCGACGAGCTGGCGCTCCCCCGCCGAGAGGGACTCGCCGCGCTGGCCCACGTCGGTGGCGAGCCCGAGCGGCAGCGTCGCCACCCAGCCGTCGAGCCCGAGCTCGGTGAGGGTGAGCCGCACGTCGTCCTCGCTCGCCTGGGGCCGGCCGAAGCGGATGTTGTCGAGCAGGGTGCCGTCGAAGAGGAAGCCCTCCTGGGGCACGAGCACGACGCGCGAGCGCAGCGAGGAGAACCGGATGGTGCGCAGGTCGACGCCGTCGAGCCGCACGGTGCCGCTGCTCGCGTCCATCAGCCGCGTCAGCAGCTTGGCGAGGGTCGACTTGCCCGACCCCGTCTCGCCGACGATCGCCACCCGGCTGCGGGGCGAGATGGTGAGGTCGATGTCGTGGAGCACGGGCGCCCCACCGGGGTAGGCGAACCCGACGCCGTCGAACTGCACGGTGATCGGCCCGCGCGGCAGCGTCACGCCCTCGTCAGCCGGGTCGGCGACATCGGCCGGGGTGTCGATGATGCCGATGACGCGGCGCCAGCCGGCGACGGCATTCTGCATCTCGTTGAGGATCTCGGTGGCCTGCTGGACCGGCTGGGTGAAGAGGTTGACGAGGAAGAGGAAGGCGAGCAGCTCGCCGAGGGTCAGGCTGCCGCGCGTCGCCAGCACCGTGCCCACCACGAGGACGACGGCGGTCGTCAGGCCCGAGACGAGCTGCCCTGAGCTGAAGGCGACGACCGAGCGGGCCTGCGCCCCGATGGCCGCCTTGCGGTGGGCCTCGACGGCGGCGTCGATGCGGACCGCGGTGCGGTCCTCGACGGCATACGCGCGGATGGCCTGCGCCCCGACGACGGCCTCGGAGATGGCGCCGAGCATGTCGCCGACCCGCTCGCGGACCCGGGTGTAGGCGCGACCCACGATGCCCTGGAACTTGCGGATGATGAGGAAGAGCGGCACGAAGCAGAGCCACACCACGAGGGCCAGGATCGGGCTGTAGACGAGCATCAGCACCGTCGCGAGCGAGATCTGCGCGATGTTGATGATCAGCATGAGCCCGCCGAACTGCACGAACATCGAGATCGTGTCGACGTCGCTCGTCACCCGAGAGACGAGTGACCCCCGCCGCTCGGAGTTCTGGGTCAGCATCGCGAGGTCGTGGATGTGGCGGAAGGCCTTGAGCCGCAGGGTCGCCAGTCCGGTCTCGGACGAGCGGAACAGCCGGATGTTGACGAAGTACGCGGACACCGCGGTGACGACGACGCCCACGAGGGCGATCGCGATGTACGTGGCCACGACGCGCATGTCCGGTCCGCCGGGGGCGAGGATGCCGTCGTCGGTGATGCGCTGGACGACGAAGGGCACGAGGACGCGCCCGACGGTCGAGAGCACGGCGAGCAGCATCGTGACCCAGATGCCCTTGCGCAGCTCGGGAGAGAGCTGCACGCCGCGGCGCAGCGTCTGCCACGTGCCCAGCTCGGTGCCGGTCGCCAGCCCGTGGTGCTCGACGACGGCCTGGGTGCGTGTGCTCATCGTGAGACCTCCTCGGCTTCGGTGCCCGGTGTGCCGTCGGCGAGCTCCTCGTCGGCAGCGATCGCCTCGCGCTCAGCTGCCTCGCGGGCGTATGCCGTGACGAGCCGCTCGTAGCCGGCGCACCGTCCCAGCAGCTGCGCGTGAGAGCCGTGGTCGACGACGCGCCCGCCCTCGACGTACACGACCTCGTCGGCGAGCAGGATGGTGGCCATCCGGTAGGCGACGACGAGGACCGTCGTGCCCGAGCTCGCCTCGCGCAGGGCGGCGAGGATGGCCTGCTCGACGCTGGGGTCGACGGCCGAGGTGGCGTCGTCGAGGACCAGCAGCTGCGGCCGGCGGATCACCGCCCGGGCCAGGGCGATCCGCTGGCGTTGGCCGCCAGAGAGGCTGGCGCCGCGCTCGCCGACATGCGTGTCGAGTCCCTGCGGCAGCTTCTCGACGAAGCTGGCGCCCTGTGCGACGTGGAGGGCCTGCCAGACGGAGGCGTCGTCGTGGTCGGCGCCGAGCGTGATGTTGCCGCGGACGCTGTCGTCGAACATGAAGGTCTGCTGGGCGACGAGGGCGGCCACCTCGCTGACACCCCCGCGGCGCACCTGGCGCAGGTCGACGCCGTCGATGAGGACTGCTCCGGTGTCGGGGTCCACGAGCCGCATGACGAGGTTGGTCAGGGTCGACTTGCCGCTGCCGGTGGGGCCGACGACCGCGACGGTCGAGCCGGGAGCGACGTCGAGCTCGACGTCGACGACGGCGGGGTTGAGGGCGACCTCGCCGGACTCGGTCTCGATCTCGTAGGAGTAGCTGAGGCGCTCGGCCTGCAGGTGGCTGGGCGAGCCGGCGGGGAGGGAGCGGTCGCCGTAGGTCATGCTGCCCTCGGCGTCGAGGACCGCCGAGACGCGGTTCCAGCCGACCACGGCCCGGGGCAGCTCCGCGAGCACCCAGCCGAGCGCCCGCACCGGGAAGGCGAGGATCGAGAAGAGGTAGGCGATCTGCACGACCTGGGCCGCCGTCAGCAGTCCGCTGCTGACACGCAGCGTGCCGACCAGCAGGACGGCGAGCGTGCCGACGGTCGGGATGGCCTCGATGGCCGGGTCGAAGCGACCGCGGGTGCGACCGACCTCGATGTTGGCGTCGCGCAGCTCGTGCGTCACGGCGCGGAAGCGCTCGGTCTCCTGGTCCTCGCGGCCCAGCGACTTGACGATGAGCGCCGCCTCGAAGCTCTCGTGGGCCACCTCCGAGACGTCGGCCCTCAGCTGCTGGGCGCGGGTGACCCGCGGCGACATGGCCCGTTGGAAGGCGACGTTGGCCAGGAAGAGCATCGGGAAGACGGTGAGGCCGACGACGGCCAGCCAAGGGTCGACGACGACCATCTGGACGACGCCGAAGACGAGCATCACGATGACGCCGAGCGCCATCGGCAGCGGCGCGAAGATGTTCCACGTCGCCTCGACGTCGGCGTTGGCGTTGGAGAGCAGCTGGCCCGACGGGTGCCGGTGGTGCCAGCTGAGCGGCAGCCGGAGGTACTGGCGGGTGACCTTGCGGCGGTACATCGCACCGAGGTTGTACATCGCCACGCCGCCGGCGATGCGTCGCCCGATGACCCCGACGATCGTCGTGAGCACGACCGCGCCCATGACCCCGCCGATGAACCATAGCTGCGAGGCGGTCACGTGGTGCGCGGCGATGGCCGGCGAGACCGCCTCCTTGACGACGTAGCCGATCGCGGCCGCCGTGAGGCTCGTCATCACGCCGTAGACGACGCTGCCGAGCACCGCCAGGGCGAACCAGCGCGGCTGGCCCTTGATCCCCCGGCCGATGACGGCGAGACCCTCCCGAAGGGTCGATCTGGTCGGGACGTTCACTCTGCGCTGCTCCCCTGCTGACATGCCCTGGTGCTGCTCTGCGGTCGACCCCTCAGCCTCTCATGGCGCACCGACACCGCCGGCACGCCGGGACGGGCCCCCCGAGGTCGGGACCCAGTGGCGCAGGACGCCGTCGCGCTCGTCCTCGAGAACGCCGCCGCAGGCGGCGATGGTCCTCGCGGACGCCACGTTGCCCCGGTCGCAGGTGACGAGCGCCCGGTCGATGCCCCGGGAGGCCGCGAGGCGCAGCCCGAGACCGAGCGCCGCACGGGCGACCCCCTGCCGGCGGAACCGTGGCGAGACGGCATACCCGATGTGCCCGCCCTCGACGAGCAGTGACGGGGTGAGGATGTGGCGCACCGCGATGGTCGCGACGACACGGCCCTCGCGCAGCACCCAACGGTTCGACGACGGCACCCGCCCCTCTGGCAGGACCTGGTCGCTGCGCTCCTGGCGCCCGAGCCAGTCCACCCACTCCTCGAAGACGTCGGGATCACGCAGGATCTCGCGCTGATCCTGCCGGAACCCGGACCCGTGGATCGTCTCCCCGGCGAAGTCGTCGACCAGCTCCCACCACGAGGCGGACAGGTCCACGGTGGGGCGCACGAGCTCGATCACGCTCCGACCCTAGGCAGGCGCCACGTCCCGTGCCACCACGTTCGCACGGGCCCGTGCTGAGAGGATGGGCCCATGACGCGCCACGCCCAGTCCGAACGTCTCCGGCTCAGCGACGAGCTCGACCGGCTCGGGCCCGACGAGCCCACCCTCTGCGGGGGCTGGCAGACCCGTGACCTCGCCGCGCACCTCGTGATCCGCGAGCGGCGGCCCGACCTCCTCATCGGCGGCGCCATCCCGTTCCTCTCGGATCGGGTCCGGCGCCGGGAGCGGGCGATCACCCACGGCGACTACGCCGCTCTCGTCGACACGTTCCGTCGCGGAGCCCCGGCGTGGAACCCCATGTCGCAGCCCAAGGTCGACGAGCTGGCCAACACCATCGAGTTCTTCGTCCACCACGAGGACGTCCGCCGCGCCCAGCCGGGCTGGGAGCCGCGGGACCTTTCGACGGCGATGCAGGGCGCGCTGTGGACGGCGCTGCGGCGCTCGGCCCGGCTGATGTTCCGCAAGTCGGCCACCGGGATCGTCCTGATCGCCGAGGGCCACGGCCGGTATGCCGCCAAGCTGCCCGACCACCACGGCACCGTGGTCCTTCGCGGGACACCCGCAGAGCTCGTGCTCTACGCGTACGGCCGCAAGGACGTGGCGCGGGTCGAGCTCGGCGGGGACGCCGACGACATCGCGGCCCTGCAGGAGGCCGAGCTCGGGCTCGGCTGAGCCTTCAGCGGACGGTGACCCCGGCCGCGCGCAGCGCGTCCTTGACCTGGCCCACCGTGAGCTCGCCGAAGTGGAAGACGCTGGCCGCGAGCACCGCGTCGGCTCCCGCCTCGACGGCCGGCGCGAAGTGCTCGACGCGGCCGGCACCGCCGCTCGCGATGACGGGCACGGCGACGGCGGCCCGCACCCGGCTGATCAGCTCGAGGTCGAAGCCCTCCTTGGTCCCGTCGGCGTCCATCGAGTTGAGCAGGATCTCACCGGCACCGAGCTCGGCCGCCCTGGCGCACCACTCGACCGCGTCGAGGTCCACCGGCGTGCGCCCCCCGTGGGTCGTCATGACGAAGTCGTCGGTCGGCCGGCCGTCGTCACCGAGGCGCCGGCGCACGTCGGCCGACAGCACGAGCACCTGGGCGCCGAACCGGGCGGCGATCTCGGAGATGAGCTCGGGCCGGGCGATGGCGGCGGTGTTGACGCCGACCTTGTCGGCGCCGGCACGCAACAGCCGGTCGACGTCCTCGACGGTGCGCACCCCGCCGCCGACGGTGAGCGGGATGAACACCTGCTCGGCCGTGCGGCGGACGACGTCGTAGGTGGTCTCGCGGTCACCGCTGCTCGCGGTCACGTCGAGGAAGGTCAGCTCGTCGACGCCCTGGTCGTCGTAGACCTTGGCGAGCTCGACGGGGTCGCCGGCGTCGCGCAGGTTCTCGAAGTTGACGCCCTTGACGACGCGCCCCGCGTCGACGTCGAGACAGGCGATGACTCTCGTGGCGACCGGCATGGCCACAAATCTAGGCCAGCCGGGGCCGTGCTCCCGCCTCGGTAGGGTCACGCCCATGTGGGACGAGGGCACGCACCCGCCGGCGCGCGAGCACGTGGACGCCGTCGTCGCGCTGGCGCTCGCCGCCGGCCCCGCGCGCGGCCCCGTCGTCGTCGCCCTCGACGGCCCGAGCGGCGCCGGCAAGACCACCCTGGCCCGCGGCGTCGCGAGCGCGCTCGAGGCCGTCGGCACCGTCGCGGTCGTGCACCTGGACCACCTCTACCCCGGGTGGGACGGGCTCGCGCAGGCGCCGGAGCTGCTCGCCACGCGGGTGCTGGAGCCGCTCGCCCGTGGCGCGCACGCGGCATACCCGATCTGGAGCTGGGTGCGCGACGAGTGGGCGGGCACCCGGGAGGTCCCGCCCAGCGACTTCCTCGTCGTCGAGGGGTGCGGCTCGAGCGTGGGCCCGGCGAGGGCGTATGCCGCCGTGACCGTCTTCGTCGACGCCGACCCAGCGCTTCGGAGGCGTCGAGGGCTCGCGCGGGACGGCGAGGCCTACCGCCCGCACTGGCAGCAGTGGGCCGACCAGGAGGCCGCGCTGTTCGCCGCGGACACCACGAGGGAGCGTGCGGACCTCGTCCTGGACACATCTAGTCTCTGAGGGTGCCGAACCGCGACCGTGTGATCCGTCCGCTACCGCCCGTGTGGGTCATGGCGCTGGCCCTCGTGGCCGTCGCCGCCAACCTGCGGATCGCGATCACCAGCATCCCGCCGCTGCTCGACGTGATCTCGGCCGACCTCGGCCTCAGCCACGCGGCCGCCGGCGCCCTGACCACCCTGCCGGTGCTGTGCATGGGACTGTTCGCACCGGTCGCCAGTCGCATCGCCCACCACCTCGGAGCGGCCGGGGCTGTTCTCGGCGCCGTCGTGGCCATCCTCGTCGGCACGGCGAGCCGGCTGGCCGGCGGCAACGTCGTCGTCCTCTACGTCGGCACCTTCCTGTGCGGCGTCGGCATCGCGGTCGCGGGCACGCTGCTCCCCCGCCTCGTCAAGACCTACTTCCCGCCCGAGCGCACCGGCCTCGTCACCGGCCTCTACATGCTCGCCATGATGGGCGGGGCCGCCCTGAGCTCGGCGGTCGCCGTGCCGCTCGCCAACCGTCTCGGCAGCTGGCAGGCCTCGCTCGCGTCGTGGTCGCTCGTCGCGCTCGTCGGCACCCTCGCGTGGGCCCCCTTCACCGTGCGGGCCAACCCGCACCACACCCCGGGCGAGGAAGGACCCGGCCGCCTCCCCTGGCGCCACCCGACCGCCTGGCTCGTCGCCGGCTACCTCGCCCTGCAGTCGTGGTGCTTCTACTCGGCCATCACCTGGCTGGCCCCCACCTACGTCGAGCACGGCTGGTCCCGTGAGTCCGCGGGCTTCCTCGCCGCCGTCTTCAGCTTCGCCCAGCTCGTCTCGGGGCTCCTCGGGCCGGTACTCAGCGACCGCGCTGCCGACATGCGCCGGCTCCTGATGCCCGCCGCGATCCTCGGCATCCTCGGCTGCCTCGGCATCTGGCTCTCGCCCCTGTCGGCCCCGTGGCTCTGGGCCGTGGTGGCGGGCCTCGGCCAGGGGGCCGCCTTCTCGCTCGCCCTCGTGCTGCTCGTGCGCTACGCCCGCACCCCGGAGGCCAGTGGGCGCCTCACGGGCATGGCGTTCCTCATCTCCTACAGCGTCGCCTCCGTCGGCCCGCTCGCCATGGGCTTCGTCCGCGACGTCAGCGGTGGCCTGCCGCTCGTGTGGGGCATCCTCGCGGCCATCGGCGTCCTGCAGGGGCTGGTCGTGCTCCGCCTCCGGCCGGACCTGCGCCGCGTGGACTGAGGCCACCGGAGGGGCCGGCGGCGCCCACCCCTTGGGTCGCCGCCGGGAAGGCTCTGTCTCGGACGAGTTGGTGCAAACCGCGTACAAAGTCCGATTTGTCTGTGCAAGATGCTCCGCGGACGTGCTGACGTGCAAGGAGATCGACGAATGCTGCCTGGGCCCACCCGTGTGAAGACCGCTCACCACCGCAGGCCCAGGCCCAGCGCCGGCGCCGGGCGGGCCCTGGCGGTGCTCGTCTCGGTGGCCCTGCTCGTCGGCCTCCCCGGCGTCACGGCCTCCTCGACGGCGACAGCGGCGACGCTGCCGGCCCCCACCTCCGTCAGCCTCTCGGTCGTCGCCGGGCCCACCCGGGGCGGCACCGCCGTAGACCTCACCGGCACGGGAGTCGGTGCCACCACGAAGGTGCTCTTCGGCGCATCGGTCGTCACGCGGGTCACCCGGATCTCGAGCACGCGCGTCCGCGTCGTCACGCCCGCGCACGCGCCGGGCGTGACGAACGTCCGCGTCGTCACCCCCTCCGGGACCTCCCCCGTCTCGTCGCGCGCGAGCTTCGCCTTCGACCCCGTGCCGACGGTGTCGGCGCTGTCCGTCCGCAGCACCACCACCCGCGGCGGCGCAGCCGTGACGATCACCGGCACGGCCCTCTACCGGGTCAGCGCCGTGCGCTTCGGCACCACCGCCGCCACGAGCATCACCCGGCTGTCGGCGACCCAGCTGCGGGTCACCGCGCCGGCCCATGCCGCCGGCACCGTGGACGTGCGCATCACGACCCCCGGCGGCACCTCCCCCGCCACCGCCGCGGACCGCTTCACCTACACCGTGCCGCCCGTGCTCGTCCCGCCCACCGTGACGGCCCTGTCGGTGGCCGCCGGCCCCGTCGCCGGAGGCACGGTCGTCACCGTGACCGGCACGCGCCTGACCGGCGCGACCGCCGTGACGTTCGGCGCCACACCGGCCGCCCGGTTCACCGTCCTGTCCGCGTCGCAGCTGCGCGTCACGGCTCCCGGGCACACCGCCGGCACGGTGAGCGTCCGGGTCCGCACCGCCTCCGGCACCTCCGTCGTCGGCGCCGCGAACACGTACGCCTACGAGGCGGTCCCGATGCTGACCCGGGTCTCGCCCCCGTCCGGGTCGACGACCGGCGGCACCACCGTCACCCTGACGGGGACGTCGCTGGGCCGGGCGACCGCCGTGCGGTTCGGCACGGCCACGACCACGAGGCTGGTCCGCGTCTCCGCCACCACGCTGCGTGCCGTCACCCCCGCCGGGCTCGCCGGCACGGTCGACGTGCGGGTGGTGACCCCCGGAGGCACCTCCCCCGTCGGCGCCGCAGCACGCTTCAGCTACTCGGCGCCCCCCGCCGTCACGGCGCTGTCGACCACCGCCGGACCGGTCCGGGGCGGCACGCCCGTGACGATCACCGGCGCCCGGCTGGGCGGCGCGAGCCGGGTCTCATTCGGCACCGCTCCGGCCACCTTCACCGTCGTGTCCGCGACGACGATCCGCGCCGTCGCGCCGGCCCACGCTGCGGGCACCGTCTCCGTCACCGTGACGACCCCCTACGGGACGTCCGCCGCCGGCGCCGCCTCCGCGTACGCGTACGACCCGGTTCCCGCGGTGACGTCGCTCTCGCCCTCGACCGGCCCACGGACCGGTGGAACCGTGGTGACCCTGACCGGGACGGGCCTCACCCGCGCGACGGCGGTCCGCTTCGGCACGACCAGCGTGACCGACCTCGTCCGGGTGTCCCCGACCACCCTGCGCGTGACCGCACCCGCCCACCCCACCGGCCCGGTCGACGTCGTCGTGTCCACCCCCGGCGGCACCTCGGTCCCGAGCGCCGCCTCGCGGTACGCGTTCGGCCGCCCGCCGGCCGTGTCCGGGATCTCCGTCACGGCCGGCCCGCTCACCGGCGGCACCGTCGTCACCGTGACCGGCACCGACCTGGCCGAGGCCACCTCCGTGCGCTTCGGCTCGGCGCTCGCCACCGGTGTCGTCCGGGTGTCCGACACGACACTGCGCGCCACCGCCCCGGCCCAGGCAGAGGGCACCGTCGCGGTCCGCGTCACGAACGCCAACGGCACGAGCCCGGACACCGCCGTCGGTCGATACACCTACGTCGGCGTTCCGGCCGTGACCGCCCTGTCGGCGCCGGCCGGCCCGCTCGGCGGCACCGTCGTCACCCTCACGGGCACCCGACTGGCGCTCGCGACGACCGTCACGTTCGGCGGCGTACCCGCGAGCGCGCTGCTGCGCCTCTCCGACACCACCCTGCGGGTGACGGCTCCCGCGCACGCAGTGGGCACCGTCGACGTACGCGTGAGCACCCCCGGCGGCGTCTCTCCCGTCACCGCCGCGGGCCGGTTCGCCTACCAGCCGGTGCCGACGCTGACCGCCGTGTCCCCGGCGCTCGCGCCCACGAAGGGCGGCGGCGTCGTGACCCTCAGCGGCACGGGCTACGACCGCGTGTCGTCGGTGACCTTCGGCGGCGTGCCGGCGAGCACCGTCACGCCGCTCTCGGCCACCCAGCTGCGGGTCACCCTGCCGCCGCACGCCGAGGGCGACGTCGACGTGCGCGTCACCACGCCCGGTGGCACCTCGCCGGTCGTCCCCGCCGGACGCTTCACCTTCCAGGACGCTCCGGTCGTCGCATCGGTCACGCCGGCGACCGGTCCGCTCCGGGGCGGCACGGTCGTGACCCTGCGCGGCACCTCGTTCACCTCGGTGTCGGCCGTCCGGATCGGCGGCGTGGCCGCCACGACGTTCACCCGGGTCTCCGCGACCCAGCTGACGGCCGTCGTGCCGCCACGCGCGGCGACCGGCGCAGTGTCCGTCCAGGTCACCACACGGGCGGGCACGGCCACCCGAGCCTCCGGGTTCACCTACGTCGCCGGCGCGAGCCTGCTTCCCGGACAGACGCTCTCACCGGGGACCGCCCTGCGCGCGCCGGCCGGGGGCTACACCGCCACGATGCAGGCGGACGGCAACCTCGTGGTCGCGACCTCCTCCGGCGCCCGGCGCTGGGCGAGCGCCACGACCGGCGCCGGCAACCGGCTCGTCGTGCGCCCCGACGGCAACCTCGCCGTCCTGCGTGTCAACGGCACCGTCGCGTGGTCGAGCGGCACCAACGGGTGGACCGGGGCGCAGGCGACCCTCACCGACGGCGGCCTGCTCCAGGCGCGCCAGGGCAGCTCGACGGTGTGGGACCACCGCGGCGTGCGCTACGACCGGATGCTCGCGGGCCAGGTCCTTCGCCCGGGCGAGTCGATCGTGTCGTCGAACTCGGCGTGGTCCCTCGTCATGCGCACCGACGGCAACCTCGTGCTCACGACGGCGCAGGGCGTGCGCCGCTGGGCGACCTTCACCACGGGGGCGGGCAACACCGCCGCGATGCAGACCGACGGCAGCTTCGTGGTCCGTAGCGCCGGCGGCGTCGTGCGCTGGTCGACGAGGACGAGCGGGTCAGGGGCCGTCGTGCGCGTGCTCGGCACGTCCAACGTCGCGGTCTACCGGGGCTCGACCGTCACGTGGGCCATCACCGGTGGGCCGGCCCCCGCCGGCTGGGCCTGCTACTCGCGGGCCACCCAGGACTGCATCTCCCGGTTCGGCTACTACGGCCAGCGCGCCTGGGGCTACCCGGTCGACGCGTGGGGCAACAACTGCACGAACTTCTCGGCCTACCGACTCTCCCGCGACGGCGTGCCCAACCCGGGCAACCTCGGCAACGCGGCGACCTGGGACGACTACGCGCGGGCCAAGGGCTTCGCTGTCGACCAGCGCCCCCGTGTCGGTGACATCGCCCAGTGGAACTCCAACCACGTCGCGTACGTGGACTGGGTCAGCTCCGACGGCAACACGGTCGCCATCTCCGAGAGCGGCTACGGCGGCTACGTGCTCGGCAAGACCTACACCTCGATGAGCGGGCGCCGGATCCTGACGCGCGGCAGCTACTCCTGGCCGTCGAACTTCATCCACTTCCGCTGAGGCGACCGAGGCTGAGCGGACGCTCAGCCCCAGTAGTCGTCCATGGGCTCGGTGCCCGCGTCACCGTCGTCGCCCGAGGACGCACGCCGTTCCGTGACGGTGAAGCGACCGCGGTAGAAGAGCATCGGGCGACCCGACTCTCCGTCCTCCAGCTCGAGCACGCGCCCGACGACGACGTCGTGGTCACCGGCGACGTGGACCTGCTCGACCGAGCAGTGGACGCGCATCAGTACTCCCGGCAGGCTCGGGCCGCCGTGGACGGAGGCGGTCCACTCGAGGCCGTCGAACCGCGCGCCCCGCGGCGAGCCGAACCGGGCGATCAGCTCGCGCTGCTCGTGGCGCAGCACGTTGACCGAGAAGCGGCCCTGCCCGCGCATGCTCGGCCACGAGCGCCCCCGGTGGTCGGCGCAGAAGAGCACGAGCGGGGGGTGCAGCGAGACGGAGGCGAAGGACTGGCAGGCGAACCCGACCGGCGACCCGTCCTCGGTGAAGCCCGTCACGATGGTCACGCCCGTCGCGAAGTGGCCCAGGGCGTGGCGCATCCGCTCCGGCGTCGGCTCTCCGGTCATCCGAGCCCTCGGCGGTCGCCCGGCTCGGCCGCCTCGCCGAACGCCTGGACGAGTGCCGCCAGCCGCGAGGCCTCGCGGCCGGCGACGGGCCCGTCGGCCTTCTGGATCGCCATGACGGCCACCGTGTCGCCGTCCTCGAGGTCCAGGCTCACCCACGGCTCGCCGCCGCCGAACTGGACGCGCACGATCTCGGGCCACTGCAGGGTGCGGGTCAGCACGAGGTTGCGCACGACGAGGCCGGCCCGGCTGGGCACGGCGACGATCGAGGCGTAGCGCCACGCGATGTAGGCGATGACGACGCCGAGGCCGAAGAACATCAGCCCGTCGCCCAGCCCCCACCCCGCCTCGCCCTGCATCGAGATGACGACGCCGATGACGCCGAAGAGCACGAGCGAGGCCCACATCGCGCCCAGCGCCACGGCACGGCCACGGCGGGACCGGAAGGGCGCCAGGGCCTCGGGGGCCGACGGGGTGCTCGACCCGGGTGCGGGTCTCCGGCTCACCACGTCACCTCCGCCGCTCGGGGTCGGGGCTCACAGCCGGCAGGCCGCGATGTCGGTGACGAGGATGGCCCGGGCACCGAGGTCGTAGAGCTCGTCCATGAGCCGGTTGCGGCCGAGCCGTGGGACCATGGCGCGCACCGCCACCCAGGCCTCGTCCTGCATCGGGGAGACGGTGGGCGACTCGAGGCCGGGCGTCAGCTCGCACGCCTTGTCCACGAGCTCCTTGGGGCAGTCGTAGTCGAGCATGACGTAGGTCCGGGCCGTGATGACCCCGGCGATGCGTCGCCTGAGCACCTCCACGGCCTGGTCGCGCCCGGGGCGGTCCCCGCGGATCAGGACGGCCTCGGAGTGCAGGATCGGCTCGCCGAAGACCTCGAGGCCCTGCTGGCGCAGCGTCGTGCCGGTCTCGACGACGTCGGCGATGCAGTCGGCGACACCGAGGGTGATCGCCGTCTCGACGGCGCCGTCGAGGCGCACGACCTCGGCCGAGAGCCCTCGGGAGGTGAGGTCGGCGCGGACGAGGCCGGCATACGACGTCGCGACGCGCTTGCCGGCGATGTCCTCGACGGTGGCCACGTGACCGGGCCGGCCGGCATACCGGAACGTCGAGGCGCCGAAGCCGAGCGTCATGACCTCGACCGCGCCGGAGCCGGAGTCGAGGAGCAGGTCGCGGCCCGTGACACCGGCGTCGACGGTGCCGGAGCCGACGTAGACGGCGATGTCGCGAGGGCGCAGGTAGAAGAACTCGACGTCGTTGTCGGGGTCGGTGACGACGAGCTCCTTGCTGTCACGCCGGGTGCGGTAGCCCGCCTCGCGGAGCAGCTCGACGGTGGCGTCGGACAGGGATCCCTTGTTGGGCACGGCGATTCGCAGCATGGCGGTGGAGGTCCTCAGAGGTGGGAGTAGACGTCGTCGAGCGAGATGCCCTTGGCGAGCATGAGGACCTGCAGATGGTAGAGCAGCTGGCTGATCTCCTCGGCGGCCTCGTCGTTCGACTGGTACTCGGCGGCCATCCACACCTCGGCCGCCTCCTCGACGACCTTCTTGCCGATCGCGTGGACGCCGGCGTCGAGCTGCGCGACGGTGCCCGAGCCCTCGGGTCGCGTCTGCGCCTTCTCGGCCAGCTCGGCATACAGCTGCTCAAAGCTCTTCACGGTGCCCCAGCCTACGGGCCACGCGGGCGCGCCCCCGACGGGTGTTCACGGGGCGGCGACGCCGCGCAGCGCCACCACGGTGGCGACGGCGGCCGAGGCGGCCTCGTGCCCCTTGTCCTCGGCGGAGCCAGGCAGGCCGGCGCGGTCGAGCGCCTGCGCCTCGTCGTCGCACGTGAGCACCCCGAAGCCGATCGGGGTGTGGGTGCGCAGGGACACCTCGGTGATGCCGACCGTCGCTGCCTGGCAGACGTACTCGAAGTGCGGGGTGCCACCGCGGATGACGACGCCGAGCGCGACGAGGGCGTCGAAGCGCTCCGCGAGGGACGCGCACGCCACGGGCAGCTCGAAGGTGCCCGGCACGCGGACGACCTCGACCGAGCTCACGCCCGCGTCGGCGAGGCCGCGGCGGGCCCCGTCGAGCAGACCGTCCATGACCTGCTGGTGCCAGCTCGCCGCGACGACCGCGACCCGCAGGCCGCTCCCGTCGGTCGTGATGGTGGGGGCGCCGTCCTTCATGCCGTCTCCTTGCCGCTGTGCTGCTCGTTCGTCACGGGGAGGTCGTGACCCATGCGGTCACGCTTCGTCGCGAGGTACTGCTCGTTGTGCTCGCCCATCGGCGTGTGCAGCCGCTCGACCGCGACGACATCGAGCCCGAGGCCACGCAGGGCCGAGACCTTCTTCGGGTTGTTCGTCAGGAGGACCACCTGCGTCACCCCGAGGTCGTGCAGGACGGCCGCGCCGGCGGCATACTCCCGCGCGTCGACCGGCAGCCCGAGGGCCGTCTGGGCGTCGACGGTGTCGGCACCCGCGTCCTGCTCGGCGTACGCGCGCAGCTTGTCGACCAGCCCGACGCCGCGGCCCTCGTGGCCGCCGAGGTAGACGACGACGCCGCCGTCGCGCCCGACGCGGGCCAGCGAGGCCTGCAGCTGGGGTCCGCAGTCGCAGCGCAGGGACCCGAAGGCGTCGCCGGTCAGGCACTCGGAGTGGAGGCGCGTGAGGACGGGACCGCCGCGGCTGCGCCCTCGCAGCCCGCGCGGGCTGACGAGGGCGACGTGCTCGTCGCCGGTGAGCGTGTCCCGGTAGCCGTGGGCCGTGAACGTGCCGTGGACCGTCGGGATGAGGGTGCTCGCCAGCCGCTCCACCCGGTCGAGGCGCTGGCGGTGGTCGACGATCTGCTCGATGGTGACGACCGGCAGGCCGAACTCGCGACCGAGGGCCACGACGGCGTCGAAGCGCATCATCGTGCCGTCGTCGTGGACGAGCTCGCCGATGACACCGACGGGCGAGAGCCCGGCGAGCCGGGTCAGGTCGACCGCCGCCTCGGTGTGGCCCGGTCGGGTCAGCACACCGCCGGGGCGGGCCCGCAGCGGCAGGACGTGACCCGGACGGATGAGGTCAGCCGCCGTCGAGCCGGGGTCGGCGAGCACCTGCACGGTGCGCAGCCGGTCGGCGGCGCTGATGCCGGTGGTGATGCCCGCGGCGGCGTCGACCGACACGGTGTAGGCGGTCCGCAGCGGGTCGCGGTTCTCGGCGACCATGAGCGGCAGGTGGAGCCGGTCGGCGACGTCGCCCGGCATCGGCGCGCAGAGGTAGCCGGACGAGTGACGGATGGTCCAGGCCATCCAGTCCTCGGTGGCGGTCTGGGCGGCGAGCACGAGGTCCCCCTCGTTCTCGCGGTCCTCGTCGTCGAGGACGAGCACCGGCCGGCCGGCCCGCAGGGCCTCGAAGGCCTCCTCGACGGTCGAGAGCCCGGTCATGACAGCGCCTCCTGCCGGTGGGTGAGCAGCCGCTCGACGTACTTGGCGATGACGTCGACCTCGAGGTTGACGACGTCACCGACTCCCTTGTGCCCCAGAGTGGTCAGCGCGAGCGTCGTGGGGATGAGGGAGACGCCGAAGGAGTCCTCGCCGACGTGGGCGACGGTGAGCGAGACCCCGTCGACGGTGATGGAGCCCTTCTCGACGACGTATGCCGCCAGGCCGGGAGGGAGCGTGAAGTCGACCGTCTCCCAGCGGTCCCCGGGTGTCCGGCCCGTGATGGTGGCCGTGCCGTCGACGTGGCCCTGGACGACGTGGCCACCGAAGCGCCCGTCGGCCCGCATGGCCCGCTCGAGGTTGACCCTGTCGCCCGGCGACAGGGCTCCGAGGCTGCTGCGCTCGAGTGTCTCGGCCATGACGTCGACGGTGAAGCCGGTCGCGTCGTGGTCGGTCACGGTCAGGCAGACGCCGTTGACGGCGATGGAGGCCCCGTGCGTCGCGTCGGCGACGACGAGGGGGCCCTCGATGCGCAGCACCGCCGATGCGGGGCCGTGCTCGATGCCCGCGACAGTGCCGAGCTCTTCGACGATTCCGGTGAACATGTGGGTCTCCTAGGGTCGTTCAGTCAGGTGGAGGTCGGTGGCCAGGGCGTCGTCGCCGGCTGGGGCGGCGTGGATGCGCACGTCCTGCCCGACGACCGCGACGTCGAGCAGCCGCAGCCGGTGGGCGTCCGCGATGGTCCCGATGCCGAGGTCGGCCACGGCAGCGCGTCCCGCGCCGAGCAGCGCCGGGGCGACGTACGCGTACACGTCGTCGACGAGCCCGGCGCGCAGGAACGCGGCAGCGAGCGTCGGGCCACCCTCGAGCCAGACGTCGCGGATCCCCCTGTCCCACAGGGTGTCGAGCGCCTGCCGGGGATCTCGGGTGGTCAGCTGCACGACGCTGCCGGGGCCGTCGTGCACGCGTGCGTCCGCGGGGAGCTCGCGCAGCCCCATCACGACGCGGAGGGGCTGGTGGGGCGCGGACGTGCCGTCCGGCATACGCACCGTGAGGCGTGGGTCGTCCGCGAGCGCGGTCCCGGTGCCGACCAGGACGGCGTCGCGGGTGGCCCGCAGCTCGTGGACGTCGGCGCGGGCCTGCTCGCCCGTCACCCACTGGCTCGTGCCGTCGGCGGCGGCGCTGCGGCCGTCGAGGGTCGTCGCCAGCTTCCACGTGACCAGGGGGCGACCGAGGGCCACGGTGCGGCCCCACCGCTCGTTGAGCTGCCCCGCCTCGTCGGCGAGCACTCCCCCGGTGACCTGCAGGCCGGCGGCGTAGAGCTGCTCGGCGCCGCCGGCCGCATCGGGGTTGGGGTCGGACTGCGCGAAGACGACGCGCGCCACGCCGGCCGCGACGAGGGCGTCGGTGCACGGGCCCGTGCGACCGGTGTGCGAGCAGGGCTCGAGCGTCACGTACGCGGTGGCGCCACGGGCGGCGTCGCCGGCGGCACGCAGCGCCTCGACCTCGGCGTGCGGCGTGCCGGCACCGTGGTGGAAGCCCTCACCGACCGGGCTGCCGTCCTCGGCGACGAGGACACAGCCGACCCGAGGGTTCGGGTCGGGCCAGGGGCCCGACGCAGCAAGCTGCAGCGCCCTGCGCATCCAGGTCGCGGCCGACGTGTCACCCATGGTGCGGTTCGACCGTCAGCTCGAGGTCCGCGCGAGCTCGGGCTCGGCGTCGCGCCGCTCGACCCGGGAGACCTTGACCCACTGCGTGAAGCCGTAGAGGACGAACAGGCCGTAGAAGCTGTAGAGCACCGCCGTCGGCACGTAGTCGGTGGCGAAGGCGAAGGGGACCCCGACGAGGTCGACACCGATCCACGCCAGCCAGAACTCGTTCCAGCCGCGCGCCATGGCGTACGTCGCGACGATCGAGCCGACGAAGATCCAGGCGTCGCACCAGTAGAACCACCACTCGGGCGTGAAGAAGGGGTTCGGCGAGAGGTTCCACAGCCAGACGAAGGCCTGGTGCACGAGGACGGTCCCGACCAGCCAGAAGGCGACCACGGCGATGCGCTCGCGGCTCGTCGCCCAGCGCGGGGTGATGGCCACGCCCCGCTCGTCACCGGCGTGGTTGATCCGGCGCGACTGCGACCAGCGCCACCAGCCGTAGATGCTCGTGACGATGAAGAAGACCTGTCGGCCCGCCTGGCCGAAGAGGGGGACGCGCTGGTCGGCGCCGAAGAGGGCCCCGAGGTAGACGAAGAACAGCATGATGTTGGCGAGGATCCCGACCGGCCAGGCCGCCACCCACCGGCGCATGCCGAGGTAGGCCGAGGCGAGCCCGATGAGGACGCCGATCAGCTCCAGCCAGTGCAGCTGGTAGGGCCCGAAGGGGATGGTCGCGTCGATGGCCTGTTGGAAGACGTTCTTCGTCTGGTCGGCCAGAGCAAGAGCCTGCATGTGGTGTTCGTCCCTCGGTGGTTCGTCGGTTCACGGACGAACTCCGGGGGTACTCCACACGCCCTCGTGGTCGGGGCCCGGTCTGACGATGCCGACGGCCCAGGCCACGACGGCCTGTCTCGTGCTGCCTCCCATCCGGACTTTCACCGTCGGTCCTGGAGTTTCACCAGGTCAACCGGCCGCTGGATGCGGCCGGGTCGCGGACTGTAACCGCCGGCTCGGAATTACACCGACCCCGGAGCACGTACGGTCAGTATGCACCCGTCCGCGTGTGCCGCGCACACCACGATCGCGTGACAACCGCCACCGGGCACTCGTCCTCACCGCGACCGGGAGCGCCTCGGCTGCCCGCGAAGAGAGTGTCGGTGGGCACCCCTAGCCTGGCGTGATGACCCTCAAGCGCGTCCAGCAGCTGTACCTCGAGCTCAACGGCAGTCACCCGATGAGTGCCGAAGACGACGCGTACGTCCGCCGGCACTTCGTCCCGGTCCCGGACACGAGCGACTACCCGCGCGACCAGCTGCTCACCTGGATGGCTCAGCGCGAGCTCCCACTTCCGTCCTACCTGCTCTCGGACGGGACTCCGATGGTGCATCCCGACTACCTGGAACCCCTGCGCCGGGCGGGGTCGCTCGGGGACCTCGAGGCATGGTTCGTCGGCCACTGGGCGGAGGTCGAGCAGGACGTCGCCGAGGAGGAGTGGACGCACGGGTACCTGTCCGGCCAGTACGTCTGCCTGTGGTCCGTGACACCCGAGAACATCAAGGCCAAGACCGAGGCCATCGAGGCCATCCAGGCCGAGATCGAGGCCCTGCAGCAGGGACGAGGGTCGCGGTCCCGCCTCGCTGCGGCCGTGGACCGGCTCGATGCACTGGAGCCACCCTTCACGAGCTACGACGAGGCTCGCTTCGGTGGCCCGACGTCACGCCAGGTCTGGATCGAAGACGTCCGCGCCGCCCACCGGCGCGCGGCAACCGTTCGCTGAACGACGACCGCACGCTGGCTCAGCCCGTCGGCCGGCCGGGCGTCGGCTCAGTGACGGTGGCGGGCGGCCAGGGCGCGCAGCTGCTCGACGGCCCCGGCAGCGTCCTCGGCGCCGTAGACCGCCGAGCCTGCGACGAAGACGTCGGCGCCCGCCTCGGCGCACTGCTCGATCGTGTCGGCGCTGACTCCCCCGTCGACCTGGACCCAGACCTCACCTCCGTGCCGGCGCACGGCCTCGCGCACCTGTCGCACCTTGGGCATCTGGTCGGCCATGAACGACTGGCCGCCGAAGCCGGGCTCGACGGTCATGACGAGGACCATGTCGAGGTCGGGCAGCAGCTCCTCGTAGGGGGCGAAGTCGGTGGCGGGCTTGAGCGCCATCGAGGCTCGCGCCCCGGCCGCCCGCAGGGTCCGGGCCAGCGTGCGCGGGTCCTTCGCAGCCTCGACGTGGAAGGTGACGGACTGGCAGCCGGCCTCGGCGTAGCCGGGGGCCCACCGGTCGGGGTCCTCGATCATCAGGTGGGCGTCGATCGGCACCGGGCTGACCTTGAGCAGCGCCTCGACGACGGGCAGGCCGAGCGTCAGGTTGGGCACGAAGTGTGCGTCCATGACGTCGACGTGGGCCCAGTCCGCGTTGGCGATGCGCCCCAGCTCGGCCTCGAGGTTGGCGAAATCAGCGGACAGGATGCTCGGTGAGATCTGCACGCGCACAGCCTAGGGCCGCCGTGCGAACCCGCCGCAGTGCGGTGGATCGTCGGCGCCCCGTGCCGGCGGTCCACCGCGCTGCCCTCTTCGATGGCGTATGCCGTGTCGACCCGACCCCGCCCACCTGACCGGCCGCCTGCGGCGGGCGCCGAGTGGTACCCAGCGCGTCGGCGAGCGGCTGGGGTCACCGCTTGCGCAGCAGGGCGAAGAACATGGCGTCGGTGCCGTGCAGGTGCGGCCACAGCTGCACGAACGGCCCCTCACCTAGGTCGGGCAGCTGCTGGCCGGCCGCGTCGACGAAGAGCGGGCGCGCGTCGAGGAGCTCGACGTCGTCGCGCTTCTTGAGGGCGTCGGTGACCACGAAACGGGTCTCGTTGAGGTGGGGGCTGCAGGTCGCGTAGCCGACGAGGCCGCCGGGGGCGGTCGCGTCGATCCCGGAGGCGAGCAGCTCGCGTTGTAGGCCGGCGAGTGCCGCCACGTCGCCGGGGCTGCGTCGCCAGCGGGCCTCCGGACGCCGGCGCAGGGCCCCGAGGCCCGTGCACGGAGCGTCGATGAGGACTCGGCTGAAGCCGCCGCGCTCGACCTCGCCGAGGTCGCGCCCGTCGCCGTGGCGGACCTTGAGGCTGACGTCGAGGTCACGGGCCTCGGCGCGTGCGGCGGCCAGCGTCTGCCACACGAGGTCGGCGCGGTGCTCGCTGATCTCGTTGGCCACGAACGGGATCCGCCGCCCGATGGCGAGGGCGGCCAGCAGCCCCGCCTTGCCGCCCGGGCCGGCGCAGAGGTCGAGCCAGCGCTCATGGTCGGCCGCCTCACCCTCGACGTCGGCGGCGGCCAGCGCGAGGACGAGAAGCTGCGAGCCCTCGTCCTGGACGGCAGCGCGTCCGTCGCGCACGGCGGCGATGGCGCCGGGGTCACCCTCGGGCATCGTCGCCCCGACGGGACTGAGCCCGGACGCCTCCGCCCCGGCGTCGACGAGCTCGTCGAGGGAGGCCAGGCCCGGGCGGGCGGCGAGCGACACCTTCGCCGGCGCGTTGTCGCTCTCGAGCAGCGCCGTCAGCGACTGCTCCACGTCGTCCGGCTGCGCCGTGCCGTGCCCGATGAGCGCGGCCCGGAGCGCCTTGGCGACCCAGACGGGGTGCGACGTGCGCAGCGCCAGCCGCTCGACGGGGTCGGAGACGCCCTCGCTGACGAGGTCGACCCACTCGTCGGGCTCCCGCTCGCTGATGCGGCGCAGCACGGCGTTGACGAAGCCGGCCGCACCGGCACCGTTGACCTGCCGGGCCAGGGCGACCGTCTCGTCAACCGCGGCGTGGCTCGGCACGCGCATGCCGAGGAGCTGGTGGGCGCCGAGGCGCAGCGTGTCGAGGACGTTCGCGTCGATCTTGGCGACCGGTCGCCCCGCAGCGGAGGCGATGATCGCGTCGTAGAGCCCGGACAGGCGGGTGGCGCCGTAGACGAGCTCGGTCGCGAACCCTGCGTCGCGCCCTCGGATCCCTTTCTCGCGCAGTAGCTTCGGCAGCGCGAGGTTGGCGTAGGCGCCGTGGGCGACCTCGCGCATGGTCGTATAGGCGGCGAGCCGGGGGGCGTCGGTGCGTCGGGCGCGTTCCGAGGGCCGCTGCTCCGAACGGTGCCGGGCCGACCGCTCGCGCGCCGGCGGGCGCTGTCGCTCACCGCGTCGACCGTCACCGCCAGGACGGTGGCGCGGGGCGCCACCGTCGGGCCTGGGGTCACTCATCACCGACCGCCTCTCCCTCCTGCACGCGCGTGCCGCGGGCCCAGTCCGCCGCGGGCATCGGTTTCTTCCCGTGCGCCTGCACCGTGCCGAGCCGGACCGGCCCGGTGCCCGTGCCGACGAAGACCGCCTTCTTCGTCACGAGCAGCCCACCGGCTGCGAGCTGCTGGTCGCCGGGCCGCTCCTCGGGCGGAACGACCGTCACCGGCGAGACCTTGAGCCGCTCCCCGCGGAAGGTCGTCCAGGCACCCGGCGCGGGGGTGCACCCGCGGACGAGTCGGTCGACCGCGGTGGCCGGCCGGCTCCACACGATGCGGGCGTCCTCGACCTCGATCTTGGGAGCGAGGGACACCCCGTCGGCCGGTTGCGGCACGGCGACGAGATCGCCCGACTCGAGGCCGTCGAGCGTCGCGACGAGCAGTCCCGCACCCGCAGTCGAGAGTCGCTCGAGCAGGGCGCCGGCGGTGTCCGTCGGACGGATCCGCTCGGTCATGACGCCGAGGACCGGACCGGTGTCGAGCCCGCGCTCGATGACGAAGGTCGACGCCCCGGTCAGCTCGTCGCCGGCCATGACGGCGTGCTGGACCGGCGCCGCCCCGCGCCACGCGGGTAGCAGCGAGAAGTGCAGGTTGATCCACCCGAGGCGCGGGATCGTCAGCGCCACAGGTGGGATGAGGTTGCCGTACGCGACGACCGGGCACGCGTCGGGAGCCAGCTGCTCCAGCGCCTCGAGGAAGTCGGGGTCCTTGACGCGGTCGGGGGTCAGCACGGGGACGCCCAGCTCCTCGGCGCGCCGGCGCACCGGCGAGGGCTCGAGGCGCCGGCCCCGCCCGGCGGGGGCGTCGGGGCGGGTCACGACGCCGACGAGGTCGTGGCTCGAGGCGGCCACGGCCTCGAGGCTCGGCACGGCCGCCTCGGGCGTGCCTGCGAAGACGACCCTCACGTCACATCGCCCGGCCGAAGGTCGAGTGCGGGCTGATCCGCACCTCCGGGGGGTTCTCCGCGAACCACTCCGCCTCCCGGATCGCGCGCATCGCCTCACGTCGCGCCTCGGGATCGAGCCGGTCGACGAAGAGGATGCCGTCGAGGTGGTCGGTCTCGTGCTGCACGCACCGCGCCAGCAGCGTGGTGCCCTCGAGCACCACCGGCTCGCCCCACATGTTCTGGCCCTTGGCGACCACCGACAGGGCCCGCTTGGTGTCGAACGCCAGCCCAGGGATCGACAGGCAACCCTCGGGGCCGTCCTGCTCGTCGTCGGACAGGTCGAGCACCGGGTTGACGAGGTGGCCGAGCACCCCGTCGACCCAGTAGGTGAAGACCCTCAGCCCCACCCCGATCTGCGGCGCCGCCAGGCCGGCGCCCGGAGCGTCGAGCATGGTGTCCTCGAGGTCCTTGACGAGCACCCGCAGCTGCTTGTCGAAGTCGGTGACCTCGGCTGCGGCGGTGCGCAGGACGGGGTCACCGAAGAGTCGGATGTCCTTGATCGACACTGGTCTCCAGGATGGCGCGGGCGGGAGGTGGGCGCCGCCAGTCTAGGACCGTCGCGTGGCCCCGGCGTCCGTGCCCGTGCCCGTGCCGGTGGTCGACGAGGCCGGCTCCTCGACCGCACGGCCGAGGTCGCGCACCGACCGGGACAGCAGCGCGGAGAGCGAGATGACCACGTACACGACGGCGCTGGCCAGCATCAGGGTCTCGACGTCGACGGCGGTGGCGAGCCATCCGTAGAGGAAGGTCCCGATCGGGATCGCGACGAAGGAGCCCAGCGCGTCGTAGCTCGAGACCCGCGACAGGACCGTGACGGGCACGTGCTCCTGCAGCGCCGTGGACCAGCCGACGCCGAAGACCTCGACCGCTGCGCCGGCGAGGAAGAAGCCGACGGCGACCGGCACGAGCGCCGGTGCCGCACCGAGCAGCACCATGGGCACGGCCAGGACGCAGATGGCGAGCATGCCGGCGCGCAGCGGGTGCCGCAGCCGCAGCCGCAGCATGACGAGGGTCATCAGGACGGTACCGACGGCCTCGGCGCTCAGCACGAGACCCCACCCCGCCTCGCCGATCGACGCGCTCGACTTGGCGACGAGCGGGCCGAGCACGCCGATGACGCCGGAGTGGATCGCGTTCGTCAGGCCGAAGGCGAGGACGATCACCCACAGCCACTCGCGTCGGGTGAACTCGCCCCACCCCTCGCGCAGCTCGCGGACCATCGAGTGCCGCGGGGCGCTCGCGTCGGGGCTGCGGCGGGGCAGCCCGACGCGGGAGAGACAGACGATCGCGACGGCATACGTCAGCGCGTCGACGGCGAGCGCCCATCCCGGGCCCACGCCGACGACGAGGAGCCCGGCGACGGCGGGGCCGACGACGGCGAGTCCGCTGCGGCTGAACGACAGCAGCGCGTTGGCCTGCTGGAGGCGCGCCCGGTCGACGACGAGGGGGACGACCCCCATCATCGCCGGCATCGTGAACGCGGAGACGGCGCCGTTGACCCCCTCGATGACCGTCAGCTGCGTCAGGGTGGCGTGTCCGCTGATGATGAGAAGCGCCGCCGTGGCCTGGGTCAGGCAGGTCAGCACGTGCGAGACCTGCAGCACGACGATGCGCGAGAAGCGGTCGGCCACGACTCCCCCGACGAGGAGGAAGACGACCATGGTCAGGGTGCGCACGCCGAGGACCTGGGCGAGCGCGCCGGCCGACTGGTCGATGTGCAGCACCGCGAAGGCGAGCGCGACAGGGACCATGACGGAGCCGCCCGTCGAGACGGTGCGCGCGGTGAAGTACCACGCGAACCGGCGGTCCGAGAGCGCACCGAGCGAGTCCTTGACCTTCATCGGGAGCCCCCCTTCGGGTCGGCCATCCGGAAGGCTGCGACGGTCAGGTTCGCCCGGACGGTTCCTGCGGTACGCGGTGGGCGGGCGTTGGCGTGCAGCAGCCGGCTCGCCTCGGCGACGAGGTCGAAGACCCGCTCCCACACCTCGGGCTCGACCCACAGCTCCGCGTCGGTGAACTGGCTCCTGGCGGGCCCTGCCCCACGTTCGCGCTCGGCGTAGCGGCGCGGGATCGCATCGGCGAGCACCCGCGCGTAGGCGAGGCGCTCCTCCTCGGTCGAGGGCGGGCCGCCATGAGGACGTTCGGCGTCCCAGCGGTGCCGGTACTTCTTGGCCCGTCCGCCACGCACCGACTCCTCCCCCGCCACCTCGAGCAGGCCGGCAGCGTGGAGCAGACGCAGGTGGTAGCTCGCGTTGGCCTGCGTGATGCCGAGCTCCCGGGCCACCTCGGCCGCGCTGAGCTCGGCTCCCGTCAGCAGCGAGAGCATCTGCAGCCGCAGCGGGTGAGCAGTGGCCCGCAGCTCGTTGATGCGCCCATCCTCCAAAGACACGTTGGGGAGTATGTCGTGAGTCGGGGCCAACCGTCAAGCAGTCCTTTGGGAGTCGATCTTCCCCGGGACGGACGACGCGGGGCGGCGACGTCGCGGGCCGCACCGTGGGCTGAGAGGGTGGGCCCATGGAGCTGCCCGACCGGCCGGTGCCCGGCTGCCCGAAGCGGATGGTCCACGGCCCGTGCGGCGGGGTCCGGGACGACGGCAGCTGCGAGATGGTGGCCGCTCCCTGCGTCTTCGACCGGCCCGACGTCCCACCTGCCGGCCCGCTCGCGGTCCTCAGTCCGGCCCCGGTGCCGTCGCCGCCGTCGTGGCGGCCGCCGATGGTGCTGACCGACCTCAGCGTGCCACCGGCCGACGCCGCCACGTTGCAGTCGACGGCGCGGCTGCTGGCCGGCACCTGCGACGCGCTGCTCGTCGGCGACCACCAGGACCGGGTCGACTTCCCGCCGAGCACCGTCGCCCGCCTCGTCGCCGACGCCGGCGGCGTGCCGTGGGTGACGCTGGCCTGTCGCGACCGCAACCGCATCGCCCTCGAGCAGGAGCTGCGGGCGCTGGCCCTCGACGGGCTCGCCACGGTGCTGTGCGTCACCGGTGACGGTCGCGCGTACGACGTGCGCCCCGACGTCACGCAGGCCTTCGACCTCGACGGCACGCGGCTGGCCGCCCTCGCCGCATCGCTGGGCCTGCCCGTGGCGGTCGCCGAGACCCCGACCGCGCGCCCCGTCGAGCTACGACCCCGTCGACTGGTGCGCAAGCAGCAGGTCGGTGCCCGGGTGGGCGTGCTCAACCACGTGCCCGTGCGAGCCCAGCTCGCCGGCTTCGTCGCCGCCGCACACGAGGTCGGGCTGCGAATGCCGCTGGTCGGTTCGGTCGTCGTCTTCACCGACCAGCGGTCCGCGGACGTGTTGGCCGCGCTGCCCGGCCTGAGGATCGCCCCCGAGCGACTGGAGGCGGTGCTGACCGCGGACGACCCCGTCGAGGCCGGCATCGCGGCCGCCGTGGACGAGGCGGTCGGGCTGCTGGCGCTGCCGGGTATGGCGGGGGTGAACCTCTCCGGGCTCGCGTCGGCCCGGGGCGTGCACGCCGCGGCCGAGATCCAGGCCGAGATCGGGCGCCGCATCCGCCGGACGCAGGGAGTGACACCGTGAGCAGGTCGGACGAGCCCCAGACCACCGCTGCATCCAGCGGGTCCACGCACGCCGCGGACGCCGCGGACGCCGCCGACTCGATGGAGGCGGAGTTCGACACCGTCGCCGCCTGGACGGCCGAGGTGGTCGGCGGGCTCGACCGGGCCGACCGGATCCCGGCCGGCTGCCGCGGCAGTGGCAGCCCCGGCGCGCTGCACTGGCTGCTCGACCACCTGGCGCCCGAGCCCGACCAGGTCTTCCTCGACTGCGGTGCGGGGGTCGGCGGACCGGCCGCGTTCGCCGCGAGCGAGAGCGATGTCCGCCCGGTGCTCACCGACCCGGAACCGGGCGCGTGCCGGGCCGCTCGGTCGCTCTTCGGCCTCCCGGCACTGCGGGCCGCCACGCAGCTGCCCCTCGCGTCCGGGGCCGTCGACGTCGGGTGGAGCCTCGGGGTGCTGTGCACGGTCGACGACCAGCCGGCATACCTCTCGGAGATCCGTCGGGTGCTACGGGCGGGGTCGCGCTTCGGACTCATCGTCTACTGCGTCTCCCACGACGGTCAGCTCCGGCTCGAACCGCCCCAGGGCAACGACTTCCCCACCGTCGAGTCCCTCGACGAGATGCTGCAGCGGGCCTCGCTGCGTGTGCTGAGCAGCGGGTGGACCGAGGACTTCGCCGGCTTCCCGGCCGGGTGGGAGGACGTGATGGACAGCGTGCAGGCCGAGCTGGAGCGCCGCCACGGCGACGACCCGCGGTGGCGGACCGCCGAGGAGCAGTCGAGCCGGATGGGTGCCCTCCTGTCCGCCGGTGAGGTGCGTGGGCGGATGCTCGTCGTCGAGGCCGTCTGAGCGACCCGCGGGGACGGCGCTCACTGCGCCGTCTGCAATGATCCGCTGTTGTGCAACCATCCCCTGCTGCCGGCTGGTCCAGGGTGTTGCCCCGGCTCGGAGCCGGTCGGGTGGGAACGGTCCTGCGCGACTCCCGCGACCGGCTCGTCGCCTCGGACCCCGGGCTCGGGCGGCTCCGCCAGGCCTTGAGGGCGGTGCTCGCCGTCGCCACGACCGTCCTCGTCGAGGGGGTGTACGCCGGGTGGGCAGCGCTGCCGGCCACCATGGCAGTGCTGGTCGGGGCGATCGTGGCCATGCTCACCTCCACCCTCGTCAGCGAGCCGTCGCGCACCGCCACCCTCGGCACGATGGCCGGCGTGCCGCTCGCCGCCTCCCTCGGGGTGACCCTCGGCGTCGTCACCTCCGCCCGGCACGTCGTCGGACTCGTGTCGTTCGTCGTGGTGTCCTTCGCGGCGGTCTGGGTGCGCCGGTTCGGGCCACGGTGGTTCACCTACGGATTCCTCGCCTGGCAGGGCTTCTTCTTCGCGCTCTTCCTGCACCCGCCGGTCAAGCTCCTGCCGTTCCTCCTCGGCGCCGTCGTCGTCGCGGCCGCCTGGGTGACGCTGCTGCTGCTGACCGTCCTGCGGGGCAACCCGCGCGTGCGCCTGCGCCGGACCGTCGAGGCGCTCCGGGCGCGAGCCCGTGCCGGCATCGCAGCGATGCTCGACGTGCTCGACGACCCCGACTCCCCAGGACCCCAGCGCCGGCTGCGTACGCAGCTCGTGCAGCTCTCGGAGATCGCGCTGCTCATGGACGGGCAGCTCGCCGACCCGCGGGCCGTGCCGGCCGGCCTGCGCCGCGGCCAGGTGCGGCGCTGGGCCGTCGACGTCGAGATCGCGATGGACGAGGCCGCCGCCGCGGTGGTGGACCTCGCCCGCCACCAGCACGAGCTGCCGGCGGGACAGCTCGACGGCATACGCCACCTGCTGAGGATGCTGGGATGGGGCGCCGGCGAGCAGGCACACCAGACGGTGCGGGCCCTCGAGGAGCAAGCCGCGCCACTGGCGCCGGGCCTGCGCCGGCTCACCTGGGCGGCCACGGACCTGCTGCGCCTCGTGGAGCAGTGGGATGCGGGACGGCTGGACGACCCGGGGGCCACGCGCGCCGGAGAGGACCCGCTGGACACGACCGACGCCGACTTCGAGCCGGTCGTCACCCTCTTCGCCGGGAACCTGCCGGGCTCGGCGGCCGTGGCCTCCTCCATCCTCGAGGAGGCCCGCGGCCGCCGGCGCTGGTCCTTCGCCGGGCTCGAGCTGACGACCCGCCAGGCCGTGCAGGCGGCGCTGGCGGCCGCGCTGGCAATCCTCGTGGGCGAGGCCATCTCCCCCCAGCGCTACTACTGGGCGGTCATCGCCGCGTTCATCGCCTTCACGGGCGCCTCGAACGCGGGTGAGACCTTCCGGCGCAGCATCGCCCGGGTCGCCGGCACCATGGCCGGGCTCGTCGGGGCCATCGCCCTGGCGCACGCGACGACCGGCCACCCGGCCGCGGTCGTGACCGCGCTCTTCGCCTGCATCTTCCTGGCCTTCTACGTCCAGCGGCTGTCCTACGCCGGGATGATCTTCTTCATCACCCTGATGCTCGGGCAGATGTACACGATGCTGAACACCTTCACCGACGCCGTGCTCGTCCTGCGGCTGGAGGAGACCGCGGCGGGCGCGGCCATCGGCGTCGCCGTCTCGGTGCTCGTCCTGCCGACGGGCACCCGGGCCACGGCCCGCGCGGCTCGCTCCGGCTTCCTCTCCCAGCTGGCCGACGTGCTCGACGAGTGCGCCGAGCACCTGCGGGCCGAGCCGACCGGCGACCTGGTCGCCCTCACCGTGGCCCTCGACGCGTGGGGCCGCCAGGTCGTCAACACCTACCGCGCCGTCGCGCGGGGCGGCCTCATCGGCATCGACCGCGGGCGGCTGCGCCACCGGCTCAGCGTCCTCGGAGCCTGCGGAGGGCACGCCCGGGCACTCGCTGTCGTCGTCGCCGAGTCGGGGATCGCCTCCCCCGCACTCGCCGACGCCTGCCGAGAGCTCGCCGAGCAGTCCCGTCTGCTCGCGCAGCAGCAGGTCCTGCCGGCACCCTCCGACGTGGGTGCCGCGGTCGCCGACGCCCGCGAGCGCGTGGCCTCCCTGGTCGCCGTCCCGGCCGACGCGGACCCCCGCGCCACGCAGGCCGGCATCGAGATCGGTCGGGTGGCCGACGCCCTCACGCTGGTGGCCGCGCCCTGAGCCACCGCCACGCCCGGTTCGCGACACACCGGGGCGGTCACAATGCGATTGCCGGAGCCTCCTGGACCTGATGGGCTGCCGGCTGTGAGCGAACGCACCGAATCCACACCGGCTGGTAGCCGCGAGCAGGAGGACCGGGTCGTGGCGACGCCACGACCCACCCTCTTCCTCACCGTCGGCCTGCCTGGCACGGGGAAGACCACGGCCGCCCGGCGGATCGAGCTGGAGGAGAGGGCGCTTCGGCTGACGAAGGACGAGTGGGTCAAGGCCCTCTACGGCGATGCGAACCCGCCGGCGGCCTCGGACGTCATCGAGGGGCGGCTCGTCGAGATCGGGCTGCGCGCGCTCGAGCTCGGCACCAGCGTGGTCATCGACTTCGGCCTGTGGGGCCGTGACGAGCGATCGGCCCTGCGGGCGGCGGCGGCCGCCCGGGGGGCGGCGGTGCAGATGCGCTACTTCGAGCTGACGCCCGCGGAGCAGCGGCGCCGGCTGGACCGGCGACAGGACGAGGAGCCGCACGCCACCTGGCACATGTCCGACGAGGAGCTGGCCAGGTGGGCCGCCATCATCAGCGTTCCCACGCCCGGGGAGCTCGACGGCACGGAGCCGGTCGACGAGCCACCGGCCGGCTTCGCCTCGTGGGACGAGTGGCGCCGGCACCGCTGGCCCGCCTCGGTCTCGTGACGCCGTGTGCCGTGCGCCGTATGCCGTCCCGCCCCTGCCGGGCACGGCTACCCTCCGACGATGACCACTGAGCTGCGCGTCATCGGCCCCGACGAGTGGGAGGAGTTCCGCTCTGTCCGCCTTGCGGCGCTGGCGGACTCACCGGACGCCTTCGGGGCCACGCTCGGTGAGTCGATGGGGAAGGCTCCTTCGGAGTGGCGGGAGCGCGCTGCGGGTGCCGACCCGATCGTGCTGGCGTACGCGCAGGACCGACCCGTCGCCATGGGCGGGCTCTACGCGCCCAACGAATCGTCCGAGGCGTTCGTCTGGGGCATGTGGGTGCAGCCGACGCACCGTGGGCGAGGGGTCGCGGCGCGGATCCTCCAGCGGTTGCTGGAGTACGCCGACCACGTCGGCCGCCCCGTCACGCTGCACGTCACGCAGGGCAATGACGGCGCTCGCCGCCTCTACGAGCGGCACGGGTTCACTGCGACCGGGGAGGTCCAGCCACTGCGCGAAGGCTCATCGGTCCGCATCGAGACCATGCAGAGGCGCTGACGGCCGACGGACGGGCCCCGGGTCGGGTCACTCGCCGGTGGGACCACCGGCCAGCTCGGCCACGATGTCGAGACGTCGCGAGTGTCCGCCCACGGCTCGGCAACCGCGGCACCCTCGAATCCCCACTCCAGCCAACGCCGCTCGACGAGGGTCAGGTGCTTGACGAGCTGGACCGGCGTCCACGCCGACGGCAGACGGTTGGTCCGCCGGTCCTCCTCGGACAGCGCCACGACCCGGTGCGCAACCTGGTCGCGGAAGTAGTCGAGGTAGCGGATCAGCACCTCGGCGGGCGACGGCGCAGGGCTGGTCGGCTCCGGGAAGGGCATGCACACCCGCCGAGTATGCGCCGTCGGGCCGACGGAAACCGCCGCCCGCACCCGTGGCGGAGACGGACGCCCTTCACTCCTCGCGCTCGACGTCGAACGTGAAGCCCTGGGCTCGCAGACGGTCGACCAGGACCTCTCCGAGTGCCGTCGCAGGCGTGCAGACACCGGCCCGCATCGGCACCCCGTCGTCCGATGCGAGCGAGAGCACCGCCTCCCCGAGCATGACCGCCGTCCCGCCGTAGCCGGGGTCGTAGTCGGCGCCCACCCTGGTGCGGTAGCGGGCGCCGGTCGTGGTCGTGGCGCGGATGTCCATCCGGAAACGGCCCGTGGCCCGCGTCTCAGGGCTCGGGCCCTCCCCCGGCGCCGGCAGGACGCGGTCGAGCAGGGCACGGGTCGGGGCGAACGACATGCCGGCCACGACGCTGCCGAGGCCCACGGCCATGCTGCCTGCCAGGACCGGCGACATCGGGCCGGAGCCGAAGTCGGTCGCCTCCCGGTAGCGCAGCCCGCGCCCGTAGGACCACCCGGAGAGCGTGTTGGACAGGCGGACGATGCGCGTGTTGAACGAGGCCATGACGAAGGGCCCGGTCCACCGCCCGGTGCCCGGGTCGCGTTGCACCGGCACGAGACGACGCACCTTGCCGAGGAGGCCGGCAGCCCCCGGACGCCGGTCCGACGACGGCTCCTCGGAGCGACGCGGGCTCAGGCCGTAGGGGTCGCTGACGACGCGGCGCGTCGCGGGGTCGGAGCGCATGGTGATCGCCTGCTGCCGCATCGAGTCGACGGTGCCGCCGGAGATGCCGCCCTTGAGCGACCGGACGAGCAGCGTCGTGTCCGCAAGCTCGCCCTCACCATCGGCAGCTGCCCGTCGGGCCGTCACCAGCACCCCGAGGTCCGAGGGGATCGAGTCGAAGCCACACGCGTGCACGATGGCGGCCCCGGTCTGCTGCGCGCAGGCGTCGAGCTCGTCGAGCGACCACCGGACGAAGAGCACCTCTCCGGTGAGGTCGGCGTAGTGCGTTCCCGACTCGGCGCAGGCGCGGGCCACCTCCTTGCCGTATGCCGCGTAGGGCCCCACCGTCGTCGCCAGCACCCGCGTGCGCGCTGCGAGAGCCCGCAGGCCCGCTGCGTCCGAGGCGTCCACCGTGACGAGCTCCCACCGGGATGCCCCCGGCCCGAGCTCGATGCGCAAGGCCTCGAGGCGAGCACGGGACCGGCCCGCGAGCGCGATGCGGACGTCCGGGCCGGCGTTGCGGGCCAGGTGCAGCGCGGTGAGGGCGCCGACGAAGCCGGTCGCGCCGTAGAGAACGATGTCGAGGTCGCGTTCGGGCATGCCGTCACTCTGTCACGGCGAGGCGCCCGACCCCCGACGTCAGAAGGTGTCGTGCGGGTCGACGCGGACGGTCACGACATCGGTCTCCTTGCGTGCCGAACGGAACGCCTTGAGCGCAAGCAGCGCCCGCGTCAGAGCGGAGGTCTCGGGCAGGGGCACGCGGACGAGCGCATGGTGGTCGGACGGCGCGCGGTCACCGTCGGCCTCGAGGGACACCCGTCGCAGCGCCGGTGCGGCCGTCGACAGCCGCACCGGGCCCAGGACCTGGGCGGACTCCGGCAGGTCTGCCTGCTCCAGCGTCTCCTCGAGGGTCCGACGACCACCGGTCAGCTGCGCCATCCGGACCGCCGGAGGCAGCCCGAGCTCGCGCCGCTCGTCGAGCTCGCGAGCAGCCAGCCAGGCCGGGTCCCAGCGCACCAATGCCTCCACAGCCGGGAGCGCGACCGCCTCGGGGGCCCCGCTGAGGACCACCGCCCTTCCCTGCCGGGCCAGCGCGGCCGCCGCCATCCAGCGTCGCAACGCCTCGAGCGGCGCGTCGAGGACGGGCAGGTCGAGGCTCGCCCAGGCATCGAGGAGCAGCACCGCGGTGTACCCACCCTCGGCGACCGGCTCGGCGCCGGGCGTGGCGATGACCAGTGCGGGGTCGCGGCCGACCGCCGCGAGCACCTCACCGGAGCCGGACGTGTGCACCGGGACACCCGGGAACGCCCGGCCGATCTCCTCGGCCGTGCGCCGCGCGCCCGTGATCGACGAGCGCAGCCGCCGGGAGCCGCAGTGCGCGCACTCGAAGCCGGAGCTGCCGAGCGAGAGGCCGCACCACCGGCAGGCCGGCGCGGTGCCTGCCGCGCCGAGCGCGACCGGGCCCTGGCAGCGCGCGCATCGCACTGGCGTGCGGCACTCGGCGCAGCTGAGCGCGGGAAGGTAGCCGCGTCGCGGGACCTGGAGCAGCACCGGCCCGTCGACGAGGGCGTCCTTGGCGACCCTCCAGGCGCGCGACGGGATGTGAGCTCTCGCCGCCGGCCCGTCGCGCTCCTCGTCGGCGCCCTCGCCGGCGATCGTGACGCGGGGCGACGCGGCGCGCAGAAGCGCCGGGTCCGCCTCGACCGGCACGAGCGCACCGGACTCGACGCCCACCTGCACGCGCAGGCTCCGCCCGAAGCCGCCGGTGAGCAGCGCCGCACCGGTGGCGGCCGCGCGCAGCCCGAGCACCACGCCGGCGTGGTGGTAGGGGGCCCGCGGCTCGGCCAGCAGGTCGTCGCCGTCGTCCCACCAGGCGACGAGGCCGAGGTCGTGCACCGGGGCGAACGCGGCCGCGCGCGTGCCGATGACGACGCGGACGTGACCGCGCAGCACCTTGAGCCACGCGGTGTAGCGCGCCTGCGGGCCCTGGTCGGCCGTGAGCCGGACGTGGCGGCCCTTGCCGAGCACCGCCACGAGCGCGGCCTCGAGCCGGTCGACGTCGCGGTGGTCGGGCACGACGAGCAGCGCCCCCCGTCCCGCGGCCAGGGCCGTCGCGGCGGCCACCGCCATCGCGGCAGGCCAGTCCTCCTCGGGCGCACGACCGGGCAGTGCCGTCCACGCCGCGGCCGGGCCCTGACCCTCCGACAGGCGCCGGAGCCACGCCGGACCCGCCGGGTAGGCCGCCCACGGGCCGGGGTCGGGCACGGTGACCCCGGCGACGGCCGGGTCGACCTCGGGGCACTCCTTCGGCAGGTTGCGCTCGGCGGTGGCGTGGCGCTTCGGCACGGCCAGGCGCAGCACGTCGCTCAGCGTGCCGGCATACCGCTCGGCGACGGCCCGGCACAACGCGAGCAGCTCCGGCGTCAGGACCGGCTCGGGGCTCACGACGCGGCGCAGCGGCGTCAGCCGGCCGTCGTGCTGCGGCTTCTCGCGGCGCTCCACGACGAAGCCGTCCAGCTCGCGGCCGGAGAAGCGCACCCGGACGCGGGCCCCGGGCACGGCGTCGGCAGCGAGCTCGTCGGGCACGGCGTACTCGAAGACGCGGTCGAGGTGTGCCAGCGGCGTCTCCACGACGACGGCAGCGACCGGCCGATCGGCCGGTCGCTGCTCCAACACGTCGTCGCCCACGGGGGCGAACCTATCCTCAGCCGGAGACAGCGGCGCGCAGCGCCTCCACGCGGTCGGTGCGCTCCCAGGTGAAGGGGTTCTCCACGCCGTCGGCCTTGGTGCGGCCGAAGTGGCCGTACGCGGCGGTCGGGCGGTAGATCGGGCGCAGCAGGTCGAGCGCGTCGACGATGGCGGCCGGGCGCAGGTCGAAGACGTCGCCGATCGCCTGCTGGATCTTGTCGACCGGCACGGTCTCGGTGCCGAAGGTCTCGATGTAGAGGCCCACGGGCTGCGCCTTGCCGATGGCGTAGGCGACCTGGACCTCGCAGCGACGGGCCAGGCCCGCGGCCACGACGTTCTTGGCGACCCAGCGCATCGCGTAGGCGGCCGAGCGGTCGACCTTGCTCGGGTCCTTGCCGGAGAACGCGCCGCCGCCGTGGCGGGCCATGCCGCCGTAGGTGTCGACGATGATCTTGCGGCCGGTGAGGCCGGCGTCGCCCATCGGGCCGCCGATCTCGAAGCGGCCGGTCGGGTTGATGAGGGCGCGGTAGCTGCTGACGTCGAGGTCGTTGCCGCTCTCGCGCAGCTCGGCGAGCACCGGGTCGATGACGTGCGCCTTGATGTCGGGCTCGAGCATGCCCTCGAGGGACACGTCGGGGGCGTGCTGCGTGGAGAGCACGACGGTGTCGAGCGAGACCGCGCGGTCGCCCTCGTAGGCGATGGTGACCTGCGTCTTGCCGTCGGGGCGCAGGTAGGCCAGCTCCTCGCTCTTGCGCACCTGGGTCAGGCGCTCGGAGAGCCGGTGGGCGAGGAAGATCGGCAGCGGCATGAGCTCGGCCGTGTCGTCGCACGCGTAGCCGAACATCAGCCCCTGGTCTCCGGCGCCCTGCTTGTCGAGCAGGTCGTCGACGTCACCGGTGCGGTGCTCGTGGGCGGTGTCGACGCCCTGCGCGATGTCGGGCGACTGGGCGCCGATGGAGATCGACACGCCACAGGTGCGCCCGTCGAAGCCCTTCTGGGAGCCGTCGTAGCCGACCTCGAGGATCGTCTCGCGGACGATCTTGGGGATCTCGACGTAGGCCGTCGTGGACACCTCGCCGGCCACGTGGACCAGGCCGGTCGTGACCATCGTCTCGACGGCGACGCGTGCCTGCGGGTCGGCGGCCAGGAGCGCGTCGAGGATGGAGTCACTGATCTGGTCGCAGATCTTGTCCGGGTGTCCCTCGGTGACGGACTCGGACGTGAACAGGCGTGCGGACACTTGAACTCCCTGCCTCGGGTGCGGGTGGTACTGGGTGGGTCGGTGGTCGTGCATGGGTGGTGCGGACGGGCCGACGGTGACGCTGGGGCGAGAGTCTAGTGCTCACCCCAGCAGCGGCGAGATGGTGTCCCAGAGCGCCTCGGCCACCGCCTCCTTGGACGTGGGCCCGACGGTGGTGGCCTCGTCGCTGCCGCGGCGCAGGAGGTGGACGGTGGTGTCGTCCTCGCCGAAGGTGAGGTCGGTGCCGACCTCGTTGACGACCTGCAGGTCGCTGCCCTTGCGCGCGAACTTGGCGCGGGCGTGGTCCATGACGGACCCGTTCACGTCGCCCGTCTCGGCGGCGAAGCTGACGATCAGCGGGGCCGTGGCACCACGAGCGGTACGCGCCTCGACGAGCCCGCGCACGATGTCGGGGTTCTCGACGAGCTCGACGCGCAGGCCTGCCTGCGGGTCCGACGACTTCTTGATCTTGCTACCGCTCACCGACGCGGGCCGGAAGTCGGCCGGTGCGGCGGCCATGACGACGACGTCGGCCCCGCCGGCCGCCGCCTCGACGGCGTGCTGCAGCTCCAGCGTGGTCTCGACCCGCTCGACGTCGATGCCGTCGGGCACCGGGAGGGAGACGTTCGCCGCGACCAGCGTGACCTTGGCGCCGCGCTGGGCTGCGGCCCGGGCGATGGCCAGGCCCTGCTTGCCCGACGAGCGGTTGCCGAGGAAGCGCACCGGGTCGAGCGGCTCGCGGGTGCCGCCGGCGGAGACGACGACACGGCGACCCTCGAGGTCACGCCGGCGCGGGGCGGCCGCCCCGGAGGGGGAACCGTCGAGCAGCGCGAGGCACGCGGCATACAGCTCCTCGGGCTCGGGAAGCCGGCCGGCGCCGGAGTCCTTGCCGGTGAGCCGGCCGACGGCCGGGTCGATGACGTGGGCGCCGCGCGACCGCAGCGTCGCCACGTTGGCCTGCGTGGCCGGGTGCTCCCACATCTCGGTGTGCATGGCCGGCGCGAAGGCGACCGGGCAGCGGGCGGTGAGCAGCGTGTTGGTGAGCAGGTCGTCCGCGAGGCCCGCCGCCGCCTTGGCCAGCAGGTCGGCCGTGGCGGGCGCGACGACGACCAGGTCGGCGGACTGCCCGATGCGCACGTGAGGTACCTCGTGGACGGAGGTCCACACCTCGGTGCTCACCGGCTTGCCGGACAGGGCCGACCAGGTGGGCGCGCCGACGAACTGCAGGGCCGACGCGGTGGGCACGACCGTGACGTCGTGCCCGGCCTCGGTGAAGAGCCGGAGCAGCGAGCACGCCTTGTAGGCGGCGATGCCGCCGCCCACCCCGAGTACGACGCGCATCGGCGGCCCCGGCTCCCGTGCCGTGCTCAGGCCTCGGTGGGCGTCGAGGTCAGCAGGCCCTCGTTGATCTCGCGCAGCGCGATCGACAGCGGCTTCTCGTGGACCTCGGTCTCGACGAGCGGGCCGACGTAGTCGAGCAGGCCCTCCTGCAGCTGCGAGTAGTAGGCGTTGATCTGGCGGGCGCGCTTGGCGGAGTAGATGACGAGCGCGTACTTCGAGTCGGCGGCGGTCAGGAGGTCGTCGATCGGCGGGTTGGTGATGCCGATGGGAGCAGCCTGGGTACCGGACACAGTGATCTCGTTTCGTTGGTTTCAGCGGGCGTGACGTGTGGTCGGCGAGGCCGGCCTGCTGTGGCAGGCGGCGCCACCGCGGCACACGACGAGGCGGGACTCACCGGCTGGCGCGTCCCGATCTCATCAATGATACGAGTTCTTCGCTCGCGCGCCGAACATCGTCGTTGACGATGACCTCGTCGAACTCGGTCTGGGCGGCCAGCTCCTCGCGCGCGGTGGCGAGCCGGCGCTCCCGCTCCCCCTGGTCCTCGGTGCCGCGGCCGACGAGCCGGCGCACCAGCTCGTCCCAGCTCGGCGGGGCGAGGAACACGAAGAGGGCGTCGGGCCAGGTCTCACGCACCTGTCGCGCGCCCTGCAGGTCGATCTCGAGGAGGGCGTCGCGGCCCTCCCGGATGGCGCGCTCCACGGGGCCGCGGGGGGTGCCGTACTTGGCGGCACCGTGCACGACGGCGTGCTCGAGGAACTGCCCTGCCTCGACGAGTCGGTCGAACTCGTGGTCGTCGACGAAGTGGTAGTGCACGCCGTCGACCTCTCCGGGCCGCGGCCGACGCGTCGTCATCGAGACCGAGAACCAGACCCCGGGGAAGTGCGTGCGCACGTAGGCCGCGATCGTGCCCTTGCCCACGGCGGTCGGTCCGGCGAGCACCGTCAGCCGCCCGCGCCTGGACGGGTCGGAGTCGAGCTGCGGGCTGGCTGGCGGCGTCTGCTCGGCCGTCATCACTGCTTCTCGAAGCGCTGCAGCAGCGCCGCCACCTGGTTGGCCCCGAGCCCGCGGACGCGCCGGGACTCGGCGATGCCGACCTCGGCCATGATCGCCCGGGCGCGCACGCGGCCGACACCCGGCATCGACTCGAGCAGCTCGGTGACCTTCATCTTGCCGATGACCGCGTCGGTCCGGCCGTCCTCGAGGACCTCCGCGAGCGAGCCGCTGGAGTACTTCAGCCGGTTCTTGACCGCTGCCCGTTCCCGACGAGCGGCTGCAGCCTTCTCGAGTGCTGCAGCTCGCTGCTCAGGGGTCAGCGGTGGAAGCGCCACGGTCTTCGGTCTCCTCGGTGCGTAGGAGAGCGCCCGGCGCCCCCCGTCGTTCTCGACGTCTGCGTTTGTCTCCGCCGAACCTAGCGATCCGTCCTCCTGCGCCGCAACGCGGGGTGCGTCGCGAGCACGAGCGGGGGCCGTGCCCGGTGGCCGGCCCGCTCCTCACCGGGCGAGGTCGACCCCGCACGTCTCCCTGGCGTGCGTCTCGACCCGCTTCGCGGCGCTCTCGAAGGACTGCAGCTGGCGGGTGAGCGCGGCGAGGTCGGGCCGGGGCGCCGCGAACTTCTCGAACAGGGAGCGCAGGGAGGTCCAGTCGCCCTTGACCTCCGGTGGCGCGCTCGCCTCCACCTGCCGCACGGAGGCCACGAGGCGGGTCGCTGCCGCGGGGTCCTCGAGACCGTCCCCGGCGTCCTGCCACGCGGCCTGCGCGGACCCGAGCGCGTCGCAGTACGCCGTGGTGTCGTCGTCGTTGCAGCCGCCGAGGGGCAGCACGGCCAGGGCGAGGGCCGCGGCCGCCAGTGACGTCCCCCGAGCCCGCGCCGTCCCTCGCATGCGCCCACCGTATGCCGTGTCGGCAGCCCCCGGGTCGGGCTCGCGCACGACGGGGCGGGCAGGTCTGCTCCGGCGAGGCAGCTCAGGGGCGGCTCAGGGGCGGCTCAGGGGCGACTCAGGGGCGTGGCAGCGCCTCGGCCACCCGCGTGACCTGGGCGGCGAGACGCGCCGGGTCGGGGCCGGCGGCCAGGATCTCCCGGCTCGAGGAGGCGAGGACCTGGCCGCGAGCGGGCCCGAAGGTGGCCGCCAGCGACTCGAGCGTGCCGCCCTGGGCGCCGAACCCGGGTGCGAGCACCGGTGTCGCCGCCTCGACGAGGTCGAGGCCGAGGTCGCGCACGGCGTCGCCCACCGTCGCGCCGATGACGAGCCCGACGCTGCCGAGCTCGCCCCGCGCGCGGGCGGCGGCGTTGTCGTGGGCCGCCCCGCGGACGACGGAGCCGGCGACCGACTCGCCGTCGCGGACGGCGTGCTGCACCCCGGCGCCCTCGGGGTTGGAGGTCAGCGCGAGCACGAAGAGGCCCCGGCCCGTCTGGTGCGCGAGGTCGATGGCCGGCCGCAGCGACTCGTAGCCGAGGAACGGGCTGACGGTCAGCGCGTCGGGTGGCGCGACGGCGTCCTTCCCGAGGAAGGCCTCGGCGTATGCCGTCATGGTCGAGCCGATGTCGCCGCGCTTGGCGTCGAGGATCGTCAGGGTGCCGGTCTCGCGCAGCTCGGTCAGCACCCGCTCGAGGACCGCGACGCCGCGGCTGCCGAAGACCTCGAAGAAGGCGGACTGCGGCTTGACGACCGCGACGCGTCCGGCGAACGCCTCGACGCAGGTCAGCGCGAACCGCTCGAGCCCGGCGAGGTCGTAGGACAGCCCCCAGGACTCGACGAGCCCCCGGTGCGGGTCGATGCCCGCACACAGCGGGCCGAGGGCCTGCATGGCGTCCTCGAGGCGCGCCCCGAATGCCTTCATCGGCGAGTCTCCTTCACGTCGTGGGGCTGGGTCAGGCCGTGCGTGACACCCTGCAGTACACCGTGCAGTACGCCGTGCGGCCCGGTGCTGGTGCGCGTCACCGGTCGTGCGCGACGGCGACGGCGTCGGTGAACCGCTCGAAACCCTTGGCGCCCAGCAGGTCGGACAGCTCGCGCAGGACTCGCACCGGCGCCGACGGGTCGTTGAAGACGACCGTGCCGACCTGGATCGCGCTGGCTCCGGCCGCCACGAGCTCGAGGGCATCGCGCCCGGTGCGCACTCCCCCGACGCCGATGATCGGCACGGTCGGGATGCGCCCCTCGAACATCGCCTGGCGCACCTGCCAGATGGCCCGGACGGCCACCGGCCGGATGCCCGGGCCCGAGAGACCGCCGGTGACACCACCGAGCTGCGGCCGCAGCCGGTCGGTGTCGATGACCATGCCGAGCAGCGTGTTGATCATCGTCAGGCCGTCGGCGCCGGCCTCGACGCAGGCCGAGGCGATCGTCGTGATGTCGGTGACATCGGGGCTCAGCTTGGCGAAGATCGGGATGTCTCGCGGCAGCTGCTCGCGCACGAGGCCGATGACCCCCGCGGAGGCCATCGGGTCGCACGCGAAGACGAGCCCGCGGTTGGCGACGTTGGGGCACGAGATGTTGACCTCGACGCCGACGACGGAGTCGAAGGCGCGGCTGGCCCGGAGCGTGGCCGCCACGTGGGCGTACTCGGCGCTCGAGCTACCGGCGATGGACGGCAGCACGCGGGCGCCGACCGACGCAAGCCACGGCAGGTCCTCCTCGACGAAGGCGTCGATCCCGGGCCCCTGGAGGCCGATCGAGTTGAGCATGCCCGACGGCGTCTCGGCCATGCGCGGGGTGCCCCGGCCCGAGCGCGGGTCGGCCATGACCGACTTGGTGACGAAGGCACCGAGGTCCCCCACGTCGAAGAAGCGGTGCAGCTCCTTGCCGTTGGCCGCGCAGCCGGAGGCCGTCATCAGCGGGTTTGGCAGTCGGCGACCACCACCGAGGTCGACCGACATGTCGACGTCGAGACCGGCAGAGCGACCGCCAGCAAGGTCCACGGACAGCTCGGTCATCAGTGACCACCCACTTTCGGCGCGCCTACACAGTCGTCCGGGACGCGGGCGTGACGGCCCTCGAAGGCCTCCCAGCGAACCCGGTCGCCCCGGAAGACCGGTCCCTCGACGCACGAGCGGACCATGCGCGTCCTGCCGTCGGAGCCGACGACCGGCATGACGCACGTCATGCACACCCCGACACCACAGGCCATCGACTCCTCGACCGCGACCTGGGCGACGGCTCCGTGCGCCCGGGCCACCCGCGTGACCGACTCGAGCATGCCCATCGGGCCACACGCGTACACGACTCCCGCGTGCGTGCGGTCGATGATCTCGGGGAGCGGGTCGCTGACCCATCCCCGCTGTCCGGCGGAGCCGTCGTCGGTGGTCACCGTGACGCCGTCGCAGCTGCGGCGCGCCTCGACGACGCCGAAGAGGCGGTCCTCGCTCGCGGCGCCGAGCACCATCTCGACGTGGCAGCCGCGCTCGCGCAGCTCGCCGGCGAGCCAGAAGAGCGGTGCGCTGCCGTAGCCGCCGCCGACGAGCACGCACGCGACCGGCTCGGTCGGCAGCGGGAAGGCCTTGCCCAGCGGGCCGACGACGTCGATGGTGTCGTGGGGCGCACGCTCCACGATCCAGCGGGTGCCGACGCCCACGGCGGAGACGACGATCTCGACCGTTCCGCCGTAGGTGCCGCTCGGGCTGACCTTGTGGATCGAGAACGAGCGGCGCAGCAGGTTGCCCGACGTCTCGTCGCCCACGGCGAGCGCGACGAACTGGCCCGGGCGGGCGAGCTCGGCGACACCGGGTGCGACGAGGGTGAGGTGCTGGTAGGCCCCGACCCGCCGGGTGGCGATGACCTCGGCGACCTCCTGGGTCACCCGGGCCCGGATCGCGCGCTCGCTCATGCGCCCACCCCCGCCTCGGCGAGGGCCTCGCGACGGCCGTAGAGGTCGAGGTCCCGGGCGTGGTCCTGCAGCGACTTGACGCGGATCTCCTCGGTCAGGCCCGCCTCGATGCCGAGGACGGCCGCAGCAAGCGTCGCGATGGTCGTGACGATCGGCTTGTCGGCGCTCGTCGTCGCGGCGCGGATCGCGTAGCCGTCGGCCCTGGCGTCCTGGCCCGAGGGCGTGTTCACGACCATCTGGACCGTTCCGTCCAGGATGAGGTCGACGATCGACTTCTCCCCCGACAGGTCGTCGTCGCGCTCCGTGATCTTGCGAACCACCGTGGCCTCGATGCCGTTGCGCTTGAGGACCGCAGCGGTGCCGCTCGTCGCGAGGATCGTGAAGCCGAGGTCGACGAGGCGCTTGACCGGGAAGAGCATCGCGCGCTTGTCGCGGTTGGCGACCGACACGAAGATCGCACCGGAGCGTGGCAGGGCCGAGCCGCTGCCCTGCTGGGCCTTGGAGAAGGCGGAGCCGAAGTCGACGTCGATGCCCATGACCTCGCCGGTCGAGCGCATCTCGGGGCCGAGGAGCGAGTCGACGGCGACGCCCTCCCTGGTGCGGAAGCGCTTGAAGGGCAGCACCGCCTCCTTGATGGACACCGGGGCGTGGTCGGGCATGCGGCTGCCGTCGCCGGTGGCCGGCAGCAGCCCCTCCTCGCGCAGCTCCTTGATCGTCGCGCCGAGCATGACCCGGGCCGCGGCGCTCGCGATGGGCACCCCGGTCGCCTTGGCGACGAACGGCACCGTGCGCGACGCGCGGGGGTTGGCCTCGATGACGTAGAGGATGTCCTGCGCCAGGGCGAACTGGACGTTCATCAGGCCACGCACGCCGATGCCCTCCGCGAGCTTTCGCGTCGCCACGCGCACCCGCTCGAGCTCGCCGTCGCCGAGGGTGGCGGGCGGCAGGGTGCACGAGCTGTCGCCCGAGTGGATGCCGGCCTCCTCGACGTGCTCCATGATCCCGCCGAGGTACATGTCCTCGCCGTCGAAGATCGCGTCGACGTCGATCTCGATCGCGTCGTCGAGGAAGCGGTCGACGAGGACCGGGTGCTCCGGCGAGGCCTCCGTGGCCTTCTCCATATAGGTCACGAGCGAGTCGTCGTCGTACACGATGACCATGCCGCGGCCCCCGAGGACGTACGAGGGGCGCACGAGCACCGGGTAGCCGATCTCGCGGGCGATGACGAGCGCCTCGTCGGAGCTGTATGCCGTCCCGTGCTTGGGCGCGACCAGCCCAGCCTTCGCGAGCACCTGGCCGAAGGCGCCGCGGTCCTCGGCGAGGTGGATGGCGCCGGGCGAGGTGCCGACGATCGGCACGCCCTCGTCCTCCAGGGCCTGAGCCAGGCCGAGCGGCGTCTGCCCGCCGAACTGGACGATGACGCCGGCGATCGGGCCGGCCTGGGCCTCGGCGTGGATGACCTCGAGCACGTCCTCGAGGGTCAGCGGCTCGAAGTAGAGGCGGCTGCTCGTGTCGTAGTCGGTCGAGACGGTCTCGGGGTTGCAGTTGACCATGACCGTGTCGAAACCCTTGTCGCGCAAGGAGAACGACGCGTGCACGCAGGAGTAGTCGAACTCGACGCCCTGCCCGATCCGGTTGGGGCCGGAGCCGAGGATGATGACGGCCGGGCGCTCGCGCGGCTCGACCTCGGTCTCCTCGTCGTAGGAGCTGTAGTGGTAGGGCGTCGTGGCCGCGAACTCCGCCGCGCAGGTGTCCACCGTCTTGTAGACCGGGCGCACCCCGAGGGCGTGCCGCACCCCGCGGACCACGGCCTCCGGCATACGGCGGATCGAGGCCACCTGGGCGTCGCTGAAGCCGTGGCGCTTGACGAGGCGGAGCAGGTCGGGCGTCAGCTCGTCGGCCTCGGCGAGCATCGCGGCGACGTCGTTGAGCAGCGCGATCTGGTCGAGGAACCACGGGTCGATCCCGGTGGCCTCGTGGACCTCCTCGACGCTGAACCCGCCGCGCAGCGCCTGCTGCACGAGGACGATGCGACCGTCGGTCGGGACCTTCGCCTCCTCCAGCGCGCGCTCGGCCTGCACCTTCGTGATCGTGCCGTCCCAGTGGAAGCTCGCGCCCTTCTTCTCCAGGGAGCGCAGCGCCTTCTGCATGGCCTCGGTGAAGTTGCGGCCGATCGCCATGGCCTCGCCGACCGACTTCATCGTCGTCGTCAGCGTCGGGTCGGCGGCCGGGAACTTCTCGAACGCGAAGCGCGGCACCTTGACGACGACGTAGTCGAGCGTCGGCTCGAAGCTCGCCGGCGTCTCGCGGGTGATGTCGTTGGGCACCTCGTCGAGGGTGTAGCCGAGCGCCATCTTCGCGGCGATCTTGGCGATCGGGAAGCCGGTCGCCTTGGACGCCAGGGCGCTCGAGCGCGAGACGCGCGGGTTCATCTCGATGACGATGATGCGGCCGTCGGCCGGGTTGACGGCGAACTGGATGTTGCAGCCGCCGGTCTCGACGCCGACCTCGCGGATGACGGCGATGCCGATGTCGCGCAGCCGCTGGTACTCGCGGTCGGTCAGGGTGAGCGCCGGGGCGACGGTGATCGAGTCGCCGGTGTGCACGCCCATCGGGTCGAGGTTCTCGATGGAGCAGACGACGACGACGTTGTCGGCGTGGTCGCGCATGACCTCGAGCTCGTACTCCTTCCAGCCGAGGATCGACTCCTCGAGGAGCACCTCGGTCGTCGGGGAGTACTGCAGGCCCTGGCCGCCGATGCGGCGCAGGTCGGCCTCGTCGTAGGCGAAGCCCGAGCCGAGCCCGCCCATGGTGAAGGACGGACGGACGACGACCGGGTAGCCGAGCTCCTCCGCGCCGGCGAGCAGGTCGTCCATCGAGTGGCAGATGATCGACCGCGCCGACTCGGCGCCGCAGCGCTCGACGACGCCCTTGAAGGCCTCGCGGTCCTCACCGAGCTGGATGGCCTCGACGTTGGCGCCGATGAGCGGGCAGCCGTACTTCTCGAGGACGCCGTTCTCGTGCAGGGAGATCGCGCAGTTGAGGGCCGTCTGGCCACCGAGGGTGGCGAGCACCGCGTCGGGACGCTCCTTGGCGATGATCGCCTCGACGACCTCCGGGGTGATCGGCTCGACGTAGGTCGCGTCGGCGAACTCCGGGTCGGTCATGATCGTCGCCGGGTTGCTGTTGACGAGGATGACGCGGATGCCCTCCTCGCGCAGCACGCGGCAGGCCTGGGTGCCGGAGTAGTCGAACTCGCAGGCCTGGCCGATGACGATCGGCCCCGAGCCGATGACGAGGACGCTCCGGATGCTGTCGTTCTTGGGCATCAGGCGCTGACCTCCGTGGTCTGGTGGGTGGTCTGTCGGTCGGTCATGAGCTCGAGGAAGCGGTCGAAGAGGTAGGCGGCGTCGTGCGGGCCGGCCGCGGCCTCGGGGTGGTACTGCACCGAGTAGGCAGGCAGGTCAAGGCATTCCAGGCCCTCCACGACGTCGTCGTTGAGGCACACGTGGGAGACGCGGACGCGGCCGTATGCCGTGTCGCTCTCCCTGTCGAGGGGCGCGTCCACCGCGAAGCCGTGGTTGTGGGCGGTGACCTCGACCTTGCCGGTGGTGCGGTCCATCACCGGCTGGTTGATGCCGCGGTGGCCATACTTCAGCTTGTAGGTGCCGAAGCCGAGGGCCCGGCCGAGGAGCTGGTTGCCGAAGCAGATGCCGAAGAACGGGATGCGCCGGTCGAGGACCTCGCGCAGCAGCGCCACCTCGTGCTCGGCGGTGGCCGGGTCGCCGGGGCCGTTCGAGAAGAAGACCCCGTCGGGGCCGGACTCGCCCACGGCGAGGACGTCCTCGATCGTCGCGGTCGCAGGCAGCACGTGCACCTCGATGCCGCGCTGCGCCATGAGGGCCGGGGTCATCGCCTTGATCCCCAGGTCGACGGCAGCGACGGTGAAGCGCTTCTCGCCGACGGCCGGGACGGCATACGGCTCAGTGGTGCTGACCTCGGCGGCGAGGGCGGAACCGGCCATCTGGGGGCTGGTGCGGACCGCCTCGAGAAGCTCGGCCTCGGGGCGGGCGGCGGCCTCACCGCTGAAGATCCCGACGCGCATGGCACCCCGCTCGCGCAGGTGGCGGGTCAGCGCGCGGGTGTCGAGGTCGCAGATGCCGACGACGCCCTGGTGGACCAGCTCGTCCTCGAGGTCACGGCTAGCGCGCCAGTTGGACGAGCGGATGGCGGGGTCGCGCACCACGTAGCCGGCGACCCAGATGCGGGTGCTCTCGTCGTCCTCGGTGTTGACGCCGGTGTTGCCCACATGCGGGGCGGTCATGACGATGACCTGCCGGTGGTAGCTCGGGTCGGTCAGGGTCTCCTGGTAGCCCGTCATGCCGGTGGAGAAGACCGCCTCACCGACCGTCTCCCCGATGGCGCCGTAGGAGGCCCCGCGGAAGGTGCGGCCGTCTTCGAGGACGAGGGTGGCGGCCTCTCGGACGCGGCGCGTCCTGCCGTCCCGGTCGGGCACGGTCAACGGTGTCTGGGTGGTCACAGGTCTGCTCCCGAGGTCGTCGCGTTCGTCAGTTCTCGTTCGGTGTCCCGGCCGTCCCCGTCGTTGCGGACGTCGTGGGTGACACGGCCCCGGTGGACCGTCGCGAGGACGGCTCCGCGCAGGGTGCGCCCGTGCCACGGGTTGTTGCGCGAGCGGCTGCGGCTCGCGGCGGCATCGACCGTGACCTCTCGGTCGGGGTCGACGAGGGTGATGTGGGCGGGGCTGCCGACGGCGAGCTCCCCTCCCTGGTGGGCGAGTCCGCCGATGCGGGCCGGTGCGGTCGACATGACCCGCGCGACGTCGGCCCAGTCGAGCAGGCCCGGCCGCACCATGACGTCGCTGACGACCGACAGTGCCGTCTCGAGGCCGAGCATGCCGAACGCCGCGTCGACGAAGGCGTGCTCCTTGTCGTGCCGGGCGTGCGGGGCGTGGTCGGTGGCGACCGCGTCGATGGTGCCGTCGGCTAGGGCAGCCCGCAGGGCCTCGACGTCCTCCGTTGGACGCAGCGGCGGGTTGACCTTGTAGACGGGGTCGTAGCCGAGCAGCAGGTCGGTGGTTAGGGCCAGGTGGTGTGGCGTGACCTCGGCCGTGACGGCGATGCCCTGGGCCTTGGCCCACCGGATCACCTCGACCGTGCCGGCCGTCGACACGTGGGCGACGTGGACCCGCGAGCCGGTGTGGCGCGCGAGCATGACGTCGCGGGCCACGATGGACTCCTCGGCGATGCCCGGCCATCCGGGCAGGCCGAGGCGGCCCGACACCTCGCCCTCGTGGCAGCAGGCCTCACGGCCGGCGAGACGCGGGTCCTGCGAGTGCTGGCTGACGACGCCCCCGAAAGGCTTGATGTACTCGAGCGCCCGGCGCATGATGCGGGCGTCGTGGACGCAGTGGCCGTCGTCGCTGAAGACGCGGACCTTGGCCCGGGACCGGGCCATGAGGCCGAGCTCGGCGAGCTCGGCTCCCTCGAGGCCCTTGGTCACGGCGCCGACGGGGACGACCTCGGTGAGGCCGCAGGCGCGGCCGAGGTCGAGGACGCGTTCGGCGGCCTCCGCGGTGTCGGTGACGGGGTTGGTGTTGGCCATGGCGAAGACGGCGGTGAAGCCACCGGCCGCGGCGGCCGCCGAGCCGGTCGCGATGGTCTCGGCGTCCTCGCGGCCCGGCTCGCGCAGGTGGACGTGCAGGTCGACGAGACCGGGCAGCGCGACGAGTCCGTCGGCGTCGAGCACCTCGGCGTCGCGCGGGGCGGCCACGCTGCCGACCTCGGTGATGACGCCGTCCTCGACGAGCAGGTCGGCCGCCTCGGCCCCGAGGAGGCGGGCACCGCGGATCAGGAGGCGGGTCATCGGTTGGCTCCTTCGGTCGCGGCGGTGCGGGCGGACGCGTCGGTCGCCGACGAGTCCTCGCCCGCGAGCAGGTGGTAGAGCACGGCCATCCGGACGGCCACGCCGGCCGAGACCTGGTCGAGCACGACCGACTGCGGCGAGTCGGCCGCCTCGGGAGCGATCTCGAGGCCGCGGTTCATCGGGCCGGGGTGCAGCACGAGGACGTCGCGGTTGCGGGCGACGAGGGTCTCGAGGCGGTCGCGGGTCAGGCCGTAGCCCACGGTGTACTCGCGCGGCGTGGGGAAGTACCCGCCGCTCATCCGCTCGCGCTGGACCCGCAGCATCATGACGGCGTCGACGGGCCCGTGCTCGCCCCTGCCCTCGAGGACCGGGTCGAGGTCCCAGCTCGTGGCGAAGCCGTCGGCCTCGCTCCAGGCGCCGATGCCGCTGGGCATCAGCGTCGGCGGCGCGACGACGGTGACGCGGGCGCCAAGGGTCTTGAGCGTGATGACGTTGCTGCGGAAGACGCGGGAGTGGGTGAGGTCGCCGACGATGACGACGTGCTTGCCGTCGAGGCCACCGAGGCGCGTGCGGAGGGTGTACGCGTCGAGCAGGGCCTGCGTGGGGTGCTCGTGGGTGCCGTCGCCCGCGTTGATGACGCTGCAGCGCACCCACTGGGCGACCTGGTGGCAGGCGCCGGAGGCGTTGTGCCGGATCACGAGGGCGTCGACGGCCATGGCGTCGACGGTCATCGCCGTGTCGCGCAGGCTCTCGCCCTTGCTCGTCGAGGAGCCCTTGGCCGAGAGGTTGATCGTGTCGGCAGACATCCACTTGCCCGCGATCTCGAAGGAGCTGCGGGTGCGGGTCGAGTCCTCGAAGAAGAAGTTGATGACGGTGCGGCCGCGCAGGGTCGGCACCTTCTTGACCTCGCGGCGCTGCAGGTCGTGCATCGAGGCCGCGGTCTCGAGGATGTCCTCCACCTCGGCGCGGGTCAGGTCGGCGGAGGAGATGAGGTGCTTGGTCATCGGGCCTCTCCCCCGCTGATCCGCACGACGTCGAGCCCGTCGACCTCGGCGACGCGGACGTGCACCCGCTCGTCCCGCGAGGTCGGCAGGTTCTTGCCGACGTGGTCGGCGCGGATCGGCAGCTCGCGGTGGCCGCGGTCGACGAGGACCGCGAGGCGAACCGCACGCGGGCGGCCGAGCTCCGACAGCGCGTCGAGCGCAGCGCGGATGGTGCGGCCGGAGTAGAGCACGTCGTCGACGAGGACGACGACCTTGTCGTCGATGCCGCCGTCGGGGATGCGCGAGCGGTGGGCGGTGCGCACCGGGTTGCGGCGCAGGTCGTCGCGGTGGAGCGTGATGTCGAGCTCTCCGACGGGGACCGGTGAGCCCTCGACGTCCTCGATGCCGGCGGCGAGGCGGCGGGCCAGCGGCACCCCGCGCGAGGGGATGCCGAGCAGGACCAGGCCCTCGCTCCCGCGGTTGCGCTCGAGGATCTCGTGACCGATGCGCCGCAGCGCCCGGGAGATGTCTCCCTCGCTCATGACGTCTCTGGCGTCAGGGGGGATGCTCGAACGATCGTTCGATGGGTGGGCAGGCGCGCTCAGGTCAGGGCAGGTCACAGCCGCCGGACCTCCTTCCCCGCCTCACAGGACGGTGGTTAAAGGATGTCGATCGCGAAGGAGTCTAACCCGGCGCCGGAGGCGACCCGTCACCGGTCCACCCCGTGGCACGTCACCTACCGCGGACCGGCCGACCGCCACGAACGCAGCCGCCTGTGCTGGGAGCCGGCGTCACCGCCCTGTCGTGGCGGTCCGTCGGCGCCGCGCCGGGGAACGCACGAAGCCACCCGCGTACGGATGGCTTCGGCGTAGGCGTGGGGTGTCAGACGATGGTCGCCTTGACCTCGGCGAGCCGGCCGAGCAGGCCGTTGACGAAGGCCGGGGACTCGTCGGTCGACAGCTCGGTGGCGAGCGTCACGGCCTCGGAGATCGCGACCGCGTCGGGGATCTCGTCGTTCCAGAGCACCTCCCACGCACCGAGCCGCAGGATCGCGCGGTCGACGGCGGGCATGCGCTCGAGCGTCCAGCCCTGGCTGTAGTCGGTCAGCGCCGCGTTGATGTCGTTCCACTTGCCCACGACGCCGCGGACGAGCTCCGCGGTGTAGGGGTTGTTGGCCGCCCGCGACTCGCGGTCGCGCAGGCGCTCGTCGAGGAGCGCCTCGGCGTTGAGGCCGCGCTGGTCCGCCTCGAAGAGGATGTCGAGCGCCCGCGTACGGGCCTTGCTGCGTGCTGCCAAGGGAGTTCGCGTCCGCTCAGTCGTTGACGCGGCCGAGGTACGACCCGTCGCGGGTGTCGACCTTGACGCGCGTGCCGGTCTCGAGGAAGAGCGGCACGTTGATCTGGGCGCCGGTCTCGAGGGTGGCCGGCTTGGTGCCACCGGTCGACCGGTCGCCCTGCAGGCCCGGCTCGGTGTGCGTGATCTCGAGAACGACCGACGCGGGGAGCTCGACGTAGAGCGGGGCGCCGTCGTGCGTGGCGACGATCGCGTTCTGGTTCTCGAGGAGGTAGTTCGCGGCGTCACCGACGACGGTCTCCGACACGTTGATCTGGTCGTAGGTGTCGGTGTCCATGAAGACGAAGTCGGTGCCGTCCTTATAGAGGTACTGCATCGTGCGCTTGTCGACGTTGCTCGTCTCGACCTTGGTGCCGGCGTTGAACGTCTTGTCGACGACCTTGCCGGAGAGGACGGCCTTGAGCTTGGTGCGCACGAACGCGGGGCCCTTGCCGGGCTTGACGTGCTGGAACTCGACGACGGACCAGAGCTGTCCCTCGAGGTTGAGCACCATGCCGTTCTTCAGGTCGTTGGTCGTAGCCATCGTGACAAACCACTTTCGTATGCCGGCCCGCCCGCGAGGTGCCGATGGGCACGCCGCAGCCCCGGACGTTTCTTGACTTGGGAAGTTGCCGAACGAGTCTAGCGGGGCGGCCTCCCGATCGCGGAATCGCTCCACCCGGCCGGTGTACCCTGATCCGCTCCCCCGTCCCTCCCCAACACACCGTGCAGGTCACGACCCACCGGCATCCGATCCCGGTGGGTTACATCCTTCTCGGTGTGTTGCGGTGCAGAAAGGTGCTCGCGTGACCGCCCTCGACTCCGAGCTCACCCGGGAGCAGGCCTTCCTCGACGAGGCCCGCGCCCAGCTGGGCCGGATGCGCGAGCTGGCCGAGTCGCTCGACGCCTCGAAGGCCAGTGACGCCGTGTCGGGAGAGGTGCTCGGGTGGGTGCTCGCGCGGCGGATCGCCTCGTTGCAGGACGACCCGCGCACCACCCTCTTCTTCGGCCGCATCGACGTCGAGCCCGAGGACGGGCCCGCCGAGCAGTTCCACATCGGGCGGCGGCACGTGTCGGACGAGGCGGGCGACCCGGTCGTCGTCGACTGGCGCGCGCCGATCTCGACCGCCTTCTACCGCGCCTCGCCGCTCGAGCCGATGGACGTGACCCTGCGGCGACGCTTCGGCGTCGACCGCGGCCGCCTCACCGCCATCGAGGACGAGCACCTGCGCGAGCCGGAGCGGGCCGACGCCTCGGCAGGGTCGCTGCTGGCCGCGGAGATCGAACGGCCCCGCACCGGCCCGATGCGCGACATCGTCTCGACGATCCAGCCGGAGCAGGACGAGATCGTCCGCAGCGACCTCGCCGTCAACGTCTGCGTGCAAGGTGCGCCGGGCACCGGCAAGACCGCCGTGGGCCTGCACCGTGCCGCCTGGCTGCTCTACTCCTTCCGCGAGCGGCTCGACCGCTCCGGGGTGCTCGTCGTCGGCCCCAACGGGGCGTTCCTCGACCACATCGGCGCCGTCCTGCCGTCGCTCGGAGAGGTGCGCGTGCGGCACGCCACCATCGAGACCCTCCTGGACCACGGGCGGGTGCGGGCTGACGAGCCGGCCGACGTCGCCTCCCTCAAGGGCGACCCCCGGCTGGCGTCGGTGCTGCACCGGGCCGTCTGGTCCAGCGTCGAGCGACCCACGGAGGCGCTCGTGGTCCCGCGCGGGGTGCGCAAGTGGCGCGTGCCGGCATACGTCGTCGCGGAGATCGTCGCCGAGCTCGCGGCGCGCGGCGTGCGCTACTCGGCGGCCCGCGACCTGCTGCCCCAGCGCCTCGCCCACCACGTGCTCCTCGAGATGGAACGCGCCGGCGACGCGCCCGACGACCGGGTGCAGGACGCCGTGGCCAAGTCGCCGGCGGTGAAGAGGTACGTCGCATCCGTGTGGCCGGCCCTCGACCCGCAGGGCGTGCTGCACCGGCTGTGGTCGGACGCGCACGCACTGCGCGCCGCGGCCGAGGACGACCTCAGCGCCGAGGAGCAGGCGATGCTGTTGTGGGACAAGCCGGCCCGCACCAAGGGCGCGGCTCGCTGGTCGCGCGCCGACATGGCCCTGCTCGACGAACTCGACGACCTGCTCCGGCGCGTCCCCAGCCTGGGCCACATCGTCCTCGACGAGGCCCAGGACCTCTCCCCCATGCAGCTGCGCGCGGTCGGGCGACGCTGCTCCACGGGCTCGCTCACCGTGCTCGGCGACATCGCGCAGGGCACCACACCGTGGGCGACGGCCTCGTGGGACGACGCGATGCGCCACCTCGGCAAGGAGGACCACGACCTCGTCGTCCTCGACCGCGGCTTCCGCGTGCCGGCGGCCGTCATCGAGTACGCCGCCCGGCTGCTGCCGGTCATGGCTCCCGGCCTGGGCGCGCCGGTGTCGGTGCGCGACAACCCGGGCCGGCTGGTGGTCCGGTCCGCCGGGCCGGGCTGTCTCGACGCGGACGTGGTGCTGGCGGTCGAGGAGGCGTCCGCCGACCCCGGATCGGTCGGGGTCATCGCCCCCGATACAGCGATGGACCGGCTCGCCGCGGCCCTGGCCGCCGCAGGCATCCGCCACGGCAGGCTCGACCGCGACCACGGCGACGACGAGGACCACCAGGTCGAGCTGGTGCCGGCGAGCGTCGCCAAGGGCCTCGAGTTCGACCGCACGGTCGTCGTCGAGCCCGCTGCGATCGCGGCTGCCGAGCCCGACGAGCGCACCGGACTGCGGCGCCTCTACGTCGTGCTCACCCGCGCGGTGTCGGAGCTGACGATCGTGCACGCCGAGCCCTTGCCCGAGGTCCTGGCCGTCGCCTGACCCGTGCGCGCACCCGGTTCGAGGTGATCGGCGACCACCGGTGGTCGGCGATCACCTCCACTCCGATCCGGGTCACTGTCGCCGCGCGCCGGTAGCGTCGCCACCAGGACTTCGACGAGGAGGCGGCATGGTCACGTTCGGCAGCTCCGACGAGCTCGAGGGGGCGCAGTTCACCGAGGTGAACCTGCGCCGCGCCCAGTTCATCGGGTGCGACCTGTCGGGCGCGGTCCTGCGCGGCGCTGACGTGTCCGGGCTCGAGATCGAGTCGCCGTGGCTCTTCGAGGGCGGGGCCACCCTCGTGGTCAACGGCGTCGACGTCGCGCCGCTCGTGGACGCCGAGCTCGACCGCCGCTTCCCGGGCCGGGAGCAGCGGCGCGCGACCGATCCCGCCGGGCTGCGGGCCGCGTGGGACGCGGTCCAGGCGACCTGGGCAGCGACGATCGCCCGGGCGGCGGCCCTGCCGGAGGGCAGCATCGACGAGTCGGTCGACGGCGAGTGGTCCTTCGCGCAGACGCTGCGGCACCTCGTCATGGCCACCGACGTGTGGCTCGGGCGCGCGGTCCTGCGCCTCGAGCAGCCGTTCCACCCACTCGGCCAGGCCGACGCGAGCGCCGGCGACTGGGGCCTCGACCTCTCGGTGTTCACGAGCCGGACGCCCAGCTTCGCCGAGGTGCTCGAGGCCCGCGCCGACCGGGTCGCGATGGTGCGCGACCACCTCGCGTCCGTGTCGTCCGACGAGCTCGCCGCCCAGCGACGCAACCCGTGGTTCCCCGACCGCCCCGAGACCGTGCTGTCGTGCCTGCACACCATCCTCGAGGAGGAGTGGGAGCACCACCGCTACGCCGTGCGCGACCTCGACGCCCTCGCGGCTCGCACCGCAGCCGGGTCCTAGACGAGCGCGCGCAGCGCCAGCAGGTAGGACTGCAGCCCGAAGCCGGCGACCGTCCCCGTCGCCACACCGGCGACGACGGAGGTGTGCCGGAACTCTTCTCGCGCAGCGGGATTCGACAAGTGCACCTCGACGAGGCTGCGACCGCTGGTCGTGACGATGGCACACGCGTCGCGAACGGCATACGAGTAGTGCGTGAACGCCCCCGGGTTGAGCACGACGTCGGCGCCGGCGTCGACGGCCTCGTGCAGCCAGTCGATGAGCTCGCCCTCGTGGTTGGTCTGGCGGCAGTCGGCCACCAGACCGAGGTCGCGGGCCTCGCGCTCCACGGCGTCGTGGATGTCCTCGAGCGTGTCGGAGCCGTAGACCTCCGGCTCGCGGGTGCCGAGGCGGTTCAAGTTGGGGCCCGACAGGACGAAGACCGTGGGTGCCGTCATGGCCGGGAGTCTAGTGAGCGGGAGCGCTCAGGACGCTGCGGCGCCGCCACGCGACACGAGGCCGTATGCCGCGTGGAGCAGCGCGTCGTCCGGCCCGACGAGGCGGGTGGGCCGGGCCAGACCGTCGAGCACGACGAAGCGCAGCGTGGAGCCGCGGGACTTCTTGTCGCGCCGCATCACGGCCAGCAGCGCGTCCCAACGGCCGGGCGCGTAGGCCGTCGGCAGTCCGAGCGACTCGAGCACCGACCGGTGCCGGGTCACGAGGGCGTCCCCCTCGGATCCGGACAGGTGCCCGGTGAGACGGGCCAGCTCGGCGACGTAGACCATGCCGACGGACACGGCCTCGCCGTGCCGCCAGGAGTAGCCCTCGACCTGCTCGATCGCGTGGCCGAAGGTGTGGCCGTAGTTGAGGATCTCGCGCAGCGAGCTCTCGCGCAGGTCGGCGGCGACGACCTCGGCCTTGACGCGCACCGCCCGCTCGATGAGCTCGCGCAGGTGCGGGTTGGCCGCGGTGCGTGCCCGGGCGGCATCGACGGCGACCTCCGACTCGACGAGGTCGAGGATCACCGGGTCGGCGATGAAGCCGCACTTGACGACCTCCCCGAGCCCCGCGACGAGGTCGGACTCCGGCAGCGTCGTGAGGACGTCGAGGTCGCACAGCACGCCCGCGGGCGGGTGGAAGGCGCCGACGAGGTTCTTGCCCTCAGCGGTGTTGATGCCCGTCTTGCCGCCGACGGCCGCATCGACCATGCCGAGCAGCGTGGTGGGCAGCTGGACCACCCGGACCCCGCGCAGCCAGGAGGCGGCGACGAACCCGGCGAGGTCGGTGACGCTGCCGCCACCGAGCCCGACGACGGCGTCGCTGCGGGTGAAGCCGGCTCGCCCCAGCTGCGCCCAGAGCTCCGCCGCGACCGTGGCGGTCTTGGCGGCCTCGGCGTCGGGCACCTCGGCGACGTGGACGGCATACCCCTGCTCGCGCAGCGCACCGGTCACCCGAGCGGCGAGCTCGGGCAGGGTCGGCGGGTGCACGAGGAGGACCCGTTCGACGCCGGGACCGAGCAGTGCGCCCACCCGTCCGAGCACGCCTGACCCGATGAGGACGTCGTAGTCGCCGCCGACCGAGATCGTCGTGGGCTCGAGGGCCACGCTCACGGGCGAGCCCCGTCGAGCTGGGCGACGACGTCGTCGACGACCTCGTCCGGCGTGCGCCCTGCGGTGTCGACGCGGATGCTGGCGACCCGCTCGTAGGTCGGACGGCGGTGGTTCATCATCGACACCCACGTCGCGCGCGGGTTGACCGACAGCAGCGGCCGCGACCGGTCGAACCCGATGCGCTTGCTCGCGTCGGCGATCGAGACGTCGAGGAACACGACCGTGTGGCCGGCCAGGGCCTGCTCGGTGAGAGGGTCCATGACCGCTCCCCCGCCGAGCGAGACGACGCCGCGCTCCTGCTCGAGGGCGCTGGCCACCGCCGCCCGCTCGAGGTCGCGGAAGACCGGCTCGCCGTCGTCGACGAAGATGTCGGAGATCGAGCGGCCCTGGGCCTGCTCGATCGCGGCGTCGACGTCGTGGAAGGGGACGCCGAGACGCGCCGCCAAGGCCTCGCCCACCGTCGTCTTGCCGGCCCCGGGAGGGCCGACGACGACAGCCGCGGGTCGAGTGGTCGTCTCGCTGCTCACCACGTGCGCAGCTCCTTCCGGATGCCGTCGAGGTATGCCGTGTGGTTGCGGGACGTCTCCGTGACCGAGTCGCCGCCGAACTTCTCGAGGCACGCGCCGGCGAGGACGAGAGCGACCATCGCCTCCGCGACCACGCCGGCCGCAGGAACGGCGCAGACGTCGGAGCGCTGGTGGATCGCCGTGGCGGCCTCACCCGTGGCGACGTCGACGGTCGACAGGGCGCGCGGCACCGTGCTGATCGGCTTCATCGCGGCGCGGACGCGCAGGACCTGCCCGGTCGACATCCCGCCCTCGGTGCCACCGGCGCGACCGGTGCGTCGGGTGATGACGCCGTCGACGAGCTCCATCTCGTCGTGCGCCTGCGAACCGCGGCGCCGGGCCGTCTCGAAGCCGTCGCCGACCTCGACTCCCTTGATGGCCTGGATGCTCATCAGGGCCTGGGCGAGCTGCCCGTCGAGCTTGCGGTCCCAGTGGACGTGGGAGCCCAGGCCCGGGGGCAGGCTGTAGGCCAGCACCTCGACGACGCCGCCGAGGGTGTCGCCGTCCTTCTTGGCGGCATCGACCTCGGCGACCATGGCCGCCGAGCCGTTCGGGTCGAACGCGCGGACGGGGTCGGCGTCGAGACGCTCTACGTCGTCGGGCGTGGGCAGCTCCACGTCCGCGGGCACGTCGGCCGTGCCGATCGAGACGGTGTGCGAGACCAGCCGGATGCCGTAGGCCTGCTCGAGGAAGCGGGCTGCGATCTCGCCGAGCGCGACCCGCGCCGCCGTCTCGCGCGCTGAAGCACGCTCGAGCACCGGGCGGGCGTCCTCGTGACCGTACTTCTGCATGCCGACCAGATCGGCGTGCCCGGGCCGGGGGCGGGTCAGCGGTCGGTTGCGCGCGACTTCCTTCTCGGCGTTGACGTCGTCGGACGCCGCATACGCTTCGGCACTGACCGCCTCGGGGCTCATCACGGTCGTCCACTTCGGCCACTCGCTGTTGCCGATGCGCACGGCGATCGGCGAGCCGAGGGTCACGCCGTGGCGCAGGCCGCCGAGGAACTCCACCTCGTCCTGCTCGAACTTCATCCGCGCGCCGCGGCCGTAGCCCAGGCGGCGGCGCGACAGGGCGGCCTGCAGGTCCTTGGCCCCCACCTCGACTCCGGCCGGCAGGCCCTCGAGCATGGCGACGAGTGCAGGCCCGTGCGACTCACCGGCCGTCAACCAACGCAACATGGAGCGATCCTCCCACGCGTGAGGCCGGGCCCTTCGGGGCGCCCGGTCCGCGGGACCGCCGGGTGCGGCCGCCGCAGGACGAGGGGCGCTCAGAAGAGCGGTCGCACCTGCACGACGAGCGAGATGAGCAGGCCGAGCAGCATCCAGGGCCCGAAGGCGATGTCGTCTTTGCGGGTGCCGCGCCGCGCCACGAGCCGCACGACACCGTAGATGCCGGCGAGGATGAAGGCGGCGTAGGAGGCGACGAGGGTGGTGCCCACACTGACGTAGCCGGTGGCGAGCCCCACGAGCCCGGCCAGGGTGACGTCGCCGTAGCCGAAGCCACTGCCGAGCAGGGCTGCCCCGAGGGCGAGCGCGAAGTACACGACCCACAGCACGACCCCCGCGATGACGGCGCGTCGCAGGGCCTCCCAGTCCCCCGAGGCGACAGAAGCGATGGCGAGCTGCACCACGAGGAGCGGGTAGGCCGGTCGGGTCAGCCCGCGCGGGAGCCGGTGCACGTCGGCGTCGATCCAGGCCAGGGCGACGGCCACGAAGGCGAAGCCGAGGTAGGCGGGGGTCAGTGCCCACCCCGACAGTGGACCTAACCGCCAGGCGAGCAGTCCCCAGAGCAGCCCCAGCGCGACCGGCACGATGCGCGAGGACACCCGTGGCAGAGGTCCTCCCTCGTCGTCGAGCCGGTAGCCGCCGCAAGCGAGGCGCCGTCGCAGCACCTCTCCCACGGCCGCGCCCGCGACCGTCAACAGGACGATGAACCACCACGGCGTCCCCGGCGCCTCGACCCACGTCACCGGCGGGATCATCGGCTCTCCGCGCCGGCGGCACCTGCGGCGTCGGCGGCGTCGGCGGCGTCGGCGGCGTCGGCGGCGTCGGCGACGTCGGCGGCGTCGGCGGCGTCGGCGCGGGCTGCCAGGGCCTGCCGCAGTGCGGCGGCCATGGCCTCGGTGGGCGCCGCGTGCCCGGTCATCAGGCGGACCTGCTCGGTTGCCTGGTGCAGCAGCATGTCGGTGCCCTCGGCGACGCTCCAGCCGCGCGCTCGGGCCGCCCGCTGCAGCGGTGTCTCGCCCGACCCGTAGACGACGTCGAGCAGGACCGGCCGTCGAGTGCCGGGGTCGCCGGGGCCGGCGGCGGGCAGCCGGTCGAGCCCCGGCACCGACGCGGGAGGGACGGTGCTGACGACGGCGTCGACCTCGGCGGCCGCGGCCCAGTCACCCATGCGCACGATGTCGACGTCCATCCCGGCGTCCCGGGCCTGCGCGAGGCTGGCCGGGCGCACCGTGTCACGGACCATGAAGAGCACGCGCGCGCCGCGTGCCGTCAGCGTGGCCAGGGCCGATCGTGCGGTCGCACCCGAGCCGATGACCAGCAGGCTCTCGCAGCGCGCGGCGCCCGCGAGGCGCAGGGCCGTGGCGATGCCGTGGACGTCGGTGTTGTGGGCGGTCCACCCGGACGCGTCGTCGCGCACCAACGTGTTGGCCGCTCCGGTGGTCGCCGCGAGGGGCGTGACCGTGTCAGCGGCAGCGAGAGCCGCCTCCTTGAGGGGCATGGTCAGCGAGAGCCCCCGCCACGTCGGGTCCAGCGCCGCGAAAGCTCCGGCGAAGGCCTCGGCGCCGACGTCACGCCGCTCGTAGGACCAGCCCGTGAGACCGAGCGCCGTGTAGGCGGCCCGGTGCAGCACCGGGGACAGGGAGTGCGCGACCGGGCTGCCCCACACCGCGCACCGGCGGGTGGGGCGGTGCCCCTTGTTCAGCACTTGCCCTTGTTGGCCGCGCACCACTTCTGGAACTCGGCGACGTAGCGCTGGTGCTCCTCGTAGGTGGTGGCGAACTTGGTCTCGCCGGTGTCGAGGTCGACCGTGACGAAGTAGAGCCAGGGCCCGGCAGCAGGGGCGGCGGCGGCCTTCAGCGCGCTGTCGCCGGGGTTGGAGATCGGCCCCGGCGGCAGGCCCACCACGCGCCGCGTGTTGTACGGGTTGGTGCTGTCGAGCATGGCTTGGGTCGGGACGCCGCGCTTCTTGAAGATGTAGTTGACCGTCGAGTCGAGGCCGAGCGGCATCTTCTTGGCCAGGCGGTTCTCGATGACCCGGGCCACCTTCCCCTGGTCCTCCGCGGTCTTGGCCTCACCCTCGATGAGGCTCGCCACCGTGACGACGCGCTCCATGCGGTCGGGGGCGATGCCGAGGGCTGCCAGCCGCTTGGTGGACTCGGCCACCATCTGCTTGAGCTGGTCGAGGGCCGTGGCGGTGGGGCCGAACTCGTAGCTCGCCGGGAAGAGGTAGCCCTCGATGTTGCCCTTCGCCGACGGGGGCAGGCCCAGCTCGCCGACGTTCTTCGCCGCTGCTTCGTACTGCGCGACAGGGATGCCGGAGGCCTTGGAGAGGCGGTCGTAGATCTCGGTGGCCCACAGGCCCTCCGGGACGACGACGCGCGTGACCAGGCGGTTCTTGGGGTCCACGAGGAGCGCGAGGGCGTCCGCGGCCTTCATCTGCCGCTTCATCACATAGACGCCCGGCTGGATCGAGCTGCTTCTCGCGTCGTTGTTCGCCGCCTCGACGAACGCCTTGCTCGACTTCACGACGTCGTCGTCGACGAGCGTCTGGGCGATCGCGCTGCCACCGGCGCCGGGCTGGATGGTCACGCGGATCTCACCCGTGCCGGGACCTGGGTAGTCGTTGGACTCCAGGACGCTCTCGACGACCGGACGCAGCCCCTTGTACGCGACTGCCACACCGCCGCCGATGACGGCCAGCGCGACGAGGATGACGAGGATGCGTCGCCAGACGGGCGGCTTCCCGCGCGGCACCCGCGCGGCCTCGGAGCGGTCGCGACGTCCACGACGGCGGCGTCCGGCGAGCTCCTGCTCGCGCAGCTCCCGCCGGCTCAAAGGCGGTGCGGGGCGCGCGTCGGTGGCGGGGCCGCCGAGCGAGTCATGGCTGGAGTCGAGGCTGGAGTCGAGGCTGGAGTCATGGCCCGGGTCGGCGACGGAGCGGGGCTCCAGGTCATGGCCGCCCTCGGTGACGGGCTCGTCCTCGACGAGGTCCTCGTGGTCGCCGAAGATGGATGACTCGAGGTGGTCCTTCATCGACGACGTTCCTTCTTCCGTTTGCCCCCCGGCATGATGATCTCCCCGGGCGGTCTGCCCGAGAGCGCCTCCGTGTCGAGCGCCGACTGGAGGATGAGCACGGCAGCGGCCTGGTCGACGACGGCTCGCTGTCCGCGGCCGGGCACACCGCTGTCGCGTAGTCTGCGGTGCGCGTCCACCGTGGTCAAGCGTTCGTCGACCATCCGCACGGCGATGGCGCCGAGGCGCGAGGCCAGTCGGCCCGCGTAGTCCCGGGCGATCCGGGCGGCCTCCCCCTCCTGCCCGGACAGCAGACGAGGCAGGCCGACGACGACCTCGACGGCGTCGAGCTCGCGGACGAGGTCGACGATGGCGTCGATGTCGGTGTCACCCTGCGAGTCGCGGCTCAGCGTGCGGACGGGGTGCGCGAGCGCGCCCGCGGCGCCCGAGGCGGCGACGCCGACGCGGGCGTTGCCCACGTCGATGCCCACCCGTGCCCCGGGCCGCAGGCGCGCCTCGCTGCTCACGGGTTCCGCGACCGCAGCTGGTCCTCGACGGCGCCGAGGGCGAGCGAGACCTTGGACGCGTCGGTGCCGCCACCCTGGGCGAGGTCGTCCTTGCCGCCGCCGCCTCCGCCGAGCGCCGTCGCCGCGAGCTTGACGAAGGCGCCTGCCTTGAGCCCGGCCTCGCGGGCGCGCTCGTTCGTCGCCACGATCACCACGGGGCGCTCGTTGTTGACGGCCGCCATGGAGACGAGCACCGGGCGGTCGTTGCCGAGGCGCCCGCGGACGTCGGTGACGAGCTTGCGCAGGTCGTCGGCCGTGACCCCCTCGCCCGCGTCGTGGCTGACGAAGGTGACTCCGCCGATGTCGCGTGCGGACTGCACCAGACCGCTCGCGGCACCGAGCACCTGGCTCTGGCGGACCGCCGCGATCTCCTTCTCCGCGTCGCGCAGGCGGCCGAGGATGGTGGCGATGCGGTCGGGCAGCTCGTCACGGCGCACGCCGAGCGTGTCGGTGAGCTGGCTGACGATGGTGGCCTCGCGCGCGAGGTGGGTGTACGCGTCGGCGCCCACGAGCGCCTCGACCCGGCGCACGCCGGAGCCGATCGAGCTCTCGCCGAGCAGCTTGACGACGCCGATCTGCCCGACCCGGGGGGTGTGGGTGCCCACGCACAGCTCGCGCGACCACTCGCCGATGGACACGACGCGTACGCGTTCGCCGTACTTCTCGCCGAAGAGTGCCATCGCGCCGAGGCGCTTGGCCGCGTCGAGCGCCATGATGTCGGCCGTGACGGGCAGGTCCTCGAGGAGCACGCCGTTGATCCGCGCCTCGATCTCGGCCATGGCCGAGGCCGGGACGGCCTGCAGCGACTTGAAGTCGAAGCGGAGCCGGCCGGGCGAGTTCTCCGAGCCGGCCTGGGTCGCGGTGTCGCCGAGCTCGTCGCGCAGCGCCTGGTGGACCATGTGTGTCGCGGTGTGGGCCCGCGAGATGGACCGGCGGCGTGACACGTCCACCTGAGCCTCGGCGTCCTCGCCGACCCGGGCCTCACCCTCGAGCACGGTGGCGCGGTGGACGACGAGCCCAGTGATCGGCCGCTGCACGTCCTTGACCTCGAGGAGCGCGCCGTTCGCGAGCCGGATCAGGCCGTGGTCGGCCTGCTGGCCACCGGACTCGGCGTAGAGCGGCGTGCGGTCCAGCACGATCTCGACGTCGTCACCGGGACCCACGCGGTCGACGACGGCACCGTCGCGGATCAGGCCGCGCACCCGGGTGTCGGTGAGGATCTGGTCGTAGCCGGTGAACTCCACGTCGCCGCCGAGCGTGTCGGACAGCTGGCGGTAGACGCTGGTGTCGCCGTGCGCCGACCGCTTGGCGCGGGCGTCGGCCTTGGCGCGGTCGCGCTGCTCCCCCATGAGCCGGCGGAAGCCCGCCTCGTCGACCTGCAGGCCCTGCTCGGCGGCCATCTCGAGGGTCAGGTCGATCGGGAAGCCGTAGGTGTCGTGCAGCGCGAAGGCCTCCGTGCCGCCGAGCGTCGTCGACCCCGACGCCTTCGCCTTCGCGACTGCGGTGTCGAGGATCGTGGTGCCCGAGCTCAACGTGCGCCGGAAGGCCTCCTCCTCGGCGTACGCGACCTGGCTGATGCGCGAGAAGTCGGTCTCGAGCTCGGGGTAGGACGCCTTCATCCGCTCCATGCTGACGGGCAGCAGCTGCTCGAGGGTCGGCGCGTCGACACCGAGCAGGCGCATGGAGCGCACGGCGCGGCGCAGCAGCCGGCGCAGCACGTAGCCGCGGCCCTCGTTGCCGGGGGTGACGCCGTCGCCGATGAGCATGAGCGAGGAGCGCACGTGGTCCGCAACGACACGGAAGCGCACGTCGTCGTCGTGGTTCGCACCGTAGCGACGGCCGCTCAGGTCCTCGGCGGCGGCGATGACCGGGAAGACCTCGTCCGTCTCGTAGATGTTGTCGACGCCCTGAAGCAGGAACGCGACGCGCTCGAGGCCCATGCCGGTGTCGATGTTGCGCTTGGGCAGGTCCCCGACGATGTCGAAGTCCTCCTTGGAGCGGACGTTCTCGAGCTCGTACTGCATGAAGACGAGGTTCCAGAACTCGAGGTAGCGGTCGCCCGCCTCCCAGTCGCCGTCGGCGCCGTACTCACGCCCGCGGTCGAGCAGGATCTCCGAGCACGGGCCGCCGGGGCCGGCCACGCCCATGTTCCAGTAGTTGTCCTTGCGCCCGAGGCGCACGATGCGGTCGTCCGACAGGCCCGCGACCTTCTTCCAGAGCGCGATGGCCTCGTCGTCCTCGTAGTAGACGGAGGCGTAGAGGTCCTTCTCGTCGAAGCCGAGGCCGCCCTCGGCCTGGCTGCGGGTGATGAGCTCCCAGGCCAGCTCGATGGCGCCTTCCTTGAAGTAGTCGCCGAAGCTGAAGTTGCCGTTCATCTGGAAGAACGTGCCGTGCCGGGTGGTCTTGCCCACCTCCTCGATGTCGAGGGTGCGCACGCACTTCTGCACGCTCGTCGCGCGGGTGAACTGCGGGGTCTCCTGGCCGAGGAAGTACGGCTTGAAGGGGACCATGCCGGCGTTGACGAACAGCAGGTTGGGGTCCTCGTGCACGAGTGGGGCGCTCGGCACGACGGTGTGGCCGCGGCTGCCGAAGAAGGAGAGCCAGCGACGCCTGATCTCAGCGGTTTCCATGATGGGTCCTCGGGTGGGTCGACGGTTGTGGTCTGCGGGGCCCACGCATCGCGCGGGTGGGCAGGGGCGGGGTCAGCGCGGCGCCTCACTGGGGCGCGGCTGACCCCCACGGAGCTCGCGCCGCCTGCTGCAGGCGGACGCGCAGGTTCACCCTGGGTCCCGTCCGGGCCACGATCATCGTCCTTCGGTCGTCGGCGCACGCTCGCGCCGAGGTCAATCAACCCTAACGGACCCGCCACCGTGAGTCCCACCACGGCCGGGGCGCACACGCTGCCGTATGCCGTCCCGGCCGGCGGGTGCCCCACGCCGGCAGGCCGCTGGGCCGGCTCCCGTGCGGGAGCCGGCCCAGCGGCATACGTGCTCGTCGCCTCGACGGCTCGGGTCAGGCGGGGACCTCGGCCACGAGGTCTGTCTTGACCTCGGGGAAGTGGCAGGCCTGCAGGTGCAGGCCACCCTCGCGGTGGCCGCGCGACGACTCCTCGGTGCTGGCCGCCAGCAGCGGCGGCTCCTGGGTGGCGCAGATCTCCTGGGCCTTCCAGCAGCGGGTGCGGAAACGGCAGCCGCTCGGCGGGTCGATCGGGCTGGGCACGTCGCCGACCAGGCGGATGCGCTCCTTCGGGGCGACGCCACGCGCGACGTTGATGTCGGGAGCCGCCGACAGCAGCGCCTGCGTGTAGGGGTGCTCCGGCGCGTCGTAGATCTTGCGCTTGTCGCCGTACTCGACGATCTTGCCGAGGTACATGACCGCGACCTGGTCGCAGAAGTGGCGGACCACACCGAGGTCGTGGGCGACGAAGATGAACGCGAGGTCCAGCTCGTTGCGCAGCTTGGCGAGCAGGTTCATCACCTGCGCCTGGATGGAGACGTCGAGGGCCGAGACCGGCTCGTCCGCCACGATCAGCTTCGGCTCCACCGCGAGGGCCCGGGCGATGCCGATGCGCTGGCGCTGGCCGCCGGAGAACTCCGACGGGTAGCGGTTGATGTGCTCGGGGTTCAGGCCCACCAGCTCGAGCAGCTCCTGGACGCGCGCCTTCTCCTTGCCCTTGTGCAGGCCGTGCACGTGCAGCGGGGTGCTGAGGATCGACCCGACCGTGTGACGGGGGTTCAGCGAGGAGTACGGGTCCTGGAAGATCATCTGCACGTCGCGACGGATGCCGCGCAGCTCGTGCTCCTTCAGGTGCGTGATGTCGCGGCCCTCGAACTCGATCGAGCCGCTCGTCGGCTCGTCGAGGCGCGTCACCAGGCGCGAGGTCGTCGACTTGCCGCAGCCGGACTCGCCGACGAGGCCGAGCGTCTGGCCCTGCTTGATCGTGAAGCTGATCCCGTCGACGGCCTTGACCGTCGCCCGGACCATCTTCAGGCCCTGGACCTCACGGAACGGGAAGTGTCGCTGCAGGTCGGTGACCTTGAGCAGTGTCTGGTCGCTCATCGGGCTCCCTCGTCGAGCTGCAGCGTGGCCACGGGGTCGGCCAGGTGGCAGCGGATCTCACGGTTGACCAGTCCCGGCGTCGGCCGCCACTGGGGCAGCTCGGTGAAGCACCGGTCCCCCTCGACCAGCGTCTTGAACTCGCAACGCGGGTTGAACGAGCACCCGGACGGCAGGTTCAGCAGGCTGGGGGGCGAGCCCTTGATGGCCTTGAGCTCGGCGAGGTCCTCGCTGTGCGAGGGCATCGACTGGAGCAGGCCGTAGGTGTAGGGCATCGACGGCTGCGCCAGCACCTCCTTGGCACTGCCCTTCTCCACGCCGCGACCGGCGTACATCACGAGGATGTCGTCGGCCGTCTCGGCCACGACCGCGAGGTCGTGGGTGATGAGGATGACCGCCGAGCCGAACTCCTTCTGGAGGTCGTTGACGAGGTCGAGGATCTGGGCCTGGACCGTCACGTCGAGTGCCGTGGTCGGCTCGTCGGCGATGAGCAGCTTGGGGTTGTTGACCAGGCCGAGTGCGATCATGGCACGCTGGCGCATACCGCCGGAGAACTCGTGGGGGTACTGGTTGGCCCGTCGCTGCGGGTTGGGGATGCCCACGAGGTCGAGCATCTCGATGGCGCGCTTGAGGGCCACCTGCTTGCTCACCGAGTGGTGCGCCCGATAGGCCTCGGCGATCTGGCGCCCCACCTTGTGGAAGGGGTGCAGCGAGCTCTGCGGGTCCTGGAAGACCATCGCGGCCTTGGTGCTGCGGATCCTCTGGAACGTCGAGGCAGCCGCGCCGACGAGCTCGATGCCGTCGAGCTTGATGCTGCCCGTGATCTGCGTGCGCTTCGGGTTGTGCAGGCCGAGGACGGCCATGCTGCTGACCGACTTGCCGGACCCCGACTCACCGACGATGGCGAGGGTGCGCCCGAGCCGGGCCTGGTAGGTCAGGTTGGAGACGGCCTTGACGACGCCCTCCTCGGTGGGGAAGGCCACCGAGAGGTCACTGACGTCGAGGACGACGTCGCCGGGGTCGCGGGCCTCCGCGGTCTGGGCGGAGACGGAGCTGGCGGTGGCGGTCACGAGAGCCTCACTCGCGGGTCGATGAAGGAGTAGGCGATGTCGACGAGGAGGTTCGCGATGACCACGACGACGGCGCCGATCAGGACGGTGCCCATGATCACCGGCAGGTCGTCGGCGCGGAGCGCGGCGAGGCCGCGGCGGCCGATGCCGTCGACGCCGAAGATCTGCTCGGTGATGAGCGTGCCGGTGAGCAGGGCCGCGATGTCGAGGCCGAGGATCGTGGCGATGGGGCTCATCGCGGCGCGGAAGCCGTGCTTGAAGAGCACCGTCCGCTCGCTGATGCCCTTGGAGCGCGCCGTGCGGATGTAGTCCATCGACAGCGTCTCGATCATCGAGTTGCGCGTGTAGCGGACGTACGAGGCGGAGGTCACCACGCCGAGGATCAGGGCCGGGGCCAGCATGCCGAGCAGGTACGGCCCGACCCCCGAGGACAGGTCTGAGTACTGCGGAAGGACGTTCCACAGGATCACGGGGTAGAGCGCGACGAGGAGGGCCAGCACGTAGTACGGGATCGAGCCGAGCACCTGCGAGGCACCGACCACGGTGCGGTCCATCGTGGTGCCGCGGCGGACCGCCGCGAAGATGCCCACCGTGACACCGATGACGAGGAACACGACGGCGGCCATCAGGGCCAGCACGACGGTGTTCGGGAAGCGGCTGAAGAGCTCGTCGTTGACCGAGCGCCGCGTCACGAAGGAGAAGCCCAGGCAGGGGGCGCTGCAGTGGACGGTGTCGCCGGCGTAGACGAAGTCACGCCCGACGAACAGTCCCTTGAAGTAGTCGATGAACTGCACCGACAGCGGCTTGTCCAGTCCGAGGCTCTGGGTGATCTGCTGGAGCCGCTGCGGGTTGCAGCGCGTCTCGGGACACATCGCCTGGGCCGGGTCGGACGGTCCTGCGAAGAAGATGAGGAACGCCGAGACCAGCGTGGCCAGGACGACGCTCAGGGCGAGAGCCAACCGCCTGAGGATGTAGGTGAGCACGTGTTGCCTTCCAAACGAGATGGGCGCCGACGGTGGGGGCCCGGGAAACCCCGGACCCCCACCCACGACTGTCGGATCAGATCCTGCTCTCCGTGGGGAGAGCTGTCAGCACCGACTTACTGGTCGAGCCAGACGTCGTTGAGGTCCGGCATGCCCTTGTTCGGGTTGTTGTGGACGTTCTTGACCTTCGTGCCGAAGACCGAGTTGCCCTTGTCGTTGTAGTCCGGGATGGCCAGGAGGTAGTTCTCCGTGAGCCACTTGTCCATCTTGCCCCACTCCGGGCCCTGCTCCGTGATGGAGAGCTGCTGGATGCGCTTGATCTCGGCGTCGATCTTGGCGTCGGAGAAGTTGCCGAAGGTCGTGCCACCCTGCGAGAGGGCGATCGTGCCGAAGGTGGGCGGGATGATCGAGTCAGCCGACGGCCAGTCGAAGCACCAGCCGCGCGGCGACTGGAGCATGTTGTACTTGCCCTTCGGGTCGCCGACGATCTTGCGGCGCTCCTTGCCGGGGACGCCGATGTCCTGGACCTTGAAGCCGGCCTTCTCGAGGGCCTGCTTGCGGACCTGGTTGACCTTCTGGGCCTGGTCGTCGTCGTTCGTGTAGTAGTACACGAGCTCGAACGGCTTGTCGGCGCCGTAGCCGGCAGCGGCCAGCATCTTCTTGGCCTGCTCCGGGTCGCCGTCGCCCTGGCCGTTCATCTTGAAGCCGGGAGCGGCCTCGGCCTGGTAGTCGAGGTGGCCGGGGATCTGCGGCGGGATGATGGTGCTGGCGGGCGAGAACGAGTGCGACGTCTCACCGCCGGCCTTGTGGATCGAGTCGAACGGCCACGCGACCGCGATCGCCTTGCGCACCGGCATGGGGATCTTGCGGGCGTCGAGGTTGACCATGATCACGCAGGAGGACGGGCCCTCCTCGAACTGGGCCTTCTTGTCGCCCTCGATCTGCGGGATGAGCGAGGAGTCGATCGGGTCCCAGTTGAGGGTCGTGGCGTCGGTGCCGTTGGAGGCGAGGATCGCGGTCTGCGTCTTGATCGCGTCGACGCCCCACTTGAAGTCGAAGCCGTCGGGGTAGTCGTTGCGCGCCGGGTCGGTCTTCGGGTCCCAGTTGGGGTTGCGCTTGAGGGTCAGCTCGGTGCCCGGGGTGTACTTGTCGAACATGTACGGGCCGGTGGCCAGCGGGTGCAGCTGGTAGTCGGCCTTCTTGTCCTTCGCCTCGGGGATCGGCGTGAACTGGTTGAAGGAGACGAAGTAGGGCAGCGTCTCGAAGCGCTTCTCGAGGTGGAAGACGACGGTCTTGTCGTCGGTGGCCTCGACGCCCTTCCAGTTCTTGTCGCCCTTGTAGGGGCCCTGGTAGTCCGCGCCGCCCTTGAAGAACTCCTTCTGGTACGTCGGACCGTTGGCCGCGAGGTCGGGGTCGAAGGAGCGCTTGGCCGCGAAGACGATGTCCTGCGCCTTGACCGGGCTGCCGTCCTCGTACTTCAGGCCGTCCTTGAGCGTGAAGGTCCAGGTCAGGCCGTCCTCGGACTGCTTGCCGAGGTCGGTGGCGAGGTCCGGCACGAGGACCTGCTTGCCGTTGCGGCTGACGTAGGTCGTCAGGGCACGGTGCGTGAGCGAGAAGATGACGGCCGTGTCCTGGTAGAACTGGTCGCTCGGGTCCATGTTGGCCGGGGTCGTCGAGTAGGCGACGGTGAGGATGCCGCCCTTCTTCGCACCGGGGACCGCCGGGGCGGGGCCCTTGGCGTTCGGGTCGAGGGCTGCTCCGGCGGTGTCGACCTTGCCGCCGTTGCCACCGTTGGTGCCGCCGTTGCCGGTCTGGTTGGCAGCCGGTGCACCGCAGGCCGCGACGAAGCCGAGGGAAGCCGCGGCTCCCACGGTCAGGACTTTGGTCCAGCGCATTGTTGTTTGCTCCCTTTGTGCTTGTCCCGGCGTTTTTACCGGGAACATCTGGTGGCCGAGACCCGGTGGGGTCAGCGGCGGCTGGTCGGGTCGAACGCGTCGCGGATCGAGTCGCCGAGCAGGCTGAGGGCCAGCACGAGCAGCGACAGACCGATGACGGAGGGCCACAACCACAGCGGGTAGGTGGCGAAGAGGTTCTGCGCATCGGCGATGGTGCGGCCCCAGGAGGCCGTCGGCTCGACGAGACCGGCGCCGAGGTAGCTCAGGGTGGCCTCGTAGGTGATGTAGGCCGGGACCGCGATCGAGGCGGAGACGATGATCGGCCCGACGAGGTTGGGCAGGATCTCCTTGAAGAGGATCTGACGGGTCGGCACGCCGATGGCGCGCGCCGCCTGCACGAACTCCCGCTCTCGCAGGCTCTTGACCTCACCTCGGACCAGGCGCGCCAGTCCCATCCAGCCGAAGACGAAGAGGATGACGATGAGGATGAAGAAGCGGATCCGGGAGGTCTCGTCGGCTGTGAGGTCGCCCTTGGCCGCGAAGCCCTTCTCCATGATCGGCACGATCGCGAGCACGAGCAGCAGGATCGGCAGCGACAGGAAGAAGTCGATGACCCACGAGATGATCTTGTCGGCGACGCCGCCGAGGTAGCCGGCGATGAGCCCGAGGGTGACGCCGATGATCGTCGAGGCCGCTGCTGCGACGAAGCCGATGATGAGCGAGGGCCGCGCGCCCACGGCCCAGCGGGCGAAGAGGTCACGACCGAGGCGGGGCTCGACGCCCAGCCAGTGGGCCGAGCTGGTGCCGACCTCGGGAAGGCCGTTGAAGTCGATGAGCTTGGTGTGCACCGCGTAGGGGTCGGCTGCCGCGCCGGTCATCGGGTCGGTGGACTCGAGGGAGTAGAGCAGCGGCGCGAAGATCGCGACGAGGATGAAGAAGACGATGATGGCGAAGCAGACGATCGCGACCTTGTCCTTCTTCAGCCGGGCCCAGGCGACCTGGCCGGGAGAGCGTCCGGTGCGCACCTCCTGGTGTTCACGGACCGGCGTCGAAGCCTCCTCCTCGGGCACCTCGGTCAGCGTTCCTGCTGAGGGCTCCGGCATTGCGTTCAACGCGTTGTCTCCATCCTTGTGGGATCACATCCGACCCGGGTCCGGCCAGGGAACCTGCCTCCCGGGGCGCCCGTTCGGGGCGCGCCGACCATCCGACTCCACCCCCGCCGGGACGACGTGAGCCTGCCACACAGAATCCCGACGTCCAAGCACCGAGATGGTCATGGATGACAAATCGTTACCGAGCACCACGTTGTGCCGCACAACGTCCGTCGGCACCGATCGGGGTCGAAACATTCACTGGCGGCGCGTGCGTCCCAGGCGTCCCGAGAGCCACTCCCAGCGGGTGCGCAGGCGCTCCTCGAAGCCGCGGTCGGTGGGCCGGTAGTAGCTCACCTCGCCGTCCAGGTCGTCCGGGAGGTACTGCTGCGCGGCGACGCCGTCCGGCTCGTCGTGCGCATAGACGTACCCCTTGCCGCTGCCGAGGCGCTCCGCGCCCGCGTAGCCGCTGCCGCGCAGGTGCGCGGGCACGACGCCACCCCGCCCCGCGCGTACGTCGGCGATCGCCTCGTTGATCCCGAGGTAGGCCGCATTGGACTTGGGCGCGAGCGCGTTGTGAACGACGGCCTGCGCCAGGATGATCCGCGCCTCCGGCATCCCGATCTGGGCGACGGCGTGCATCGCCGCGACCGCCGTCTGCAGCGCCGTCGGGTCCCCCATGCCGACGTCCTCGCTCGCCGAGATGACGATGCGACGGGCGATGAACCGGGGGTCCTCCCCCGCCTCGAGCATGCGGGCGAGGTAGTGCAGGGCCGCGTCCACGTCGCTGCCCCGCATCGACTTGATGAGTGCGCTCGCGACGTCGTAGTGCTGGTCCCCCGCCCGGTCATAGCGCACGGCGGCCTGCGCGACCGCCTGCTCGACGTGGGCGAGGGTGATCTCGACCGGGTCGTCGGACAGGCGTCCGGGCGGCTGCGCGTCGAGCGCGACGCCTGCCGCGGCCTCCAGCGAGGTCAGGGCCCGCCGGGCGTCGCCGCCGGCGATCCGCACGAGGTGCTCGACGGCGTCGGGGGCGAGCGTGTGCTCGCCGGCGAACCCACGTTCGTCGCCGAGCGCCGCGAGGAGCAGGTCCGCGATCTCCTCGTCGGAGAGGGACTCGAGCGTCACCAGGACCGAGCGCGAGAGCAACGGGGAGATGATGCTGAAGGACGGGTTCTCGGTGGTCGCGGCGACGAGGATGACCGTGCGGTTCTCGACGCCCGGCAACAGCGCGTCCTGCTGCGCCTTGGTGAAGCGGTGGATCTCGTCGAGGAAGAGCACCGTCTGACGGCTGTAGAGGTCGCGCTCCCGCACGGCGGCGTCCATCACGGAGCGGACGTCCTTGACCCCGGCCGTCACGGCGGACAGCTCGACGAACCGGCGGTCCGCAGCGGTGGCGACCAGGTGCGCCAGGGTCGTCTTGCCCGTGCCGGGCGGACCCCACAGGATCGCCGACAGCGGTCCGGCCGCACCTCCGGAACCCTCGATGAGCCGCCGCAGCGGGCTGCCGGGCCGGAGCACCTTGGCCTGGCCACGGACCTCGTCGAGCGAGCGCGGACGCATCCGGACTGCGAGCGGCGCGACCCCGGCCGACGCGGGCTGCTCGCCGCGCTCGAGCGCAGAGGCCGCTCCGAAGAGGTCTCCCGGGCTGTTCGACATCACTGTGGAAGGCTATCCGTGTGCAGAACCACCCACCGGCCGGTCCGACGCCGCGCACCCGCCTCGCCCGGCTCGGAGGAGTGATCGCCCGGCACCCGCGCAGCTGGGTGGCCGTCTGGGCCGTCGTCGCGGCAGCCTGCTTCGCGATCGCCGTCGGCGGGGTGACGGGTGAGTCCCTCTTCGAGCGCCTCCACTCGGGTGCCCCCACGGTGGCGTCCGAGTCCTCGCGGGCGCAGGACGTCATCGCGCAGAGCCAGCCGGCCCTCGAGACGCTGACCCTGCAGGTGACCGGGGCGAGGCTCGATGACCCCGCGACCGTCGCCAGGGGCGCTGCGGCCACCAAGGAGATCGCCGGCGTGCCCGGCGTCAAGAGCGTGCGGTCTCCCCTGCTGTCCCCCAAGGGCGTCGACGACCCCCGGACGGCGTTCCTGCTGGAGGGCGGCTCGCCGGCCGCCGGTGGGTTCGTCACCGTCGTCGACTTCGAGCCGGGCCAGGACAAGGCCGCGCAGGACGCCGCCGAGGCGAAGGCGGAGCAGAAGCTGCTCGCCGTGCCCGCGGCCATGGGCGCCCAGGGATCGGTCGGCAGCACCAACAAGGTCATCAAGGCGATCACCAGCACCGTCGAGCGCGACCTGCTGCGCGGCGAGGGGATCGCCCTGCCGCTCACCTTCCTCGTCATGTTCTTCGTCTTCGCCGGGTTCATAGCCGCAGGCATGCCGGTCGTCGGCGCCCTGGTCTCGATCGGCGGAGCCCTGCTGTCGCTCTTCGTCTTCTCGCACGTCGTCGACCTCGACGCGACGGTCGTCAACATCGTGACGCTGCTCGGCCTGGGCCTCTCGATCGACTACGGCCTGCTCACGGTGAGCCGGTTCCGTGAGGAGCTCGCGCACCGGGCGCACGAGGTGCCCACGCGCGAGGAGGTGGCCCTGGCCGCCGAGCGCACCGTCGCCACCTCCGGCCGCACGGTGCTCTTCTCCGGGCTCACTGTCGCGATCGCCCTCGCCGGCCTGCTGATCTTCGAGGCCTCGATCATGCGCGCGATCGGCGTCGCCGGCGTCAGCGTCGTCCTCGTGGCGATGGTCGTCGCCATCACGCTCGTGCCCGCCCTCTGCGTCCTGGGAGCAAGACGACTGGCACGCAAAGCGGTCGAGCGCACGTCCGACGTCGGGTTCTTCTCGCGACTGGCCGACGGCGTGCAGGGCAGACCGGTCGTCGTCATCGTCGGGATCGTCGTGGTGCTCGTCTTCCTCGCCCTGCCGACCCTGTCGATGCGGCTCACCTCCTCCGGTACGGAGCTGCTGCCGAAGGACGCGCAGCAGCGGGTCTTCTTCGACCAGCTGAACCGGGACTACCCGGCGCTATCGTCACCCGAGGTGACCGTCGTGGCCGCGTCTGCCGACACCGCTGCCGTGACCGCCTGGGCCCAGCAGTTCAAGACCAGCCCGGGAGTGGAGAGCGTCGCGGTGCAGCCGCTCGGCGCGACGCACCAGCGGGTCGACCTCCGGGTCGCGGGCCGGCCGACCTCCAACGACGCCCAGGACCTCGTGTCGCGCGTCCGCGGCACCACCGCCCCCTTCCAGACGCTGACCACCGGCCAGGCTGCGGGCCAGATCGACTTCCTCGACTCCATGGCGGCACGGGCGCCGTATGCCGTGGGCCTCGTCGTGCTCGGCACGTTCGTGCTGCTCTTCCTCATGACCGGGTCGGTCGTCATGCCGGTCAAGGCGCTGCTGCTCAACGTCATCTCCCTGGGAGCGGCGCTCGGCGTCGTCGTGTGGATCTTCCAGGATCCCCACCTCGAGGGGCTGCTCAACTTCTCGTCGGTGGGGGCCGTGGAGTCGATGGTCCCGTTCCTCGTGCTGGCCTTCGGCTTCGGCCTGTCGATGGACTACGAGGTGTTCCTGCTGTCGCGGATCGTCGAGTTCCACCGGCAAGGCGTCGAGAACGATCGCGCCGTCTCCCTGGGCCTGCAGCGGACGGGGCGGATCATCACCTCGGCGGCCCTGCTCATCGTCATCGTCTTCGCCGGCTTCGTCGCCGGCGACATCCTCATCATCAAGCAGATGGGCCTGGCCCTCGTGGCCGCCGTCGTCATCGACGCGACCCTCGTGCGGATGCTGCTCGTGCCCGCCACCATGACCCTGCTCGGGCGGTGGAACTGGTGGGCGCCGGCGCCGCTGCGCCGCCTGCACGACCGCTTCGGGATCACGGAGTGAGCGCGGCCAGGAGCCGCGTCGTCACGGGTCAGGGTCTGGCTGAGCTGCTGCGCGTCAGCGGTGCCCACCCCTTCATCCGGTGGGAGGTGACCGACGACCTTGCGCAGACGTGGTGGCGGGCTGCCGGCGCCGTGGCGTTCCAGCGCACGCGCAAGTCGGTGCGTCACACGGTCAACGTGCTAGGCGACGACGCCGGGGTGACCCAGCTGATCGAGCACCTGCCCGAGATCGTCGCCACGGTCGCACCGCAGCGGCGGGCCCTGTCCGTGAGCGTCCCGCAGCACCTCGAGCCGGCGCTGCGCGAGCGCTACCGCGTGCTCGACGGCGGCGACTGGGAGTGGTTCCACACCACGACGGCGCCGGACGAGCACCCGTCGTACGAGCGGGTGGTTCATCTCGACGACGTCGCGCGCGCCGCAGAGGTGCGATCCTTCCTGCACGCCCACTCCCCCACGGCCGACACCGAACCGGGGCAGGGTGAACGATGGTTCGCCGTCGAGGATCCCGACGGGTCCCTGGCTGCTGTGGCCGCGTGGGGCACCACCCGCGCAGGTGCGCCGCACCTCTCGTCGGTGGCCGTCGACACGAGGCTGCGCGGCCGAGGCCTCGGCCGCACCATCGTCGGTGCGGTGACGCGGCGGGCCGTGGCCGAGGCCGGCGTGTGCACGTTGGGGATGTACTCGCACAACGACGTGGCGCGGGGCCTCTACCTGTCCCTGGGCTACGACCGGGTCTGTGCCTGGTCGAGCCGTCCCGTCGTCCTCCGGCACTGAGCTGGACCGGACCCGGAGCCGAGGAGCCCCTGCGGGGCCTCGGCCGCCGCGACACCTCGTCGGCGAAATCGGCAGCTCGGGCAGGAGCTGAGGTGGATGCTGTTGTCACAGCGTGGACCCGCCCGAGGAGGAAGCCGATGGCCGGCACAGCTCAGTCCCCAGCACCGTCGGCGTCGTCCGACCGCGACCGCCTCGCCGACCTGGGCTACCGCCAGGAGCTGTCCCGAGTGCTCTCGCTGTTCGACAACTTCAGCGTGGCCTTCTCGTACCTGTCGCCGATGGTCGGGGTCTACTCGCTCTTCGTCCTCGGGGTGGGGGCCGGCGGACCGCGCTACCTCTGGCTGATGCCCGTCGTGGTAGCCGGGATGCTGCTCGTGGCCCTGGTCTTCGGCGAGCTCGGCAGCCACTACCCGCTCGCCGGGGCCCTGTACCAGTACGGCAAGTACTCCGTCGGTGCGGGCTACGGCTGGTGGGTCGGGTGGATCTACGGCATCGCCCTGCTCGTCACCGTCGCCAGCGTCGACACCGGTGTCGTGCCCTACGTCGCCGACCTACTGAACCAGCTCTTCGGGACCACGATCGACCCGGCGAGCCACTCGGTCATCCTGCTGGTGACCGTGCTGCTGATCCTGCTGCAGACCGTCCTCAACGCCGTCGGCGCAAAGGTGCTCGGCCGGATCGCACGGCTGGGCGTCTACGTCGAGACCGTCGGTACGTTCGGTGTCGCGATCGCACTGGGCATCGCGGGTTTCCACCACGGTTTCGGTTTCCTCTTCTCCACCAACGGCGCCGAGACCGCTTCGACCAACAGCCTCCAGGTCGACTTCGGTGGCAACTGGTGGACCGGTGCTGCCCTCGTGGCGGTGCTCGCCCACGTCTACATCTTCTACGGCTTCGAGGCGGCCGGGGACGTCGCCGAGGAGACGGTGAACGCCAGTCGTCAGGTCCCGCGGGCGATGCGGTCCGCCCTCGTCTACGGTGGCATCGCCTCGTTCGTCCTCGTCGCCGGCCTCATCCTGGCGACCCCCTCCGACGCCAAGGGCTACGCGAACGCCACCTCGTTCACCGGCGGTGTGCCGGCGATCCTGGCGGAGCTGCCGCAGTGGCTCCAGGACGTCTTCCTGGTGCTCGTCATCCTCGCGTTCTTCTCCTGCGGCACAGCAGTGCAGGGCGCCGGCGCCCGGCTGGCCTACTCGTACGCCCGTGACGGCGCGGTGCCGGCCAGCAGGTGGGTCAGCCGGATCTCGACCCGGTTCCACACCCCCACCAACGCCCTGCTCGTCGGCGCCGTCGTGCCGGTGCTCTTCGCCCTGCTCGTCAACGTCAACCCGTCGAAGGACCTGCAGATCCTGTGGTTCACCTTCCCGGCCGGCATCAACGCGCTGACGGCCCTGGTGTCGTTCGGGGTCTCGGGCATCTACCTGTCCTTCCTCCTCACGGTGATCGGCTCGATGGTCGCCCGAGCCCGGGGCTGGGTACCGGAGGGCGCCTTCCGGCTCGGGCGGTGGGCGTGGCCGGTCAGCGTCGTCGCAGCCGCCTACCTCGCGCTCATGCTGGTCAACATCGTGGCCCCGACCGGTCTGACCAGTCCTCGCGGGGCGTTGTTCAACCTCGACTGGATCACCCTCGTCGTCGTCCTCATCATTCTCGTCGTCGGCGCGATCTACTTCGTCGTCGCGCGTCCGCACCGACGACTCGAGAGCCACCTCGCCGACCGACTCGAGCCGACGGGGGCGCAACGCCACGAGGTGGAGTGATTCCCCGCGAAAGACCCGTGGAGGGTCGCCGCGCCAGAACAGCAGCAACCCTCCACGTCCTCGCCCCCGGGCTCAGCTGACCGCGTCGAGCACGAACACCCCGTTGACCGACCGCAGGCGGTGGTCGTAGGTGGTGGTCGTGCGACCGAGCTGCGTCTCGGTCACCGTCGCTCGGGCACTCGTGTCGGCGGTCGCATGGCGCTCGTCGCGGGGCACGCCGTAGACCCAGCTCGCGCGCCCGTCGTAGGAGGAGCTCTCCGAGCGGCTGGAGATCCGTGCCCCACCGCGCGTCACGGAGGTGTCCTGACGCCAGTCGATGGCGATGTCACCGGTGACGTCGTACGCGCCCTCGGTGCCCGGCTTCGGGTGGAACCCGAGCAGCCCGTCCTTGCCCCAGCGGTGCTCGGTGCGCTCGACGGTCGGGGTGCCGCGGCCGTGGGACGTGGCGACCGACTGGGTGTCGGTCCAGGAGGCCGTGAGCCGGTCGTCGGCCTCGTCGTCCGTCCACGTGTGCCGTGAGGTGTTCGCGAGCTCGCGCGTCACCGTGGTCGTGACCGGGCCGCGCGAGGTGAGGAGGGTGCCGGTGACGCGGAAGCGGCGGGTGGCGTCGAGGTCGACCCGGCCGGCGTGGTCGCCGGTGCCGGACACCCTGCTGCTCACCACGGGCTCACCACCCGACGGAGCGCCGGTCGTGCCGGTCACCACGCTCCGGCCCGCGTCACGCCACACCCGGAAGCGGGGCGACAGCGTCCAACCACCCTGTCCGGCAGGCAGCCCCACCACCGAGAGGCGCACCTCGTGGGGACGCCCGTCGTCGAGCCGCCCGAGAAACGGTGTCAGGTCGTAGCCGAGCGGCGGGATGTCGAACGCCTTGGGCGAGGGGATCGTGTACCAGAGGAACGGGTTGCTCCAGCCGCCGGTGTAGATGACCGGGTAGGGCGCTGCGACGCCGGCCAGCTGCCCGTCGATACGCACGTCCACCTCGCGGTAGGGCAGCCCGTCCTCGCAGGAGTAGCCGGTGGAGGCGGGTGCACTGGTGTCCCAGAACTCCTCGCAGCCGCCGCCCGAGCCGGTGGCGAAGACGTCGGCGAGCAGCCGCGTCGAGTTGCGCGGCACGCTCAGCGAGCCGACGAGGTCGCTGCCGTCCCGGGCGGCACCGGCGAGCGGCAGCACCTGGTCCGAGGTCGCGGCGGCAGGGGCGCCGTGGCCCGTCGTGTAGAAGTCGAGGTCGACCGTCACGTGGATGACGCCGGTGTAGGTGTCGTTGACGACGTTGCCGATGGACATCTGCACCTGCTGCGGGTCGCGAAGCAGCGCCGCGAGGTCGGTGACGTCCTTCTGCACGTTCCAGTGGATGCCCTCGACGCTGGGCTCGGGAGTGGACAGCGTCAGCATGCGCACCCCTCCCACGTCCAGGTAGCCGAGCCGGTCGTACTGCCGCCCGGCGACGGAGCCGGTGAGACGCATGACGACCTTCGACCACCGGCCCGCGCACGCAGGCGGCGGCGTGAAGGAGCTCCGGTGCACGTCGAAGTCGGCGAAGGAGTCGTCGACGATCCGGACCGTGCAGTGGCGCGTACTCGGAACGGTGACGGGCGGCTCCGGGGTGCGGGGGTCGTCCCAGCCGGTGCCGAACTCCGCCGGCGGGCCGGCCACGGTGGACGCGGCTGGGGAGGTGGAGGCGACTGTGGTGGAGCTTGCCCCGGCCGAGGTCGCGTGGGGAAGGGCCGAGGCAGCGGTGGCGCCCGTCAGGGCCAGGGCCGCGCCGAGGAGCGCGGCGCTGACGGGGCGCAGGGCAGGTGTGCGCATGGCATCCGACGCTAGGACCCGGTAGGTCAAGGCAGGGCAAAGCACACTCCCGCTGACGGCATACGGCAGCCACCGGCATACGCGTGGAGGGCTGCCGCCACCGAGGTGACGACAGCCCTCCATGGGTCTGCGGGAGCTCAGCTCCGGACGGGGCTGACCTCCGGGGCGCCCTGGGGTGCGGGCGCCGAGGCGGCCGGCTTGGCGTCGACCCCGGCCTCCTTGCGCTGCTCGGGGGTGATCGGGGCCGGCGCCGCGGTCAGCGGGTCGTAGCCGCCACCGGACTTGGGGAAGGCGATGACGTCGCGGATCGAGTCGGTGTGCGCCAGCAGGGAGACGATGCGGTCCCAGCCGAAGGCGATGCCGCCGTGCGGCGGGGCGCCGTAGGCGAAGGCCTCGAGCAGGAAGCCGAACTTCTCCTGCGCGTCCTCCTCGGACAGGCCCATCACCGTGAAGACGCGCTCCTGGACGTCGCGCTGGTGGATACGGATGGAGCCGCCGCCGATCTCGTTGCCGTTGCAGACGATGTCGTACGCGTAGGCGAGCGCCGACCCGGGGTCGGTGTCGAAGGTGTCGAGGAACTCCGGCTTCGGCGACGTGAAGGCGTGGTGCACGGCCGTCCACGCACCGGCCCCGACGGCGACGTCACCGGAGGCGACCGCGTCGGCCGCCGGCTCGAAGAGAGGTGCGTCGACGACCCAGAGGAAGCTCCACGCGTCCTCGTCGATGAGCCCGCAGCGGCGGCCGATCTCGAGGCGGGCCGCACCGAGGAGCGCCCGCGAGGCCTTGGCCGTGCCGGCGGCGAAGAAGATGCAGTCACCGGGCTGCGCGCCGACGTGCGCGGCGAGGCCGTCACGCTCCGCGTCGGTGAGGTTCTTGGCGACCGGGCCGCCGAGCTGGCCGTCCTCCTGGACGAGGACGTACGCGAGGCCGCGGGCTCCGCGCTGCTTGGCCCACTCCTGCCACGCGTCGAGCTGCTTGCGGGGCTGGCTCGCGCCGCCGGGCATGACGACCGCCCCGACGTACTCGGACTGGAAGACGCGGAAGGTCGTGTCCTTGAAGTAGTCGGTGCACTCGACGAGCTCGTTGCCGAAGCGCAGGTCCGGCTTGTCGGAGCCGTAGCGCGCCATCGCCTCGGCATACGTCATCCGCTGGAACGGCGCCTGCAGCTCGACGCCGATCAGGCGCCACAGGGCCGAGATGATGGCCTCGCCGAGCTCGATGACGTCGTCCTGCTCGACGAAGCTCATCTCGATGTCGAGCTGGGTGAACTCCGGCTGGCGGTCGGCGCGGAAGTCCTCGTCTCGGTAGCAACGGGCGATCTGGTAGTAGCGCTCCATGCCGGCGACCATGAGCAGCTGCTTGAACAGCTGCGGGCTCTGCGGCAGGGCGTACCAGGAGCCCGGGGCCAGGCGCGCGGGCACGAGGAAGTCGCGGGCGCCCTCGGGCGTGGAGCGGGTGAGCGTGGGGGTCTCGATCTCGACGAAGTCGCGCTCACCGAGGACGGCGCGGGCCGCGGCGTTGACCTTGGAGCGCAGGCGGATCGCGGCGCCGGCCGAGCTCGCGCCGGGGCGGCGCAGGTCGAGGTAGCGGTGCTTGAGGCGGGCCTCCTCGCCGACGGTGACGCGCTCGTCGATCTGGAAGGGCAACGGGGCGCTCGGGTTGAGGACCTCGAGCTGCTCGACGATGACCTCGATCTCGCCGGTCGGCAGGTCGGGGTTCGCGTTGCCCTCCGGGCGCTCGCGCACCTCGCCGGTCACCCGTACGCAGTACTCGTTGCGCACGTCGTGGGCGCCGCCCTCGGCCAGCACCTCGTCACGCGCGACGACCTGGGCCACGCCCGAGGCGTCACGCAGGTCGAGGAAGGCGACCCCGCCGTGGTCTCGGCGCCGAGCCACCCAACCGGTGAGGGTGACGGTCTGGCCTGCGTGGTCGGCACGGAGAGTGCCGGCCTCGTGAGTGCGGAGCACGGAGGGTCCTTCCGGGAGGTGGGGCGGGTGGCACGGACGGCACGGGTGGCCGTCCATCGGGCCGCGAGGGCCGAGCCGGGCGCCCGGCGGCGGGACGGCCGCGGGCACCGAGGACCAATCCTAGACCGCCTGCGCCTAGGCTCTTCGCCGTGCAGCACTCCCGCAACCGTGACCTCGACGGCGTCCGAGGACTCGCGGTCCTCCTCGTCGTGGCCGGACACGCGGGGCTGCCGGTGCGCTGGGGCGGCCTGTCCGGGGTGACGCTCTTCTTCGTGCTCTCGGGCTACCTCATCACGAGCCTGCTGGTCCGCGAGTGGGACCGCTGGGGCTCGATCAGCCTCTGGCGCTTCTGGGGCCGCCGTGCGCTGCGCCTGCTCCCCGCGCTCGTGCTGCTGCTTGCGTTCGTCCCGGTGCTGCTGTGGGCCACGGGCGACAGCCGCCTCGCCGACTACCCGACGGCGGCCCTCGCATCGTTGTTCTACGTCGGCAACTGGGTGCGCATCGCCGGCACCGACCTCGGCCTGCTCAACCACCTGTGGTCGCTCTCGGTCGAGGAGCAGTTCTACGTCGTGTGGCCGGCCGTCTTTCTCGTCCTCATGACGTGGCTGCGCCGCCACGCCCTCTCGGTCGTGCTGGCGCTGGCAGCGGTCGCCACCGTCTACTCGGTGTGGACGCAGGGTTCGGCGGTCCGGCTCGACATCTCGACGGAGACGAACGCGTTCGCCCTCCTGCTCGGGGTGTCGCTGGCCTTCGCCCTGGCGGGGGTGCGCAGCCGCGGGTGGGAGCTGCCGGCCGCGAGCCCGCTCGTGCCGTTCCTCGTCATGGTGGCCGTCTCCGCCTTCCCCGGCCGCGCGCTGGAGGTCGACCACCCGCTCTTCCGGGGGCTCGGGGCCGTCTACGCGCTGGTCGGGGTGTGGCTGGTGTATGCCGCCGTGTCGGGTCACTCGCGCGTCGTCGGTTCCAGGGTCATGGTCTTCTTCGGGACGATCAGCTACGCGCTCTACCTGTGGCACCAGGCGCTGATCAACAGCTCCCTGCTCGGGGGCCACTCGACGCCCCGCAACCTGGCCCTGGTCGCCGTCGCCGTGCTCGTGTCGTGGTTGTCGTGGGTGCTCGTCGAGCGACCGGTCGGACGACTGCGCGGCCGCCTCCGGCTGGACCAGCCCTCGCGCCGCCAGCAGGCCTTTGCGGACACCCGTGCGGAGACCAGTGCGGACACCCGTGCGGACTCCCAGCCGTCCCGGCCGGCCGACGGTGCGGCCGTGCCGAGCACCGGTCCGTCGCTGCGTCAGTGAGTCGAGTAGCGGGTCAGTGACGCAGCCGGGGCGAGACGACGCCGCCGCTCGGCGTCGACGCGCTGCCGCCCCTCATGGCCGAGCGCCTGGAGAAGGAGGGCATGGAGAAGCAGGGCATCGCCCTCCACTTTCAACGTATAACGCACCCGGGGTCTTGCGGCAAGACCCCCCTCCTCGTCGAGAATTCCCGACTCCGGCCGACCCACCCGGTCGCTCGACCCCAGGGAGCTTGCGTGAAACCGCTGACCACCGATGCCTTCGACCTGCCGTCCGCCCTGGCCCACAAGGCCGTTCCTGCCCTCGTCGCCGCCGACGAGGAGCACTTCACCGCCATCGCGCTCAGCCTCGCACACACCGTCGCCGAGCTGGACGGTCGGCTCGACGCGGTGCGTCGTGCCCCTGCCGGTCACGGCCAGACGGCGCTCGAGCGCGACCAGGACGTTCACCGCCTGACCGCCCGGCTGCGCACCCTGCGCCGGTACGGGCTGGACCTCGCCCTCGGCCGCATGGTCAGGCACGACGGCGAGCGCGTCTACGTCGGGCGTTTGGGCCTGACCGCCGAGGACGGCCGCCGGCTCCTGGTCGACTGGCGCTCCCCCGTCGCCGAACCGTTCTTCGCCGCCACCCGCGCCGAACCCCTGGGGCTGGTGAGCCGGCGCCGCTACCGCTGGACCCGAGGCCGGGTCACCGACTTCTGGGACGAGGTGTTCACACCGGAGGCTCCCACGGACACCGCCGCTCTCGACGACGAGTCTGCGTTCCTCGCGAGCCTCGGCGCCGAGCGCTCGGACCGCATGCGCGACGTCCTCGCCACCATCGCCGCCGACCAGGACGCGATCATCCGGGCGGGCTCGCGCGGGGCGCTCGTCGTCGACGGTGGCCCCGGCACCGGGAAGACGGTCGTGGCACTGCACCGGACGGCATACCTGCTCTACTCCGACCCGAGGCTCGGACACCGCCGCGGAGGGGTGCTCTTCGTCGGTCCGCACGAGCCGTACCTCGCCTACGTCTCGGACGTGCTGCCGAGCCTCGGCGAGGAGAGCGTGCGCACGTGCACCCTGCGGGACCTGCTGCCCGAGGGCGCCGGCGCCGGCGAGGAGGCGGACCCCGTGGTCGCCCGTCTCAAGTCCTCCCTGCCCCTCGTCGACGCCATCGGGCCGGCGGTGGCGCTCTACGAGGAACCGCCGACGAACGCCCTCGAGGTCACGACGCCGTGGGAGGAGCTGCGCGTCGAGGCCGAGGACTGGGCAGCGGCCTTCTCGGCGCCACTGCCCGGGACCCCGCACAACGAGGCACGTGACGTCGTCCGGGAGGAGCTGATCGCCATCCTGGTCCACCGTCACAGCCACGAGGAGGCGACGCCGGAGCAGGTCAGGGCCGCCCTCGAGCGCGACCCCGACCTGCGGGCGGCCGTCAACCGGGCGTGGCCGCTGCTCGAGGCCACCGATCTCATCGGCGACCTGTGGTCCGTGCCTGCCTACCTGCGCCGGTGCGCGCCGTCACTCTCGCCGGAGCAGGTGCGTCTGCTGCGGCGACCGGAGGGATCACCCTGGACGGTGAGCGACCTGCCGCTCATCGACGCGGCGCGGCACCGCCTCGGAGATCCGGAGGCATCGGCTCGCCGCCGCCGGCGTGAGGCCGCCCGAGCGGCGGAACGGGTCGAGCGCGCCAAGGTGGTCGAGCACCTCGTCGAGCACGACGACTCGGAGATGCGCCTGATGTCGATGCTGCGCGGAGCCGACCTGCAGGGCGCTCTCGACGACACCGACGAGCCGGCTCGAACGGGCGCCGACGAGCTGGCCGGACCGTTCGCCCACATCGTCGTCGACGAGGCACAGGAGCTGACCGACGCCGAGTGGCGGATGCTCCTGCGGCGCTGCCCGTCGCGCAGCCTGACCGTCGTCGGGGACCGGGCCCAGGCCCGACGGGGCTTCCCGGAGCCCTGGGAGGACCGGCTCGAACGGGTGGGCCTCGAGCGCCTCACCGTGGCCTCGCTCAGCGTCAACTACCGCACACCGGAGGAGGTGATGGCGCAGGCGGAGCCCGTCATCCGGTCCGCGCTGCCCGACGCGAACGTCCCGGTCTCGGTGCGCGCCAGCGGGATTCCGGTCCGCACCGGCACGCCGGACCAGCTGGACCGGGTGGTCGACGCGTGGCTCGCCCAGCACGCCGAGGGAGTCGCCTGCGTCGTCGGCTGCCCCTCCTTCGCACCGCGCCCGAGGGTGCGCTCCCTTCCGCCGTCGTTGACGAAGGGCCTCGAGTTCGACCTCGTGGTCCTCGTCGACCCGGACCGCTTCGGTTCCGGCATCGAGGGCGCGGTCGACCGGTACGTCGCGATGACCCGGGCCACGAGCGAGCTCGTCGTGCTCACGCCTGCCTGACGCGTGGGCGGGAGCGGCTCAGCGGTGCTCGCCGTCGACGTAGAGCCAGCGCCCGGCCCGCCGCCCGAAGCTGCTGACCTCGTGGAGGCGGCCCCGCTGGCCGGCCGGCTCGAGCCAGCTCGCCACGAACTCGACGACGCCCTCGTCGTCGTCCGGCCCGCCCCGCTCGGTGCGCACCACCTCCAGCCCCGTCCAGCGGGTCCCGGGCTGGAGGTCCACCGTGTCGGGCCGGGTCCGCGGGTGCCACGTGCGCAGCAGGTATGCCGCGTCCCCCACCGCGAACGCCGTGTACCGCGAGCGCATCAACGCCTCGGCCGTCGCCGCCGCGCGCTCTCCGGCGAGCAGCGGACCGCAGCACGCGGCATACGCCGTCCGTGAGCCACAGGGGCACGCCGCGGGCACCGGAGCCGCGCCGAACGCCTCGCCGGTCACCGGCGGTCGCGCTGCGCCTCGCGGGCGGTCCAGGCCGCGTCGCGCGGGCGCAGCGTCGACCAGCCCCGGCTGCGCGAGAGGCCGGCGCTCAGCAGGCCGACGAGGGTCGCCGAGTTGCTGATCCGCCCGGTCAGGGCGGCGTCGACGGCGTCGTCGAGCGGCACCCACAGCGGCCGCAGCGTCAGCTCCTCGGCCGTGCGCTCGTGGGCGTCCTCCTGCGCGACGTCGCGCAGGCCTCGCGCCAGGAAGATGCGCACCGTCTCGGGGAAGGCGCCGGGCGAGGTGACGTCGTCGGCGAGCACGTGCCACTCCTCGGCCACGAGGTCGACCTCCTCGCCGAGCTCGCGGGCGGCGGCCTCCCACGGGGGCTCGCCGTCGACGTCGAGCAGGCCCGCGGGCAGCTCCCACACGTGGGCGCCGGTGGCGTGGCGGTACTGCCGGATCATCATGACGTGGTCGACCCCGTCGAACTCGTGCAGGGCGAGCACGGCGACCGCGCCGGGGTGCGTGATGTAGTCACGCGTGACCACGCCGCCCTCGCCGAGGTCGACGCGGTCACGCACGACGTCGAAGATCATGCCCTCGAAGGGCGTGGTCGACTCGAGGACGGGTTCCGAGGTCCAGTCCTCGACGAGGTCGGCTCCGGTGCCGCGTGGCGCGTCGAGACTCACCCGCGGCTCAGACGTCGTCCGACGCGGAGTCCGCACCGGCGGAGGACACGGAGGCGTATGCGTCGTGCCGGTCGGCCTCGGCCGCCTCGTTGGCGGCCCTGCCGGCGTCGACGGCGGCGCGGTGGCGCTCCACCTCGACGAGCCGCTCGCTGCGGCGGCGCTCCAGCGCCGCACCGACGAGGCCGGCGAAGAGCGGGTGCGCGCGGTTCGGGCGGGAGAGGAACTCCGGGTGCGCCTGCGTCGACACGTAGTAGGGGTGCACCTCGCGCGGCAGCTCGACGAACTCCACGAGGGTGCCGTCCGGCGACGTGCCGGAGAAGACGAGACCAGCCTTCTCGAGGTCGGCCCGGTAGGCGTTGTTGACCTCGTAGCGGTGGCGGTGGCGCTCCTTGACCTCGGCCTGGCCGTAGGCCTCGCGGACGACGCTGCCGTCCTTGAGGGCTGCGGGGTAGAGCCCGAGGCGCATCGTGCCGCCGAGGTCGCCGGCCCCCTCGACGAAGGCCTTCTGCTCCTCCATCGTCGCGATGACCGGGTGCGCGGTCTGCGGGTCGAACTCGGTGGAGCTCGCGTCGGCGTTGCCGAGCACGGTGCGGGCGTACTCGATGACCATGCACTGCAGGCCGAGGCAGATGCCGAGGGTGGGCACCTGCTTCTCACGGGCCCACGTCAGCGCGCCGAGCTTGCCCTCGATGCCGCGCACGCCGAAGCCTCCGGGCACGAGCACCGCGTCGACACCGCCGAGGGCCTTCTGGGCACCGGCGGGCGTCTGGCAGTCGTCGCTGGGAACCCAGCGGATCTTGACCTTGGCGTCATGGTGGAAACCGCCGGCCCGCAGCGCCTCGGTCACGGACAGGTAGGCGTCGGGCAGGTCGATGTACTTGCCGACGAGCGCGATCTCGAGGTGGTGCTCGGGGTCGTGCACGCGCTGGAGCAGCTGGTCCCACTCGGTCCAGTCGACGTCGCGGAACTTCAGGCCCAGGCGCCGGATGACGTAGGCGTCGAGGCCCTCGCGGTGCAGCACCTTGGGGATGTCGTAGATGCTCGGCGCGTCGACGCAGGCGGCCACGGCGGCGACGTCGACGTCGCACATGAGCGAGATCTTGCGCTTGATCGGCTCGGGGATGTCGCGGTCGGCGCGCAGCACGAGGCTGTCGGGCTGGATGCCGACCTGGCGCAGGGCGGCGACGGAGTGCTGCGTCGGCTTGGTCTTCAGCTCGCCGCTCGGGGCGAGGTAGGGCACCAGCGAGACGTGCAGGAAGAAGCTGTTGTCGCGGCCGATGAGGTGGCGCACCTGGCGGGCGGCCTCGAGGAAGGGCAGCGACTCGATGTCGCCGACGGTGCCACCGATCTCGGTGATGATGACGTCCGGGGCGTCCGGGCCGTCGGTGGCGAGCGCACGCATCCGGGCGACGATCTCGTTGGTGATGTGCGGGATGACCTGCACGGTGTCGCCGAGGTACTCGCCGCGACGCTCCTTGGCGATGACATTGTTGTAGACCTGGCCGGTCGTGACGTTCGCCGCGCCGACGAGGTTGACGTCGAGGAAGCGCTCGTAGTGGCCGATGTCGAGGTCGGTCTCCGCGCCGTCGTCGGTCACGAAGACCTCGCCGTGCTGGAACGGGTTCATCGTTCCAGGGTCGACGTTGATGTAGGGGTCGAGCTTCTGCATCGTGACCCGCAGGCCCCGCGATCGCAGAAGTCGTCCGAGGCTGGATGCCGTGAGGCCCTTGCCGAGAGAGGAGGCAACGCCCCCGGTCACAAAGATGTGCTTCGTCGTTTCCACCACGGGCTTCAACTCTACGTCATCCCGGGAGCGTCCGCCGCGTAGCGCTCCACCCATCGGCGCGCCTCGTCCTCGGGAGTGGGCCAGGACGAGGCTCGAAGGCGCGCGGCGGCGCCCATCCGCTCGCGCACCGTCGGGTCGTCCAGGAGCAGGTCCACCTCGGCCGCGACGGACACCGGGTCACCCACCGGCACAAGGGTTCCCGCATCGCTCACCAGTTCGGGCAGCCCGCCGGTGCGCGTGGCCACGACGGGCAGGGCCGCCGCCATCGCCTCCTGCACGACCAGGGCCCGCGCCTCCCACCGGCTCGTCAGCACGAACACGTCGGAGGCGCGCAACCAGTCGTGCACGTCGGCGCGGGCCCCGACGAAGTGGACGGCGTGCTCCCCCTGCCGTATGCCGGCCGCCTCCTGCTCGAGTCGCGCGCGCAGGCGCTCGTCCCCGTCTCCGACGACGACCCAGCTCGCGGGGACCCGGGAGCGGCGCGCGGCCGCGACGAGCGTGGGCAGGTCCTTCTGCGGCGCGATGCGCGCCACGGTCAGCACGACGGGCTGGTCGGCCGGCAGCCCGGCGGACGCCAGCAGGCGCTCGCGCTCGGCCGGTGCCAGGGGTCCGGCGTCCAGCAGGTCGGCGACGGCGGGCGAGGGCACGAGGGCGAGCTCGACCCGACGGGCACCGAGGGACCTAGCCAGCTCGACGAGGTCGGGGCTCGCTCCGGTCACGAGCTGCGCCCGACCCAGGCACCAGCTGAGCAGGGCCTGGGTCGCGGACCGGCCGGCCCGTCCCCACGGGGCGTCTCGGCGTCCTGCGGTGGGCGGCGACGCCGTCCCCGTCGCGCCCGGCGAACCCGTCGTCTTCGGAGCAGCCGTGGGTGGTTGCGCGGCTGCGGTGTAGGGCGCCGCGTACGGCACCGGAGCGGGTGCCACGGAGGGCAGGTCGTTGTGCAGCGACACGAAGAGCCGAGGTCGGGGCCGGGCGCGGGTCACGGCTATCGCGGCCACCACGGCGGCCTGGTGACCGTGGGCGTGGACGACGTCGACGGTTCCGGCCAGCCGCATGACGCGGTGCCAGTCGAGCAGACCGACCGGAGCCCGCAGCCCCGGGTGCACGGGCCACAGCCGGTGTGCGTCGCGCCAGCCGAACGCGGCTGCGGTCGACTCCGCTGTGACGACCTCCACGTGGTGCCCCATCGCTCGGAGATCGGCGACGAGGCGGTCCACGTGCGCGCCGATGCCGCCCCTGGCCTGCCCCAGGACCATCAGCACTCTCATGCAGCGACCTCCATCGGCACTCCCCTGAGCAATCCTCCGGTCCGCCTCATGGACGCACCCGCGCGGCGGTGCCGGAGCGACGGGGTCGGCGCGTCAGGAGGCGCAGGACCGACGGGTCGATGGCCAGGCAGAGCCCGACCATGATGACGAGGGCGATCACCCCGACTCCGAGGCCGACGACGAGGCTGGAGCGCAGCGAGTCCCCGACACCGTTGGCCGCGAGCCAGGAGGAGATGGCGCGGCCCGCGAGCGCGGCGGTCACCGAACCCACCAGGGCGCCCAGCAGCGGACGCACGGGCACTGCGAGCGCGTGCCTGCCCCAGGCGCGGCCGACGAGCACGGCGAGCAGGGCCGCCGCCAGCACGAGCCCGGCTGACGACCCCGCGGCGAGGGCACGGAGCGTGTCCGGGCCGCCGGCGCCGTGCGGGTCGAGGACGAGCAGCGGGACCACGAGCGTCGCCAGCCAGCCCGTGGCGGCGAGGGCGCCGGCCATGAGGGGCGAGCCGTGGACGTAGGAGGCCCGGGTCAGCAGGCCGACGACTGCAAGGGCGATGACCGACGGCGCGAAGAGGGTGACCGCGTCACCCATGGCCGCGAGCGTCTCGGCCGAGGCGTCCGACTGCGCTCCGGCGTCGAGCGAGAGGAAGAACGTGCCCACGGGGACGGCCACGGCGACGAGCAGGGCCGCCCCGAACAGCCCGACGACGAGTGTGGCCAGCCACGCCTGCCGCAGCGTGCGGGCGGCGCCTCGCGGGTCCGGCTGCGCGCCGGCCCCGGTCAGGTCGCCGACCTCGCGGCTCGCGGCGTGCTCGCGTGCCAGCGACGGGAAGGCCGCGGTGGCGAGGGGGACGGCGAGGACGGCATACGGCAGCAGGGTGACCGCCTGGGCGTACGTGTAGACGTTGAGGGTGCCCGCTCCACCGCGGTCGTTGGCGAGGCGGATGACGACGAGTGTGGCCAGCTGCTGTCCGGCCACGGCCAGCAGGCCCGAGAGGGCGAGCACCCGCACGCGGCGGGCCACCCCGTCGGGGAAGCGCAGGGCGGGGCGCAGGCGCACACCGGCTCGGCGCACGGGCACCAGCAGCGGCAGGGCGAGGGCCGCCACCCCGAGGGTGGTGCCCAGGCCGAGGACGAGCAGCGCGTGCGAGGGCACCGCGCCGATCTCGGCGGCCGGGTCGGGCACGGCCGCGCGGTAGGCGACATAGGTGCCGATGACGACGAGGCTGGAGAGCAGCGGCGCGGAAGCCGGACCGGCGAACCGGTGGTGTGCCTGCAGCACCCCGGCCAGCACGATGGCCACGCCGTAGAGCGGGATCTGGACGGCGAAGATGCGCAGCAGCTCGGCGCCGAGCCGCACCTCGTCGGCACAGCCGGTCCCGAGCAGGGTGCTCGCGATCGGCTCGGCCGCCAGCGCCACCAGGGCGCCGAGGGGAACGAGCACGACGACGGCCCAGGTGAGCAGGGCCGAGGCGGTCGCGTCGGCCTGGTCGCGGTCGCCGCGTCCCAGGGCGCCGGCCACGAGCGGGACGGCGACGGCGGCGAGCACTCCCCCGGCCGCGATCTCGAAGAGGACGTTGGGCACCGCGTTGACCGACTGGTAGACGCTGCCCACGCACGTCGCACCGACGGAGTGGGAGAAGACGAACCAGCGTCCGAAGCCCACGATGCGGGCCACGAGGGTGATCACGGCGATGCTTCCGGCCGCGGCGAACAGCCTCCGGGTGGGCGGGTGCTCGCCGGCCTGCGGGGACCGCGTCACGGCGCCTCCCGGCCCCACTCGTCGACTCGCCGCAGCACCGGGCTGGCCTCGATGACCCGGGTGAAGCTGACGCGCTCGGAGGCGAGCGTGAGGGCGGTGAGGGCGGCGAGCGCCACGGCTCGTCCCGCCGGTCCGGTGCGCTCCGTGAGGGCCAGCCCGAGGAGGGCCCCGGCGGCGTTGGCGCCGGTGTCGCCGAGCATCGAGGTGGCCTGCAGGTCCTCGCGCAGCACGCCGAGGGAGGCGCCGAGTGCCGCCGCGCCCGCCGTGGTCCCGGACAGCGGCAGTCCCCAGCCGATCGCGACCTTGAGCGCGCGCCCGGGGCGCAGGTCGAACAGGTTGACGGCGTTGGCCGCACCAGCGACCACGGCGCCGCCCAGGAGGGTGGACAGCACGCGTATGCCGGCCGGTCGGGTCGCGTCGTCGTGGCCGGCGCGTGCCCGCGCCACGTCGCTGGTCGCCACGGCGAGCAGCCCGCACACCCCGAGGCCCACGATCTTGACGGCCCCGGTCGTCACCTCACCGCGCGCCAGCGCTCCGAGGTGGCCCTTGAGCCCCTTGTCGGTGGTTCCACCGACGAGGTCGTCGACGGCTCCGAGCGCGCCGGCACCCATTGCCAGGAGCCGGGTGGCGGCCGCAGGCCCCGTGCGGGAGGGGCGGGCCGTCGTGAGCAGGCGCAGCCCGGCTCGCCGGCCGGCCGGCGCGAAGGAGAGTCCGGCCGTGACATCGGCGGTGGCGCCGGCGATGGCATCAGGGGTGGCTCCGGTGGTGGCCCCGGCGGGGGTCCCGGCGGGGGTCCCCGTGGTGGCACGCGCGACCGCCGCGGCGGCAGCGGCGCCCAGCAGGGCGCCGCCCACCCACGCGGGCCCCTCGAGGAGGGTGACGGCCCGCCCGGCGTGGTTGACCCGCTCCCAGGGTGCGCGCGCAGCCGCCGGCAGCCGGCTGGAGCCGCGCAGCAGTGCCCACGAGGCTGCCGCCGAGAGCGCGGCGGCGGTCACGGACGACGCCACGGGCGCGGCACGGCCCACGGAGAAGGCCCCGCCGATGGAGGGGCTGCCGGCTGTGGGAACGCGGGCCCGCCGCGGCCTCACGGAAGGACCCGCGGCAGGGGCGCCGTGGCCCCCGCGGCGACCCCGTAGTGACCGATCTGCTCGTCGAGTGCGTTCTCGACCGCCAGGACGACGAGCGCCGGTCCCTCTCCGGCGCGGACGTGGTCGACCGTCGCCACGGCAGCCGCCGTGTCCGACTTCTCCCGCACGGCCTGCACGGCGTTGGAGGTGGCCGGCTGTCCGGCGGCCGCGAGGGTCTCCCCGCCCGCCACGACCGTCGCCCGGGTGGAGGCGGCCAGAGCGGTCACGAGGGCCCGCACGGCGTCGGAGCGCTGGTTCACGACGGCTTCCGTTCCCGCGTAGTCGCCGGAGACGACGAGCGCGACGTCGGCGGGCGCCAGGTCGGGGGCCGTGCTGTCGAGCAGCCCGGCGTCGGTGAGGACCTTGAGTGCGGCGCTGCGCTTGGGCGAGGCTGCAGCGGTGGTGGTGGAGACGCCGAGGTCGGTCAGCACCTCGACGAGCAGGGCGTCGCCCGAGGCACTGGACGAGAGCCCGAGCGCGGCCGCTGCCTGTCGGGCCGCGGCGGCACGGTCGGCAGCCGTCGCGGGGTCGAACCAGTCCTGGCTCACGGAGAGGGTGCCGGTGAGTGAGGCGCCGCTCTGCCCGACGACCGTCTCGAGGTTGCGCACCATCGTGCTGTCGGCGGAGGGCATCGCGACGATGACGGCCCGGTGGCCGTTCAGGCGACCGCGCACGACTCGCTCCTGGACGGCGGCGGCGTACTCGTCGGAGGCGTCGACGAGCTTCTGGCTCGTGGTGAGCTTGTCGTTGAGGGCCTGCTTCTCGCTGCGCAGCGCCGCGACCTGCTCGCCGAGCTGGTCGCCGAGATTGGCCTGCAGCGGACCCGCTCCGAGCACGATGCCGACGGCGAGGGCCAGGAAGATGGAGATGATCGAGACGAGGTGGTAGCGGAAGTCGATCATGTGATGACCCCGACGATGGCGGTCCACACGTCGTCCCACCGCGCCGCGAAGACCTGCAGCCAGGCCTGCCCCGCCGGTGTCGAGGCCAGAGCCGCGAACACGGCGAGCATGCCGACGAGGAGCATCGTGACGAGCAGCCGCCCGGGGATGCGGGTTCGGTAGAGCTGACTCACACCCTTGGCGTCGACGAGCTTGCCGCCCACGCGCAGCCGGGTGAGGAAGGTCGAGGCCTGCCCGTCCCGGCCCTTGTCGAGGAACTCCACGAGCGTGACGTGGGTGCCGACGGCGACGATCAGCTCGGCGCCCGAGTCGTCGGCCAGCAGCATCGCGACGTCCTCGCTCGTCCCGGCGGCCGGGAACACGACGGGAGTCAGGCCGAGCGCCTCGACCCGGGCGAGACCGGGAGCCCGCCCGTCGCGGTAGGCGTGCACGACGATCTCCGCGCCGCAGCGCAGGGCCCGGTCGGAGACCGAGTCCATGTCGCCGACGATGAGCTCGGGCTTGTGCCCCGCCTCGAGGATGGCGTCGGCGCCGCCGTCGACCCCGATGAGGACGGGACGGTACTCACGGATGTAGGGCCGCAGCGCCTCGAGGTCCTCTCGGTAGTGGTAGCCACGCACGACGATGAGGCAGTGGCGGCCGTCGAGGTCGGTGGCGATGGGTGGCACGCCGACCCCGTCGAGGAGCAGGTCGCGCTCCTTGCGGATGAACTCCATCGTGTTGGTGGCGAACGCCTCGATCTGCACGGCGAGGCCGGCCCGGGCGTCGTGCATCTGGGTCCGGACGACTTCCGCGTCCAGCGGTGTGCCGGTGGCGACGTGCCGCTCCCCCGACCAGAGGTCGGGCCCGTCGAGCCGCAGCGGCTCACCGTCGGTCAGCGTCATGACCTCGGGACCTGCGTCGTCGAGGACGGGGATGCCGGCGTCGACGAGGATCTGGGGCCCGAGGTTCGGGTAGCGCCCGCTGATCGAGGCGCTGGCATTGACGACGGCCGCGGGCCGCACCATGACGAGCGCGTCGGCGCTGACCTTGTCGAGGTCGGCGTGGTCGATGACGGCGACGTCGCCGGGCTGCAACCGCTTCGTCAGGGTCTTGGTGCGCCGGTCGACACGGGCAGGCCCGACGACACCGGGCCCAGTGCTGCGGGCACGGGGGCGACGGTGGATCGGAAGGACCATGGTGCCCCCAATCGTGCCACGTCCGTTCAGCGGACGATCCTGCCACTGACGGTGCGGGCGCCGGCGGTCTGCTCGAGCAGGTCGCCGGCGTGGGCGAGGCCAGCCTCGGAGTCCGGGTCACCGCCCATCATCCGCGAGAGCTCGCGCAGCCGGGCCTCTCCCTCGACCGCGGAGACGCTGCTGGAGGTGATGCGGCCGTCGTCGGCCTTGTGGACCACCAGGTGCCGGTCGGCGAAGGCCGCGACCTGCGCGAGGTGGGTCACGACGATGACCTGGGCGTGCTCGGCGAGCGCCGCCAGGCGGGCCCCGACGTCGAGCGCCGCGCGGCCGCCGACACCGGCGTCCACCTCGTCGAAGACGAACGTCGGCGGGCCACCGGCCGCCTCGCCGGACCCGCCGCGGGAGCCGACGACCTCCAGCGCGAGCATGACGCGCGAGAGCTCACCACCGGAGGCGGCACGCGCCACGCTGCGTGGGGTGGCTCCGGCGTTGGCTGCGAGCAGGATCTCGACCTCGTCGATGCCGTTCCGCGAGAGCCGTACGCGTGTGCCGTCGGGCAGCTCGGCCCCCTCGGGGTCGGCCCGTCGGCGCACGTCGACGCGGACGACGGCCTTGCCCATGGACAGGTGGGACAGCTCCTCGGAGACGCGAGTGCCGAACTCCTCGCCGGCCGAGCGGCGGGCGTCGGACAGTGCGAGCGAGGCGGTGACGACCGCGCTCTCGAGCTCGGCCACCTCGGCACCGAGCTGCTCGACCCGGTCGTCGGCCGTGACGAGCTCGTCGAGGCGGGCCGCGGCGCGCGCTGACCACTCGAGCACCTCGTCGACCGTCTCGCCGTACTTCCGGGTGAGGACCCCGAGGCTCGCGCGGCGCTCCTGCACCCAGCCCAGCCGCTCAGGGTCGAGGTCGACGTCCTGGAGGTAGGCGGAGAGCTCGGCGCCGAGGTCGGTGACGAGCGTGCCGAGCTCGTGCAGTCGCTCGTCGAGCCCCGCCAGCGCCGGGTCGTGGGCCGTGGCGGGACCGAGGGCGGCGCGCGCGGACCCGATGAGGTCGCGCACGTTGGGTGCCGGCTCGGCCGCGAAATCGTCTCCGCTCAGCTCGGCGAGCGCGGACGCCGCGGCCAGGCGCAGGGTGTCGGCGTGCGCGAGCCGCTCGTCCTCGGCCCGCAGGGCGAGGTCCTCACCGGGCTGGGGGTCGACGGCCTCGATCTCCTCGAGGGACGCGGTCAGCGAGTCGATCTCGCGAGCTCGCTCGCGTGCCTCGGAGACGAGTCGCGCGTGCTCGCGGGCGCACTCGCGCCAGCGGTCGTGCAAGGCGGCCACGCGTTCTCGCAGCGCCGTCAGCTCCGAGCCGCCGAAGTCGTCGAGGACGGCCCGGTGGGCATCGCCCTGCTTGAGCCGCCACTGGTCGGCCTGTCCGTGCACCGCAACGAGCAGCTGGCCGAGCTCCGCCAGCACCGAGACCGGTGCGGTGCGCCCGCCGACGTGGGCTCGCGACCGTCCGGTGGCGGCGATGGTGCGTGCCAGCACGAGCTCCCCGGCGTCGTGCTCGCCGCCGGCCTCCTCGGCGCGGCCCAGGGCCGGGTGGTCGAGTGGGAGCTGGACGACGCCCTCGACGAACGCCGAGTCGGCGCCCGTGCGCACCAGCCCCGAGTCGGCGCGCTCGCCCAGCAGCAGCCCGAGGCCGGAGACGACCATGGTCTTGCCGGCGCCGGTCTCTCCGGTGAGCACGTTGAGCCCGGGGCTGAGGTCGAGCACGGCGTCGTCGATGACGCCGACGCCGCGGATCCTCATCTGGGTGAACACGAGCCCACCCTAGGGCCGGGCACCGTCATCGGCTGCCACGCCGGGCGCGACGACCCGCTCTCCGTTCCCGCGCCACCCGGCGACCGACAGGTTGAACTTGGCCACGAGGCGGTCGGTAAAGGGCGCGCTCGTGAGCCGGGCCAGGCGTACGGGCCGCAGCCCGCGGCGTACCTCGATTCGGGCGCCCGGGGGCAGGTCGACGTGGCGCCGCCCGTCGCACCACATGACGCCCGAGCCCTCGGTCGCCGCCTTGATCTCGACGGCGAGGTGGGTGTCTGGTCCGAGGACGAGTGGTCGGGCGAAGAGCGCGTGGGCGGCGCTGGGCACGAGCAGCATCGCCTCGACCTGCGGCCACACGACCGGTCCGCCGGCGGAGAAGGCGTATGCCGTCGAGCCGGTCGGCGTCGAGACGATGACACCGTCACAGCCCATGGACGACAGGGGGCGGCCGTCGACCTCGACGGTGATCTCGAGCATCCGCTCCCGGGCGGCCTTCTCGACGCTGACCTCGTTGAGGGCCCAGCTGCTCGCGACGAGGTCGCCGTGCAGCTTGACGTCGACGTGGAGCGTCATGCGCTCCTCGACGGCGTAGTTGCTCTGGGCGATGTGCTCGACGGTGGCGCCGAGGTCGTCGCGCTCGGCCTCGGCGAGGAAGCCGACGTGGCCGAGGTTGACGCCCAGCAGCGGCACGTCGACGCTCCGGGCGAACTCCGCCCCACGCAGGATCGTCCCGTCGCCGCCGAGCACCACGACTAGGTCGCAGCCCTCGGCAACCTGCTCCTCGGTCGAGGAGATGTGGACGCGCGAGCTGTCCTTGAGGTCGAGCGCCTGGGCCTCGTCGGCCTGCAGGGAGACCTCGATGCCGAGCGCGGTCAGGCGCTGGACGACTCCCTTGGCGACGGTCAGGGCCTCGGGCCGACGCGGGTGGGCCACGAGCAGGATGCGGCGCGTCACTGGTCTCCCTCCGGGTCGGTGGCCCCCAGCATGTCATCCAGGACCGTCTCGGACGCGCCCGGGCCCTGCCGTGGTGCGAGCCAGAAGAGGAACTCCCGGTTGCCGTCACCGCCGGTGATGGGGCTGGCCGTGGCGCCGTGCAGGTGCAGGCCGAGCTCGGCGACGGTGGCGGCGACGTCGCGCAGCACCCGTCGGTGCTCGTGCGGCGAAGTCACGACGCCGGTCCGGCTCAGCCGCTCGCGGCCGACCTCGAACTGCGGCTTGACGAGCACCACCAGGTCTCCGTCGTCCGTGACCAGCGGCCGCATGGCCGGCAGCGCGATCTGCAGCGAGATGAAGCTGAGGTCCGAGACGACGAGGTCGAAGGCCCCGCCGAGCTGCGCCGCGTCGACGTCACGGATGTTGGTTCCGGGCAGGTCGCTGACGCGCGGGTCCCCGGCGATCGCTCCGACGAGCTGCCCGTGGCCGACGTCGAGCGCGGTCACGTGGGCGGCCCCGTGCTCGAGCAGCACCTGGGTGAAGCCTCCCGTGCTGGCGCCGACGTCGAGGCAGCGCCTCCCCTGCACCGGGATCGGCCACGTGCGAAGGGCGTGCAACAGCTTGAGGGCGGCACGGCCCACCAACCGGTCGGGTTCTCGCGTCAGCTGCAGGCTCGCCGAGTCGGAGACCGCGAGCGACGGCTTGACGGCCGGCGCACCGTCGACGAGGACGACCCCGCCGGTGACCAGCTCCCGGGCCTGCGCCCGTGACCGCGCCAGGCCGCGCGCGACGAGCTCCGCGTCGAGACGACGGGTCACGCGCCACCCAGGCCGCCGAGGCGGCTCTGCAGGCTGCGGTGGGCGTGCTCGCCCGAGTCGATCCGCTCGGCGAAGGATCCGGCCTGCGCCTGCGCCAGGCGCATCATCGCCTCGTCGACCGCCTCGTCGCCGGTGACCGGCGGCGTGGGGGCCATCTCCGGAACGGGGAGGTCACCCGCGCCGTCGGTCGCGTCGTGCTCTCGGTCGGCGTGGCCGGCCACCTCCGTCGGCTGGCGCTCCGGGTCGCGGCTGAGGTCGTCGTCACCGAACATGTGGTGCCTCCCTGCAGGGTCAGTGGGTCGCTGCGGTCACGCTACCCGGTGCGCTCCGACTCTCCCTCGTGCACGTCGTGCTCGTCGGTGAGAGCCTGCTCGAGGCTGTGGTCGAGGGCACGCGCCGCGCGCTGCAGTCGCGCCGTGGGGGCCCCGGCATCGCGCGCCTCCACGAGGGCGGCCAGTCCGGCCCGCACCGTCTCGACCGCGTTCGGGCTCCCCTGCCGCACCGACAGCTCGCCGTCGTCGTATGCCGCCTCCGCCCCTCCACAGCGCCACCCTCCCGCGTGGGGTTGCGGCACGGCATACGGCAGCAGGAGCTCCCGCAGCGAGGCGAGGACGTAGGTCGGTGAGCAGTCTGTCGCCAGGAGCTCGACCGGGCCGTCGACGCCGGTGAGGACCCACGCGGAGTCGAGGCCGGCGGCCTGCGCCCCGGCGACGTCGGTCCCCAGCCGGTCCCCCACGGCGAGGGTCCGTGCGGCGCTCGTGCCCAGCCGGGCCAGCGCCAGCCGGTAGAGCGGGGGGTGCGGCTTGCCGACGACGTCCGGGCGGCGCCCGGCCGCGGAGGCGAGGAGGTCGAGATACGCGCCGTTGCCCGGCGCCTGACCCCACGGCAGCGGCAGGGTCGCGTCGTCGTTGGTGCCGACCCAGACCAGCCCGTCGTCCGCGAGCAGCCGCGCGGCGATCTCGAAGTCGGCGACGCTGACCTTCCGGCCGAGGCCCTGCAGCACCGCTGCCACCTCCCTCGCTGGGACGTCACCGCCCGCCTGCCGGTTTGCCGACGCGGATCCGTCGTCGAAGGCGACCGCCGCGGGGAGCACGGGCACGAGTCCTGCGTCGGTGAGGGCCTCGGCTACGCCGGGGCCGCCGAGCGCCAGGACGCGCACACCTGCCGGGAGCCGTTCAGCCAGCCGGGCAGCTCCGGCCTGGGCACTGGTGACCACGTCATCGGCGGTCGCCGGGGCCCCGAGGGCCGAGAGCTGGTCGACCACCTCGGCGGGCACGCGTGAGGCGTTGTTGGTCGCATAGACCAGCCGGATGTGTCGGCTCACCAGGGCCTGGAGCGACTCGGGTGCACCCGGGACGGCCTCGCCGCCGCGGTAGACGACGCCGTCGAGGTCGCAGACCAGGCCGTCGTAATCGGCGGTCAGTGGTGTGTCGGGCGCCGTGGCTCGCATGTTGCTCCGGGACAGCTCGCGGGTCAGCGCCCGGGAGCTGTCTCGATCTCGCCGCCGTTGGGCGCGTCGGGTCCGTCCGCCTCGTCGCCGAGGAGGTCGGTGACGTCGACGCCGTCGAGCTCCTCGAGCCGCTCGGCCGCGTCGGTGGTCAGGTCGTGGTCGGCGTCGGCCGCACGGGAGAACCAGTCGCGGGCAGCCTCCGGGTCACCGGCAGCCAGCTTCGCGTCGGCGTACGCGTAGAACAGGCGCGCGGCCGAGGGCCGGTTCGGGTTGATGCGCCGCACGAGGTCGTTGAGGCCCGCCGCCGCGGCGTCGAGCTGACCCAGGTCCCGCCGGATGCCGGACACCACGATGGCCATCTCCACCTTGTCGTCGATCGCCAGGTTCCCCGCCTCCTCGCTCTGCGCGAGCTCGAGGGCCTTGTCGTGGCGGCCGAGTGCTCGCTCGCAGTCGACCATCAGCGGCAGCAGGTGGCTGGAGCCCGAGAGGCGGCGCACCGTGCGGAACTCGCCGAGGGCGCGCGCCCAGTCCCCGAGGCGGTAGGCGACCAGGCCGAGCGCCTCACGTGCGGCCGGCACGCGCCCTGCGCGCCGGACCGCCGTCTCGGCGTGCGCGAGGGCAGCCTCCGGCTCGACGTCGAGCAGCTCGGCCACCATGACCAGGTGCTGCGCGACGCCCTCGGCGTTCTCCTTCGAGAGGGTGCGCAGCTGGTTCTTCACGGCCCGATCGACCTCGTGGCCCGTGACGCCCTCGCGGATGGCCGGCTCGGGCTTGCGGGGCGACTTCGGGGTCAGCCGGGGACCACCACGGCGCTCCTCGTCCTGGTTCCGACCGGTACCGCCACGCGGGCGGTCGTCGAAACGACGCGGACCGCGCTGCTCACCGGAACCGCGACGCTCGTCGGAGCGGTAGCCGTCAGCAGAGCGGCGGTCGTCCGAGCGATAGCCGCCCCGGTCGTCACGCGAGCCGGAGCGACGGTCATCGGAGCGGTAGCCACCCCGGTCGTCACGCGAGCCGGAGCGACGGTCATCGGAGCGGTAGCCACCCCGGTCGTCACGCGAACCGGAGCGACGGTCATCGGAGCGGTAGCCACCCCGGTCGTCACGCGAACCGGAGCGACGGTCATCGGAGCGGTAGCCGCCCCGGTCGTCACGCGAACC
>NZ_JBFBLC010000002.1:912030-912835 GCF_040702505.1 Terrabacter sp. NPDC080008
AACCGGAGCGACTGTCATCGGAGCGGTAGCCGCCACTGTCGTCACGCGAACCGGAGCGACGGTCATCTGAGCGATAGCCGCCACGGTCCCCACCGGAAGAACGCCGGTCATCGGAGCGGTAGCCACCCCGGTCGCCACCGGAAGAACGCCGGTCATCGGAGCGGTAGCCACCCCGGTCGTCACGCGAACCGGAACGCCGGTCGTCAGAGCGATAGCCGCCACGGTCGTCACGCGAACCGGAGCGACGGTCATCTGAGCGATAGCCGCCACGGTCCCCACCGGAAGAACGCCGGTCATCGGAGCGATAGCCACCCCGGTCGCCACCGGAAGCTCGCCGGTCATCAGAGCGATAGCCACCCCGGTCGCCGCGAGGCGCCCCCTCACGTCGCTCGGGGCCCCGTCGTCCGTTCGTGCTGTCGCGCCGGTCGTTCCGGTCCTGCTCGCTCATGTTCAGCATCCTTCCGCGCCGACCGCTGCCGGCGCCACCTCTGGTCCTACACGCAAAAAAGAAAGAGCGCCCCAGTCGGATCAATGAAGTTCCGTCTGGGGCGCTCTGACAAAGTGTGTCCGGCTGCGTCCTACTCTCCCACACCGTCACCAGTGCAGTACCATCGGCGCTGAAGGGCTTAGCTTCCGGGTTCGGAATGGAGCCGGGCGTTTCCCCTTCGCTATGACAGCCGAAACTCTATGGAGATATCAAAATCGTGGGTGTGTTCCCGTTTGTATCTCGGGAACTGCACAGTGGACGCGTAGCATCTTTGATAGTCAAGTTATCGGCTTATTAGTACCGGTCAGCTCCACACAT